>JAJFLE010000001.1 GCA_021772835.1 Mariprofundus sp.
GCGGCGCCCGAACCCAACACAGGCGGGGGTTTTAAACCCCCGCCTTTTTTAGCTTGGATGCTTGTTGTGTCTCGGCGCTGTTTAAATTTTCTCCTGCAATGAGCCGCTGATCATTGCCGAAGCTGCTGTATGATCCAGGTGACGCACATCGTGTCCCTTGATCATATAAATTACCATTTCGGCTATATTTACAGCATGATCTCCTATGCGTTGAAGGTTTCTGGCAATATTGGTGGAGATCAGGCCTGCTGTAATCTGGCGTGCATCTTCCATCATATAAGTCAGGTATTCACGCTGCATGGATTTGAACTTCCCGTTTACTTTATCGTGATTTTCCAGACAGGAGATGGCTGCATCCGTATCACCTTGGGCAAAAGCATTGAGTGCTAGAGTTGTCTGGCTAAACACCTGATCAGAAAGTGATTCCAGCGAGGAAACATGAATCAGCGGGTGCTCCTGAGTTTCAAGCATGAGTTCGGCAATGCCTTCTGCCAGATCGCCCATGCGTTCCAGATCAGTCACCACCTTGATGGTGGTCATCACAAAGCGCAGGTCGCTCGCTGCTGGCTGACGCAGGGCAAGCATGGTGCGTGTCATCTCGTCAATTTCTATTTCCAGGGCGTTGATGGCCTGGTCACGTTCAATGACTTTGTACGCGCGTTTAGTATCGTGTTTGAATAGCGAATTCATGGAACGTTTGGTGGCTTTTTCTACCAGGCCACCCATGGCGAGAACCTTCTCTTTCAGTTCGTTTAATTCTTCTTCAAAACGTTTTACAGTATGTTCGTTCATGGTGGCTTCCTTAACCGAAACGGCCGGTAATGTAATCTTCAGTCTTCTGATGGGTTGGTGCAGTGAAAATAGTGTGAGTGTCAGCATACTCAACCAGATCGCCGAGGTAGAAGTAGGCGGTATAGTCGGAAACGCGTGCTGCCTGTTGCATGTTATGGGTGACGATGACGATGGTGTATTCCTCTTTCAGCTCATCCATCAGCTCTTCAATCTTGGCTGTGGCAATCGGATCGAGTGCCGAGCACGGTTCATCCATCAGGATGACCTTAGGCTTGACAGCAATCGTGCGGGCAATGCACAAACGCTGCTGCTGGCCACCGGAGAGGGCAGTGCCGGGCTGATGCAGTTTATCTTTTACTTCATTCCAGATACTGGCGCGTTTGAGTGCACTCTCGACCAGTTCATCCATCTCAGGCCCATCTTTGACCATGCCGTGAATGCGTGGTGCATAAGCGATATTTTCATAAATGCTTTTCGGAAACGGGTTGGGTTTCTGAAATACCATGCCAATGTAGGTGCGCAGTTGCACAACATCGACAGACGGGTCATAGATATTCTGACCATTGAGCAGGATTTCACCTTCGGTGCGGCATGAAGGAATACGGTCATTCATACGGTTGAGGGTGCGCAGGAAAGTGGATTTACCACAGCCGGAGGGGCCGATAAATGCGGTAACTTTGCCTTTCTGAATATCGAGATTAATGCCGTGCAAGGCTTCAAAGTCGCCGTACCACAGTTTCAGGTCTCGGATGGTTAAGGTATTTTCTATCACTTCACTATTCATCATATCCTACCAGGTGTTCTCAGAACGATTTCTAAACTTTACGGCGACTGCATTGAGGGTCAGCAATACCGCCAGCAGTATCATAATGCCTGCAGCCGTTCTCTCTTCAAAGGCGCGCAGTGATTCTGATGACCAGGTGTAGATCTGGGCAGGCAATACCGTGGTCGCTTCAAAGATGGAGTCCGGAGCTTCAGGGATATAAGCCATCATGCCAACGATCAGCAGTGGTGCGGTTTCGCCCATGGCCTGGGCAAGACCGATAATCGAGCCGGTCAGAATGCCAGGCATGGCCAAAGGCAGCACATGATGCCATGTCACCTGCAACTTGGATGCGCCAAGGCCGTAGGCAGCCTCGCGGATCGAATCAGGTACAGCGCGAAGGGCGGCGCGGGTAGCAATGATAATCACCGGCAGCGTCATCAGTGCCAGCGTCAGGCCACCGACGAGTGCAGATGATCTCGGTACACCCATAAAGTTGATGAAGATCGCCAGACCTAACAAGCCGTAAAGAATGGATGGAATCGCTGCCAGGTTATTAATATTGACTTCAATGATCTGGGTGAGGCGGTTATCCGGGGCAAATTCCTCCAGATAGATCGCTGTCATTACACCAATAGGTACGGCAAAGAGCATGGTCAACAGCAGTACAAAGATGGAGCCTATTGCCGATGCGAGTATGCCTGCATTCTCAGGCAGTTTAGAGTCACCTTTAGTGAAGAACCCGCTATTAAAAACAAGGCGAACTGTTCCATCTTCCTGCATCTGATTGATGAGTTTCTGGTATTTCTCTTTTAGGCGGTGCCCTTCGTGGCCTTTGAGGAACTGATCCACGCGGTTTTCAGCCAGTACCCATTCGACACGGTTCTGGCCCATCAGCTCCGGATGATCACGCATCTGGTTGGGTATATGGCGTAACCAGGTTTTACTGACCAGTGATTTATATTGCCTGTCAACGCCATTGTTGTAGTTGTTCATGGTCGCGTCGCTGTAGTGTACCTCGACCTGAATTTCAGCCTGCTGAAATGCAGGCAGGCCTTTGCCGATGATATCAACGAAAAAGAAGACAAGAAATGCCAGTGCTAAGGCGATGGCAGCGAAACCGTAAAACTTGAAACGCTTGTCGGCACGCATACGTTTGCGCATGCGGGCATCGGTAAAAATTTCCGGCTGACTCATGTTATTCGTACCTCTGCTTGAATTTGCGTACGACAATGGTTGAGACAATGTTGAGAACCAGTGTAATCAGCAGCAGCACAAAACCGAGGGCAAAAGCTGACTGGGTGAAGGCGGAGTCAAACTCCTGGTCTCCGGTCAGTGCTTCCACAATCTTCACGGTTACCGTGGTGATGCCTTCCAGCGGGTTGGCCGTCCGATTTGGACGCAGACCTGCAGCCATCACCACAATCATGGTTTCACCGATAGCACGCGATGTGGCAAGAAGAAAGGCGGCCACGATACCGGGCAGCGCTGCAGGCAGCACAATATGGCGAATAGTTTCGGCTTTGGTGGTGCCGAGTGCCATCGATCCATCGCGTAAATCCTGAGGAACAGCTTTGATCACATCATCAGAGAGTGAAGATACAAAGGGGATAATCATCACACCCATAATCAGGCCTGGCGCCAGTGCATTGGTGTAGTCGGCTTCCAGACCAAAGGCGTGGGCAGCTTTTACAATCAGCGGACTGATGGTAATGGCAGCAAAGAAGCCATAAACCACAGTTGGAATACCAGCGAGAATTTCCAGCATGGGTTTGAGCCTGCCGCGTGCGCTGTGTGAAGCATATTCCGACATGTAAATGGCTGAGAACAGACCAACAGGTACGGCAACCATCATGGCAATAGCAGTGATCATGAAGGTGCCGGCAAAAATCGGCACAGCTCCGAATGCGGGTGGAGTCATTCCAACGGTGTCGCGGCCCGCACCAATCAGGAAGGCAGTGTCAGGTTCCCACTTGGTGCCTGTGATGAAGTCCCAGAATGAAATCACCTGAAAGAAGTTTACCGATTCAAATACAACCGACAGTACAATGCCTACAGTAGTCAGGACTGAGATACTTGCTGCTGTGATGAGTATGGCTGTGGTGACTTTTTCAACGGACTCACGCGCCCTGAAATCCACCTTGATATGGCGCAGTGCGTACCATAGTCCTGCACCACCGATGGTGAACATGGTACCGAGCAGCATAGGGGCCGGAATCGAGAACAGGCCGAACATGTGTATAAAACTGAACACAAGGCCACTGAGCATGGCAGGCAGAGCCAGCCAGATGACCGCATACCAGCCGTAATATCCGGGCAGTGAGTGCAGGCGTGAACCATCCTGTTCGGTGCCCAGCGCTTTGCTGCGTGCCACCATATAGGCAGTGAAAGCAAGAGGAATCAAACCACCAAACAGCCAGAAAAACAGATCGGAATATAACATCATCTACTAGCTGTACGACTTTCTAGAATTAACAAACTATCCCTCCGTGGGCGTGGCGACTCTAAGCACTCAGTCACGATATGGAAATAGCAGGTGTGCTGGCATTTCGATATTGTGCTTTGTGTTTTTAAATGGAAAAAGCTAGCCGGATCACTCCGGCCAGCTTCTTTTTCCATGGGGATGAAAATTATTTCTTTTTCAGATCTTCAGGTTTCATGTTGGTCAGGTTTGCAGCCTGAGCACGGTATTGAGCGCGCATTGCTTCCGGCAGAGCGATCAGACCGATTTCAGTGCAGGCACCGCCATCGCCGATCATCTGTTCAGAGGTGAACAGGTTGATGTACTCTTTCATGCCAGGAACTTTATCCATGTGAGACTTCTTGATGTAGAAGTACAGGCTACGAGACAGTTTGTATGAACCGTCCTGAACTGCTGTCGGAGATGGAGCAATACCTGCAACGGTTGCAGCTGCAATACGGTCAGCATTTTCAGCCAGGTAGCTGTAGCCGAAGATGCCGAGTGCTTCAGTGTCTTTGGTCAGCTTCTGTACAATCAGGTTATCATTTTCGCCGGATGGAACGTAAACGCCATCCTGACGAATTTCATGAAATTTCTTGTACTTCTTGTTGGCTTTCTTGTCTGCTTTATACAGGTTGGTATAAACATCCATATGCTTGGCAACAGCTTTCATGGTCAGGTCTTCGAATGCATCACGGGTACCGGATGAAGTTGGAGGACCGTAGAAAGTGATCTTGCGGTGTGGCAGGCTGGCATCAATTTCATCCCAGAAGTGGTATGGGTTAGCAACCAGTGCAGTGCCTTCTTTGTTAGGCACTTCTGCAGCAACTGCCAGCAGAATCTGTTTGCGGGTCAGGTTCATCGGTGCTGCATCTTTGCTCTGTGCCAGTGCAATGCCGTCATAACCAACAACAACTTCAGTAATGTATTTCACACCGTTTTTCTGACAAGTCGCGTATTCCTTGTCTTTCATACGACGTGAAGCATTGGTGATATCAGGTGTGTCCATGCCGTTGCCAGCGCAAAACAGTTTCATGCCGCCGCCGGAACCGGTGGACTCTACGATTGGTGTTTTGAACTTGGTGGTAGCACCGAGCTCTTCAGCTACGTAGCTTGAGAATGGGTAAACGGTAGATGAACCTACGATGTGGATCTGTTCGCTGGCTTGTGCAACGTTGGCAGCAACAAGCAGGGCAGCGGCAGACAGAATGATTCTTTTCATGCTTTTCTCCTGTTTTTTATGTTAGAGATAATTAAATGAGATGGTAAAAAAAGGCCGGGGGAAACCCCGGCCGATTCAGATTTAGAACTTCGTTTCGGACCACAGACCAATACGTGAGGTCTTGCCGTTAGAGGCGCCACCCAGAGTTGATTTGGTAGCATCATAACCCAGAGCCAGAGTTACACCCTTAACCGGGAAGTATTCTACGCCAACTGAATAATGATCGTCTTTCTTCTTGGTTGCAGCAGCAGCATTGTCCTTGTTGCTTTCGAAACGACCGAAAGCGCCGAAATCACCAGCGATCTTAGCCCAGCCCCAAACACCATACATCTTGTTTTTAATTTTAGCGCCGCCACCTACAGGTGAAACGTCGTTAGCAGCATAGTTGGCACCGATGCGGAAGTCTTTACCCATGCCATAAGTTGCCATGACCTGATACAGCGTGTTCTTGGCAGCAGCAGCATTGAACTGATTTTTACCCAGGTAACCAGTGCGGTACTGGAAATCCAGTGTCAGGCCTTCAATTGGGTAGAAGCCGATACGGCTGTTGAAATCCATTTTGTTGCCAGTGCGGTCGATATGACTGTAACCAGCACCATTGGTCAGTGTTGCCCAGTAGCCTACCATGCCGTCAGCCAGCTCGCCTTTCAGGCCGATACCTACGTCAGAAGATGCATCGTATTTGAAGGTGTCAGTCATGACTTTTGACATGTAGCGGTGTTTCCACAGACCCTGTTCGTAATCGATCCAAGGCGTGTGAGACTGGCCCAGACGCAGCACTGCAGCCTTGCCGATCAACTTGCCTTCGAGGTATGCATACTTCAGGAAGATGTTGTTGTTCTTGCCGCCTGCATTCAGATCTTTGGCAAGGGTCACATCTGTAGTGATGCGCATCATCCAATCTTTGTTGAAGCTGTACTTGGCAGTCAGGTATGCACGTTCAATGCGGGCAGCATTGATTTTTGCTGTAGTAGCGCCAGCACCATCGGTGGCTTTGTATGAAGTAACGTCAGCAAAAACTTTGCCGCCGATTTTCAGTTTGCTTTCGCCGTCGTCGAATACGCTTACACCACCAGCGATCGCCGGGGTTGCAAATGCCAACGTGGCAAGTGCTGCAATAGTTTTGATTGTAGCTTTCAAAGTGTTCTCCTGTGTTGTCCTAAAACGAGTCCCTATATCTGGGTTGCGGCGGAAGCTACGGCTGCTATGTGACATCCTTGTGACACAGAGCACAGAATGAGTTATTTTGAGACATGTGGCGTGTCATATAGCAACACTGAAAGATTCAATGGGATGGCTATGCAAAAATCTATATTAAAGGTTGTACTTATCGCAAAGTTGACAGTCTACCCTGCTGTAAACGTTGAAACCCTTGTTGATGGTTTCAACGTTGGTTGTTTTCCACGCTATGGACCGACAGTCAGTCGACCGTTGATCGCATGGTTTCTGTTAGGGTTGGAATAATCGTCACCATTGGGACTCAACCGCTGCTGCGGCGTTAATTGTATGCCTTCATACTGGTTTTCACTATTTAACTGCTCATTTTTTAAACAGAAATAACGACAGTACATGTGCGAGACATGCTTGTCCGGGTGATCTGTATTTTTTTATGAATGTCATCCCCATGACATATATAAGGGTAATGATGTCTCCGGTTTAGGCCGGAGGAAAAAAATGATTGCAAGACAACATGCGGAATATGTTTTTGAAGCTGCGCTGGCTGCAGATTCGTTGTTTACCCGTTTCAGAGCATTGAATGTATGTGCAGATCTTGAAGAGCAAGAGTGTATGATGCTGTTTGCCTGCTTTGAGGTGAAACATGTCTCTGCCGGAGATTTGCTGTATGCGGCGAATGATTTATCTGATTATACTATGCGCCTTATTCTTGAAGGCGAAGTTTCTACATTCTATCCCGATAGCAAAGTGTACGGCAAATTGTTTGCCGGAGATGTTTTTGGCCTTTTCTCATTTCTGAACAAAGAACGCCCTCATGCAGCAACGTTGCAGGCTCTTTCTGATTTGACCGTACTTTCACTCAACCGCGAATATTTCAACGTCATTACTCTGGAAGACCCGGAGCTGGGGCAGCATATGTTGAGATTCATGTTTCATCTCCTTGCGCAACAATCGCTTAAGCAGGAAAATGAATATGTGACAAGCATAAGCGGTATGTCGCTACAGGAAGTTTCTGATGCTTGAGCTAAATCAGGTAAACTTACAGTATCGCACCTTAATGGAAAACAATATTGAAAAATCTGGCGGCAGAGCCGCTATCCTGATTGTAGAAGATGAGGCTTCGATTGCCCGATTGATGTCCTTGCATCTGCGTGCGGCCGGATATTCAACGCATGTCTGTGAAGATGGCGATAGCGCGTTGGAAGCTCTGCGTGATGGCAGCTGGCGATTGGTTGTGCTTGACCGCATGCTGCCCGGCGCTAATGGCATGAAAATTCTGCGCTGGATCAAAAATTCGGCATCTAAAGCCCAGTTGCCGGTGCTGATGGTTACTGCGCTGGGTATGAGCTCTGAAAGGGTGCAAGGTTTGAATGAGGGTGCAGATGACTATCTGCCTAAACCGTTTGAACCGGATGAACTGGTAGCCCGGGTCAAGGCGTTGTTGCGTCGCAGTCGAGTGGTTGAATCCGGTATAACCAATATGAAAAACAGCATACAGCTTGATCCGGATGTACCTGTTGTTTTTGAAGGCAAAACACGCGTCGAATTGCGACCTCTTGAATACAAGCTGTTGAAACTGCTGATGGAAAAGCCGGGCAAAACCCGTGATCGTGAATATCTTCTTGATCATGTCTGGGGCCGCGATGTGTTTGTTGAAGCGCGTACCGTGGATGTGACAGTCAAACGTTTACGCAAGGCGATGGATCAGCTTGGCAGGAAAGAATGTATCGAAACGGTACGTAGCATGGGATACCGCTTTGTACTTCCCCGTGAATAATCCTCAATGACAAGTGGTGGTTTATTGCTGATTACAGCGATGGTTGCAGCATGGTTTTTATCCTCATACTGGATGCGTAAACAGCTGCTGGGTTACAAAGCTGAAGTCAGACGCTTGAAAGAAACGTCAAACGGGATGGAGGGGAAGCTGGCTGCAAGCCAACATCTGGACTCCATTTTATCGGCAATCAACGAGGCTGTTCTGCGCCTTGATGACAAAGGCAAGGTCATTTCTGCCAATCAGCGAGCCAAAGAGCTATTTGCTATTCATGAGCACGATCCCTCAGCTTCACTGCTGAGCTATTATCGTGATTCAGATTGGCACGAGAGATTTAATGCAGCACTTGCCGCTTTGCCGGAACAGAGTCCTCCCTTGCCCGATATGCATATCTCCGGTTATGTGCTGACGCCGAGACTGGCACGGTTGAGTGATGGCAATGCATTGTTGTTATGCATGGACATCAGTGAACAACACAGACTCGATACGCAGCGCCGCACCTTTTTGTCCAATCTGATGCATGACCTGAAAACACCGTTAACCTCGTTGCTGGGTTATGCGCGCAGTATGGAAAAGTTTGGTGATGATGCTGAGTTTCGCAAAGAAGCTGCGCAGGTCATTGCCGATGAAGCCAAACATGTGAATCATTTGCTCGATGCACTACTGACACTTGATCAGATCGAGTTCGCAAAGAGAAATGATGAAGTATGTGAACCTGAGCTGGTACTCAAACAGGCATGTGACATGCTCACTCCACAGTGTAAAGAAAAGCAGTTGCAGCTGACTTATAATAATCTATGTGAGGACGGGCTGTTATTGACAATATCGGACACTGACCTGGACAGGGTAGTGACGAATTTATTGAGCAATGCGGTCAATTATTCGCCTGATAAGGGTATCATCAGCCTGAACGTGAGTCTGTCAGAGGCTGGGCTTTGCATTGTTGTTGAAGATCAGGGTGTAGGTATTCCTGAAAAACAATTGAACCGTGTAACCGAACGTTTCTACCGTGTGGATAAAGCCAGAAGCCGAAATAAACAGGGGCATGGCCTGGGGCTGGCCATTGTCAAAGAGCTGCTGGAAAACAATGGCGGTGAGCTGAAGCTATCCAACCTTAAACCGCATGGACTGCGTGCTGAAATTGTTTTACCTCTTGTAGCTGAGACCGACACATAAACTCAGCTATACGGTTTAATCTGCCTGCTTATGCATCAGAATGCTTGTTTGTCACCCCGGGAATCGGTGCATAACCTATCATTGAAAATTTCAGAGCTGACATTTTTTTAAGATGGTCATTTGGCTTTGAACGTTGCTAATATCCCCCTGGCCTCGTGTATTTTCCAGCTTAATGAATCCCGCTTCTGGAGCCTGATATGCCCAAACCGATTAAATTATCCAATAACAAAAAACGTAAGTTAACCTTACTGCTCGCAGCTGCGGTAGAGCATTTGCAGCGGGGTGATGTAGACCAGTGTCAGGTTGCATGCGAGCAGATTGAAATGATCTATCCGGGAAGCCCGGATGTTTTGCATTTTCGAGGTTTGATGGCGCTGGAAATTGAAAATAATGAGCATGCGATATTGTTATTGCAGCATGCTGTGAATGCTGCACCTGGCAGGGCGAATTTCATTGCCAGTCTTGGCAATGCACACTTTCAGGCCGGCAATGAAAATGAAGCAATGGCCTGTTATCAGAAGGGCTTGCAGGTCGATAAGCATGATATTGCTACACAGCTTGGACTTGCGGCTGCACTCATGAATCAGGATAAAAATTTAGAGGCAGTTGATGTCTTGGAGAAGGCCCGGAAATGTAAACCAGGAGATATTGCAGTACGTATGGGGTTATTTCAGGCATTGCATGCTCTTGGGCTTCATGGTGAGGCGCGGGTGCAGTTGCAGGCTATCCTGAATCGTGATGCCGGGAACGCTGAAGCACATTACGGCATGGCAGTGCTGGACGTGGAACTGGGGGGGTTAGATAGCGCGTTACCACATGTTTATGCTGCTATTCAGGCCAATCCATTTCATGGTGGTGCCTGGCAGGTGTTGGCAGACCTTCACCACTTTAAGGAAGGTGATGAGGAGTTAACTGCATTGATGCATATGTACCAGCAGTCTCCTGAAGAGAGCGAAATGCGTATGCAATTGGCCTTTGCCCTGGCCAAAGCAAAGGATGATCTGTCTGAATACGATTCAGCATTCATTTTGCTGAAGGAGGCTAATGCCATAGGACATAGCTGCAGTGATTATGATATAGACAGGGCCGTAAATGAGTTGAGATTAGCTACAGAATTTACTACACCTGCCGTGATTGCTGATCATTCGAACATTAATTACCAGCCCTGTCTGTTCGTGCTTGGAATGCCACGTTCCGGAACCTCTCTTGTAGAGCAAATGCTTGCCTCACATCCTGATGTGGTAGCCCTGGGTGAACGTGGTTATTTAAAAAGAGCAATACAACAGGTTGTAGGAAACGATTTGTCCCTGCAGCAGTTGAATGTTTTACCTGCTGATCAATGCGCAGGCATCGGAGCTCACTATTTGGATCTGGTCAAGCAACATGCTGGTCCGGGGAATTGTTTTTGTGACAAAACACTTAATCATATCGGTTTGATGGGGCTGATTCACCGCGCTTTGCCACAAGCTCGCTTTGTACACGTGAAGAGGCATCCGCTGGATACCTGCTTGTCCGTTTTCAAAAACAATATACAGGGGAGTGATTTTGCTTATGGCTGCGATTTGGATGAGCTTGGGCAATATTATTTGGCCTATCAACAGGCAATGAAACATTGGCGTGAAGTGCTGCCAGAAGATGCTTTTTATGAGCTGCAGTATGAGCAGTTGGTGGTTGAGCAAGTGCCTCAGACACAGGCCCTTTTGCATGCATGCGGCCTGAGTTGGGATGATGGTTGTCTGAACTTCCAGCAAGCAAAACATGCAGTGCAAACAGCAAGTGCGGCTCAGGTGCGCAGGCCTTTATCCAATCGTTCTGTAGGCTTATGGCGGCACTACCAGAGGCAACTGGCTGGCATGCAGTATCTATGTGCCGACCCTTCCACAGGTGGTATCGACCACGTTTAAGCCTGTGGCATCACCAAAGCCCCATACCATCCGTTCAGGGTTGCTTTGCTTCGCTTAGAGAACCATCGCGTTCGTTTCGGTTACAGGTGATTCCCGGACAATTGCGACTGTTGCCATGGCATGCACTCCTCCAATCTATTAGGTGTGTTTCATACATTAAAGAGCAAAAATGGAGTTCATCACAACTTAGTATCAAAAACAGTGGCGGTGGATACTGAGATCGGGGAGGGCCAAATAAAAGCCGCCTCCCGGAGGAAGCGGCTTTTATGCCTTAAGCTCTGTTACCAGAGAATCAGGTTTTACTTGATTGCAGAGAGCAGATCAGGGTTCTGTACGAGGTTACGAACGCCGTGTGCATGATCTTCATCAAATACGTTGCCTTTGCACCATTTGCCAACAGAGTTGATATTAACTTTAGCTACCTGAGGACGAACACTCCAGGTAACCTGGAAAGGAGAACCATTCTCGTTGTAACCAGGACCGGTTGTAGATCCTTCGTACTGAACAGGTGTGCCCGTGTTGTTTGGCAGACCGGTTGCCTGGGCGCCTTTACCTTTTGTTGAAATGGCGGTCAGCTTGCCGAAGTCCAGTGCTTTTTTGTCGTTAACCAGAACATAGACCTGGGTTTCCACACGCAGCTGCGGGTTGTTGATGACATTCGCGGCCAGGCATGAACCGAGCGTAGGGCCTGGGGTGATGTCTGCCGTTGAATGAACATAGTGAACTTCGATGGTATCACCAGGTGACAGATCGCCGTGGGCGCTGTCGCAGGTTTTACCGTGCGTTGGTTTCAACTCGGCTGCACTGAGAGTGCCGTTGTACTTGTAACCGCTCAGATAACCATGACCATCACCATTGCCTGCATAAGTGGTGAATTCACCACCTTTATGCTCAGCATTTTTGTGGAAATGGATGTTGCACAGGTTCATATCAGCATATGCAGGAGCTGCACCGAAGCTGCGAGCGTTATTGCCGGCTGCAGAATCAATGTCACGTGGGGACTGCGGGCCAAAACCCTTGCCTTTAGTATTTTTAGCAAGCTCTTTGCGCTGGTTGGCAACAATAGTATCGCTGACTATTACATCGTGAGCAGATTGCTCGGTTGCTTTGCCATGGCTGTCGTGGCCACCGTGGTCGCCAGCGAATGCCGGTGCGGCCAGCAAGCAGCTGGCTGCCATTGCGATTGCAATGCGTTTCATAATTTTTCCTCCCTAATGTTTTCCCAGTGTTATAATAAATCGGCTGAATTGCCGATTCAGATACAATATAGTACAGATTGTGAATTCTACAAGTTGCTTTAAAGTGGAAATATTGCGCCATGGTTGAGAGGAGTGAGAGGTTAATGGTTACACGACATGATTTAGCCCAATATTATAAATGGTTACGCCTGTATGGTTATAATGATTCGCATTCCGGCAATATTTCTGGCAGAGATGGCTCTACAGTGTGGATTACACCGACTGGAGCCTGTGCTGATGTTTTGGAGGGCAAGGACTTTGTCGGTTGTGAACTTGATGAGGCCCCACCACCGGGAGCTTCCGGCGATGCGAATCTGCATCTGGCAGTCTATCGTCAGAATTCGCATGCGCAGGCCATTATTCATTCGCATTGTCCGCATGCCGTCGCCCTGACTTTGAATGGTGAAAATTTTGTACCACCCGATTTCGAGGGCCAGCTCTATTTCCCCAAAGTACCGGTGATTACGGTGCCTTATGCTGTCTATTTTGAGCAGGCCGCTGAACACGTGGCGGCCAAACTGGCAGATTATCCTGTCTGT
>JAJFLE010000002.1 GCA_021772835.1 Mariprofundus sp.
CTTATCCCCTTTGCTCCTCAACCACCAGATTGATACTAAAGTTACAGGGAATAGTGCCAGTGTGTAAAAACCGTCCCCCGGCCACATCTTGTGCAGGGCAAAACCACCACCGATAATCAAACCAAGCGACAATATCAGCGCTGACCAGGCCAGCCAGTTCATCGCACGGGCTTTCACCAGATCACTGGCCTGCAGCCAGCCATAGGCCATCAGCATGGCGACAGCAGGAAACACCGGCAGCACATAATTGGGCAACTTGGTACTGGCGACACTGAAAAAGATGATATACACACCAAGCCAGCAGAGCATAAACAGGCGGATAGGCTGCTCACGCAAAGCTTTTAATCGCCAGGCCCCCAACGCCAACATGGCTGCAAGCAAACCCGACCACGGAAACCAACCGGCAAAGATGCTGATCAGGTACAGGCCTGGAAAACCACGGTGTCCCTGCAAGGGGTCAGTAAAACGTTCCAGATTATGACGGAACAGAAAACCTTCCAGCCATACGCCATCAGTGAGCACACCCACAGCGATATACCAGGGCAGTGCCACAGCCAGAGCAATGACAGCGCCTTTAAACGGCATAAACAGACGCCAGTTTTTCCAGTCCCTGTTCAGGGTCAGAAAGCTCGAGACAATCAACAACGGCATCAAGCCTGCAATTGGCCCCTTGGCCAGAGTGCCAAATCCAATCGCCACATAGGCAAGCATCAGCATCGGCGGCATGTTTACCGGTTTAACGACCCTACCTTCGAGATAAACAATCAGCAGCGCTGGCAATGCAATTCCGAGTGAGAGCATGAGTAACGGATCGGGAACAGCAGCGCGGGCAATGACAGCAATATGCAACGCCGTTGCAAACAGGGTTGCAGCCAGCAGTGCTGTGGTTTGACGATTGACTTTCTCCTCACCCACCAGCAGGCGAGACATCATACCCCAGACCACCAGCACAAGCGTGGTCATGGCCAGCGCCGATGGCAGACGTGCCGTCCATTCGTTAATACCAAACAGTGCATTCAGCGGCATCATCAGCCAATAGATCAGAATCGGTTTATCAAATCTGTAGTCGCCGTTGAACATTGGCACCCACCAGTTGCCAGCCAGCAGCATTTCACTGGCACAGACTGCATTATTGGGTTCATCAACATCCCACAACGTGTGCCCGCCAAGCGCTGCAAAGAAATTAACTGCGCAAATCAGCAGCAGCCAGGTAACCGGGTATTTCAGCAGGGTGTTAAGATTAGGCATCAAAAAAGGGCTGATCGCTCAAAACGATCAGTTACCCTGAATCATGCTAAATGCCATCGTCTGCAGTGTCGGCACAAGGAAGTTGTCCAGAAACATAATGGCAAGCAATACAATCAGTGGTGAAAAATCGATGCCTCCCATGTACGGTACGCGTTTACGCACAGGAAACAGCAGTGGTTCGGAAAACTGATTGATGATACGCACGATTGGATTGTACGGATCAGGTGACACCCAGGAGAGTACTGCACGAGCAATCACCAAGATCATGGCTGTCATCAGAACGACATGAATCACGCCTGAAAGCGCCTGCAGAAAATAACCCAATATATACATTATCCCGCCAACTCCTCACTTCGTTTACTGGCTGCCATAACACCTTTGCGCACAGCAGCAGGCAAACCCATCTCATACATCTCATCGATGGCCGCCTGTGTGGTACCGCCCGGACTGGTTACCTGATGACGCAACTGCTCAGCTGTTCGATCACTCTCGGCCAGCATTTTACCTGCACCAAGTGCCGTCTGTGCTGCCAACTGACTGGCCAACGCATCAGACAAGCCCAGTTTCACACCCGTGGCCTTCATAATTTCAGCCATGAGAAAGAAATAGGCTGGCCCGCTTCCTGAAAGTGCCGTGACAGCATGCATCTGGTTTTCACGCTCCACACGCACTGATACGCCACAGGCCTGCAAGACGTACTCAGCACGCAACTTATGTAGCTCGTCCGCATCACTGAACAGAGCCGACATGCCCGCTCCCACCAAGGCAGGCGTATTGGGCATCACACGCACAATGTTGACGTGCTCACCCAACCATTCATGCAGTGAGGAAGAGCTGATACCGGCAGCAATACTGACAACCGTGACATCGGCCTTCAGCTCCACTGACAGTCCGGCCAGAGCTGGCTTCATCTGTTGCGGCTTCACTGCCAGCAGCAGCACATCCGCATGTTTTGCCACCTCGGCATTATCCGGGCTCACCTGTACAGCATAGCTTGCATTCAAGTAGTCACGACGCGACTGCTGCGGCTCGGATACCCAGATATTGGCGCCGTCATGGCCGGAGCGTCTAAGGCCTGCAATGAGTGCTTCGGCCATATTTCCGCCACCGATAAATGAAATAGTTAATTGTTGCATGGTCCTTCCTTGTTCATCATTTAAACATACGTCCAGCTACGGAAACGCTGATTTATTCAGCATTCCCCCAATCAAACAGTGTAGACCCCAGACGCACAATCGTTGCCCCTTCTTCCATGGCAATACGATAGTCATTGCTCATCCCCATACACAGATGTGCAAA
>JAJFLE010000011.1 GCA_021772835.1 Mariprofundus sp.
AGAGGTGGCAAAGACAAGCTTATGGGCTTCTTTGTCGGTCAGGTCATGAAAGCATCACGTGGCACGGCCAACCCCGGCATGGTCAATCAGCGCCTGCTAGAACTACTCAAGGGCTGATCGCAACACGATGACGAAAGGGCTGCGCAGGACCTTGATTGTCGGCGCAGCCCTGCTCATTTTAAGCATTGCACTCTGGTTCAGACTTGATGTGGTGACTGTAAAGGCACATTTTGACAGTGAGGTCGCCAAGTTTACCAATGTAGAGTTACAGGCAGAACAAAGCTCACTGACATTCCTCCACGGTATCGGCTTAAAATTGGATAACGTTTCGTTAAAACACCAGCAGTACCAGGTTCAGGCAGGCCATATCAATATCAGTATTCGTCTGCTACCACTGCTGTTTGGCAAAGTTGAAGTGAATACGCTCGACATCCATGATGCCATAATCAAAATCAGACCTGGCTCAATGCAGTTGACTTCATCTTCCCTCTCATCTCTACCTGTTGATCGTATTCATCTGATTCGCAGTAATATTCAAACCATGGATGGGAAAGAGTTGCTCAACGATCTCCACCTTGAGCTCAGAGACATTGGCCAGAACCGGGAAACATTGTGGGAAATACAGGCGCAGCAGGATAACGAGTCAATCAGTGGCCATGGTAGGCTTGAGTTTCAACGCGGTAAAATCACAAGTGGCTTTGGCAAACTTAAGCTCGAACAGGTTGCACTGGCGAGAATTCAACCATTCACACCCGAATCCATACATCCATTCATTAGTCAGAAAAACGGCACGCTCAGTGGTGCATTGACTCTGGATATCGTAAAAAACAGTAACTGGGCAGTATTCGGCGAGCTTGAGCTCGTGAGTGATAATAACGAGAACCCCATCAAGCTGCGCGGCAAATTCAGTCATCCTGAGGCGGATCATGTATACTGGCATGACAGCTTTATTCATCTCGGTGGCTCGGCAGTCATTGCCGTTGATGGACAGTGCCTGATAGACAAGTGCTCCACACGACTGCAAGCCAGCGACATTGACCTGGAAACATGGTCGCCTGTCATTCCGGTTGGTATCACATTCCACCAACAGCTCTCAGGTAGCACCAAGCTTGATGCCAAAATAAGCTGGGACAAAGATTCCTGGCAAGGTGACATAGGTTTCAACCTCAAAGAGGGACAATTTAACTACAATGATGCAAAGCTTTTCCTGCCCGAATTGCAACTGCATGCCAGCAAGCTCAGTGGAGATGCAACATCATGGCAGGCCGAGGCCAGTCTCACCGCTCCAAACTTAAGCGGCGACATGCAGATCAGCAGCTCGCAGAAAGCTTCAGGCCGTAAAGAGATGTTTATTGTAGCCAATGTAGTGGAAAGTAAGTTCTGGCAGCCACTGTCCAACCTGTTGCTGGCATCCCTAGATATTCAACCCGCTATCAATGCAAACGGTACAATCAACGGTAAGCTAGCACTGATGCAGCAGGGCAAGCATAAAAAAATTCAGCTGGAAGTTGATGCTGGCCTTGCAAAGATCGACTATAATAACCTGTTTTATAAACCGGAAAATATTCCAGCACTCTGTAATGCTGAAATTCAGTGGTCAGATTCAGACAGCACACCGATCAAGTCCGTATCGCTGCAAGATTGCCGGATCGGTAACGGCACACTGGAGCAGCTGCGTTGGTCCAAAAAGAATAAACAGCAGCATCTTAACATCAGTAATCTTGTCGTAAACCTCGATCAATTAAAGGCGAAATCAATTCGCTTATCCAAACAGGTGGATGGTTTTCGCGGCACGATTCAAGGCAGCAGCTCATCATCCTGGACTGACAAAAGTAAATATGGCTGGCTGCAAGGCATGAGCGGAAACTGGAAACTACAAGGCTTTGGCGGCGAACACTGGGATGCGAGTGGCCTGATCAAAGCAAACAACGGGAATTTCAGCAGTGACCGCCTGCTGTTGAATGGCTTGTATGGTCTGGCTGAGCTCAAGGGTCATCTTTCTCTGGCTGAGCGGCGCGGTTCAATTGATGTGATATCTGCTCATCAGGATTGGAGCAAGTTACCTGCCCCGGCTGCTGAGATGTGGAATAAATTGAGACTGAGCGGTTCAATCAAACAGACGAATATAAATCTTTTACAAAACAACTGGCAGGACGTTAATGCCCGCTACGTCTGGAAACAGGGTGAGTTAAAACTGAAAGACCTGAAATCCTCCGTTGCAGGTGGTTTAGTCACATCCCGCAGCTTTGTTTTGCAACCGACTCAGGATGGCCTGGCCGTACATGGGAAAGTGAGACTTCAAGACTTGCAGCTTCAGGACATTCAAGGTTTGAAGCCTACCCTGCAGGCCGAAATGAAGGGAACCCTGCACGCCAATATAGAACTACATGGCACCATCCCTGACATGCACAAATGGCAGCAAAGCAACGGAGATTTACTGATCTACAGTGGTGAATGGACACAGCAAGTTAAGGCGGAATCACTGACAGAAAAGCTCGGTTTCAAGGCACCGGAAATCAGATCGCATGCCTTCAAAAAGCTGGAGGGGCGTTTTCGTATTGATGCGTTAAACACAACACTGAGTGTTATCAAACTGCAGCAGATGGGCAATGAATACCGTGGCAGCGCAAAAATAAGCTCTGAAGGAAAGTTAGCAGGCCGAATCGAACAACAGAAAGAACACATACCATACACGCTCTCAGGTGAATGGCCTTATTTCACCTGGCAAGCGTCGCAATAAATCGCGTAAATTCAATACCCCCTCTTGAGCATTCACATTTCCATGGCAACATTAAGGATATGAAACGATTATCTATCCGAGTTCAACAGATTAAACCATCCGCCACACTGGCTATCACCGCCAAAGCAGCTGAGATGCGCGCTGCCGGTAAAAGTATCATTTCTCTCTCCGTCGGTGAACCCGATTTTGAAACGCCAAAGGCCGCAAGGGATGCCGGCATTGAAGCAATCAACTCGGGTTTTACACGCTACACTGCAGTAGCTGGCATTCCTGAACTACGTCAGGCCATTGCTGAAAAATTCAAGCGAGACAATGACCTCGATTATTCAACCAATGAGATTCTTGTATCGACCGGTGGCAAACAGTGCATTTTCAACCTGTTGATGGCTGTCATGAATCCGGGTGAGCGCGCCATTATCCCGGCTCCTTACTGGGTTTCCTATCCGGATATGGTAAAACTGACTGAAGGTGTGCCTATCATTGTGGAAACCAAAGCTGAAGCAGGCTTCAAAATTACTGCCGAACAGCTTGAAGAGGTACTGTGTCACCGATGCAAAGTACTATTCCTGAACTCACCTTCCAACCCAACAGGCATGGCCTATAGCGCAGAAGAGCTGAAAGCCATTGGTGAGGTGGTTCGTAAACATCCTGACCTGATCGTCGCCACTGATGACATGTACGAGAAGATCCTCTTTGACGGCAAAAAATTTGCCACCTTTGCCCAGGTTAATCCGGATCTGAAAGATCAGACCATTACGCTCAACGGTGTATCCAAAGCCTACTGCATGACCGGCTGGCGCATCGGCTTTTGTGCAGGGCCTGTAAGCATTATCAAAGCGATGGAGAAGATTCAGAGCCAGAGCACCTCCAATCCCAATTCAATCGCCCAGAAGGCTGCCCTGGCAGCTCTGACCGGCCCTACCGATGAGCTCGATGAGATGGTTCGCACCTATGAAGTCCGTCGCAACTGGCTGGTTGATGCGATCAATGCCATCCCCGGCATGCATTGCATAAAACCCGATGGCGCCTTTTACGTTTTCCCTTCTGTTGCAGGGTGGCTTGGCAAAACTACCCCAAGCGGCATTACACTGACTGATGATGTGAAGGTTTGTGAGTGGTTGCTTGAAGAAGCTGGTGTAGCACTCGTACCGGGCACCGAATTCGGTTCGCCAGGTTTCATGCGATTTTCTTATGCAGTCAGCCAGGATACGCTCGAAGATGCCATCAACCGCATCACAAAGACTGCAGCCACACTGAGCTGATTTCTTTGTCGAGTCGCACATAAAAAGGGCGCCGTAGCGCCCTTTTTATGTGTCTCCCTTTGACGCGTGATGATGTCATCCGTCACCACGCCCGGAGGATTTAATCATCTGCACGAGCGAAATATCTACCTTCCCAGGAACGGGCTATACCACGATCGAACTGACGATTCTGCCTTGGTGCTGTCGCCCTGTGCTCTGACCTGCTGATTTGACCTCGCTGTTCGCGGTATGCATGCGACTTGCGTGATTCATGATTTCTGTACTGTTTATGACCACGTTGATAAGCATATTTATCATAATGACGGTTTCCATGGCGATAAGCATGTCTGTCATCATGGTGCTGATGTGTACGATAACCATGACGTTTTTCGTGACGGACATGCTCCCGGTAGTATGGGCTACGTTGATGTACAACAACCGGCTGAACTACCCTGTGGTGAACCGGACTTGCACGGGCATCGGTTAAAATTGCTCCGGCAATGACACCGAACATAGCGCCGACTATTGCCCCCTGTGCTGTTTCATTGGTCTGTGACCCAATGACTGCTCCGGCTGTGGCACCGACAGCGGCACCGGTCATCATACCTCGTTCCTGTGGCCCTGCATACGCAGGCACTGATGTGAAAGAAACAACGATTAACCCTAATAATATCTTTTTCATGTTCGCCTCCTTTTCATTGGCTGGAGACAGCTTGCATGACCATCACTTTTCAAGAAAGTGGACTATGTCAACTATCCAGGGGAAATATCACCCATCTAACCCCGCCTTGAATCACTTACGTTGTGGGCTACGCAACAATGTCTATAATAGTAGAAGTCAAACGGCATATCTGACTGACCGCAACACCGGGAGCTGATTATGATTATCACTTCACAGATTCAACAAAATGTAGCAACCATTGATGAAAACTGTTCAACACTGGATGCAGCCAAACTCATGACTGATCGATATATCGGCTCACTTGTCGTTACCAGCGCATATGGCATCAAGGGTCTTTTTACCGAACGTGAACTGATGATGTCCGTCATCGGAGAAGGTCTAAAACCTGAAGATGTGAAGGTCGGTGATGTTACCAACGAAGCATTGGTAACAGTAAAACCCGATGCAGATGTCGAACAGTGTCTGGAACTCATGAAAAAAAATCGCTGCCGTCATCTGGTTGTATTTGATGGTGAGAAGTTTATCGGCATCGTTTCACTGCGCGATATGGTCGCACTATTGCTCAGTGAAAAAGAACAACTCATTGCCAGATTGAAGGAATATATTACCGGCTAGATGCGCACGTGCTTTCGTAAATAATATCGATTTTACTGAAAAAAAAACACTCATTCCCGTTTATCTGAAGATTCAGTTTTATGGACATGCTCTGTCACTGCCTTCTTTAACTCTGAATGCTGACGACCATAGGATTCGAGGAATATGGTTAAGTTAGCCACGACTAGCGAATAGACCATGATGCCAAATATCATCGTCATCACTGCCACCACACGGCCACCGGAAGTCACAGGTACAATATCACCATAGCCAACGGTGGTCAGCGTAACAAAAGCCCACCATAGCCCATCAGAAAAATCACCAAACTGGGGGTTGTGCTCATGCTCAAGCAGGAACGTGACCGTACCAAAAACAAATACCAGACCAAACATCAATGCCATGGCGGCAGGCAAGCTTTCACCTGAAAGTAGCAGCAGGCGGAGCAGACGGTCTTTATTGGAACGGATAAGTGCCCCCAGTCTCAACGCGGGCACAAGGTGTGCAAGACGAAGCGCCATCAACATGCGCAAGAAAGGGGATGAAAGCAATACGATGATTACCAGATCAAGCCAATTTGATTTCATCCACTCCCGTCGATTATCAGCAATCCACCAACGGGCAAAAAACATGACTACAAAGGCAACCAGCACGGCCATAGTCGTCCACTCTGGCAGCCCTTTAACAAACGAAGCTGCGACAGCCCCAATCGTTGCCGAAAAAAGGGCGACATCAAGTATGCGCTGATATATTAGCCGGTTTGTCACGGCTATCCTACTTTGGATCTGTCTTGTGACCCGCCATATGACCCGCCTTATGACCGAAGTAGAGGGCTAAAGAAACAAGGAAAATACCGCCACCCATATATAGAATATTGAGTGGATCATCAAATCTCACATGCAGAACATTCTTGAAAAATGCCACAACAAGAATCATCAGGATCACTTTGCCCAGACGGTCTTTCAGGTCATCAAGGCTTTCAATTTTCAGAAGCTTACCAGCCGCAGCGTTATCACGGGCACACTCCAGCTTATCAATATGCAGCTCATATACACCAAGTCCAAAGATCAGCAGCACCATTGCCAGCAGGAAATCATCCACTGCGGTAATCACATGGCTCACTACCTGAGTATGAAAATCGGGGATATCATGACCAAAGATATAAACATCAATGAATTCAACAAGCAGTTTTCCCATATCAATGGCGGAAAGGACAAATAGCAGTGTCATGCCGATAATACAGGACCAGACGGCCAACAACGTCATATAACGTGAGCCCCACAGAATGTTTTCAAAAAATGTTTTCATAGTTCCCTCTCTGATAATTATTTCGTAAATCTAGTATATTATTTTAAAATCACCAGCAGGATCGGTGCCAAGATTGATGCACTATCAGGCGGGCCACTCACCTGCCCCTTGCCTGAGTAACTCAGGCTCATCGTCGCACAGGTCAACAACTGTCGTTGGCACCATGCCTCCCCAACCGGCATCTACTACAGCACAGGAAAGATGTTTCAGACGTGGCACAAACTCATCCGGATCGAATCCCGGATCATCCTGCCCCGGCAGTTGCAATGTGGTGGCCAACAATACTTCACCCAACTCTTCCAGCAGCATCTGACAAACCGGATGATCAGGCATACGGATTCCGACATCCTTGCGTTTACCAAAAATCCTGCGCGGCAGCGTCGAACTTGCAGGCAGGATAAAAGTATAGGCTCCGGGCAAACAACGTTTCAGAATGCGATGGGCATGATTATCCATTCGAACACAGGTTGCTGCCTGTGAGAGGTCGCCACAAATCACCGACCACATATGGTGCTCATCCAGGCGCCTGAACGTACGGATATCCGCCATGCCATCGACAGCCTGCGGCAGGCAGACCATGACGTAGGTCGTATCAGTTGGCACAACGAGAAAATATCCCTTGCGCAACAACGCTACCGCGCGCCGAATTTGACGAATCTGCGGGCGTTCCGGATGCAAGCGGAGATGTTCAAACACATGCATTTCAGTTCTCTTCCTCTATATGAATCCGGCTTAGTCCAGCGATCAGAATCCGGGAATCATACCTCCCAAACCTTTCAGAAGCTTCTTTTCCGGGGGTACCGGCTGTTCTGACTGAGAGGCTGGCTGTTGCCCCTCCGGCTGGTTTGAGCCCTTGCCGCCCAGGATCTTGCCAAGCGCTCCGCCAACCTTACCTTTATTCAACAGTGCAGGAGCATTCTCAATCAACATCTTGGCGCTAATCTCAGGTCTGACCTTGGGCGCATCAAACGGGCCGGTGATATGCAGAGGAACCGTTAACCCCTTGCGTACGGGAGTGGCATCGCCTTGACCTATCAGTGTGCCCACTACGCGTGGCTCAACATGGTAATCCAGTGTTTTTCTTACCAGGTCCACAATACCTTTACCTGTAACCCGCAGCAGGGGTGAAGCCATAAACAGATCCTGATTATCAGCTATACCGTTTTCAACCACAAAACTGCCTGAAAGCTGGGCAAAGTCGGTTTCATTGGGGCCGCTTGATGCCGCCCCCGGATTGGTAAATTTCCTGATTGTACCCGGAATATCGATGCCCTTAATTTTGCCGTTACGCAACATCATATTGCCGCGACCATTGAGTGTTTTTACACCAGCCTGTGTCAAACCTGTGGCCCTGAACTTGGTATCCATGGACAGAGTACCTTCCAGCATGTCCATATTGGCCAGTGTCCTCAGCAGTGGCCCCACCTGCACATCGCTAATGTGCACAGACTCTTTCCACTTGGCCGGGTAAAGCGAAGCGTCCAGACTGGCTGTTTCGGTCACATTGCCGCCAGCGAGTTTAAAGCTCAGAGGATTCAGATCAAAGTGTCCATCTGCTCCATTGATTTTCACATTAAAGCTGCGCATTTCCATACCACGCAGGAACAAAGTTGCAGCCTGCATTTTGGCGGTCACACGCCATGGTTTGAGGAAACGCAGGTCAGGCTCAGCAGCGGCAACCTGTTGCTTGCCTCCTGTTGTCGCTGTGCCATTTCCACCGCTGACCTGTGCCTTCTGTACGTTGTCCTGCGGCAACCACGGGTCCATATGCAGATCACGCGCTGCGATACGCAGACGGATATCCGGTACGGCATAAACCACAGCGCCGGAAATCTGTACCAGCTCTTCATCCAGCATCAGCTGCATATCACGGATATCAACCTGTTTGGCATCGCCTGCAATAAGCGTTCCGAATTTGATCTTTTTCCAGGCTGAGGGGTGAGCTGAGTACATGCTGTTCAAATCGGGTACGAGTCCAGCCAGCCAGTCGCGGGTCAGAGGCTGACTATCGATGCGAAGCTGGAAGTTCGGGGTCGTGGAGAGATTTTTTACACTGCCTTTGATCTCAATGATATCTTTACCATTGATGTTAAGCCCTGCGCGACGCAACTGCAGCTGATCCTGACTCTCCATCTCAACTTTCAAACTCAAGCCCAGATTAATTTTGGCGTTAAGTGCCAGCGTTCCTTCACCCAGACGAATGCCATCAGGTCGCTGTTCGATATTGGCATACAAATCGACTGAAGCACTGTTAATATCTCCAAACTGTTCAGGCCAACCACTGATAAATTTTTTGAATGGTGTCAAACGAATATTATCGGCTTTGACACGCCCCTGAATCGGCAGAGATATCGGGTCCAGCTTACTCAGATCACCCAGTGGGCCGACATTGGCACTCAGTTCAAATGCGTTGCCGGACAGTACGCCCGAGAGTTTTACCGCCACAGGGCGCTCAAGCTGCACATCGGTGAGGGTCACATTCAGATCTGCAAGCACAACAGGTTCAGCTTTACCATCCACCCAGATCACTTCACCAGCGCTCAGGCTAAGCGATTCCGCCTGTAGTGCTGCCAGTGCTGGAGCAACAGCTGCCTCCGGCTCGGCCGGTTTGCTTACTTTTGAACCGGCTGTAGCCGGCTGCGTTGAAACCAGGTCACCCCAGTTTGTTTCACCATTGTCATGGCGTTCCAGAAAGATCTTTGGTGTGGTCATTTCAAACGTTTTGATCTCGATATTTTTGGAAAGCAGCGGCAATAGAGCCAGCTTCACATTCAGCTTTTCTATGCTGGCAAAATCACGATCGGTAAAACCTTCACGGTTAGCCAGGTGCACATCATCAAGCTCAATGCCGACCCAGGGAAACAGGGAAGCGTTAATATTGCCGATGCTCAGTTTGCGGCCTGTCGCATCCTCAACCGTCTGCTCAATCTGAGTTTTGTATGTGTTCACATCGATAAAAAATGGAGCGACCAGCAGTGCTACAATAATAAGTGCAACTACAATCAGGCTATAACGGATGAATTTAGGCATGGCACTCAACTCCGGCTGTTCTTTTTTCTGAAAAGCTATGGCTTATGCTAACACGAAATCAGCATGCAGGTATTGTGAACATCAGTCTGAACTGTGCAATGGCTGGAAGTGGTCCAACAAAGCAGAGAAATCTTCTACTACGACTTGCGCTCCAGCTGCCATCAGGTCACCGCTTTTTGCCACTCCAAATGAGACGCCAATGCTGCCTACCTCTGCCGCATTGGCCATCTGTATATCGAACAATGCATCCCCCACAACCATGGTTTGATTGCACGACACACCCATCTCGGCCATACATTCCAGCACCATGGCCGGATGCGGCTTGGAATGTGTGCAGTCGGCTGTGCGCAAGACAAGAAACAGATCACGCAGGTTGAATGATTCCAGTACGCGTAAAAGTCCCGCATGCGATTTGCCGGTTACCACGCCCAGCCAGTAACCTCGCTCGCGCAGCTCTGCCAGTGTTTCAGACACATGTGGAAACAGCTGTATCTGCTGTTCGCTCTCACGATAGCTATCACGGTATCCGTCCAGGATTTTCTCTACCAATGCGGGAGTCTCTGCCTGCTTTTTATCCAGCAAGGCCAATACGGCTCCGCGCAGTGACATACCGATAATCGCAGATACCGCCGCATTCGTCGGTGGCTCTATACCAGCCAGGGTAAAGGCCTGCTGCATTGCAGACACAATCAAACCATGCGAATCGGTCAATGTACCGTCGCAATCAAACAATATCAGTTGGGGCATGGAAGTAATAAAGCAGTCCTTTTGTTACAGAGTAAAGTTAGATTTAAAGTGCATACTGTATCCGGTCAACCGCAACTGCAGCATCTTTTTCTAGCGATTGACACATCGATCTTCGCCCCTATAGTTCGGCCTCCTTAACGCGGGGTGGAGCAGTGGTAGCTCGTCGGGCTCATAACCCGAAGGTCGTCGGTTCAAATCCGGCCCCCGCAACCAAATTTATGTCGGTAAAGCAGTCGAAAATCGACGCCTTGCAGACTTTCACGAAACACCCTGACGCGGGGTGGAGCAGTGGTAGCTCGTCGGGCTCATAACCCGAAGGTCGTCGGTTCAAATCCGGCCCCCGCAACCAAATCATAAGGGCTCGCAGTCATCGACTTCGGGCCCTTTTTCTTTTTTGTCACACTAACTTTGTGCCTTCACCTATTGATTTAATTACGTATAATTAGAATTACGGGAGAATTACGGTGACAGTTTACTAAATACACTTAACTTTCATCCGCTATCTTTTTTTGGCCCGCGCTTCTGGGGCTTTAGCTATCGGCCTGTAAATATCTCGAGCTTTTCAACCCATTGATCAGTGCCCAAGGGGCGACCTGTTGTTTCTGACTGGCGAAGCACTCAAAAGCTTCCGTTTCCCCCTTATCCTGATCAAGTAAGGAAGCAAAATCTCCGTAACGGTCAAGCACGGGGGAAACATTAACCAGTTTGCTATTACGCCCTGATAGATGGCATGCCGCACTTGACCAAGGCCACTCCTCTGCTCGTTCAACCAATCCGGCACGAACAGGATTGAGGGAGACATAGCGAACTGCATGCGAAAGGTGTTCTTCATCCATCACAACCGAACCAAACCGCCCTTGCCATAAATGCCCTGTAACCCGCATACGGGCATTTATATATCCAGTATAACGCCGGTGTGCATCTGCAAAAGTACGGCGCAAGCCATCCTCATCCGAGGG
>JAJFLE010000012.1 GCA_021772835.1 Mariprofundus sp.
AAATTACTTCAGCTTGTAGTCAGAAATCCCTCCGTTCGAAGCCAGGCTTCTTGCGGAGGGCGGCGAACATTAGCGGCCAAAAAGCTAGCGTCAATGCCTTTCTTTCTACGTACCAGATTGCTCTGATTCCCAAAAAGAATCTCTCCACTTTCAGCAATGCACCTTGCGAAGGGCGGCGAACAATAGCGGCGACTGCCCCATCGTCAACAGATATGTTTGCATTATTTCTTATGCAGGAAGATTCCCCTGCAACAGCCCCAAATACCGCTCTATGCATGCCATCGGATCACATTCTTTCACGTACATCGCCGTTTCTAGTGGATGAGCGATAGTCTACTTACGGTGCAACAGCAGCTTAATCTCCTCAATTACCAATTCCGGCTGTTCCATATGAATAAAGTGACCGGACTGTTCTGCAATCACCTGTTTTGATACCGGTGACAGATTCAGCAGCTCTCTCTGCATGCTCTGCCAGGATGCAAACGCTTCAGCATCCAGTCCATCCGGCCTTCCACGACTAAGTACAACAAGCGGGACATCGATGTGATTCAATACTTTCAGACCTTCCCGAAGGCTCTGTTCAAACAACTTATCCTCTTCAATGGCTGCCGAGAAATAACTTCTGCTGGCCAGAAGTGCCCTGTATTGTTGCAGGGCTTCACCTGAAAAACCTCTGTCCGGGATATTATCCGGCCACATAGCCATCAGCCCGAGCGAACTTACTCGCTGTAGCCATATAAATTGGGCCATCAGGCTTTCAACCTGAGTTTGCAACCCGGGTAACCGGGCAAATTGATCTGCTGCCGAAGAATCCACCAGCACCAATGCTTTCAAAGATTCAGGGTACTCATGGGCAAACCACTGTCCGATATAACCGCCATAAGAGTGACCGACAAAGATATACGGCGGCTGGATGTCAGCCAGTTTCAACAATTCCTGCAGCTCATATGCCATTGAGGAAGCCTTGCGAGATAGAGGACTTTCCTGACTCCAGCCAAGACCCGCACGATCATAACGGCAGACTTGTGTTTGTTTGGATAGTTCAAAAAAGACTTTATCCCAAGTCAGCGAAAACTCATTACTGCCCGCCTCGAGCAGCACCGTGACCGGCCCCTGCCCTTTGCAATCCAGGTGCAAGTCATAATCAATCATATCGATCATCTTCCCCGGAGGTGGTGTGTTGTTCAGCAGGCTAATGCGCTGGAACTGGCCCCACCCGAGCACGATGAGAACAAGCACGAGTATTATCTTAAATCCGAACATTGCTTTTCTGAACATTGTTGATTCCCCTTCCACCAACTTATGTTCACACAATAAGCGTCTCCACCCATGCATGCAATTCCACAGGCATGAAAAAGTTGGCCCATAAACAGTGCCGAAGATCGAACAATGCGTGGAAGAGGAGGATTGCTCTAGCGCTAGCTAGCCGCAAGCTTGGAAACATGGATGTGCGAGTTTCCTGAGTAAATAACCTGGCTAGTGAGTTGAGGTAAGATCAGGCGCGGGCAGCTATCGCACGTAATATTCAAGACATGGCAACGTCTTATGCATTCATTCAATAGTGCTGGTGCGCAGTCCTCACTTTGCCTGAGGCAGGTACCTCTGTTGCAAACGTCGATCGCTGAGCCATGACTCCAGTTTCTCCAGGCAGTCATATTGCGAAGCCGAATCGCGACAGTAACCGGCAAGCTCAGGATAGATCAGACACAGTGCAGCGACATCATGCATATCCTGCTGTCCGGCCGCGATGCATTTGCTGGTGATAAAGCTGTTGATATCAGCGATGCGAAGGCCCGCTTTCACTTCAAATGTGGCGGGTGAAATCCCGGCCTCAGAAGCTGGCAACACCTGAAATTCGATACCTTCAAACTGGCCATGTACTACCCAGCTTAAATCACCTGGCTCGCTGCTGCGTCGCACTTGCGAAGCAATGCCAGCATCATGTAATCGCTGAGTTATCGTTTCGGGTTTCAGGTCGGCTGCAATGTCCACATCTCGGGTAAATCGCTCCACACCATAGAGAGCTCCGCAAATGCCTCCGATCAACACACCTTCAGGATCAAGAAGAGCCAGGAGTCTGGCGGCGGCGTCACTTAGCTGCATCAATTCCGACCTTGAATGCAAACATGTCATCCAGACGTTGCAGTCGCTGTTGATAAACACTTTCAACAATAGATACCTGGCGACCGTTGCGAACATCAGAACGAATAGTGACCAATCCTGCCGCAACTAACGCTTTCACGTGATCAAAGACACGGCGGTAGTTTCGGCCGCATTGTTTCGCCAACTGATAAATAGATAGCGGCGGAGACTTTTCAATCGCGGCCAACAGTTCAGATTTTCTTCGCGTCATTTTTGTCATATATGCCATGTTCGC
This sequence comes from Mariprofundus sp., assembly GCA_021772835.1. Lineage (GTDB taxonomy): Bacteria > Pseudomonadota > Zetaproteobacteria > Mariprofundales > Mariprofundaceae > Mariprofundus. The sequence goes on from JAJFLE010000012.1 coordinate 2,378, forward strand.
GATAATTGATATAAAACGCAACAACTCCATGCAACAGAAGCATGCAACAGAAGCATGCAACAGAAGCAAGCAACAGAAGCAAGCAACGGTATCCCGTCTCGCGATAATTTGAATGTAAAGCAAAAATCCCCTTTGGAGCTTTCGCTCAACAAAGGGGACTTTGTATTACAAATCGACAGGAGCAAGTAGCAGCGGTCCTGCTACGCGATAGCAGGTTATAAGGTTTCATGGTGTACATCCATGTACACCACCCTTTCAGGGCACTTGCGCGTGCAATTCTCCTCTCCTGCATAATTGTGAACGTCGTCAGTATTACGGCTGCAAAACCCCGAAGGACACGGACGTCCGTAGTAAATTCCTGGCATTGACCTACTCTCCCGTAGCGAACGCTACAGCACCACAATCCGGCTCTCCTGCCGGATTCATGGCGTACATCCGTGTACGCCACCCTTTAAGGGCGTTTGCGCGTGCAATCATTCTGTCCTGAATTATTGTGGACGAGCTTTAGCTCGCCCGCAGGGTGTGAGTGTAGTGGCATAGTTAATTTGGCCATCTAATAGGAGGTGCTATGATGCACTTTGAAGATTTAGATGGAGCAATGATAATGAAGAAAAACAGGCAGCGATTTTCGCCAGAATTTAAGCTTGAAGCAGCGCAACTTGTCGC
>JAJFLE010000013.1 GCA_021772835.1 Mariprofundus sp.
TACCCACATTGGCACCAATCGCCAGTGCCAGCGCGTTCTCATAGGAGATCTGCTGGGCCGCCAGTGCCGTGATAATCAAAACCAGTGTGGCATGGCTGGATTGCATCACCACGGTGGCAAAAATACCGACCAGCGTAAACAGAAAGAGTCCCGGATAACCTGTCACAGCATATTCAGCCAGATCGATAGCAGATTTGAATGTTTCAAAACCTTCTTTCATATGGTGGATGCCGAGAAAAAGAAATCCAAGCCCCGTCAGAACATAGCCGATCCCTTTAAGGTGCCGGGATTTCTGGAATATCAGAATTACACCGAACACCAGCATCGGCATGGCATAAGCAGAAATTTTCACTTTCAAACCAAAGCCGGCCACTAACCATGCGCCGGTTGTCGTACCGAGGTTCGCACCGAAGATAATACCTATACCCTGAGCAAGACCGATCAATCCGGCACCAAGGAAGGAGATTGTAATCACCGAAACCAGTGAGCTGGACTGCATGATGGTCGTTGAGAGAACGCCAAATGAAATACTCTTCCAGAGCTTGTCCGTTGTGCGCCTGAGTATCTTCTCAAGCGCACCACCGGTGAAGGCCTTAAACCCTTCTTCCAGCGCCAGCATGCCGAATAAAAAGATCGCTACACCGGCAGCAATCTCCTTGAAATCCGGACTGATCCAGAAGCCCCAGGCCAAAACGATGAAAATCGTCGGCAAAAGAATTTTTCGCATAGTGTTTATGAACAATAGTTTCCCTCTCCAACCCAAATTGTGGACGCTTAGCCGATAAACTTACCGCTCTTCAGGCGCTGGCGTTCCATATTCTCGATTTCTCGTGCTCCGGAAATCACCACTTTTTCATCCGGCACAACATCAAGTACCTTATCATGCTTTTCATAATGCACTGCATTCAGAATGACCTTCATGGCATTCAGACGACAGAGATGTTTGTCCATCGAGCGAATCACAGTCCATGGTGCAGACGTATTATGCCTACGTTTGAGCATCTCATATTTCACGCTGGAGAAATCGTACCCTGACGCACCAGCTCCTTCTCAAAGCCGACCACACCTTTCAAATACTCCAATTCGGAACAGAAACCGAATACCGACTCAACCATCGCACGATTGTACCAGCTGCGATTGAACATGACTATTTCGTCGCCCCGTGGAAACTGGGACACATATTTCTGGAAAACCACTGGCTTGCCTGACGTTCGGTGGGTTTACCCATCACGATCACGCGATAATGTTTTTCATTCCTGTATCGGGTAACACGGCGAATGGTGCCGCCTTTACCGGCCGCATCCCTGCCCTCATACAGAATAATCATACGCTTGCCTGTCTCTTCCAGATGCTGCTGCTGGCGAATCAACTCTGCCTGATAGGGCTTGAGTTCCTCCTGAAGAAGATATTTCTCCAACACTTTCTTGATATTATCATCATTGAGATCATGTTTTTCAGCCAATGCCTCAAAGGATCTTGTTTCATGCGCCGATTCACCATCACGGCTTTCAAAGGGGATAACACCCGGATTTGTTGACGTAGCCATGGCCGCTCCACTCCAGGTAAAAAAAATCTGTAAGAAGTCTTTTAAAAGGTTCATCGCGGATTAGCGGGAAATAGCATTTGGATAGCAGGTTTTTGATCCCCCGCTAGCAGTCTGCCGAGACAAATATTCAAAATCGGAGAAAAGCGGCAGGGCCGCGGCCGATTTTGAACATTCAGGATCGGGTATCCGAAGGACAGGCTGATCTCGGGGCGCCCTTCTTTGGTCCTTTCTTGGGCGGCAAGAAAGGACAGTGAATTCATTCACTTACAAGATCTATGCTTGACGTCAGATCAGTGCCTCTATCGATCAATCCCGCAATTGCGCGATGAACCTTTTAAAAGGCCTAAGCAGTATACATCAACAAGGCTGAATTGAAGGCAGTTCATGTTATTTGATAAAACAATTGCATGGCGACTTTCAGATTATATCGGCATGATCAGCACATGGAATTTGTCAGCCTCATTGCAGATGACGCACTGCCTGATCACAGCGCGCTGGTCGCCGCCATTGATGTTGGCTCCAACGCTATGCGTCTTGGCATAGCCACACAGGATGCCAGCGGTACGGCAACGCTGGTTCAACGCTACAGAGAGCCGGTCAGACTCGGCCACGATGCCTTCACATCAGGGATTCTCAGCCAACAAACCATGGATGATGCCATTGAGGCATTCAAACAATTCCGGCGCATTCTCGACCAGCATCAGATTGAAAAGTTTCGTGCCACGGCCACCAGTGCCATGCGTGACTCAAAAAATGGCCCTGAACTGATTCAACGCATCTTTGAGGAATCCAACATCGATCTTCAGTTGATCAGCGGTGAGGAAGAAGCCCGCCTGATTCACTACTCAATATCCCGCCGTGTTGACCTCGAAGACAAGTTTGCTGTGCTCATCGATATGGGAGGTGGCAGTGTCGAAGTCACCGTGTGCGACGATGCTGAAGTGATTGCCGCACAAAGCTTTAAAATCGGTACAGTTCGTCTGCTGGAAATGCTTGGCAAGGAGGGTGATTTCAACATCCTGCTCTCTGAATACATTGATGGCACACGTAAAAAATTGCGTGAGCAGATTGGCCGCCGTAAAGCAGATCTTTGTGTGGCAACCGGTGGTAATGCAGGAGCCATTGGTGACCTGGCCTTTCAGATTCTCGGCACCGAATCGGCGACCAGCATCAGTCGCAAGGAACTGAAACAACTCATTAAAAAACTCGCCAAACTAAGTTTTGAGGAACGTATTCGCGATCTGGGCCTGAGGCCGGACCGTGCCGATGTCATTTTGCCAGCCGCTATGGTGTTCTATGAAATCATGTTGCTTGCCGACTCAAAACAGATGGTCATGCCCGACGCCAGCCTGATGGATGGCATCGTACTTGATATGATGGACAGCGAAGAACAAACCTTCCATTCACAGCGTCGCAATCTGATTGCCTGGGCCCGTAGCCTGAAAAACAAATACCATGTTGACCGCAAATACGGCAAAGAAGTGGCAGGTCTAGCGCTGGTACTGTTTGAGCAGAGCCGCGGCTTGCATGCACTGAATTATCGCGACAGATTATTACTGGAAGTCGCCGCACTGGTACATGAAATTGGTATGTATGTGCGTGTGGGTGGATATCATCGCCATTCAGCCTACCTGATCTCGGTTGCCCCTTTGCTCGGCCTGAGCGACAATGAAAAGGCCATACTCACGCTGCTTGTGCGCTACCAACGAAAGGGAGGCCCTTCAGATACCCATAAAGAGTTCTGCGAACTGGGTAAAGGGTCACAGCTCAAGATCTGGCAACTCAGTGCCCTGCTGCGTCTTGCCATTGCCCTGAACAAGGAACGCCGCAACAGAGTCAGCCGCCTGAGCCTGAATATCGCAAGCGACACCGCATCCCTGCATATAGAAGGCTGTGGTGATATGTTGCTCGAGCGCTGGGCAGCCCTTCAGACCGCAAATTATTTCAAAGAAGCCTTTGGCCTGACACTGCACATTGATCTGGAGCAGACTGCCTGAGCTGAGCCTTACTCCTTTAGCGTACCCAGCTTGCGCATCAACATGAGCTGGGCGCTTTTCGGCTGACCACGACTCTGTATTCGCTGGTAAGAGCCATCCGCTTTCAGTTGCCATGTGCCGACATTATCCGACAAATACGGGGTTATTCCTGTTGCAATCAGCTCTTTTTTCAGCACCTCGTCACGCACAGGGAAACAGGTTTCCACACGCCTGAGCAGGTTGCGTCCCATCCAGTCTGCACTGGCACAGAACACTTCCGTCTCACCGCCATTATGAAAACAATACACACGTGTGTGTTCAAGGAAGCGCCCCAAAACCGAGCGTACACGGATATTCTCGGAAACCCCGGGAATACCGGGCCGCAGGCAGCAGATACCGCGCACAATCAGGTCGATTTTGACGCCAGCCTGCGAAGCACGATAAAGTGCCCGGATCACCCCGGGTTCTTCAAGGCCGTTGATCTTGGCCCGAATTCTGGCCTCGCCTCCACTTCGAGCGGTTTCTGCTTCGCGTTCAATGCGCTCTATCAGCCCCTTATGCAGTGTGAATGGTGCTGATAACATGGCTTTCAGACGCATGGCTTTACCCAGGCCGGTCAACTGCTGAAACAGCTTATGCACATCTTCCCCGAGCTCAGGATCACAGCTAAGAAGGCCAAAATCAGTATAGAAACGACTGGTCACAGTATGATAGTTACCTGTACCCAAATGCACATAACGGCACAACTTGCGACCTTCCCGGCGCACAACCATCAACATTTTGCAGTGCGTTTTGTAACCAACGACCCCGTACACCACCTGCACACCAGCTGCCGACAGCTTGTTGGCCAGAGCAATATTCTCTTCTTCATTAAAGCGCGCCATCAACTCTATGACCGCGACCACTTCCTTATTCGCACGTGCTGCCCGCACCAGAGCATCAACCAGCGGTGAATCCGGCACCACACGATACATCGTTTGCTTAATCACCAGCACATGTGGGTCAGAGGCAGCCTGATTCAGTAATTCCACCACCGGAGCAAAGCTCTGGAATGGATGATGCAGCAGAACATCACCTTGTTTGATAATATCAAATACATTTGAATCTTCACCGCGCAGTTGTTTCGGAACACCTGCTTCAAATACCGGAAATTTAAGCTCGGGCCTGTCTACCTCGTCATAGATGGCTGCCAGTCGATACAGATTAACCAGCCCATCCACGCGGTAGAGATCATCATGGCCCAGATTAAATTGCTGCAGCAGAAATTCGACCAGCTCTTCGGGACACCTTTGTGATACTTCCAGCCGCACTTCCTTGCTGAAACGGCGTTCCAGCAGCTCGCCCGCCACAGCCTTCTTCAGATCCACAAGTTCTTCCTCATCCACCAGCAGACCACTGTTGCGTGTGATTCGAAACTGATGGCATGCCCTGGCTTCCATGCCGGGGAAAAAATCGCCGACATGGGCATGAATCACCGAGGATAACAGCACAAAACAGTGGTCTGAGTCCGTAAGCTCTCGGGGTAATCTGATGACCCGTGGCAAAGAGCGCGGTGCCTGAACAATCGCATAATGAGACTCCCGGCCAAACGCATCCTTACCTTCCAGAGAGACGACAAAATTGAGAATCTTACTCAGCAGGCGTGGGAACGGATGCGCTGGATCAAGCCCAATCGGCGTCAATAAAGGCAGTAGTTCGCGGCGGAAAAAGCGGCGTATCCAGGCAGACTGAGCTTCATTCCAGTCCGTACGCCGCAGAATCCGGATGCCTTCTTCTTCCAATGCAGGTAGCAGCGTTTCATTAAGCAACTGATACTGATCCTTCACCAGCACTTCAACCCGGCTCCGGGTCTGGGTTAAAATCTCACCGGCAGTCAGCCCGTCCGCGGCTGTAGATAGAGAGCCCATGGCAAGACGATGTTTCTGTACGGCCACACGCACTTCAAAAAACTCATCCATATTGGTACTGCTGATACACAGGAACTTCAACCGCTCCAACAGTGGCAAAGTGATGTCTTCAGCCATTTCGAATACGCGCCTGTTGAACTGCAACACGCTCATGTCGCGGTTCAGGTAGAGATCGCTATGGTCAAGCTCTATGGCTGGTTGTTCTGTCAAAATATCACCTCAGGTATGGTTGGATAAAATATATAAAGAGGCCGTCATTGTCACATATTACAACGTAATTTTCCATCAGATTTACAGCTTTACGCAGACCGAAACACGGAAGGCTCCAGTAAACTGCTTTGTCACGGTTTTGTCACTTTGCTGTCATAACCGTCACACACTGTACGCCTACGCTGCCGCACAACAGCAACAGGAGGAATACTATGTTTAACGACGACCTGGATCTTTCCAAAATCATGAAATGTTATGCACAAATGAATCCACACATTGCCCATGCTGACATGGCATTTCTCATGGATCTGCCAAGTGAAGAAGAAATTGACCACGAAGATAGCTTTATTTTCGAGTAACGACTCGTCGCCAGCAATCCTTTATTGACCATGGGCAGAAGCACGACACAATATCCGTGTGTCTACAACTTCTGATCCCAAGGTTTTATCGGTTACCGAACTTACAGCCCACATCAAACAGGTGCTGGAGCAGGGTTTCGCCCGGGTTGAAGTCATTGGTGAGGTATCGCGCCTGACCCGCCCATCTTCGGGTCACCTCTACTTCACCATTAAAGATGCCCATGCCGCAATTTCTGCGGTGGTATGGCGCTCGACTGTCATGCGTCTGAAAAACAGGCCCGAAGAGGGTGGAGAGTTTATCTTTTCCGGCCACCTCAGCCTCTATGAACCACGCGGCTCCTATCAGTTGATTGTCACCCGTATTGAAGTGGCCGGTGCAGGACAGTTGGCCGCCGAATACGAACGCCGCAAACAACTCTTTAGCGATCGAGGCTGGTTTGACAGCGAACGCAAACGACCCATACCCGCACTGCCCCAACATATAGGCATCGTCACCTCCCCTACTGCTGCAGCCTTTGAAGATGTGAAAAAGGTATTGACCACACGCCCTGCCTGGCTTGATCTGACACTCTCCCCGGCTCTGGTGCAGGGCAGCAGTGCGCCCAAATCTATTGCTACAGCCATTCGGAAAATTTCGGCCATGCCAAACCCGCCGCATGTTTTGCTGCTGGTTCGTGGCGGTGGCAGCATGGAAGATCTCTGGTGTTTCAATGATGAAGCCGTGGTGCAAGCCATTGTCGATTGTCCGATACCTGTTATCTCGGGCATTGGACACGAAATCGATACTACGCTGGCCGATTTTGCAGCCGATATGCGTGCGGCCACACCATCCAATGCAGCCGAGATATGCTGTCCGGGCAAAGATGAACTGCGTCAACGTCTGCCCCGCCTTGCTTCACTGGCACAACTTATCTCCAGACATATGGGCCAACTCTCCCGCAATCACGACTTTCTTGTGCAACGTCAGCAATCGATCTGGCAGCGTCAAAGCGATGCCAAACATCATCGATGTGAACAGCTGGAATCTCGACTCAGGCGTGCTTCCCAGAGCAACATCAAAGCGCTGCGCCAACCACTCAGGCATCTTGAAAAGAGGCTGGCACCCCTGCAGCCGGGGCAACGTCTGCAACAGCAGCGCTGGCTATGGTCGGATAAAAAGCATCAGTTAAGACAATGCCTGCAACATATCTTGCAAAAACACGGCAACAGTCTGAATCAATCACGCCAGCGACTGTATGAACAGACACGTCAGTTGCAAAGCCTGCGGCAGCAATTTGCGGTGCTTTCCGGTAAACTCTCGGAGCTAAGTCCTGACAAGGTATTCGAGCGCGGTTACAGTCTGAATTATGCAAGCGATGGCACGCTGATTACCCGCGTAGCGCAACTGGCAGAAGGTGAAACCATGCAGGTACGTTTCAGAGATGGCTCTGCAAATACCCGTATCGAATCCATCAACAAATCCGTCAACAAGGAACAAACATGATAAAACTGATCCCGCTTATAATATCCTTTATGCTTTTCAGTGCCGCCGCGCAGGGAAGCGAATGGACTGCTACTCAGGGCGATGTGCTTTCCGTCAAATCTTCAGTGCAAGCGGAGAAGCTTCGACTCTGGTGTTTTGGCAAAATCTGGCCAGCTAAACAACTGGCAAACCGGTCATGGCAAGGCTGGATAGGCATCGATTTGAAAACAAAGCCGGGCATCTATCCGATTGAATGGTCCAATGGCAAACAGGTTATCGCAAAAGCAACCCTCAGCGTTGCCAAGGGTGAATTCCGCATCTCTCATATCACAGTCGAAAAGAAAATGGCTGACTTTGATGCTCCGACATTGAAACGCATTCGCAGCGAAGCAACATTATTAAGAGCAACCTATACAGCTCCTGTCGATGCCAACCCGGATATTCACATGGCTGGCAAACCAACAGAAGGCATTGAGTCAACACCATTTGGAGCTCAGCGCTATGTGAATGGTGTCGCCCGCTCCCCCCATTCAGGCATCGATATAGCAGCACCTGCCGGCACTGCGATTATCACTCCACTGGCTGGCAAAGTGCTGCATGTGGCGGACATGTATCTCAATGGCAAAACAGTAGCCATAGGGCACGGGAATGGATTAGTCTCGGTGTACTCGCATATGCAGTCTACGGATGTAAAACAGGGGCAGTGGATACAAACGCACCAGAAGATCGGTGAGATTGGTTCAACAGGCCGGGCAACCGGTCCGCATTTGCACTGGGGAGTCAGGTTTCACAACGCTCGCGTGAATCCGGAAACCCTGCTATAAATATGTATAGCTAAAACCGGTCCATGGATGGGGCTTTTCAGCTGCACAACAACTGGCTGATAAAGGGAGACAGGTAGATGGTATTAAAAGTTCTGATTATTGATGATGAAGATTCAGTCCAGAGTATTCTGGCTGCATTCCTCAATCGCTACGTCAGTGAAAAAGGCATGCAGTGTGATATCGTCAGCATGAGCGACCCTGTGCAAAGTCTTTTTGAGCTGACCACACATGGTGCCGAATACCAGCTGGTTTTGCTTGATGTCCGCATTCCCAAGCTTAGTGGTGATGAAATTTACAGTTCGCTGGAACAGGTCAATCCGGAAATTCTCGATCGCATTGTATTTATCACAGGTTACCCGGAAGACCTGTATGACCGCTTCCCTGAAAAAACCTTTAATGTACTTCAAAAACCATTCCGCTATAACAGTTTCTCAGAAAAACTAGACAGCCAGCTCGGCATCTGATTCCTGATTCATGTCAGAACCACTGAACTGGCACGCCTCACTGGTTGAGCATCGCACGGCATGGATTCTAGCCAGTTCGTGCCTGTTTGTTATTGCCATCGCGGCCATCATGCCCGATCTCTTTGAGCCTAGCCCGGACAGACCCGCTGTAGTTGAAAAACAGGTTCCGGTAATCAACGAGGTAAAAGTCTCTCCCGCAAGAGCGACCGCGTCAAAACCAGCAGCACAAACTGAATCTGTAGTTGAACCGCCAAAACCGGCAGTCATTGATGCCAGAGCCAAAGTGGAAACCGAAAAACCCGAACAAAAGGCCAGGCAGAGCAAACCCGCAGCGAAACCGGCCTCCACAACATCGGCAACTGAGCCTAGCAGCGGCTATTATGTGCAACTGGGTGCATTCAATGAACAACCGCGCGCCCAAGGGCTGGTTGATCAACTCAAACAACATGGTTGGAGGGCTGTTGTCAGTCAGAAGTCAACCGGTCTGTTTGCTGTATGGGCTGGCCCCGGCGACCGCAAGGCTGCCGAAAACCTTCAGGCTGCCATTGAGCGTAAATTGAAGATCAAAGGCTTTATCGTTCACCACAACGGCGCATGAGTTCCAAACAGGCAAAGGGGGCTGTCGCCGCAGGCCATCCGGCTACTGCCGATGCGGGCGCAGCCATTCTCAACGCTGGCGGTAATGCCGTGGATGCAGCTATCGCTGCACTGGTCACATCGTTTATTGCCGAACCCGTTCTGACCGCCGCCGGTGGCGGTGGTTTCATGCTTGTTGCTGACGCGCATAATCATGCTGCCCTCTACGATGGTTTTGCCCGTATGCCCTTGGGCAGCATGCCGCAAGGCATTAAGCCTGAGCTCAAGTCGGTGCCTATTGATTTCGGTGACACAAGACAGACCTTCCATATTGGTCAGGCCTCAGTAGGCACACCCTCGTTGCTGGCTATGCTGTTCACCGCTCACGATAAACATGGTTTGTTGCCTTTACGGGAAGTTTTCGCACCTGGGCTGGATGCGGCCAAAAGCGGCATCCGACTCAATGAATTGCAGGCCTCCTTCATCAAGCTGTTGCGGCCCATTCTGACCAGCAGCGAAAGTGCCAAAGCCCTGCATGCACCTGTAAGAGATGGTGAACACAGTGGCGACCTGCTGCAACAGGGAGAATCCTTCCGCAATGTCGATCTGGCCCGTACGCTGGACATGCTGCTGCATGAAGGCATAGCCGAGATGTATCACGGAGATCTGGCGCGTGAAATCGTCAAGTCCTGCTCACCATACGGTCTGCTCGGTATGGATGATATGCGTGTCGAACAGGTGAACATCCGCAAGCCGCTGCGTTTCGATATTCTCGGTGGCACCATGCTAAGCAACCCGACGCCCTCATCAGGCGGCCTGTTGATTGCCTTTGCCGCCAATATGCTCAAACGCTGCCAGAGATTGAATGAAGCCAAAGAGCTGCCCTGGCCGGTATTAATGGCAGAAGCGTTGAGAGCAGCAAGCAAACTTCGTCATGCAGGCCTGGATAACGCTATTTACCATGCAGATATCGAAAGTGAAATCCTCAGCGATCAATACCTTGAAACAGCCGTGCAGGATATACGCAAGCGTCTGTCCGCTCTGCATATCGATAACCCGATCGAGCCAAAGAACCGTCACGGCAGCACCACTCACATCAGTGTTGTGGACAAAGATGGCATGGCTGTCTCCATGACTACCAGCAATGGCGAAGGCTCCGGCATTGTGGTTCCCGGAACAGGCATTCATCTGAACAATATGCTCGGTGAAGAGGATATCAATCCGCTTGGTTTCCATGCCCTGCCAGGTGGAACCACACTCTCTTCCATGATGGCTCCGTCGATCTTCCTGGAGCAGGGAAAACCTTCCCTCGTACTTGGCAGTGGCGGCTCTAATCGCTTGCGCGGTGCCATTCTGCAAGTGCTGATGCATCACAAACTTCTCGGCAAAGATATCGAATCAGCGGTACAGACAGCACGCCTGCATAACGAAGGAAACGAGCTGGATATTGAGCCGGGACTACTCAACGACCACGAACGCCATCTGCTTATGAAACTTGGCTGGAACTTACGCGAATGGCAAAATCAGAGTATCTATTTCGGTGGCGTACATGCCATCACACGCAATGCTATAGGGCAGTTGCATGGTTGTGGAGATCCCAGGCGCGGCGGCGCAGTATCCTTCGCATGAGCATCAGCAATCACGTCCGGGTACACATGGAAAACAGCCAGCACACCGCCTTCGACGCAGGCGACAGCAGGATGTTTGTGCATGGCAATGACCAGGGGCACATTCACAGCAATGACCACGCGGAGATCCACTCGGCTCATCCCGATAACGAGTGCAGTGGTGTGTTCATCGCATTTGGCGGCAACATCGGTGATGTCAGGTCGCATTTCGAACAGGCGCGAAGAGAAATATCCGAGCTCGAGGGCACGCTGGTGCTAACTTCCTCGCGGCTCTATCGTACGCCTGCCATAGGGCCTGCCGGCCAGCCGGACTACCTCAATGCTGCCATAGCCATTGAAACGATTCTTTCACCACTGGAACTGCTCGACGAGTTGCAGCGTATAGAAAAACTCTACGGCCGTGAGCGTGGATTACGCTGGGGGCCACGCACTCTCGATCTCGATATCATCGCTATCGATTCGAACATTATCGACAGCGAACGTTTGACTGTTCCGCATCCGCACATGCTCGATCGCCAGTTTGTCATACGCCCGCTTTGCGATATGGCGCCAAGGTGGCAACATCCACAATCGGGAGAAACGGCAGCGGACAGGCTGGAGTGCATGATAACCGCTGGCGAAACACCATTACCTGAGGGGGAAACATGGTAACACTGATGGACAAACGCTTTGGCAAGAGGCCATTGAATCAGTGCCACATCGCTGTTGAAGGAGCGATCGGAGTCGGTAAAACCACGCTGACGCAAAAGCTGGCGGACAAACTCGGTGTACCCACCTTTTTTGAGCAGGTTGATGATAATCCGTTTATTGAGCTTTTCTATCAGGACCCGTCGCGCCATGCGCTTTCGGTGCAGCTCTCCTTCCTCTTCTCCCGCCTGAAGCAGTGGCAGACGCTCAGTCAGCAAAACCTGTTCACGCAAGGCGTAGTCAGTGATTATATTTTTGCCAAGGATCATCTGTTTGCCACCGTCACCCTCTCCGATGAAGAGCTGGCTCTGTATGAACAGGTCGCCAAACTGGTTTCAGTAGATATTCATAAACCGGATATGGTGATTTACCTGCAATCTGATCCCAAAGTCATTATGGAACGTATTCGTGGCCGCAATCGTCCGATGGAGCGCGGCCTGAATGCAGAATACCTGCAGAAAGTCATGACCGCCTATGATCAGTATTTCTTTCACTATCAGGAAGCCCCCCTGCTCATCGTTCAGACCGACCGCATGAATTTCGCCGACAATGATGAAGCGATAGATGCGCTGATCGAACGCATCGGCAAGATGCAATCCCATCACGAATTCTGGGCGGATTATAGTTAACCTCCTTGTCATGACGTACAGGCCACCAGATCAACGCTAAACCTGCCGTGACAAATGACTGCTTCCAAAGCAGACATTCGAAATTGATACGATTTGGACTACATTCATTCCTAAATAGAGAGAGCGAATTATGATAAAGGCACTACTTACGACATTAATATATTTTTCATTCTTGGGAAGCGCTTCAGCGGTGGGTTTGGCAGGTCCTGAAAAATCATCCAAAGAAGAACGACAGCGTTATCAAAATATTTGCCTAAATGATGCTACTGGAGAAAAAAGTTCTTTAACTGGCTTTAATGACGAACTGATAAGCGTATTGCTCCATAACAGAGACACTAAAGGCTTTCTCTGGCGCGGCTCACTTTCTGGGGCAAAAAACATATCTGAGAGTGATGATGGTGTATTGAGGCAGGGCAAGTCTCTTTTTAATGCCTTGCGCGATGAAAAGGTTACTAACCGGTTTGTTTATTGCCTACTGACATCCGGGTATCGATGGGAAGACAGCGACAAAAGTGGAATTGATGAAATCAAAACCATGGCAAAAGAGGGTAATGCATCCGCTCAAGCAACATTGGGAGTAATGTACTATGAAGGCCGAGGGGTAACCCGTAATTATAGTGAAGGTGCAGATTGGTTAATGCGTGCAGCAAACAGTGGGTACGCGAATGCTCAGTATAATTTATCCATTGCCTATGGGCAGGGTAATGGTGTTGCCATAGATATTGATAAGGCGATTGTTTGGATGGAAAAAGCTGCATCTCAAGGGCACGCCGCCGCAAAGCGCGCATTGCCTATGGTAAAGCAAGAGAAGGCAAGGCTGGCCAATAGTAAACTTGATAAAGATGTGTCCGAATATTTAAATGCTGCAGAAAGCGGCAATCCAGAAGCAATGTTTAGATATGGTATGCTTTTTGAAGATGGTACTGGAGTTGCTCGAAATATGGATGAGGCCATTAAATGGTACAAGAAGTCTGCTGAAAAAGGATTTGCAGTGGCCCAAACCTATATGGGTGTGATTTATGACAAAGGCAGAGGAGTACGCCAGAACATTGTCACTGCATTTGAGTGGTATAAAAAAGGAGCCACGAGTGGTGATGCTCAAGCTCAATTTAACCTAGGAGTATATTACGTGACGGGTAGTGGCACCCAAAAGGATGAAGCTCTCGGAAGTGAGTGGATTCGGAAGTCTGCTAACAAAGGTTATGAATCAGCCAAAAATTACATGCGAAGATATGGGGTTGAATGACCGCATCCGGCAGCCCAAAACAGACTTCAGTAAGCCGGCTTAGAATCAATGGGGTCAGATACACTGCTGTCCCTATTGATATATTGTATCCGTTAAACTGAGGGAGGCTCACTAAATCCTGGATATATATTTCCACCAAACCAATTCCACATGTATAGTGTTACTAATATAATTGAAAATATTAATGCTGAAATCCGCATTGCTTTGCTGCTGTCAGCTGAGCAGTGCCCAAATCCAAAGGACATCGTTTTACCGTAAAAAAATGCTATGACGTTTAATGTCACAATATATGGTGGAATAAGTAACAACCAATACATCGGATCATTAAAATCCACATCCAACTTCTTTCCAACCAGTATTCCGACTAAAACATAAGGTATAACAGCCAATACAGATGCTCTTTTCTCTGTCATTATTGCCCATTCCTCCCTAATTCGGAAGTTTGTGAAGCACCTATTCCAAACCAATCGGCCACATCATCAGTAAACTTTGCAGCCAGTGCAGCTCTTTGAGCCATTAAACCGACGACATCTGTGGCCAAGCCATATCCATCTCCAGCTTTTGAGTGCAAAGCCAATGATCCTGCTAGCGCAGCCCATCCGGCAGGCCCTCCTGCAAGTGCCCCACCAACACTAACAATAGTTGCAACTGTCTTTAATTGTTCAGAGTCATCTGGCATTAACCTAAACGCAGCATCATAAGCTGCCTCTTTATTCGGATCATTCCACTCATACATTATAACCTCATCTGCAGTTAGTGGCCGAGTCAGATCTTGATATCTAGCATATATCTGATCCCCATTATTTATCAGGTTTGACGTTACCATTCCGTATATACATAAACTTACTCCAGACAAGTTCAGATGCCTTTGAAGTTCCGTGGACATAATACATAATTATTGAAAGTTCCGGAAGTTCCGGGGACAAAATTCATAATTATTGGCACAACCACTGACTGTCCGGGTTTGGCGGTGATCATTCAACAATGATCCAAGTGCCATCCTGAAAAGTCCCAAAAACTGTCGGTTTGCCCACATCGCCTCATCGACATAGCATACGCACATCCTGAAAGACGGTACCGGCAACGGACCGAAGCAGAAAGGAATGTGATGACTATAAAAAAACCAGTCACTGCAGCGACGCTATTGCGCGCCAAGCAGAATGACGAAAAAATCGTATGGCTGACGGCTTATGATGCCGCATCAGCTCAAATTGCCGAAGCCGCAGGAGCGGAAGTGCTGCTTGTTGGCGACTCGCTCGGCATGGTTTTTCTGGGTTTTGATTCCACCCTTCCCGTCACCCTTGATCATATGATTCACCATACAGCCGCCGTTGTGCGTGGTCGTAAACATGCCTGGGTGGTCTGTGATCTTCCTTTCGGCTCCTACCAAAAATCGAAAGAGCAGGCCTTTGAATCCAGCGTGCGTGTTTTGCAGGAAACCTGCTGCGATGCGGTAAAGATTGAGGGCGGCGAACATATGGCGGAAACCATTGAGTTTCTGGCCGAGCGCGGTATTGCCGTGGTCGCCCATATCGGCCTGACTCCGCAATCGGTGAAGAAGTTCGGCTCCTACGCTAAACGTGGTAAGTCTGAGGCTGAACAGAAACAGCTGACCCGCGATGCCAGGGCTGTGACGGAAGCCGGTGCTGTGGCAATGGTGCTGGAGAATATTCCGGCAGAGCTGGCAACAGCTATCACTGCACATGTGGAAATCCCGACCGTAGGTATCGGAGCCGGTGCCAACTGCGATGCGCAGGTGTTGGTTTGGAATGATCTGCTGGGCATTTCCGAATCCAATCCACCCTTTGCCCCGGCCTATGCCAATGTGCGCGATATCATGACAGATGCCATCTCCCGTTGGGCTGAGGATGTAAAGTCAGGTGCTTTTCCGAAATGAGGGTCGCTCACACTCCGGCTGAAATTCGCAGCCAGTTAAAACCGCTGCGCGCCAGCAAAAGCATCGCTTTTGTGCCTACCATGGGCTGCCTGCACAAAGGCCACCTGAGCCTGATCAAAAAGGCAAAAGCAGAAGCGGATATTGTGGTCGTCAGCATTTATGTTAACCCGCTGCAGTTCGGCCCGAATGAGGATCTGGACAGATACCCGCGCACCTTCGATCAGGATGCCCGGCTGTGTGCAGAAGCTGGCGTCGATTTCCTGTTTCATCCGGCTACGCTTTATCCAAAGAGCGGCCCGAAAGTAACACTGAAAGTAGAGGAACTGTGCGATTGTCTGTGTGGCGCATCCCGTCCCGGTCATTTCGATGGCGTGCTTACAGTGGTGAATATCCTGTTCAATATCGTGCAACCGGATATCGCGGTCTTCGGAGAAAAAGACTGGCAGCAGCTGGCCATTATCCGCCGTATGGTTGCTGATCTGCAGATGCCGATTGAAATTATCGGCAGTCAAACCATTCGCGAAGCCGACGGTCTGGCAAAAAGCAGTCGTAACCGTTATCTCTCGGATAACAACCGCAGGCAGGCGATAGCTCTGTCCCGGGCCCTGCTAGCCATGCAGAGATTGGCAGCAACAGGTGAAAGCGATATTGAAAGACTGAAACAAGAGGCCAACACGATCCTGACTACGGCAAGTGTCGACACTGAATATCTGGATATTCGTGGTGCGACCTCTCTGAAAAGCAAACGCAAACTGAATAAACAACCGGCCCGTGTGTTTATTGCCGCCAAAGTTGGCAATACACGTCTGATCGACAATATGCCGTTGGAGTTAACATCATGAAACTGACCATGCTGAAATCAAAAATTCACCGTGTGAACGTCACGCATGCGGAACTCGATTATGAAGGTTCATGCGCCATTGACCTGAACCTGATGGACAAAGCAAATATCCTGCCATTCGAGCAGCTGCATATTTATAATGTAAACAATGGCGAGCGCTTCACGACCTATGCCATCACCGCCCCGCGCGGCTCTGGCACCATTGGTGTCAATGGCGCGGCCGCCCACAAGGCAAGCCCGGGTGATCTGCTGATCATCTGCACCTATGCGGAACTAAAAGCAGCTGAAGCAGAACATTTCAACCCGGCGCTGGTCTATGTGGATGCGGACAATGCCATCACCCATACCAGCCATGGTCATCTGGCTGCGGTCTGATCGAACGCACACGTGTTATATGCCGTCAGCAACTTCAAGGTTGAATTGGATGAGAATGAAAGCGACGTTATAACACGCTTAGTCCAACAGCTTGGCATCACGACTGAGCAGTTGATCTCTGCTGTCTGTGCCCGTCGTGCCATTGATGCACGTAAAAAATCGAATATCCATTTTGTCTGCACCTATGAAGTCGAGCTATCGGGGAAGCTGCAATCGCTGCCTGCTCAGGCTCGCCCCCTAGAAAGATCATCACTGCAACTGGTCAGTCCGGAAATCTTCAAGCACAGGCATTCCGGCAAAGCTCATGTTGTGGTGATCGGTGCTGGGCCTGCTGGCCTGTTTGCAGCGCTATCTCTGGTCGAGTCAGGTTTTAAAGTCACTCTGCTGGAGCGTGGAAAACCGGTAGAGACACGCATGCGTGATATCGGACGGTTGCGCTCTCGCGGTGAGCTGGATAGCGAGAGTAATATCTGTTTTGGTGAAGGTGGTGCTGGCACCTATACCGATGGTAAACTATACACTCGCATCAAACACCCCTTCCTGCGCTGGGTGTTGCATTGTTTCGTCCGTTTCGGAGCCAGGCCCGACATCCTTGTCGATGCACATCCGCATCTGGGCACCGACAAACTTGTGCGCATAGTGCGCAATATGCGCAATCATCTGACCAGCCTCGGCGTAGATTACCGCTTTGAGACCCGCGTTGATGATCTGCTCATCAAGGACAATCAGGTTACAGGCGTACGCCTTGCAAATGGAGAAGAGATTGAGGCTACTCATGTCGTGCTTGCCACCGGCCACTCTGCCCGCGATACATTCAAACGTCTGGATGAACTGGGCATTGCCATGCAAGCCAAAGACTTTGCCGTAGGTGTGCGCGCAGAACATCCACAGCAGCTGATCAATGAGATTCAGTACGGCAATAGTGCCAACCATGAAAAGCTGAGTGCCGCCGAGTATTCGCTTACTCACCAGGTTCCCGACAAACATCTTGGCCAACGCGGCGTTTACAGCTTCTGCATGTGTCCGGGCGGACTGATCCTGCCTTCGCCCACAGAAAGCGGAGGCATGGCAGTTAATGGCATGAGCAATGCCAAACGCGGTGGCCTCTGGGCCAATTCCGGCATAGTGGTTCAGGTCACGCCTGACGACATCACCCGCCATGGCATCAAAACGAGTCCTCTGATGGGCATCGACTTTCAGCGTCAACTTGAAGTGGCTACGTTCAAGGCTGCTGGCAATCAATACGCAGCCCCTGCCATGCGCTTAAACGATTTTGTGAATAAAAAGGCAAGCGGCACACTCGCGCCCACCCGCTTCAAACCCGAAGCTTTGCCCACCGACCTCTGGCAACTGCTGCCGCACTGGGTCGCCAATCCGCTGGCTGAAGGACTGAAGGGTTTTAATAACAAGATGCGCGGCTTTGTTACAGATGAAGCCAACCTGTTTGCCAGTGAAACACGCACCAGCTCACCGATACGCATCGAACGTGGCAAAGATATGCAAAGCATCACTGTGCAAGGCCTGTATCCTGTTGGTGAAGGCGCAGGTTATGCCGGTGGCATCGTCAGTGCGGCAGTCGATGGCCTCAAAGCCGCCGAAGCCATTATTCAAAGCGGTAACAGCTAACGGCATAAACACCTTTTCCGAATCTTGAAATGTGCAATGAAATTCACACAATTCCACATGACGTTTACAGCGGTTGATACAAACATAAAAGCAAAGAAGGAATGCATAGATGTCCAACATTGAACAGATCCGGAAACTCAAAACATTTATAGCAGAAAAGATCATTGGTCAGGAAGCCCTGATCGACCGTTTACTGATCGCCCTGCTGGCTGATGGTCATCTGCTGGTTGAGGGTGCGCCGGGGCTGGCCAAAACGCGGGCCATCAAGGTACTCAGTGATGGCATTGAAGGCGACTTCCATCGTGTTCAGTTCACCCCGGATCTGCTGCCTGCAGATCTGACCGGCACCGACATCTTCAGGCCTCAGGATGGTTCTTTCTCATTCCAGCGCGGTCCACTGTTTCATAATCTGGTACTGGCCGATGAGATCAACCGGGCGCCCGCGAAAGTACAGTCAGCACTACTGGAGGCCATGGCAGAACATCAGATCACAGTCGGCGCCAAAACCTACCCTCTGCCAAAACTGTTTCTGGTGATGGCTACCCAGAATCCGATTGAGCAAGAGGGCACTTATCCCCTGCCGGAAGCACAGCTGGATCGATTCCTGATGCATGTACGCATCGGTTATCCGGATGAGGCAGCTGAACGGGCAATCCTCAGCCTTAATCGCCGTGAAGCGCTTGAGAGCGACCAGAGCACAAAAGCGGCCTGCCCGAGGGTGAGCCAGCAGCATATTTTTGATGCCCGCAACGAGTTGCTGAACATGCATATGGCCGAACCGCTGGAGTCCTATCTGCTGCAACTGGTATTGGCCACACGCAAGCCCGAACGCTACGGTGATGATTTGGCCCGCTGGGTACAGTTTGGCGCCAGCCCGCGCGCATCCATCTCGCTGGATCGCTGTTCCCGTGCCCATGCCTGGCTGGATGGGCGTGATTTTGTCACACCCGACGACATCCAGAGTGTGGCTCCGGATGTGCTGCGCCACCGTATCCTGCTCGGCTATGAAGCTGAAGCCGATGGCATCACACCGGATCACCTGATTGAAACCCTGATCTCCCGCATCGCAGTTCCCTGATCGTGAAATCGGCATCACAGCAGCAGCCCGCATCGCAAGCGCTGGTGCAACCTGAAACGACCTCGTTGATCGCGCTCAGCGCATTGGCCGGGCGACTGCCGCTAAAAGCGAGTAAAGTGCGCTCACGGATGAGCGGCGGATACAGCTCCCCATTCAAAGGTCGCGGTATGGAGTTTGATGAATCACGCCCCTACCAGCCCGGCGATGAGGTACGCAACCTCGACTGGCGCATCATGGCGCGCAGTGGCAAGGCGCACACCAAACTCTTTCGTGAAGAGCGCGAACGCCCGGTGCTGATCTGTATGGATGATCGCATAGCGATGAATTTCGGCACTCAGGGCATGTTCAAGCGGGTCATGGCTGCGCGTGCAGCGTCCCTGCTGGCATGGAGCGCCGCAGCCCACGGTGACAGGCTCGGTGGCGTGATCTTTTCCGAACAGGCACATCAGGAGCAGCGACCCGGTCGCGGCAAAAAAGCAGTGCTGCAGTGGATTCAGCGGATGGTCCGGCACCACCAATCGGCCACTGCCGACAAAATGGATGCGGCCGCCGCATTTCGCGATGCACTGGCCCGCATTCGCCGGGTTGCCAAACCGGGCAGCCTGATCTTTCTCATCAGTGATTTCAGGCATATGGATGAGCAGGCACAACGTCACCTGCAACAGCTCTCCCGTCATCATGATCTGGTGGCACTCTATATCTATGATGCGTTTGAAAAAACATTACCCGCTGCCGGTATCTATCCGGTCTGCCCGACAGATCAGCAGCAGTCTCGCTGGCAGCTGGATACACGCGACCGTAAACGCAGGGCAGAATATGCAACCCGGTTTGAGCAACGCATGGCTGATGTCAAACTGCTTTGCCGCCGTTCACATATCCATTTCATCGACTGCGCCACCGATGATGATCTGCTGACTCAGCTGCAAATCGGGCTGGGCCTGAAAAAAGGTGTTGGGGCCGCCTGATGCAGCCAAACCAGACTACCGAGCTGCCACTGCGCGATATTCACCTGCCCGAAGCTGTTTCGTGGTGGCCGCCTGCACCGGGCTGGTGGTTGCTGCCACTGCTAATCGCACTGCTGTTATTCAGCGGCTGGGCTCTTAAAAAGCTGCTGCACAAGGGAAAACAGAAACGGATATTGAAGCTGTCGATCTCCGGTGCCTTCAGCACAATTCGCAGTGACTTTGTCGATTCAGCTGATCAGAGCAAGCTGATCAGGGATCTCTCGACACTGATGCGCCGTATTGCTATCTCACTCTATCCACGCGCTGATGTGGCCGGGTTGACCGCTCAGGCATGGTTGGAGTTTCTCGACAAAACAGGCGATGAGACAGCATTCACGCAAGGCCCTGGATCAATTCTCAGTCATGGCCCCTATCAGCCGCTTACAGAAGCATTTGATGCTGAAGTCCTGTTGCAGCTGTGCGAGGCGTGGGCCAGGCAGGCCATGAAAATGGCGCGCAACCGCAGTGATAGCAGGAGCAAACGCCATGTTTGAGTTTGAGCTACCCTGGATCTTTCTGCTGCTGCCATTGCCATGGCTGATACACCGCTTTCTCTCACCGCTTGAAACAGGCGATGAAGCGGCATTGCGCGTGCCGTTTGCAGATGAACTGGGCATTGGCCAGAGCGATGAGCGGAAACCGCTGAAGCTGCTATTGCTACTGCTGATCACCGGCTGGATACTGCTTTTATCGGCAGCCGCCCGCCCCGTCTGGATGGGTGATGCGGTAGACGTTCCAGTCAGTGGTCGAGATCTGCTGCTGGCCGTGGATCTCTCAGGTTCCATGCAGGTGGAAGATTTCCGTCTGGGCGGTAATACCGTCAACAGACTGATGGCCACCAAGGCTGTGGTGGGTGAATTCATCAAGCGTCGAGATGGTGATCGGCTTGGCCTGATTCTGTTTGGTTCACAGGCCTACCTGCAAACACCACTCACCTTTGATCGACAGACCGTCCACCAGCTGCTGCAGGAATCGGCCATTGGGCTGGCAGGTAAGGAGACAGCCATCGGTGATGCCATTGGTCTGGCCATCAAAAAACTGAAGGATCATCCTGATGGCCAGAAAGTGCTTATTCTGATTACCGATGGCGCCAATACCGCCGGTGAAGTGCAACCGATCAAGGCCGCTGAGCTGGCAGCCGGGCAAGGGGTGAAGATTTACACCGTTGGTATCGGTGCTGACGAGATGATAGTTCAGTCACTTTTTGGCGCACAGCGTGTGAATCCCTCTGCCGATCTGGATGAGAAGACATTAACGGCCATTGCTGAAACAACCGGTGGTCGTTATTTCCGGGCACGAGACAGTGCTCAGCTGGAACAGATCTATGCCATGCTTGATGAACTGGAACCGGTCGAGCGTGACAGCCGCCAGTTCCGGCCACAGCAGAGCCTCTTCTTCTGGCCGTTGGCGGCAGCTATGTTGATCGCCTGTATGATGACGCTGTTACGCCTCCGGGGGCATTTGGCATGACTGAAATCATTACATCACTGCATTTCCTGCGTCCAATGTGGCTGCTGACACTGCTTCCCGCAGCAGCCCTGTTCTGGATGATTTGGCGTTTAAAACAGACAAACCGAAGCTGGTCAGCAGTTTGTGACCCGGCACTGCTACCTTATCTGCTCACCGATGGCCAAACACGGTCAAGCCATAACCTGTTATGGGTCAGTGCCGTGGCGGTGTCTCTTTCCATCATTGCGCTGGCAGGCCCGGTCTGGAAGCAGCTGCCACAGCCGCTGTTTGAGGCCGAATCGGCACTGATCATTGCGCTGGATCTCTCCCGCTCGATGGATGCAACCGACATCAAACCCTCCCGTCTGGCTCGCGCCCGCCACAAGATCGCCGACATCCTCAGCGACCGCCGTGAAGGGCAGACCGCATTGATCGTTTATGCAGCCTATGCCTTTGTTGTCTGCCCGCTCACCGATGATGCGTCCACGATTTTGTCACTGGTTGAGTCGCTCGACAGCTCGATGATGCCGGGTCAGGGAAGTCGACCTGACCGGGCAGTCAAACATGCCATCGAGATATTCAAAAAAGCAGGGGCTGTCGACGGTCGGTTGTTATTGATCTCCGATGATATGGAGCCATCTGCAGCTCTGGATGAGCAACTCACAGAACTGTTGGAAAACGGACATGAGATCGCGCTGCTGGCTATCGGCACAGATGCCGGAGCACCGATGCCTATGAGCACGGGCGGCTTTGTAAAAGATCAAAGCGGCAATATCGTCATCCCCAAACTCGATGTTCAGGCCATGCAGCGCTGGGCGGTGCAACATCGGAGTAAATTTGCCACCATCACAACAGACAATCACGATATTCAGTTCCTGCTGGCAGGCCTTGATGCACGGCCATCTGTACAATCTGAATCAACAGAGCAGCGGATAAAAACCGACCGCTGGCAGGAGGAAGGGCCGTGGTTACTGCTGCTGGTACTGCCGCTGGCAGCCCTCTGTTTCCGGCGAGGCTGGCTGTTATCTCTGCCTTTGTTGGCCATGCTAAACATCTCACCTGCCGAAGCATGGGAGTGGAAAGATCTGTGGCAGACACCGGATCAGCAGGCCAGCCACAGCTTTGATGCAAAAGCCTATGAGCAGGCATCGTCGCAGTTTGAAAGTAGCGAGTGGAAAGCCACCTCCCACTACAGGGCCGGTGACTATCAGAAGAGTATTGAAACACTGGAGGGTATTAACACAGCGGATGCCCTCTACAACAAGGGCAATGCGTTGGCCAAAGTCGGCAAACTGCCTGAAGCGCTTGCCGCTTATGATGCGGCGCTGAAACTGTCACCCAAACATGAAGATGCCCTGTTTAATCGCAAGCTGGTCGAAGAGGCCATGAAAAAAGAGCAGTCAGACAATAAAGATCAGGGCGATGGCAAGCAGCAGGATCAGCAACCGGACGAAGCCAAACCGTCCGGTGAACATTCAGCAGGGCAGCAGAATCCTCAACAACAGGCAGATGGCGATCAGCAGGATCAGTCTCAGCAGTCAGAACAGCCTTCTGAAAACCGGGGTGAAGCGTCAGAAGATGAGCAACAACGCTCAGAGCCTCAGGCCAGCGGCAAATCACAGAGCGAAGAAGTACAAGCTCAGCAAAGCGAACAGAGCACTGAGGACAAAGAGAAACAGAGTCAGTCCCGGCAGATCAGTCCTGAGCAACAACAGCTACAGGAGGCGCAGCAGGCCAATGAGGCGTGGCTGCGACGCGTACCGGATGATCCGGGGGGCCTGCTACGACGCAAGTTCAAATATCAGTATCAACAACGCAGCACACAGGAGGAGGAGAAAGCATGGTAGCTCGAATTCTGATAGTCATGTCTCTATCCATCATCAGCGCACTCTCATTCGCACAGGTGAGTATGGCCGTGCAGGTTTCGCTCGATCGCAATCCAATCGTCATCAATGAATCGTTCACAGCCACGTTTGAAGTCTATGGTTCAGTCGATGACGAACCTGATTTTTCTCCCCTGCAGCAGGATTTTAACATCCTGAATCGTTCACAAAGCAATAATATGCAGATCATCAACGGCAGCATGAGCCGCAAAAGCATATGGACTGTGGTGCTGATGGCCAAACGTGAAGGCACACTGCTGCTTCCCTCCATCCACTTTGGCAATGATCAAAGCCGGGAAATCGCTGTGATTGTAAAACCGGTCTCACAGCAGGACTCGAGCAATCAGGAAGATATCTTCCTCGAAGTGGCAATAGAGCCCGCAACTGATCTCTATGTGCAGGCAGAGCTGATTTACACGGTACGCCTGTACAGAGCCGTGGATATTTCTCAGGCAAGCCTGACCGAACCGAAGGTTGAGAATGCCATCATTCAGAAGCTGGGCGAGGATAAGAGTTTCAACAAGCAGCATCAGGGACGCGCTTACATCGTCATTGAGCGCAGTTATGCCATCTTCCCTCAACAGAGTGGTCAGCTGACCATACCGCCACTTACATTCCAGGCACAGATAGCACAGAGTGGTTATTTCGGCCCCATGCGCCGGTTGCACTCCAGAGAGATTGTCGTTGAAGTATACCCCAAAGCTGCTGCGTTTCCTGCCCGTACCGCATGGCTGCCAGCCAAGGGTGTTGAGCTGGTGGAAAGCTGGCCTGATGAAACGTTGGTTGCCGGGGAAGCGGTGACCCGCACCGTCAAACTGCAGGTCACAGGCCTGACTGCCGCCCAGATCCCCGATTTTAAGATGCCGCTGCCCGGTGGATTGAAACAATACCCCGATCAACCGGCCTTGAGTGACCAACAGCGTAGTGAGGGTGTGACCGGCACACGCGAATTAAAGGTTGCGATCATGCCTACCAGAGCAGGCAGTTATACCCTGCCTGAGATCACCATCCCCTGGTGGAATGTTATTGAGCACCGACTGGAGCTGGCCCGCATTGCCGCACGCACCGTGCAAGTTAAAGCAGCCGCTTCCCAAGCCGCGCAGTTGCAAAGCAGTCAGGCAAAACAGATCGACAATAAAACGTTGGAAACACCTGCCTCCAATGTCACTGAATCCACCAATTCCCCCCTTTGGCTCTGGCTGACGATCATCTTTGCTGCGGCATGGCTATTGACTTCAGCCGCATGGTGGTGGTCAAAACAAAAAGGTGGAACAACAGCTGATGAAGCACTCCAACATGACAAGCCCATCTCCAGAAAGGTTTTATTGAAGGAATTGAAAGATGTTTGTCTTCACAACCGGGCAAAAGAAGCCGAAGCCTCACTTCGCAGTTATTTTTCCGTCGCACCCGAGATTGGTAAGCTTGCCAGAGGCGATGCTGCCTTCCAACAGGCAACGCAATCCCTTCAAGCCTCGCTTTACAGTCCTGAGGGTGGCAACTGGTCAGGCAAGGAGCTCTGGAGTGCAGTCGAGCAGCTTGAAGTTTCATCATCCCCACAGCGGTCAGATGATCAGCATCTCTTGCCATTGCATCCACAAGGGTAGAGCGCTGGCAATGCAGTTGATCGCGGGTAGTGCAGTCGATGGCATCAAATCCATCGAAGAGATTGTTGAGCAATATCACAGTCTTAAAATAGAAAAAGTGTTAATATTAAGCCCATGAAGCTCAAACGCCCCAAACAACTGCTGCTTGCCGTGATTGGCCTGCTGCTGATCGGTAGCTGCAACCACCATATCATTCAAGATAGTGAAGCCGGAGAGCATTCGCTGATCGTTACTGCTTCCGCATATAATTCAGTGCGCTCACAAACTCAGGGCAACCCATCGATTGGTGCCTGGGGTGATCGTCTCAAACCCGGCATGAAAGTGATCGCCGTTTCCCGCGACCTGATTCGCATGGGCCTCAAACACAATACCAGGGTAAAAATCAAAGGCCTGCCCGGTACGTATCTGGTCAAAGATAAAATGGGCAAACGCTGGAGTCGCAAGATCGATATCTATATGGGGCGTGACGTCAAAGCCGCCCGCAAATGGGGCAAACGCAAGGTCACCATCAGCTGGTAAGGCGCATCGCTTTGAGCGAAAATAACCCGATGAAATAAGCCAGCCATGAAATCATCATTCGTAACACTGCCATTGTCGCGTGTCACTTGAGTACCTTAGCTTTAAGTAGCATATTAGGTGATACGGCGTTCAACCTTACTTATGGACTCAAGCATCGCCAGGGAGAACATAATGAAACATTCGATTACAGATATTCCCGGAATCGGCGAAAGCACGGCAACACTGCTGGCAGATCACGGCATTGATTCGGTCAAAACGCTACGCAAAGGCGGCATGAAAAAACTCTGTCGCGTACCCGGTTTCGGAGAGATGCGCGCAGCATCTGTATTGGCTGCAGCCGATACCCTCAAAGATGGCGATAAGCTGGCAGCCAGGGCCGCTAAACAGGCGGAGAAGGATGCAGCCAAAGCCGACAAAGCCTTGAAAACAGCCGCGAAGAAGGCTGCGAAAGAAACTGAAAAGGCGGCCAACGCTGCAAAGAAAGCTGCTTTAAAGGCTAACAAAGAGGCCACTAAAG
Organism: Mariprofundus sp.; assembly: GCA_021772835.1. GTDB lineage: Bacteria > Pseudomonadota > Zetaproteobacteria > Mariprofundales > Mariprofundaceae > Mariprofundus. The sequence goes on from JAJFLE010000013.1 coordinate 26,308, forward strand.
CTGCAGGAAAAGGAAAATCCTCGAAAAAGGCAAGCGGATCAAACAAGAAAAAAGGCAAAAAGAAGTAACGACTGCATTCTATGGTATGCTCAGCCAAGCAGATACGGGGATAATCCCCGACCTGTAATCCGGACAATCATCCCTCACCATTAGGAGAAACCGTTGAAGATTTTGGCTGTTTACAATATCAAGGGTGGCGTTGGCAAAACCACGACAGCCGTGAATCTGGCATGGCTGGCCTCACGCCAGCAGGATAGAGTATTATTGTGGGATCTCGATCCGCAAGGTGCCTCGGGTTACTGCCTGCAAGTCGAAGCGGGAAAACGTGCCGACAAACTATTGCGCGGCAAGAGCCCCGTGGCCAAGGCCATCCAGACGACAGTATATTCCAATCTCGATCTTCTCCCTTCGGATTTTTCCATGCGCCATGCCGAACTGATGCTGGCCGATATGAAGAAACCTCAGCAGCGGCTGGCAGAGATTCTTAAACCCCTGGCGACCGACTACGACATCGTGATTCTTGATTGCCCTCCCGGATTCACACTGCTCTCTGAGGCCGTTTTCCGTGCCGCCAATATGCTGATCGTTCCGACATTACCCTCTATCCTTTCATTGCGCATGCTCAAACAAGTCATTGATTTCAAGAATCAGCACAACATCGGCAAACTGCGTATCCGTTCCTTCCTCAACATGGTTGATCGCCGCAGAGGATTGCATTCGCACATTCTTGAGCAGCGCCATCGCATAGGTAAACAGATGCTCGATACCTATATTCCCTATGCCACAGCTGTCGAGCAGATGGCAGAACAGCGACAGCCGCTTCCGCTGATATCCCATTTTTCCCCGGCCTCCATGGCCTTTGGTTCACTGTGGGCAGAGATATATGATGTTATGCCAGACGTAAATACAAAGTGACTATCCGCTGTCAAATAAGGCATCAGTATATTATCGAGTATTAATATAACTTAACTTGCAATTCATCGGATTCTAACTGGAGGCCGCTAATGTTTGACCTGTCCGGAGGCGACACCCTCCCCCCTCCCTAGTTCCTCCGGACAAAGTTCACACAAAAGGGCCCCGGTTTTGCCGGGGCCCTTTTTCTTTTCCATGTCCCGTCCTGAAATAAGTTGACATAAAAAGGACTTATTATGGACAAGGTAGATACAGCAAAGCGCAGTCAGCGTGATTATACATTGGGCTTTAAATTGAGCGTCGTCGAACAGATAGAACAAGGCGAATTAACCTATAAACAAGCCCAGGCTCGCTATGGCATCCAGGGTCGCAGCACCGTTTTGGTCTGGCTGCGCAAACA
>JAJFLE010000014.1 GCA_021772835.1 Mariprofundus sp.
GCAGACGCTTCACATCATAATGGTGACGTACCAGTACGGAGAGGCCACCATAGGTTTTACTGCCGGGACCGGCAGCAATGCGGTCAGCTACTTCACGCTGATACATCAGCACCATGCCGCCGGAGAGTTGAAAACCGGCAAGTTTGGCGGTGAGTGGTCCGCTGAGGTTGTAGGGCAGATTGCCTGCAATCCAATTCGGATTTACGGATGCAACCGTATCACTGAGCACCTTCATCACATCACCGTGAACAACGGAAAGCACAGGGTTTTCCTGCGCAATGCTTTGCCAGTGGCTGGCAAATCGGTCATCCATTTCAATGACACAGAGTTTTCCTACACGGGCAAGCAGGGATTCGGTAATGGCGCCTGGTCCGGGGCCAATTTCAATGCTTATGGCACCTTCGGGAACGGCGGTCGCGATACGTCGAATAGCATTGTGGTCGCGCAGAAAATGCTGCCCGAGTGATTTTTTGGCATGATCGTTCATGTGCCAAGGCTAACCGATCAAAGCGCCCTGGCATAAGCTTTACCGTATAGCGGGCTCACGGGCGAGTGTCACGAGCATCCTGCAGCTCTGTTTTAGAGCAGGCCTGATTGCTCAACGGGTGTAACCCAGTAGATGCCCTGATCACGCGCGTGGTTCACAACGCTACGAAGCTGTTCCAGTACTGCGGAGATGTGCTCATCCTCCAGCATGATCTCGACCCTGATGTGCGGAGAGTATCCGACCACTCTGTCGCGCATGGAGAGGAACGAGTCTTTTGCATCCCTGGAACCATGGCCCTGTACTTCACTAAAGGTGAAATCTTTGACGCACTTGATCGTGCGTAACTGGTCAGCCAGATCATTCTGCATATTGGCATGTACTACGAGTACAAGGTTTTTCATGCCTGAACCTCCGATTGTCGTTTGCGCTCGGCACCGCCTTCGATCCAGTCATACAGCATGGGAAGCAGGATCAGTGTAAGCAGGGTGGATGTCACAAGTCCGCCGATAATGACCACGGCAAGCGGTTGCTGCAGTTCGGAACCGATGCCGGTGGCTGTGAGCAACGGCAGCAGGCCGAGGCTGGCAATCATCGCGGTCATTAATACCGGGCGCAGGCGTCGTTCGGCACCGAGCCGTACCGCATCGGCTACACTGTAACCTGATTCACGCAGCTGATTGAAGTAGCTGATCATCACCACGCCGTTGAGTACGGCGACTCCAAACAGGGTAATGAAACCGACTGAGGCTGGTACTGACAGATAGAGCCCTGAAAGATAGAGGCTGACCACGCCGCCAATCATGGCGAAGGGGATATTCAGCAATATCAGACCAGCCTGTCGCATGGATCTAAAGGTGAGGAAAAGCATGAGAAAAATCAGCACGATGGAAATCGGAACCACCAGTGCAAGGCGTGCAGCGGCACGCTGCTGGTTTTCAAACTGACCGCCATAGGTGACAAAGTATCCGGCGGGCAGTTTCACATCTCGGGCGATGGCTGCCTGCACTTCATTGACGAAGCCGACCACATCACGCCCATGCACATTTGCCTGAATGACCACCTGACGTTGTGCTGATTGACGGGAAATCTCAACAGGCCCGTCGATGGTGTGAATATCAGCGAGCAGGCGCAGCGGAACTTTTACCATGCCCGGTGTTTGAATCAGCAGATTACCAATGGCTTTTGGTGCGTTGCGAGATGCCTCAGGGAATCGAAGCAGGACACTGGCACGGCGATTACCTTCAATGACTTCAGTAACGACCTGACCTGCAACAGCAGTTTCAATGGCTCTGTTGATATCTTCAGCATTGATACCGTAACGTGCCATGACAGACGATTTCATGTCGATCTGCAGGTAATTCTGACCGGTGAGTCTGCTGCGGAAAATGTCTACGGCACCGGGTATGGCGGTCAGGCTGATTTCGATCTGTGCTGAAAACGCTTCAAGTTTGTCGATGTCACTGCCGTAAAGCTTGATTGCCATGGCAGCCCTGACGCCTGTCAGCATTTCGGAAACCCGCATGTCGATAGGCTGGGTGAAGGCAAAGTCGATGCCCTCAAATTGCTCCAGTTTCTGACGCAATTCATCCTGAAATTCACTCAGGGGGCGAGTCCACTCTTCGCGTGGAATGGTGATCAGGAAGTTGTCTGTCTGGTAGAGGCCCATTGGATCCATGCGCAGCTCATCTGCCCCGGTACGTGATACAACGCCGGTCACTTCTGCGACTTCCATCAGTGCTTTCTGAATCGGGCCATCCATGGCAAGGGAGTCTTCCAGTGAGATGTTCGAGTCCTTTTCTACGATGATGACGGTAGTGCCTTCATCCATAACCGGCATGAACTCCTTGCCGATTTTGGGGAACAGTATGCCTGCTCCAACAAGACCAGCCAGAGCAACAGTGAGTGCTGCAAATCGGTAGCGCAGTGCCAGTTCTACCAGGGGGCGGTAGATGCGCTTGAGCAGGCCTACCAGCCAGCCATCCTGTTCATGATCGCTTTTCTCACCGCTATGCTGCTTCATAAAGAAACTGGCCAGTACAGGAATCACAGTGAGTGAGAGGATGAGTGAGCCTATCAGGGCAAATGAGATGGTGATGGCAAGTGGCTTGAACATTTTACCTTCCAGGCCGGTAAGGCTGAGCAGCGGCAGGAATACGATGATAATAATGGTAATACCGGCGATAACCGGCGTAGCGACCTCCATGGTGGCACGGTAGATCGTATGCAATTTATCAACTTTGTTAGAGCCTTGGGAGAGGCGTGAGTGGATATTTTCCACCACCACGACTGCGGCATCGACCAGAATACCGATGGCAATCGCCAAGCCTCCGAGTGACATCAGGTTGGCACTGATGCCAAAGAGATACATCAGGGTGAAGGTGAACAGGACTGAAAGAGGCAGAATCAGGGCGACAGTGAGCGCACTGCGCAGGTCTCCCAGCATAATAATCAGTACAATCAGCACCAATACAACGGCTTCACCCAGTGCTTTCTGAACAGTCCAGACCGATGCGGAGACCAGCTCACTGCGGTCGTAAAACGAGGTGATGCTCACGCCTTCCGGCAGGGTTGACTTGAGCTCCTCCAGCGCATGTTTCAGCCCGACTATTGCGGTGCGGCTGTTGGCATCACGCGATAGCAGTGCAAGTCCGGTAACAACTTCACCTTCTCCATCTGCGGTTACGGCACCATAGCGGGTCAAAGCACCGATTTTTACGGTTGCGATATCACTGATATGAATCGGCCTGCCCTGGCGACTGGCGACCGTGATGTTTTTGATGTCATCGATACTGTTGATCTGTCCAATGCTGCGTACATAGTAAATACCGGAATCCATAGTGATCCGGTTGCCCCCGGCATTGCGGTTGTTCTCTGACAGGGCTGTCTGCAGTTCATTCAGACCCAGGCCATAACGTACCAGTTTATCCGGGTCGGGAATGACATGATAGGAGCGAACCTCTCCACCCAGTGAATTGATATCTGCAATGCCTTCAACGGTTCTCAAGCGTGGTCGAATCAGCCAGTCCTGCAGGCTGCGCAGTTCGCTGTTGCTGTAACCTTCGCCGTGAATGCGGTACATGAAGATCTCACCCAGCGGAGTGGTGATGGGTGCCAGACCACCCTCTACGCCTGCAGGCAGAGCCAGCCATACCTGAGCCAGTCGTTCCGAGACCTGTTGGCGCGCCCAGTAGATGTCCGTGCCCTCTTCAAAGTCAATAATAATACTGGCCAGGGCGTTCTTGGTTGTGGAGCGCATCACGGTCTGTTTTGCAAGCCCCTGCATCTCCATCTCAATCGGGAAGGTGATACGACTCTCTACCTCTTCGGGTGCCATGCCCGGTGCTTTGACAATGATCATCACCTGAGGTGATGAGACATCAGGGAAGGCGTCGATAGGAAGCTTCTGGAAGGCTGTGATACCGGCGGCAGTTAATACCAGCACCATGAGAGTGAGCATCAATCGCTGGATGAGAGAAGAACGAATTAATGCTGCAATCATTGCTGAACCTCGGGCTGTACTGCATAAATAGAAGGGTCACCAATCGACTGATACAGCTCGGTAGCCGCCAGATTAGATCTGTATATCAGGTTCAGGTTGCTGTTCAGGGCATCGAAATAAGCGTTGTAAGCATCAATCAAATTAAGGCTGTTTACTTCACCTACAGTATAACTCTTGCGAGTGAGCTTGAGCAGGTGTTGGGCAGGTTCGATCATCTGTTTTTGAAATGTGCGGGCCTGCTCCAGCAGATGTGTCAGCTGCAGGTGATTCTGTTCCAGTTGTGCCAGGTTATTGCGGCGAGTGATCTGCAGACGTGATTCACGCCTCATGGTTTCGGCTTCAGCTCTGGCGATATTACCTTCGTTACGATCCCAGAGTGGAACGGACATGCTGAGCATGATGCCCTGAAAATTCTGTCGTCGACCGGCCAGAATGTCGCGCTCATGGATCAGACTTAGCTCCGGGTCATTGAACCTTCTGGCTCGTTCAAGTGCTATATTAGCCTGTCCTGCTTCCACCTGATACTGCATCTGATTCATTGAAGCTGATGACTCATCAAATCGTAGTTTTAAGGTATTCAGAGTCAGTGGGGCGGTAGCTGCCAGCATAGCCGGCAACTGTATCTCCTCCTGCTCATCCAATTGCAGGCGAAGGCGGAACAGCTGCAGTGTTTCAGTATAGGCTGCACGGGCAGTGAGCACTCCTCGATGGGCGGTTTCATCCAGTAGTTCGATACGATGGCGATCCAGCGGATTGATATAGCGCACGACCTGGCTACGTTGTTTCGAATGGGAATCAACGATGGTATCGGTGAAATCCTGTCGTTGCTCGGCAAGTAGCAGTTTTTCATGATTAAACTGGAGCGCATAATAGAGGCGTGCAATATCACTGTGCACATTCAACAGTGACTGATCGGCGGATGCTTTTTCGGCAGATAACTGGCTTTTTGCAACATTCTGTTGCTGTTGGAGTCGCCAGACTGGCAGAGGCTGGCTGATTGTTATCTGGTCGAGGTTATAGCCACCGGCACCATCATCAATGCCCAGTCTGTTCTGGCCGCGCAGGCTGACCGTGGGGTTGGGCCAGGCACCTGCCTGTTGAAGTTCACTTTTACGAACTGCTATCCCCGCAAGTGCTTCCTGCTGCTCCGGTGAGCCGTCGAGCGCGCGCTGTGTACTTTTTTCCAGTGTCCATACTTCAGCCGTTGCTGGAGATGCTCCGACGAGCATGATGGTTAAGATCGATAACAGATGGTGGCTTAACAGATGACGTGCTTTGAACATTATTTCCCCTTTAGCCCGTTGGCTGTTTAACCCCGGAATCGGAGCGCGGCGCAGCTTATTGGGGAAAAATGAAACAGAGATGAATGGCTGACATAGATAATTTAATAAACATTGATACATCTACGGTTTTGTTGCGAGAGAAGGGAGTGAGGTCTGTTTGAGGTGCTTATGTTTAAATGGAAAAAACCGCGTCCAAATCATTTTGAGCCGGGAGCCTCTGATTTCCCTTGCCTTATAAGGCATTCTTTCTAGAATCCGCGTCCCTTTTCGAGCCGTCAAGGTTGAAATTCTTCGGAGGTCAGACATGAGCAACGATAAACGCCTATTGATTGCGGGTAACTGGAAAATGAATGGCCTGCTGCAGGAAGCCAACGATTTCATGGATGCCTTTGGTGGTAATCCGGCTCCCGAACAGGTGGAAATTGCACTGATGCCTCCGTTCACATTGTTACATTCCATGGCGGATCGTCTGGCTGCAATGGGCGTGGCACTCGGTGCACAGAATGTATACTACGAAGACAAGGGCGCTTTTACCGGTTCGATTTGTCCGATGATGCTGCGTGATGCGGGCTGCCACTATGTGATTCTTGGCCATTCCGAGCGTCGTAGCATTATTGGCGAAAGCAATGCCCAGATTCGTTCAAAGATGAATACAGCATGGCTGCACGGGCTTGAGCCGATTCTTTGCATCGGCGAAACGCTGGAACAGCGCGAGCAGGGAGTGACCAATGTTGTGCTGGCCGAGCAATTGGCCGTGTTGAAAGGTGCACCGAAAGATGCACCACTGACTGTAGCCTACGAGCCTGTTTGGGCGATTGGCACTGGTCGTACTGCATCAGTAGAACAGGTAACAGATACGCATGCATTCGTGCATGAAGAGCTTATTCGTCTGGGGCACGATTGCCGTGTACTTTACGGTGGTAGTGTGAATCCGGGTAATGCTGAAGAGTTGATGGGTTGCCCAGGTGTTGAAGGCGCGCTGGTCGGCGGAGCGAGCCTGAAAGCAGACTCGTTTATGGATATTGTGAAAGCCGCAGCGAAAGCCGCGAGCTAAGGAGTAACACGTTAATGACAACAGTTCTGATTATTATTCATGTAATTATTGCACTGATGCTGATTGGCACGGTGCTGGTTCAGCGCGGACAGGGTGCTGATATCGGTGCTTCTTTTGGTGGCGGTGGTGCGCAGACACTGTTCGGTAGCCGCGGTTCAGGATCTTTCCTGGGTAAAATGACCGGTGGTCTGGCTGCAGCATTCATGATGACCAGCCTGACGCTGGCCTTCTTTTCCCAGCAGCAGACTGGTTCTGTAGTTGAACGCACGATTGTGGACGACATTCCGTTTGAGCAGCCAGTTGACTCTCAGCCTGCACAGGGTGGTTTTGATCCATCCAAGCTGAAGAGTGAAGCACCTGCACCGGCTGATGGTCTGCCAGGCGCTGAATAAACAGATTCAACAACAATGATTCACAAAAGGGGAAACAACTCAGGTTGCTTCCCCTTTTTTGTTGTATGCCACTGAACAAATCGGGATGACTTCGTTAACCTGTCCCCATGTTTGATTTGCTCTGTGTCGGCCATGCCTCCTACGATATTTCCATGGCAATAGAAAAGCATCCGGATCCGGATGAGAAAGTATTTGCTGATGCCATGAACCTTGCCGGTGGTGGTCCCGCAGCCAATGCTGCGGTGTGCATAGCGCGCCTTGGTGGCAACGCAGCCTTTTGCGGATATCTGGGTAACGACCTGTTCGGAGATCTGCATATGGCGGAGTTATCGGCTGAAGGTGTAGATGTTACGTTGGTTCAGCGCGGCCCTTACCCTTCACCGGTTTCTCAGATCCTTGCCAAACCGGATGGAAGGCGTGCTCTGGTCAACTTCAAAGGTGATACGCCGTGGCTGGATGCGGATGCAGTTGTCATGCCTTCACTGCCCAAAGTAATACTGTTTGATGGCCATGAACCGCAACTCTCTGTTCGACTCTGTCACTGGGCTGCTGAACGGGGCATCCCGACCATACTGGATGCGGGTTCCTTGCATCAGGGTAGCGAAGCACTTGCAGGTCTGGTTGATTATCTCGTGGCTTCTGAAAAGTTCGCGCGCCAGTGGTGTCAAACAGAGGATATGGGAAGAGCGCTGGATGAACTGCTTGTCATTTCGGAAAATGTGGTGATTACACAAGGTGAATGCGGCCTGGTCTGGGCAGCAGGTGGAAGAAAGGGTGAGATGAATGCCTTTGCAGTTCATGCGGTAGATTCGACCGGTGCTGGCGATGCCTTTCATGGTGCATTTGCACTGGGGCTGGCAAGGAAGATGGCGTGGGATGAACTGCTGCGTTTTGCTTCTGCGGCAGGAGCACTGACCTGTACCCTACTGGGGGCCAGAATCGCTCTTCCCGCCCTGGCTGATACCATTCGTTTATTGAACGAACAGGAGGCAGGAGATGGATAAACGCTACAGTGATGAACAGTTGTTGCGTATTGTTGATCAGGCTATGGTGTATCAGTGCGCCTGCCCTGCGCAGGTGGCTTCGGTCATGCGGGAGTTACGCAGGGTGGAAGTCTATCAGCAACGATGCCTCAATTTGACCGGGACCGATGAGGCCGTTCACCAACGCATCTCAGAGGATGTCAGAATTGTCCATGCGACCATGGAAGGTTGCCTGACCGCAGTGCTGGAGATGGAAGGCTGGGATATGGAAACATTGGAAATGCCGGACAACCTGAAAAAACAGATGTCAAATCCAGTCAGTGCACCAAACAGCTAGGTTGCGGTAGCGATTGAGCGGCTGCTGAAAACTGTTTTCATTTGTGGCGGGTATGCCTACGCTGGTCGCATGCGTATTTGGGATATCGATCCGGGTTACTTGGCCCGCCAGCAACTGCTCGGAGAACATCGTGAGCTGCACGGGCTTTACAATATTCTTACCCTGGGTAAAAAAGGATATGCAAGCCATCCGGAAACACTGCGCTGGGTGGGTTGTGTCGATGCGCTGTGCAGTCGCCACCAATCACTGCTCTGCGAGATGACACTGCGAGGATACAATCACCACTCTCAGTTGCCGGAGGTACCGGCTGAATGCCTCCGGCCTGAGCGCTTTATCGATCCACCGGGCACACAGTTTCGTCTGTTGGCGGCGAAGTATGCTGATGATGATCGTAGTGGTCGTATTCCGTTGCCGAAAAACTGCCAGCAACTATGGGCGCAGCATAAGTATTCAGTGATGGCGCATGACCCGAATCTATACCGCGAGCTGGGTTCGCAAGTGGCACATGGCTGTTACCGGGACGATTTTGACGGGTTGGCCTTGCTGCTGATTCAGGCTATATCCCGGCCGCCGCAACCCGGCCATCTGTTGAATGCCCTGCAGCATATGTGGGGTTACTTCAGTGGTAGAGGTAAACCGCCTGAGCAGCCAGCGGAATTTCTGACTTCTATTCAGGATCTTGCCATAGAGCAGAAAAAAACCTATCTGTTGCATTCAACCGCCCTTTGCGAGCTGGCATTGTGGGTTTAGTGTCACTGCATGCAGAAGATTCTGGTCAGTGCCTGCCTGCTTGGGGAGAAGGTTCGTTATGACGGCGGTGATTGTCGTCAGGGTGGCCTGCTGAAGCAATGGCAGCGAGAAGGGCGAATCATAATGCTCTGTCCTGAAGTGGCAGGCGGCCTGCCGATCCCCCGCCCTGCGGCTGAAATCATTGATGGCGATGCCGATGCTGTTTTGCGTGGTGAAAACCGCGTGCAAACGGAAAATGGAAGCGATGTGACCGATGCATTTGTCGAAGGTGCTGAAAAGGCACTGGCTCTCTGCATCAGGCACGGTATAAAAGTCGCCATACTCAAAGAGGGCAGCCCTTCTTGCGGCGTAAACAGGGTGAATGACGGCAGCTTCAATAAACAGAAAGTCGATGGTATGGGTGTGACGACAAGTCTGTTACAGCGCCATGGCATTGCGGTTTTCAGTGAGCAGCAGTTGCCGCTGGCGATACGGAAGCTGAACGGCCTGGAATCAGCAAGCTCAATGATCGTGGCAAAGGCGAAAAAATGATGGAGTGGTTCAATATTGTTTGGATGAGTGCAGCTGCAGGGCTTTGCATCCCGGTTGGAGGGTTTATCGCCAGTAGGGAACATATTCATTCTGACTGGCTTGAAAAGGAGCTGCGTCATTTTGTGATTGCGTTGGGCGGGGGCATTCTGATTGGTGCTGTGGCACTGGTGCTGATTCCCGAGGGCATCAGCTATATGCACCATTCAATGGTGGCGATTCCTGTTCTGCTTGGCGGTGGCCTGACATTTTTTATGCTGGAGCGTGCCCTGGCACTGCGTCGGCGTGAAGCGCCACAGCTTTCGGGTATGTTACTGGACTATTTGCCGGAATCGATAGCCTTGGGAGGGATGATGGCTGCAGGCTCATCAATGGCACCACTTCTGGCGCTCTTTATTGGCTTACAGAATCTGCCGGAAGGGTTCAATACGTACCGGGAACTGAGGGGGATGGGCCATCATACTCCGAAACGGGTATTAACATTGATGCTGGCGCTGGGGCCTTTGGGGCCGATACTGGCGTTGACAGGGTTCTTTTTTTTGTCAGATCATTTTGCCGTACTGGGCGGGCTTATGATGTTTGCATCTGGTGGAATCCTGTATCTGATCTTTCAGGATATTGCTCCGCAATCGCGGATGAAGCATCACTGGGCTCCACCATTGGGGGCAGTTTTAGGCTTCACGCTGGCACTGTTTGCAGCAATGATTGTGACAAGTGGGCCATAGATTTGTTATGGCGCACAGGCACCGGGGAATTGGCACGCTGTGTATGCTGTAACCCGGTCTATGCAAAATAATTTTTATTGCCATAATTTAGCTGCAGCGATTCGGAGGTATGTCATGTTTGCAACGTATAGCTCGAAATCATTGAAAACCATACTTGCAGCACTGTGTCTTGCTCTGCTCTTTACTGCGACGCCTGCTATGGCCGGTGAGAGTAATTCACAAGACTTTGATGCCAATGGTGACGGTCAGGTGACCTTTGAGGAGGTGATGAAGCGACTGGAATCATCTGCTCGCACGGCTTTTGACTCAATGGACCACAATAAAGATGGCGTGCTTTCTGACAAGGATTTTGATGATGTTCGCAAAGGCATGGAGAAGCTGGAGCAGTGGCTGGAGGATCTGCTCAAGCCATTTATGCCTGAGCAAGAACCGGAACGAACGGAAGTTTAGGTTAGCTGATAACCCGCGTGGTTTCAGCTGGTGAGAGCCGTGAGCCAGCTCACGGCACCCAGAAGACTTATTCCGAATAATAGACCTTCACCCCGGAGGTAATATGGCCAGCTTTCAAACTCATATAGCAGTTGCTGCTGCAGGCTCACTGACTGCAAGTGCTGTATGTATCGAGACAGGCCTGATCAACCAGCCTCAGGCATTGGCATTGTTCGCTTTGGGTATATTGGCTGGCATTCTGCCCGATATCGATTCGGATCACTCCATACCCACCCGTCTGGTGTTTAATATTCTTAGCTTTGCGGTGGCCATTTCAGCCATCTTGATTTTTCAGGGTCAGATGAACCTGTTCTATCTGTTGGCGCTGGCATTGATGAGTGCCCTGTCTGTCCGATATATCGTGTATACATTGTTTGCCAGAGTGACTGAACATCGCGGCCTTTTCCACTCGGTCCCGGCGGCTTTGCTGTTTGGCTTGAGCACCTTCGCGCTTGCATTTTATTTGTTAAGCTTGTCATTAAATCTGGCCTGGTTGTCGGCAGCATTTGTCTCAGGCGGTTATATTTTGCATCTGCTGCTGGATGAGCTGTACAGCGTGAACTTTATCGGTGTTTCCATGAAAAAATCTTTTGGCTCTGCCCTGAGTTTTTTCAGCCGCTCCTCCTGGTTATCATACCTGCTGTTATATGCAGCAATTGGCCTGGGCTTATATATATTACCCCTGCCTTATGACATCGTGCTGATTTGATATAGCGCTGTTACGTTCCAAAGCATTACAGGTTAATTATTACATATCAATTTACTAATAAGCTGTCGGCGCTATGATCCGGTCACAATCTAGGCAGGTTTCTTTTGTGTGAAAGCCGAGTTGCATGCGTTATTGTTGCAGCCATCAGGTTTCATCAGCTGCATGAGAAACAGCGTTTGCAGAAAGGAAGTGTAATGAAAAAGACGATATTTATTGCTGCAGGTCTATGCCTCGCAATGCCCGGGTATGCAGTAGCACTGCCAACCTATAACCCGGAAGAAATAGCAGACCAACAACTGGCCACGCTGGACGCCGATCATAGTAAGACCATTGATGCTGCCGAGTTCGAACGAGCGGCCATGACTCATTTCAACAATATCGATGCCAATGGCGACGGTATTCTCAGTGGCGATGAGATGTTTAATTTCCGTTATGCCGACCGGCCAGACATGCTGAAAAGCAGCATCAAAAATAAACTCATCGTTAATATTTTGAAGCGATGGGATAGCGATAAAGATGGGCAAATCAGCTTAGATGAAAAACTCAAGTTTCGCCGTGCAGAGTTCAGGTTCATTGATCGCGATGAGAGTGAAAGCATTACACGTGAAGAGCTGATAGCACACTGGCAGCGCAAAAAAATAGAGATGGAAAGCAGCCGCCACGACAGCAAGAGCAAAGATTAACAAGGCATTGGGAACCATGGGTGTTGTTCAAAATTTGCGCGACTAGTCCAAAGCGCACCCGGTAATCGTTGTACTTTTACCCGAACGCGTCGGTATGAATGTCAGAATCGTCGGTGCCATGGGCGAAACACACTTTGCGCATGGCATTGACCATTTCAGAGTCACCACAAAGGAAAATACGCCAGTTATGCTCAGCCTTGAGTATCTGTTGCAGTTGGTCATCGACAGAGCCCTGAACACCGCCTTCAGGGGCTTCACCGTTTAATACACAAGGTTGATAAGTGAAATGGTCATACCGTTGAGCGAGCTGCTGTAATTGCTCCTGATAGTAGAGCCCATCGCTATTGAGGCCGCCGTGCAGAAGATGGATGTCCTGATGATGGCCGGAAGCAATCGCATCGCGAACTATACCGTATAGTGGTGCCAGACCAGTGCCTGTACCGGCCAGTAACAAAGGATAGTCGCTGTAAGCCTTATTGTAACAACAGTTCCCCATGGCATCCGAGACAAACAGAAATGTACCGTTTTCAACCTTATCGGCAATCCAGCCGCTCATGCGACCGTCAGGAATCAGACGGATGTGGAATTCAAGGAAGTTGTCATCGCGAGTGCTGGCCAGAGAGTAGCTGCGTGTGAGCCCAAGTTCAGGCTGCAGAAGATTCACAAATTGTCCCGGTTGATAGATAAAACCGTCAGGGCGGCTGCAGCGCAGGCGAATCACAGATGCATTGAGAAACAGTTTTTCGAATACGATGGATGAATGGTATTTGTCGGCGGGATCGGGAAGTTCCACTTCCATGTCCGATTCGGCTTTGCACAGGCAGGAGAGAAAATAACCCTTCTCTTTCAGCTTCTTCTCAAGGCCTGCCTGCGCATCTTCAGATGGCATGCCATGGGTTGCTTTGAGCATGCAAGCCTGACAGATGCCTGCACGACAGCCGAAAGGAAGATTGAGGCCCTGCCTGTTCAGGGTTTCAAGTAGCGGTTCGTCAGTATCACATTGAAACGACTGGCCCTGAAATGTGATCGTTGGCATGAGGCTCTCCCTGGCTGATATGCGACGCCATTCTGATCAGTACTCTGATTGATTCAATCCTAAAGCTTGTGGCGGTATTGGCCTGTCGTTGGGGCGCTGGTGTTATCCGACGATGATAAAACAGAGTGGCGCTATCGCTTCATGGCCATCACGGGGGTAGCCGGTGCGACACAGGCCCTCGAGCAGTCAGGGAGCCATGCAGACATTATCAATGCGACAGATTTCGAAAAAGCCTTGGCTTACCACCATGCGTGGATCTGCCTGGCCTGTGATGAAACTAATGGATACACGTTGTCCGGGTTTATCAGTAAACCGTGTACGCCGGATGAATTCATGGCCAAGGTGAGTGAAGTGTTGTCACAGTAAAAGCTATCGGGTGCATTGCCGGCAACTGTTCTTTAAGCTGAGCGAATGATACGTGTTCTGATGATCGGTAGCGTGTGGCCGGAGCCGGGTTCATCCGGGGCGGGTTTGCGCATGATGGAGCTTATGCAGCTGTTTATTCGCCAGCACTGGCAGGTGAGGTTTGCCTGTACAGCAGCGGAGTCGGAACACATGGCCGATCTGGATGAGCTTGGCATTCAGCGGCAGGAAATTCTAATCAATGACAGCAGCTTTGACGTGTTTCTGGAAGATTACAGACCGGACATGGTGGTTTTTGATCGATTTCCAATCGAAGAGCAGTTTGGCTGGCGGGTAGAAAAGGTATGCCCGAACGCGCTGCGCATACTTGAAACCATCGACTTGCACTGCCTGCGCCACGCCCGACATCAGGTATTCAAGCGGCAGGCAGGAGCTGTGCGGGAGGTGGTGAAGGACGTGGCAACGTCCGATCTCTATAACGAGATCGCGCTCAGGGAGATTGCTGCCATCCTGCGCTGCGACCTCTCCATCATGGTCTCGGATTATGAGATGGATTTGTTACAAAAGCGCTTCTCCATTGATGCCTCTCTCCTGCACCTGTGCCCGTTTATGTTTGCCGAGCAGCAAATCCAGCGAGAAAGCCCATCGTTTGAGCAGCGGCAGCATTTTGTAAGCATAGGTAATTTCCGTCATGCCCCGAACTGGGATGCCGTTTTGTGGTTGAAGCAGGAGATATGGCCGCGTATCAGAAGCAGGCTTCCAAAGGCAGAACTTCATATCTACGGGGCCTATACACCGCCCAAAGCGGCAGCTTTGCACAAACCCAACGATGGTTTCTTTATTCAGGGGCGCGCAGAAGATGTTAATCCGGTGATGTTATCTGCCAGGGTCTGTCTGGCACCACTGCGCTTTGGGGCAGGCATTAAAACCAAGCTGGCCGATGCCATGTTGAACGGCACCCCGAATGTCACCACCACTGTTGGATCTGAAGGCATGACAGCAGATACGTCCTGGAGTGGTTTAATCGCTGATTCAGCGGATGATTTCAGTGAGCAGGCTATCAGCCTGTATCAGGACAAAACAACGTGGCTGCAATGCCAGCAGCATGGTTTCAGGATTGTACAACATATGTTTAACGCGGTTGAAAATGGCGAATCCCTGATTCAGCGCATCCAACAGATCAGGGAAAATCTTGCCGAACACCGGCAGAATAATTTTACCGGATCCATGCTGCGTTATCACCATCATCGCAGTACCGAATTCATGTCGCGCTGGATAGAGGCCAAGAACCGCCTGGCGTAAGAATTCTGCCGTTGGGAGCAAGAACTGCGCGTTTTCAGCTTTCCAGCTTTTGGTATAATGTATGCATGGACAAGAACATGGATACCCGACACAGCCACCAGCAGATGCGACTGCAACTACCGGCCGCGAGCGAATGCCACACGTTCCGTATGCGCATGGTTGCCCAGTTGTATCAGATCGAATGTTATCGCAGGGAGCAGTGGAAACAATGCGGTCGCCTGCTTAGCCATAATCAGGCTGCTGTAGAATGGATCGCCTGTTATGCCGCAGATTTTCCGCATGCTGTTGCAGGTAGCTCCTGAGAAGCAGGCCGCGTTTTTAACCCTTTAACTCAGAGTCAAATAAAGGGCGGATTAGAAATTTACCACCAGCGTAATCGCTGTTTCAATATCCGGATTTTTGGTCGCAGCAGGCGCTTTACTATTATGATTCAGTTTTAGTGAAATTTTATTCGAAAGGCTGGCGTTCAGCTTATGCTGCAAGCCGGTCACCGATTCCCGGCCGCTTTTGCCACCTTCGGTGGAGAGCTCCTGTGTTAGCTTGGCAGAGTCACTGATATCCCAGCGTATATTTACTGGCAGAGCGGACGATGGCCTCATTCATTTTGCTGCGGACGGTTAAGGTGATGAAGCTTAGATGCCAGCGAATTATTGCTTCTGATGGAAAGTCGGCGGCGGCTGTCCTGTTTGTGTGATAGACTCTAGTTATGAGCAGGAATCATGAAATGATAATCGATATGGACCGTCTCATGGATGATCCACAGGTGCTGGAAAAGTTCCATGAGTGTGCCAATCTGATGATTCAGTCTGACCATGCCGAGCAGGTGGAGCTTGGTTACCGCATGCTCAACGTGGTTGATGCATGTTTGGCCCGACTGGAAAAAGATTCCACCCGATAATAGAGACCAAAGCTAGCATTGCTTCCCGTTTGCTATCAATCGTGAAAGTCTGTGGCAGTTCGGGAGATGCTGATTATTGGTATCTTGCCAATAATCAGTTTGCAATAAACAAAAGTGTGCTTTTGTTTATGCAGACAAAATCAATGGCGTATGCCATCAATGTTGGCGGCCCGTCCATGGGCCGCATGAAGTCGCTGAATTTATCAGCGATTTCATAGGGGGCCTGGCATGAATAGTGAATTGATATCGGTTACGCTGTTTCTCTTCTCCGCCAATGTCGTGGCTGGTGTGATCTATATGTTTGGCAAGGAAAAGGTCGGGCTGTTATGGATAGAATACCCGTTCATCTATGCACCTCTGATTATCTTCCAGCTGCTGATGCCCCAGTTCATGTCGATTCCGGAGCTGGCCGAGAACGCCAACTCATTGAAGTACTTTCTGTTTATGCTGCAGGGGTTCAGTTGTGGCGTGATCGGCGGCATGATCCTGTTGCCCCGCTTTTTCATTCCGGCCACCACAACCATGGAGAAGCTGAAGGTTACGGCATATAGCTGCCTTGCCTTGTCGGCAGGATATCTGGTTACCCGCTGGATCTTTTTTGAGGCATTGCGTTTTCTGCTTCCACAGATGCACGGCGGTTATGTGGGCGGTTGAGCTGGTTGGCGCAGGGAAATGCGAACCGCACAGCTGTCAGGGATGAATGCCACCTTTACGTTTTGCCTTCAGGCTGTGTTGTTCCCTGCAGGCAATGATCAGCCTGATTCTTTGTCAGTTGAACGTTCGGAAATTTCGATCAGGTGATAGCCAAACTGGGTTTTGACCGGACCGTGTACCTTGTGCAGCTCAGCTGAGAAGACCACATCGTTGAATGGCTTGACCATCTGACGTTCACGAAAAGAACCCAGATCGCCACCTTTTGTGCCTGATGGACAGGTGGAGTGCTGTTTTGCCACTTCAGCAAAATCAGCGCCATTTTCAATCTCGGTTTTCAGAGCTTCACACTGCTCACGGTCGGCCACGAGAATATGCCTTGCTGAGGCTGTTGCCCTTTTTTTGTTCCATGCAAACATGACTCACCTTCCTGATTAGTGTTGCAACGCTGTTGTCAGACTGGCTGTTTATCAAGCAGCTGTTTGATGACAAAGCCTGCCAGCATAAAGCCAAACAGGTTAGGCATATAAGAGATGGTACCATTGACGGCCCTTGGCAGGTGATTCGGATCATTGCCAACCGGCGCTTGCGGCAGGGGTTTGATTGGAAACTCACCGGAGAAGACAACCGGATAGTCCAGTGAAGCGCCCGCGCGGCGAAGTTTACGCCTCAGATTCACAGCCAGGCCACAGTTGTAGGTTTTATCCAATGTGGTGATCTCAGCTTTTGTGACATCCAGCCTGCCGCCAGCCCCCAAGCTGGAGGCCACGGGGATATTCAATGCCTGAGATGTGGCTACCAGTACCGTTTTACAGGCCACCGAATCAATGCAATCGATGACATAATCGAAATCGCCGGCTTTAAGGAATGACTCCATATTTTCATAATTGAGAAAACCGACATGGGCGTTGAGCTGAATATCGGGATTAATGTCGAGAACTCTGGCGCCCATCGCAGTGGCTTTGTCCTGCCCTATGGCAGAGTGCGTGCAGACCAGCTGCCGGTTCATATTCGATAGCCCTACACTGTCATGATCGACAATGGTTAAACGACCAATGCCTGCGCGTGCAACAGCTTCAACGGCTGCACCACCTACACCGCCAAGCCCCACAACAAGTACATTCAGGCCTTGTAAATAATTCAGTCCCTGTTTACCGATCAGTATTTCTGTACGTTCCTGTGTCTGGCTCATAAGTTGAATAATTCCTTTGCATTGGCGTTGCAAATATCAGCGATCTCATTTGTATGCATGTCGCGAAGCCTAGCGACATGCTCGGCAATTTCGATGAGAAATGCCGGTTCATTTCTTTTGCCACGCTGAGTATAGGGCGCTTGATCCGGCGCATCGGTTTCAATCAGAATGTTTGCCAATGGCAGTTGTTTGATCAGATCGTGCGATTTGTTTGCCTGCGGACGTGTGATAGCACCGCCAAAACCAAGGTAGAAGCCGAGATCGATCAGCTGCTGTGCCTGTTGCAGACTGCCTGAATAACTGTGAACTACACCTTGCAATCCCGGCCATTTTTTGATTTCGCCGATAAGCATGTCGGTGGCTTTAAGGCTGTGAAGAATCACCGGAAGATTGAAATCGCGCGCCAGCTGCAGCTGAGGGCGAAGCCAGCTTAACTGGGTTCCGGCATCAGTTTTACAGAGTCCGAAATCCAGACCGCACTCACCTACGGCGATGGCAGAATGAAGATACTCCGCCAGCAGATCAAAATCGTTATCGTGATGGTTGTCGCAGAACCAGGGGTGAAATCCGTAAGCGGGATACATCTCATCATGCTGCTGACTCAGGGTGAACAGTTTGTGGCAGCTATCGGCATGAACAGCAGGCACGATGAATGTATTGATACCGATATCAGCTGCGCGTCTGAGCACATCCGACCTATCCGGGTCAAAGCGTTCATCATCAAGGTGGCAGTGGCTGTCGATAAGCTCCATCGGGCTATTCTGCCTGCACTGTTTAGTCCATTAAAGCAGGCAGCTGCATCGCGGCTGTGTAAGCCGATTGTTGCAGCGCTATCCAGCGAGCCGATTCATCGGTTGCTCGGATTGCTTCGAACCTGCGATGCTATCTTCAGATAGCCAGTCAGGTGGATAGTTTTTGTTGGGCTATTTCGGCATGTACCTGTTGCATATCAATGGCCAGCGCCTTTTGGACCACATCGCTCAGGGCATCTTTGGGCAGTGCGCCAGCCTGGGAGAAAACTATGATATTGTCGCGCAAGATCATCAGCGTGGGGATAGAGCGGATATTAAAGTGGGCACCCAGCTCCTGCTCAATCTCGGTGTTCACCTTGGCGAACAATATCTCGGGGAATGTTTCGGAAACACTCTCATAGGTTGGAGCAAAGCTCTTGCATGGCCCACACCACGGTGCCCAGAAATCAAGCACAGTCATTTTACCGGATGAGACCTCTGCCTCGAAATTTCCTTTATTCAGTTCCACCGTTGCCATGATTGTCTCCGTGTTCAGATGAGTCACGGCACAATATATAATTAAAAGCTAATGCAACAACCCTGTGCGCAGTGTGAGCTTACGGCAGGCATAAAAAAGCGGTTCATCGCGAATTAGCGGGAATATGGCTGAAGGAAAATTTTTGATCCCCGTTAGATAGATACATTCAAAGTTACTACTCTGCTAAAGCAAGAGCATCCCCCTTTCTTTAGCGGTAAAGAAAGGGGTGAAAGAAAGCCGCCCCGGAACCGGCCTGCCCTGCGGGTTCCCGATTTTGCATTCTAACAAATCAGCTATCCTGCTGATTTGGACGCTCTTTAGAGCGGAGTGAAACTCTGAAGGCCAAGGACGGCCTGAATCAAAATGGCCACGGCTCCGCCGCTTTCTTCCGGTTTTGGGTATTTGTCTCGGCAGCCTGCTAGCAGGGGATCATCAAATGCTGTAGTCCAATGTGCGATAGGTCTACCAGGGTTTTCAACCCCGTTCCAAGATGCGCCGGAGTATTTATTGTTCAATGGGATGAGGCGAAAAAGGTTTCGCCCCATTGAACAATAAATACGCAGGGAGAAGCAGATTGTCGGGCAGTTTCTTTGGTTCGTTTCTTTTCTGGACAAAA
This sequence comes from Mariprofundus sp., assembly GCA_021772835.1. Lineage (GTDB taxonomy): Bacteria > Pseudomonadota > Zetaproteobacteria > Mariprofundales > Mariprofundaceae > Mariprofundus. The sequence goes on from JAJFLE010000014.1 coordinate 19,247, forward strand.
AGGGAAGGAGCCGTTTGGACGAGCTTTAGCTCGCCCGCAGGGTGAGGGCCATGATGGCCCGAATCAAAAGAAATGAACAAATAATCCCTCCATAATAGCAAGAGAGGAGCGCCCTTCAGTTCTTATTTACTAAGACTATTTCGCGGACTTCTGCGATGAATCAAAAAAACTCCGGGACTTCAAAAGTCCGGAGTTCTTTGAGCAAGCTGATTTATCGGACTTGCAAGGCTTAGCGGATGACCGGATTCGGTTGCTGGAAACGTTTCGACTGGTTCAGGTCCGGATAGAGCTGTTCCTGCTTCGCTTTCATCTCTGACAAGGCGCTAACCGGTACACTGAGCAAACCGGAGAGGCGATTGATGTATTGCTCTTCGAGGAAATCAATATCACCATCTGCCATGGCAACACGCCAAAGCTTGGCAAGGATTGCGGTGCGTTCGTCAACATTGAAATGTTCAACGACCTGCTTTACCACCACATCGAAGCCCAGGTCAGTACGCTCTATGTTTGCTGCCTGTTCAATCAGTTCCGTACTCTCTGCAGTAGAAAGAGAGAACTGTTCACCGAGCAACGTTACGATTTCGCCACGCTCCTCAGCATCGATTTTCCCATCCATCGACATCATGCCGACCATCAGCTTGGTCACGGCCAGCGTAAGTTCAGGCTTCTGATGGGCACCCTCTTCCCTGTTCCACCATCCCTTGATTGTTTTAAGCATAACCACCTCTCACATTTCGGCGAGCTGTTGCCCGGCCTCAGGATCATTATATTGCATCTAAAGCAAAATCCGTGCCTTTAATATTGGCAGGCTGCTGTTGCCAGCTCAAACGTTCTTTCAATCCAGAGTATAGACAGATCTGTTTGTCTGAGTCTTTGTTTTGTATCAACGGTATTTTCTCTTCTACGCTCCAGGCAAAACATCCGAATAGACAGGGGAATGGGGTCAGCAGCTGCGCAACGATCTGCGCCATTGCCTGTCTGGCGGCAAAAAGATGACGAGCATGTGTCAGCAACGTTGCTTTGCTGACTCTCCTGTCGCCCGGTGGTGAGACAATGCGAGAGCCAATGCGCTGTGCCGTCAGCAACGTTCTGCTAGTGCGCAGTATGAAAACCGGCGGATTCCATAGTCCCATTTTGAGCGCTGGCGACAAGGTCTGAAACGTTTTCCCGACGGAGAATTTCACCTTTGGTTGAAACAACCATACTTTGCTCGCCGCCCGAATGGTCTATAATGACGATGCCGGAGGTGGCTTATGCAGCATGCTTTACAGATCACCTGTCACAACGTTTCTTGCTCCGAAGCAGTTGAGGAGAGAATCCGCAGCAGGGTAGCCAAGCTCGAACGTTTCTCGGATCAGATCATCAGCTGCCATGTGACGATTGATGCGCCGCATCAGCACAAGAGAAAGGGCGAGCTTTTTTATGTGCATATCAACATCGCCGTGCCCGGCGAAGTGCTGGCAGTAAAACACGAACCAGCTGAGGATCTTTATGTCGCCATTCGTGGTGCCTTTGATGCCGCACGTCGCAAACTACAGGAGCATGTAGAGCGCCGGTCCGGCGAAGCGCGGCGACATTCAGGCAAGCCAGTGTTTTCGGTTTGATAGCATAGCTGGCAATCAGATTTCGTTGTCCCCCATTTGGGGGACAACATTTATTTTCTGTTCGGTATAAACTTTGCGATTGCAATGGATGCATCAGGGAGCAGGAGCAAAACGTCCCTAGTAGAGCTTTGTCGATGGTCAGAAGAAATAAAGTATCCGCGAGGGAACTGCTGCTCGCCTTGCTGTTGTGGCTCTCCGGGCTGCTCGCAGCTGCAGCATTGTTCGGTCCCGATATGCTCAGCCAACTATTCACGGCCAACCCGAGCCAAGCGGGTGTACCGATCTGGCAGGTTTTTGCAACGACTACTGAGCAGTTCTCCCCCTATCTGGCGGCAGGGCTATTCATTGTTGCGCTCATCGTTCTTGGCAAAGAGGCCAGGAGCTACAGGAAAAAACACCCCGCGAAAGCCGATTCTGTCCGGCAGGCTGCGGTAGACTCCGGTGGGCAGCAAGCTCACCCGTCAAGCAGAGCAGCAAACGCACACCAGCGTTTCTGACATGCTTGCCGACAGGGTCTGGGCGGATGATCAACCGGTGGTCACACCGGGAAAGTGTAGCCTCGAAATATTACAGTCGCTGGAGTGGAAATCTTTTGAGGCACCGACTGAAGCCTTTCTCAACGAAACCGGCCCGGATGCCGGATGCACACCGCTTGGGGCAGATGGGGACGTAGATATCGATATCTACTCCAGGACAGAGCCGAACAGGATTTCAGCCATTGCCCAGTGCAAAGCCTGGTCACATCCTGTCGACGTAAAACACGTCAGAGAGCTTTACGGTGTCATGTCCGCAAAGGATGTTAACAAGGGCTATTTCATTACATCCTCATCATTCACTGGCGACGCCCTCACATTCGGAGAAGCAGACGGAATCAGCCTGATCGGTGGAAAGAAATTACTGCAAATAATAAGCGCACTTTCGCCAGAGAAGTCCGATAAACCGCTTCAACTGGCGGTTGAGGGTGACTACACGACCCCAACCTGTCCGGCCTGCGGTTGGAAACTGGTTTCAAGAACAGCACAAGATCAGGTAATCAATTTTGGGGCTGCAGCAGCTACCCACGCTGTAAAGGTAAGCTCAATATGAACAGCAAAAGGGTATCGTCCCCTTTAGCCTTATGAGATAAGCTGAGTATGGCTCATCTGTTCTCTCTATTAGCTGTGGTGGCAGTCATGGTGGTCCCACTATTATTGATAGTAGCCATAGCCATGGTTTTCTCCAAAATTAGAAAACAGAAAAAACGCAGCCCTTTTACTCAGGACTTCTTACGAGAACCTGGCCATAGCTTGCGCCTGCAGATTGAAGCAATCGATGAAAAATTCTATGGATACATTGTGCTTATAATGGGTGGGCCGATGTACTTTTATGCAGCCCATATCTCCCAATCTTATTTGGCAGAACGAGAGGAAACTACGTTTAGAGTTGTTTTTTCATCGCTTCTGGCTATTTCGATAGTTGTTTATGCCGCGATGAAAATCGTGAAGATCGCAAAAGAAAGACAGAGCAAGCGATTAGGTTTGGAAGGCGAAATTGCTGTTGGTCAAATGCTGGAGCCTCTCTTACGAGAAGGAGGCTGGGTGTTTCACGACTTTCAAGCTGGCAAATTCAATATTGATCATATTCTTGTGAATCAGGCCGGTGTGTTTGCCATTGAAACAAAAACACGCAGTAAAGCCAATGGAGAACGCGGGACACAAGCTGTAAAGGTTGTCTTTGATGGGAAGCAACTGAACTTTCCAAGTCATTCAGAATCTCAGTCGATTGATCAGGCTCGCAGACAAGCCAAGTGGCTGTCTCAATGGTTAGAGGGTGCAGTTGGTCAAAAGATTAGCGTACAGCCAGTAGTTACTATTCCGGGCTGGTTCGTGGAGCGGACGGGGCGATCCGATGTCATCGTAACAAACCCCAAAAAGCCAGAATTCTTAGCCAAGCCAATGAACGGCCAGCCCGGATTAAACCCACAGCAAGTAACACAAATTGTTTTTCAGTTAGACCGTCACTGCAGGGACTTCGTGCCCGGCACAGAAAATGCGAGCTAGTAATATGCATATGCAAACTATGAGGGCGACCAAACAACTCAATAGCTCAGCCATACAGCGGCAGCACAGGATAGCCCAGCCGTTTTCAAGTTCCAAACCATCGCAGCGGCGTAGTGGATGTGATTTTCAATCATTCGCAACGAAGAAATGAGGTATAAAAATGTATTTTGAAAATAAAAGTCTATTAAGTCCTCCAACCAATCGGGCCGCATACAGCGATCGCACTGCCTGGATTATGGCTGAATTGGCTAGGCTAGCTTATTTCAAATTCGAAGGGTCTATTGATATAGAAGATGTGGCTAACTCATTATCAACAGAGTCGGACTCAACTTCCATTCGAAAGACTCTGGAGAAGCTGCTGGATGATAAGCAACAAACAAAGGATAAAGCTAATGCTGAACTTAACAGCTACCTCTCCTTATGTGACTTTAATCTGGTTGCCATATTCAATACCAATGGAACACAAGCTTTCCTGGCATCCAGTAGAGCCTACCAGATCAATGTTCTTTCTTTCAGGGGAACCGAGGCAGAGATTCAGGATATCAAGGCTGACCTTAAGGCGACCACGATTGAGGTTGACGGACATAAAATACATAGCGGTTTTTATCAGGCTTTTTCCGGTGTCAAAGAGGATATTGAGCGTGAACTGGAGGCATTGAAGGGTAATGGTTATCCGTTATATATCACGGGCCATTCGCTGGGCGGGGCGTTGGCACTACTAGCAACAAAGTTTCTTGCCGCCGACAGCATGGGAGCTTGCTATACATTTGGTAGCCCGCGCGTTGCTTCATCCGAGTTTGGTGATGCTATCAAAACACCGATATACCGGCTTGTGAATGCCGCTGATTTGGTACCCCGGGTGCCACCTGCATATGCGCAGCACATACTCATCGCTCTGTTCGAGTTGATCCGTATTCCCTTCCTAAGTAAAATGTTAGTAACCATCCTTAAGAAAACTGTCGGATACTGTCATCATGGCGACATGAGGTTTCTTACTGCCTGCAGTAAGAGTGACTACAGTGACCTTCGGTTGTTACAAAACCCAAATATCATTGATAGGGCCATGCGGCTTATCACGCGACTTATCAGCACGGGCTTCAAAGCCGGGGCAACGGATCACTTTGTTTTGGGCTATAGTAAGAAGTTAGCTGCTTATGCCGAGACGAGAAATAAGGGTGACGGTGCCTGGTCTTGAATCGTGCGTTATCACGGCTTAACAGATGCAATGATTAAACTGTTGGACTAAGCTAATCGTTCAATGGGAGAGTCTTGATGCAAACAGTAATGGTGTTATGACGGTCAATCGTTGGACGAAGGAGCAGTTGAAGCTGGCATTCAATCTTTATTGTCAGTTGCCGTTCGGGAAGTTGCACAAGGGTAATAACGAGATCATCGAGCTTGCGGGTTTGATTGGACGAACGCCATCGGCTTTGGCGATGAAGCTGTGCAATATCGCCAGTCTTGATCCGGCGATCACCAGTAGCGGACGCAGTGGGTTGGGCAATGCTTCGGCGCTGGACCGTGAGGTTTGGGATGAGTTTCATGCCGATTGGGATCGGTTGGCTTTGGAATGCGCTCATATTCATGAGCAGTTTCGGGTGGAGAAGGGGTTGTCCGAAACCAAAGAATCGTTCGATGACGGGTTGGAAGATTTTGACGACTTTACCGGCGAGACACGGCGTGTGGTGACCGAGCAGCGTATTCGGCAGAATTTCTTTCGCCGGGCTGTACTCAGCAGTTATCGAGAGCGCTGTTGCATGTCTGGGCTATCGGATACCCGCCTGCTGATCGCAAGCCATATCGTGCCGTGGAGCAAGGATCGTGAGAATCGCCTTAATCCGCGCAACGGTCTGTGTCTGTCGGCTTTGCATGACAAGGCGTTTGATCGCGGACTAATTGCATTGGATGACGATTTTCGCGTGATCCTTTCAAAGGATTTGGAACAACGAGACGAGCCATTTGTGCAGCAGTTCTTTCATCCGTTGGCGGGGCAAGTCATCACGCTCCCCGAACGATTTGTTCCCGATATAAATTTTTTGGCGCGGCACCGGGAAGTGGTGTTTGTAGACAATGCCTGACCAGAGCACCGAACCCATGCTGACACTGCACGAAGATGCGTTTTACGAGTTCTTTCGCCCTTATTGCCACCCACAAGCCAGTTGCGATATCTGGGGTGGAATCGGGCTGGAAACCTTTGGTGAGGATTTTGAGTTAGTAAGATCACTGCCTGCTTCCGCAGTCTGGACGGTTGTGGATGGCGATGGCGACCAGTGGATTTTACCCGGCATTCATACCGTTAACCGGGTCTGTTATCTGGTTACCGAAGTGGCACACGACTGGAAGGATTTGCAGTTTCGGATACCTGCACGGGGCTATTCGTTGACCCGGCTGGGGCTACTTCGTCAGGTCAATAAAGCTAGAAAATTCATGCGGTAAAAAGAGGCTCTTCCTTTTAGTAGGCTATACGAAATTGGAGCCGAGAGAGGAACCATTTGCGTAGCAGTGCTTTCTTCCGTTGGCAGGGCAAACCATCACACTTCCCTAGCGATTTATGCCTGATAGAGCTTTTCTGGAGCGGCACCGGCAAGAATGAAACGGTGCCTGGCCTTGAATCGTGAATTTATTGGAATGTTTGAGATGAACCAGATTAATCGACTACCTCTGATGACGCAGGTCGAATGAGAGACACGGGTCCATCACCGCCCACTTTCCGTCGGTTTGATAAACCATATCCATGCTTTTCAGGTAGCCGAATGAATCCCTGACGGTACTCAACGCCCTGCCCAGACGACCCAGGAATTCGGCACCGGTCACATAGGCTTCCGGGCTTTGGGCCAGCTGGCTCAGGATCGCTTTCTGGGTGGCCGATAGTCGGGCGAAATCATTGCGCAGTACGGGCATGTACTCATCAACAACCTGCACCCACGCAGGCAGAATATCTGCCAGCGTGGGCGGCTGTGGCTCTGCCCATAAACGACTGCAAAGCGCATTAACATAGAATGGATGACGCTCTGTCAATGTGAGAATCTGATCGTTGGCTTCATCAGAGAGCCCCTTCCGCCATTGAATCTGTGCGGCATCTTGCAGATGCATGCGGTAAGGCGACGCATCAATGCGCTCCAGCCGGATGATTCGACAAAGGTTGTAGAACGGACGGGATTTGTCCGAGAACATCTGTTCGAGCAGATGCCTGTTCGAACCTAAAAAGATATACGTGGTCGCCCGCGCATATTGAACTGCATCCCTGATTTGCGCCTCTATGGCGTGGCCGGTTTCAAGACCGCCGATTTGCTGAAACTCGTCCATTTCGAACAGGATATTCCAGCCCTCCTTCAAGGCCATTTCATCCATGGATTTCAACAACTCACCAAGCGATGTCAAAGTGATGGCTGCTGTTTTACCACTGCCATCAAAATTGAAAGAGATACCGAATTCGGCACCGTCGGTGGTAAGACTGGCATTCAGGCCAATGCCTGAAAGCGAAGCAAGCAGCGCCTTGAACTCATCCATATTGAAGCCGGACGTCATCTTCCTGATAGCTCTCTGGACGCCTTTGGCAATGAGTTCCAGCGCAGTTTTCTCATCATAGGCTGAGTAGAGCGATATCTTGTTGTAGATGCGCCTGCTGCTTTCCCATTCGCCTGCGACCTGGTTTGAAAGACTGCTTTTTCCATATCTGCGGGGAGCTACGAGTACCGTGTGATTGATGCGGTCAATATGGGAGCGCAGTGCTTTGCGTTCATCGCTCCTGTTGCAGAATGCATATCCGCTCGCAATGGATTGTGGAAAGATATCCTTTTTCATCTGTCTACCTCATCGATTGTTCGGTATGCAGCAATATAGCGCATAGGTGCGCGGCGTGTCCACACGCTGCGCACCCATACGCCTCACGCCTCTGCGGCAGCATGAAAAGGACTCGAGGGATCGGAGCTGTGATCGGGGTGCGACTTCCGGGGATGATAGCCTTATTGCAAAGGCACAAGTGCACGGTGCGTGTCGCCCGAAATAATCAATAGTGCATCAATTAGTAGATCTTGCACCGGCTTATGTGCGAATTTTGGAAAGGTGGCCATAGGAGGTGATGAGTGCTTACCGAGCGATTTGTGCCCGATAAACGTACGACACCGGAGAGTGGTGTTTGTAGTTAATGTGTAATGAAACTGTGAGGCAGGGACAACACGAAGATGCTTGTTATGCATTTTTGCGTGCAGTGGGTCGTAAAGTTAAGCGGCTTCTTTCAGTCGTTCGGCAAGCCACCTCTTCCTTGCGCGGACTGCAATCCAAGGTGCTGCACCATGGGGTCGAAGTCCCGGTCGGACCAGAGCAGTGGCAGGTCGTGTTCAATACAATATGAGGCAATCATCACATCAATGGTTTTGCGCACGGTGATACCCTGCCGGCGCAGCATGCGGTAGTTCCCGGCAGCTTTTACTGCCGCCTCGTGGCCGAGCATGGCAACAACGGGAAAGACAGCCAGCAGCTCCCGCGCCTTGTGAAAATCGGAGTCTCTGCGAAACCCCTGCAATACTTCGGTCAGAATCAAATCGCCCATGATGATTTCATCCATCCCCAGAGACCGCTCCAGCATATCCGTTTCAGCACTCTGGCGGCCATTGAAATAGTCAACCCAGACAGAGGAGTCTACAACCAGCGGCATCAGTGATCCGTGCGCATGGCATTCAGATCATCATCCCAGACCAGCTTGCCCCGCCATGCCCTGATTGCCTGTTGTTTTTTCAGGCGGATCAGCGTCTTAAGGCCTTCCTCGACAACACCTCGCTTGGTAGTAATACCGGTCAGTTGTCGGGCCTCGGATATCAGTTCTTCATCCAGTACAATATTCGTGCGCATAAATCACCTCAGTGTGTATCAACAGGATCTACTGTACACCTCTGGTTTCGGCGGTTCAATGAGCAGAGAGACTTGTTGCAAAGCGATAATCAGGCCGAAGCGGAAATGGAAGATACGACTAACGCATCATGGTGAGTGCTTGCCGGGTTACGGGTAACCAACAGGGAAATCCGGGCGCATGTCAAAGCTGCAACGGGGCATGGCTACGAAGTGAGAGAAGATATGAAACAATCTCTGTTTGATGCCATCGGTGGTTTGCCAGTGATGGAGACTGCGCATCAGCGGATGTATCTCACAACTGAATTGTTGGAAGTGCGGCAGGAGTTGTTGCGGCAGGCCATCGATGCCGAAGGGCTTTCAGCAGATCTGGTGAAGCGCTGTCTGAAGGTTGATCAAGCATTCTGGGGTAAACTGAATAGCGAATCGCTTGAGCGGCTCCAGCAGACGATCTGCAATATCAGAAGCCGTTGGTCGTTGAGAAGCCCGAAGGTTAAAGCAAACAGAACATTCTGGCCTTGCGGTGTTATGGAAAAAGCAGCGGTTCCCTAGTCCGGGTTTTGACTGCTGATTAACGCGTCGATCAGGTCTTTGTCTTCCGGGGTTTCGTAATTGAAACGAATGCCTATGCCGTGCGTTGTATGGCGTACAACTGTGCCGCCGAGTTCAACGAGTGTGGGTGAGATACTGATATCGAGCGTGATGCGAACCTGGCCGCCAGTCTCAAAGGTGTCCGGCCCTTCGATAAAGATACCTGAGGTACTCAGGTCTTTGGCTTTCCCGTAATGCTGCCTGTCATCAGATTTGAAGCAGATCTGCTCATTGTACTGCGTGCGTGGTGAGCGACGCGAACATCTGGACCAGGCTTCAATCAGATTCAGCAGCTCAAGGCTCTGTTTGCCGGACAGTCGATGGGCAATCTCGGTCAATGCTTCAATATCTTGAGCGGGTACAGCTTCCATATCATGTGAATATAGCGCTCGTCAGATGATATCTCTATTACTTTTTCAGATGCGTTTGTCGAGGCGGGTGCCTGTGGTTTCCCAGCGATGAACAATCTTGCCGTGCAGGTCATAGGAGTCCTGACGGGAGCGATCAAAGCGATCGGGGTGTTGTTGCCATGCTGTTGCTGCAGAACTGTTAACTGGCAAGGTGCCGGTTGCAACGGAGGCTGTAAAGGTGGTCTGATGTAATACCGATGGAGGCACCACAACTGCAGGTGGGCGTTCATGGTAGAGTGTAATTCCAGATACCATCATCATGTTATTATACGCCAATTTGATTTTTATTGCCCATTTTGGGAAAAACATCCTAACCTGATGATTTTATGGATATTTTTAGCGAAAAATTTATAACTCCATTATACTTGAGTGGATCTTTAGTATGAGTATAGTTCGCCACCGTTGTGATTGGCCGGCATAGCTCAGTTGGTAGAGCAGCTGATTTGTAATCAGCAGGTCACGGGTTCGACTCCTGTTGCCGGCTCCAGTTCAAACATCGAAGAATGAAATAAGGGGGCCAATCGGCTCCCTTTTTTTGTGCTCATCCGACACAGCCTTGCTGCAAAGTCATCACAGATTGAGTTGCCGATAGATATATCGAAGAGGCAGGCGTACCGTATAGTCGATTAATCAGGAGCGAATACCATGGGCAAAGAACAGAAGAGCAGCAGAGAAGGCAAAAAAGAAGCAGCCAAATCACCAAAAGAGAAGAAAGCAGCAAAAGCTGCCAAGAAAGCTGCCAAATAAAAGCGGCCTCCCGACTGCCTGGACAGGCACTGACTGAATATGGAATAATCTTAAAAGAAAAAAGGGAGCCAACTGGCTCCCTTTTTTTATGTCTGAACGAAACAGCTCAGGCTGCTTAAACCCAGTTCTACTCTTCGACTCAGGTTAGATAAAATCAGATACTCAGTACACTTATTGACATTCCATATTCCGGATTCCGGAATATGGAATGATCGGAGTGCCACATGGAATTGAAACAACAGGATATATACGTTGCATTGAAGCTGGTTGTTCTTAACAACGAACCTTGCTCCATGCAACGCCTCGGTGAGTTGCTCGGCATGAGCTCATCCAGAGTGCATGAATCCATTCACCGACTCATCAAAGCCAGCCTGATTCGCAAAGACATCGGCTACCGCCCGGTACTCGCCAATCTGAAAGAGTTTATTGTACACGGTATCCGCTTTGCATTTGTGCCGGAGATTGGTGAGCCAACACGAGGGTTACCAACTGCATCCTTTGCACCACCGCTGAACAGCGAGTTTATCGAATCACTGGAACATCCCCATGTGTGGCCAGATCCGGAAGGTGCGATTCGTGGTATATCGTTCTCGCCACTGCACAAGTCTGCAGCATATGCCGCGCGCAGTGACCCGGAATTCTACGCTCTACTGGCTATGGTTGATGCCATTCGTGGTGGCCGCGCGCGTGAGAGAAAAATGGCGATAGAGATGATTGACCAGCGGTTATCATCAAAATGAAGCGGTATGATCCAAATATTGAAATGCTGGAGATCGCAGCTGATGGGTTAGGGGAACTGGTTGAAGAGGTTGTATTTCTTGGTGGCTGTGCCGCAGGACTCCTGGTTACAGACCCGGCTGCCCCACTGCCAAGAGAGACAAAAGGTTTTGCGAAGACAGTAGCGGTGGTGCTCCCATGTGCCGCTTGCTTTACCGGAGTGTAACCCTTGATGTGATGCCAACTGATAGTTCAATTCTTGGCTTTAGCAATCAATGGTATGAAGAAGCTATCTCCAGCGCGTGGCAAATGGTGCTGCCTGATGACATCAATATCCGCATGGTTTCCGCCCCACTATTCCTGGCAACAAAACTAGAGGCATTTTATGGTCGGGGTAAAAATGACTACATGGCCAGCCATGATCTTGAAGACCTGATTGCAGTGCTGGATGGAAGAGAGACCATTGTCTCTGAAGTGAAAACCTCAGGAAAGGTTTGCAACTATCTGGCGGAAGAGTTCAGGCGATTGCTACACCTGGATGAATTTCAGGACTCGGTGGCATGCCACCTGCCTGCTGATGGAGCAAGTCAGCAGAGGGGGGTATTGTATTACAACGGATGCGTCTTATCAGAAACATGGTTGAACGGTGAAATGAAACGATGAAAAAGGGAGCCGATTGACTCCCTTTTTTCGTCTCTGAACAAAAAGGTTAAAGCTGGTTCTATTCCTCAATCCAGCCGTTCAAAGCTTCAACAATCTGTCCGGCTTGCTTGGCGTTGGTGATATTGAATTTCGAGCGTGGCGTATATTCGCCATTGCGTTTCTGGAGGCGGCGAATGGTGTAGTGTCCTCAACCAGGGTGATTTACTCTGCAACCCAGCCCTGCAATGCCTCTATAATCTGTTTGGCCTGCTTGGCGTTGGTGATATTGAATTTCGAGCGTGGTGTGTATTCGCCATTGCGTTTCTGAAAGCGGCGAATGGTGAACTTATCTTCTCCATATTCTTCTTTTGCTGCTTCCCAGTTCACATAACGGAACATGATGGTGGTCCATGCGCCTTTGCTGAGGATCACTTTATCCAGCTGCTTGGTGGTCAGGATGCCGCCTTCTTCGAAATCGATGGTTAAATCATCAGGTGTCATAAGATCCTCTTTGTGGATATGGGGTCAGAAAAAACGGCAAGCTATCGACTTGGCCTGTTTTTGCACTACTGCGATCCATTTCTTCATTAAGCCCAGTAGTGAGTGTCCTGCTTGATGTCATCAACAAGCATCTGCTGCCTGTATTGCTCAAGGGCGATTTGAACCTGTCCATGTTCGACCTGCGATGCTGATTGAGCCGCCACAGTTGATCGCGGAACAGGCACGGAAGGGGATATAAAACCAGAGGCCGGGTTATGCGTTCTCTGCATGGCAAGGCCTGGTTCATCCCTCTGGAGATGTGACTGGCTTTCAACGGCCTGTGTCAGGGTAACTTCAGCAGGTCTTGCAGGAATCGCCGGAGCTGCGGACGGCAAATACGTTTTGTTTGCCGGTCGCGCCAGTTCGAGTACATGGTCGCCGATATCCTTACCCGTCGCGTTTGTGGAAAAAACATTGGCCACGGCTGATGCCAGGCCGGAAACCCAGCTGCCGAGCAGACCGCCGAAGATGGCACCGCCGATCATACGCGGGGCTGATCCCATCTCATCACCGCTCAACTGGCGATATATGGTCGAGATTACCGGCAGATGCTGTAATGGATTTATCATGTCGATGAAATCACCAAAGCCGAACGTGGATTTCTCCCATGCTCCTGATGGTTTATCGATCTCTTTTGGCGCAGAGACCTGCTGCAGCGGCTCGACTTTTGGCAGCACGTGCCGAGCCTTTACAGGAGCGGATGCCACAGGAGGCGACGGAAAGGCGATACTCGACACAGCTTGCATACAGGTATCAAAGCAAACGGGAAGCCAGCATCAGTTATCTTGCAGTATCAATACGTTAGCGCTTCGGCACGTTTACTTATCGGCAAGATATTCCCCCTGCATCGGCAAAATGGGTAGTTTTATTTTTTGTGCGTACTACTAAAGATAAATTTACACCTTCCAGGTGTCATCCGCATTTGGAGTCGCCACATTCCAGGCAGCAGTTACAATTGTCTAAACGTACGACCGCCATGGCGCCGCATTTGTCGCACTGGTTACCTTTGGCAATGGCATCTGTGCCAAGCTTCTCTTCAGCTTCCTGACGTTTGGCCTGCAGCTCGGCGTTATTGAGCTGGCCTTCCATCATGCCGATGGAAATCAGATGCTGTTGAATCACTTCACCGATCTCGGCAACGATGGAGGGCATATATTTGCCGCCGCGTTTGTAATAACCACCACGTGGATCGAATACGGCTTTCAATTCCTCAACCAGGAAGGTGACATCGCCGCCTTTGCGGAAGATGGCGGAAGTAATGCGCGTCAGCGCAACAATCCACATGAAATGTTCCATATTCTTGGAATTAATGAATACCTCGAACGGACGACGATGAGACGAGCCGTCCGGCTCGGTAACGATGACATCGTTGATAGTGATATACATCGCGTGCTCGGAATTTGGTGTCTTGATCTTGTAGGTGCTGCCTTCAAGAATATCATCACGCTCAAGCAGTGGCGCAATCTGGTGGACCGTTGCCACCTCTTCCTGTTTTTCGCCAGGTTTCTTTACTTCGTAACCGGTAATTTTGCTGTCGATTTTAATACCCATTTGTTCCTCCACGCATGGCCAGAATGTGTTGCATCTGAATATGCCTAAAATGTTTCAGCGAGTTTGCATGAATTTTTCTCATGCCCGGACGCTGCGGCCGGTGATTGTGGGTGTCCTCACGTCGGTGTGAATGAAACACGGAAGAGCTGGCCAAGACCCACAGATTTATCGGCGGAAATTTCATCTCTGCCCATTCAATCTTTTTCACCGCAGAAGACGCAGAGGCATATTCATTGATATTTCCCTGTGTTCTCTGTGGTGATCTCATCAGAATTTACCGTAGTAGCCTTCTTTCAAGGCATCGAACAAGTTGGCTGCACTGTGCATTTCACCGTCGTATTCGATCTCTTCGTTACCCTTGGCTTCGACTTCAGTGCCATCCTCGAGGGTAAACTTGTAAACAGTGTTTTCCAGATCCTGCTCTTTTACCAGCACGCCCTGGAACGCTTCCGGATTAAAGCGGAATGTGGTGCAGCCTTTCAGGCCCTGCTCGTAGGCGTAGAGGTAGATGTTCTTGAAATCCTCGTATGGGAAATCGGTTGGCACGTTGGCAGTTTTGGAGATGGATGAATCCACCCAGCGCTGTGCTGCAGCCTGGATATCTACGTGCTGTTTCGGAGTCACTTCATCGGCAGAGATAAAGTAATCCGGTAATTTTCTTGCTTCATCTGTCGCGAAGGGCATGGCATCGGCATTGATCAGTCCGCGATAAGCCAATAGCTCATAGGAGAAGACATCCACTTTCTCTTTCGATTTTTTGCCTTCGCGGATGATGTTACGCGCATAGTGATGGGCAAAGCTTGGCTCGATACCGTTGGAGGCATTGTTGGCCAGGCTCAAAGAGATGGTGCCGGTAGGTGCGATGGATGAGTGGTGGGTAAAGCGGCAGCCCTTTTCAATCAGTGCCGCGATCATGGCCTTGTCTTCTTCCGAACCGGTGGCGAGGAACTTCTGCATATATTTGGAGTATTTACCCCAGAGGATTTTGCCAGCCAGCTTGTCGCCGATTTTGATGCCGTCATCGGCCATTTCAGGGCGTTTGGCCATCATCTCAGGTGTAACTTCGTATTCTTCCAGCAGAGCAGGAGCGACACCTTTTTCTTCGGCAAGGGAAAGACCTGCCTGGAAACCGGTACGTGCCATTTCATAGGCGATCTTGTCGGTAAACTCGAGTGAACCAGCGGTGCCATATGGTGTGCGCAGCATGGTCAAGGCAGAACCAAGCCCCAGGAAGCCCATGCCGTGGCGACGTTTGGAGAGAATCTCATTGCGCTGTTTTTCCAGTGGCAGGCCGTTGATGTCCACCACGTTGTCGAGCATGCGGGTGAAGATCGCGATGACCTCACGATAGGACTCCCAATCGAAATACGCATTTTCCGTGAACGGGTTGCGCACAAACTTGGTTAGATTGACCGAGCCGAGCAGGCATGCGCCATATGGCGGCAGTGGCTGCTCACCGCATGGGTTGGTGGCGCGCACATCTTCACAAAACCAGTTGTTGTTCATGTCGTTCACTTCATCGATCAGGATGAAGCCGGGCTCGGCATAGTCGTAGGTCGATGCCATGATGACATCCCACAACCGCTGTGCTTTCAGGGTTTTGTATACCTTGCAGGCGACATGGCCGCGGTCATCATGGGTGGCATCTTTGGGAGGATTGGCCACGGTCTTGAAGACAATGCGTGTTTCCGGATCGTCGATCTCGGTGCGGGTGGCCGGGAATACCAGATCCCAGTCGGCATCGTTTTTCACAGCTTCCATAAAATCACGGGTGATCAGGCAGGAGAGATTGAACTGGCGCAGACGGCCATCTTCACGTTTTGCACGGATAAAATCCATGGCGTCAGGATGGCTGATATCAAACGTGCCCATTTGTGCGCCGCGACGCCCTCCCGCAGAGGATACGGTGAAACACATCTTGTCATAGATATCCATGAAGGAGAGCGGGCCGGAAGTATAAGCACCGGCACCCGACACATAAGCGCCTTTCGGACGCAGTGTGGAGAACTCATAGCCGATGCCGCAACCTGCTTTCAGAGTCAGGCCTGCTTCGTGCACCATGGAGAGAATGCCATCCATC
Organism: Mariprofundus sp.; assembly: GCA_021772835.1. Taxonomy (GTDB): domain Bacteria; phylum Pseudomonadota; class Zetaproteobacteria; order Mariprofundales; family Mariprofundaceae; genus Mariprofundus. Next base: position 35,016 of record JAJFLE010000014.1, read on the forward strand.
GAATCGGGAATCGTGCCGGAAACAGTGCAGTTGATGGTCGATGTGGCTGGTTTGTGCGCTTCAGCACCTGCATTGGACATGATGCGGCCGGCAGGAATTGCACCGTTAGCCAGTGCCCAGGTAAACTTGGCATACCACTCGTCACGTTTGTCTTCATCTTCAACTGCGGAGAGGGCTCTGGCAACGCGCTCATACGTTGCTTCGATGTTTTCATCGACGCTGTTGTGAGATTTGTCTTTCAGACGATATTTTTTATCCCAGATATCAAGCGATGCTGGCTGAAAGCCGATCTCGGTAGCTTTGTCTTCATTATCCTGCTGAACCGATGCAATGCTTAAAGCATTTGATGTGATGCTCATGCGGCCTCCCAATTTAGATTCCCTCTGTGCGTGCGGAACTGTAATTCTTGGTGGCGAGTGTAGGCACTATATCTAGGGTGTCAAGATATCGCGGCACACTAACTGTAGTGCTTTGCAACACACAAACTATCCACCGTTTATCCACAGCTTATACACCGGATCAGCTGATTTCCTGTGGGTCTCAAGGGTTAGTCGAGGCTCTCAGGGCGCCGTTAAATATACTGAATAAGTGCATGGAAACAGTTGTACATACAGAAAATGCGGCTTTCATTTGGAGTGTGGCGGTTCGCCTGATACGATGCGCATCCCATGAGTGATATATCCCGAAACATAGATAACGACACAGCATCCGGCGCTGAAAATAGCCCTACCCACTTTGGTTTCGAAACCGTGACGGGTACGGAGAAAGTCAATCGCGTGATGGGCGTATTCTCATCAGTAGCCAGCCAGTACGATATTATGAACGATGCCATGAGCGGAGGCATGCACCGCTTGTGGAAACGCAAGATGATTGCCACGGCGGCCATTGGTGCTGGCTCGAGAGTGCTTGATGTGGCAGCTGGATCCGGCGATATTGCTATAGGTCTGGCCAAAAAGATGGGGCCGAGCGGACGCGTGGTGCTTACCGACCTGAATGGCCCGATGTTGGCCGAAGGCGCACGCCGTGTCATTGATGAAGGGTTGTTGCCCGGTCGAGCTGATTGTATTCAATCCGATGGTACAAAGCTCGCTTTTGCCGATAACAGCTTTGATTGTATTACTATCGCTTTTGGTATCCGTAACTTCCTTGATGTCGAAGCGGGACTCGCTGAGTTTTATCGCATATTGAAGCCGGGTGGTCAGTTTATGTGCCTGGAATTTTCGCGTCCGACGCTGCCGGGGCTGGATATTATTTATGACGCCTACTCGTTTAATGTGATTCCGCTGCTTGGTGAAAAGATCACCGGTGATCGCGACTCCTACCAGTATCTGGTTGAATCAATTCGCCGCTTTCCTGATCAGGGTCGATTTGCCAAAATGATCGGCAAGGCCGGGTTTGACTTGGTGAAATACGATAACCTGACCGGCGGCATTGTTGCATTACACAGGGGATATAAGCTATGAAAGAAGCAACATTTCCGCACATGGAAGTGCGGCGGGCAAACGGACGCGCGCCCGTGAGTGATTCGAAAACCACGTTTTTCGAATCACGTTTAAGCTCGAGGCATGGGCGCCGCAGAGCGATGCAAACAATGAATGAGGCTTTAGCCTCATGAGTGTAATGTTTTTGCCGTTAAGGCTGATTCCGGTGCCGGTGCAATGCGTGGTCATGACCTCTGTGCTGGAGCTAGTATTTTCGCGTGATGCATCACTAAAGCCCTATCTGGCAGATATGGAAGGTCGTATCTTCCGTATCCACGTACGTGACACCGATGCCATCATGTTCCTTGGTTTCAAACGTGGTAAAGCCTGGGTGCATTCCAATTATAGCGGCGATGTTGATGTGCGCCTTAATGCCACCACAGCCGGTTTTGCGCGCATGTGTTTCGGCCATGAAGATCCGGACGATCTGGTGTTCCAGCAGGTGTTGAGACTCTCCGGCGATTCCGATGCTATGTTACGTTTCAAGAAGCTGTTTGCAGCAGCGGATCTCGATTGGGAACGGGAGTTGCGCGCAGCATTCGGCGATTTCTTCGGTACCCGTGTAGCCAAGGCTGCCCACGCGCTGGTAGCGGCCGAACAGAAGCTGGCAGAGGGATCGAAACAGATATTAAGCAACAGATTGCGTGATTTGGATGTGCCCGATAACACACGTTTGCAGGAATGGCAGGCCGGTGTCGAACATTTTGCGCATCAGGTGTCGCGAACCAAAGGTCGCCTGACACGACTTGAACATAAGCTGGAACATCTGACAGAAGCTGTCGGGAAGCAGTGATGCGGAGCCGGACATGAGACTCCCCGCCAATATCCGTCGCAATATCCGCCTGATGCGGATCGGCCATATTCTGGCCACGCATGGCATGGCGGCACTGGCGGTACGCCTGCGCCTGTTTTACCCCTATGTCTGGGTCGTGCAGCTATTCCGCGGGGATGATCTTCCGAAAGACCTTGGCACCCAGATTCGCCTGGTGCTTGAACAACTGGGGCCGACTTTTATTAAATTCGGCCAAATGCTCTCCACACGCGTGGATCTGCTGCCTTTAGATGTGGCGCTTGAGCTGAAACGTTTACAGGATGATGTGCCGCCGGAGCCGTTTGAAAAGGTAAGGCGTGTGATTGAGCAGAGTTTCAAGAAACCACTGACAGGCGAAGACGGGATTTTTGCCACATTCGATGAAAAGCCGATTGCAGCCGCATCAATTGCCCAGGTTCATTTTGCCGAGCTGAAAGACGGACGCAAGGTTGCGGTGAAAGTGCGTCGTGATCATATCAGTCGTACGATCGAGTCCGATTTGGCTATTCTGAAGTTATTGGCCAGCCTCTTCCATCGCTATTTCCCGGAATACCATCGCCTGAAGGCGCCACAGGTTATTGAGGAGTTCGGCACGACCATTAGAGGTGAGCTGAACCTGCGTGCCGAGGCTGCACATGCCAGCCGCTTCGCCGAGAACTTTGCCGAAGTGGACGGGGTACGGGTGCCAGAGGTGATGTGGGATTACACCCAGACCGAAGTGCTGACCACCGAACGCATTTACGGCACGCCGATTGATGAGAGAGAAAAGCTTAAAGCTGCAGGTCATGACTGTCTGAAACTGTGCGAGCGCGCGGCCACCCAGTTTTTCCGCATGGTGTTTGTCGATGGTTACTTCCATGCCGATATGCATCCGGGCAATATTTTTGTGGCCGATAACGGTGATATCATTTTTATCGATTTCGGTATTGTTGGCAGGCTGGATATCAAATCACGGCGTTATATTGCCTCCATGCTGCTGGCTTTCCTGCAGGAGGATTATCATCGCGCTGCCGAGGTGCATGTGGAGGCGGGTTATGTGCCGGCTGATACCGATATTTCCGCTTTTGAGGATGCATTGCGCGAAATCGCAGTGCCCATTTTCAACCGGCCTTTGGCAGATATTTCTATTGCTGAACTATTGCTCTCCATGTTTGCGGTCACTGAACGTTTCAAGATGGAGACGCAGCCGCAGCTGCTGCTTTTGCAGAAGACTATGGTGGTCATTGAAGGCGTTGCCCGGGAACTGGCTGATCAGGCGAATATCTGGATGCTGGCGCGACCAATGATTTCCGAGTGGGTCGCCCGCCATATGGGGCCGATCGGTAAAGCTGAAGCGGTGGGTGAAGAGATTCGCACTCAGCTCTACGACTGGATGCAACTTCCGGCCAAGATCGACGGTGTACTCTCCCGCATTGAGCAGGGTGATGTGACATTTACCAATGAACCATCAGGCTTCACAGCTGTTGTGGGCGCCATGCTCTCTGCCGCAGGTGGCGGCTGGCTGGTCTGGAATGCAGTCAACGATGCCGGAACCGGGTTGCTGGTTGTTTCAGCAGCAGTGATGGGGCTGGGTTTTATGCTGACCGTGAGCCGTAATTAGGTGTGCTTTTGTAGTTTTCTTTCTTTCGTCTATACTGCGCACCAAATCTTCTGATAAATATTGTTCAAAACCAATCATAAGGACTGACCTACATGAGCCAAAACTTTGTTTTTACATCTGAATCTGTTTCCGAAGGACATCCGGACAAGGTCGCAGACCGTATCTCCGACAGTGTGCTGGATGCGATTCTCGAACAGGATAAATATGCACGCGTGGCATGTGAAACGCTGGTTACTACAGGCCTTGCCCTGATTGCCGGCGAGATCACCACATCTGCCGTGATCGATTATCAGGCTGTTGTGCGCGGTGCGATCAAGGATATTGGTTATAACTCGTCTGCCATGGGTTTTGACTGGGAATCATGCTCTGTACTGGTCTCTCTCGATAAACAATCTGTTGATATTGCAGCCGGTGTGAACGTCGGTGAAGGTATCGATCTGGATCAGGGTGCGGGTGACCAGGGGCTGATGTTCGGTTACGCATCGAATGAAACAGACGTATTGATGCCGACTGCGATTCATTTGTCGCACCAGCTGGTCGCTAAACAGGCCGAAGTACGCAAAAACGGCACATTGAATTTCCTGCGTCCTGATGCCAAGTCTCAGGTCACCGTACGTTACGAGAACTACAAACCTGTCGCCATTGATGCGGTTGTACTGTCAACACAGCATAATCCGGAGATCAGTCACAAGGATCTTTCAGAAGGCATTATGGATGAAGTGATCAAGCCGATTCTTGATCCGACCGGCTTGTTACATGCAGGCACCGAATATCATATTAACCCAACTGGCCGTTTTGTTATTGGTGGCCCTGTTGGTGACTGTGGCGTCACCGGACGCAAGATTATTGTTGATACCTATGGTGGTTTTGGCCATCACGGTGGTGGTGCATTTTCTGGTAAAGATCCAACCAAGGTTGACCGCTCTGCATGTTATATGATGCGTTATGTGGCGAAAAATATTGTTGCAGCGGGTCTTGCTGATCGCTGTGAGGTGCAAGTGGCTTATGCTATTGGTGTTGCAAAACCTCTTTCTGTCATGGTTAAT
>JAJFLE010000015.1 GCA_021772835.1 Mariprofundus sp.
TGACGTAGAGTCCTGAGTTCCAAACCTGCACCACTCGGAACCCACGCAAGTTTTCACAGTTCGCAGTGCCTTGCCGTAGGCATAACCACATGGCATATCCAGATCGCTCCAGACTGCTGCAAGATCATCTTTCTTGACGCCATATAGGCCAATGCGCTGACCACCGGTAATTTTAATGGTTTTAATATCGTATTTTTTCGCAACCTCACCCAAACGAATCAAGGTATCAGCATCCGTATCTCCACCATAAACGCGTGGGATCACCGAATAGGTGCCATCCTTCTGAATATTTGCATGCATCTTCTCGTTGGCGATGCGTGAGGTGCGATCATCTTCAGAATCTTCCGGCCAGATCATACCGATGTAATAGTTGATCGCCGGACGACAGACCTGACAACCCTCGTCTTTCCAGTCCAGCACGTTCATCACTTCACGAACCATGGTCAGCTTCTTGCTCTTGATCTGTTCTTTCACCTGCTCGTGGTTCAGTTCCGTACAACCGCAAATGGGTTCATGCTCAGAAACAACAAAAGCTGTACCCAGCGTAGAGGCCAGAATTTGGTCCACAAGACCTGCGCAGCCGCCACATGAACCTGCCGCTTTGGTGCAGGCAGTAATCTCCTTGCGAGTTGTCAGGCCACCCTTAACAATGGAGTCCACCACCTGTTTTTTACTTACACCATTACAGCCGCAAACAATCGTGTCATCAGCCATGGCTGACGCTTGATTGATACCCGAATGGCCGGAATCGCCCAAACCAGATGCAGAAAAGAGCAATGTGGAACGCATCTCGGAGACATCTTTACCATCCTGCATCCACTGGAAGAAGGTTGGCCCATCGGCAGTATCACCGAACATCACCACACCTTTGATCTTGTCATCATCCAGCACCAGCTTCTTGTACACGCCGCCGACACGATCCATCAGCTCAAGCACATCCGCACCGGGCGTACCCATGAAATCACCCGCCGAGAACACATCAACACCGGAAATTTTCAATTTGGTGGAGACAACGGATCCGTTGTAGGACTTCAACCCCTGTCCTGTAATCATATATGCCAGGACTTTTGCCTGCTCAAACAGCGGTGCAACCAGACCATAGGCAATGCCGCGATGCTCGGCACATTCGCCGACCGAATAGATCGACGGGTCGGTAATCGTTTGCATGTAGTCATTTACCACGATGCCACGATTGCAATAAATGCCACAATCACCAGCCAGAGCCATGTTCGGGCGAATACCAACCGCCATAATCAACAGATCACAATCGAGTGAAGAGCCATCCTTGAACTTCAGACCTGAGACACGATCTTCACCGACAACCTCGGTGGTCAGGGTTGAAACCTTGAACTTCATGCCCTGCTCTTCGAGATCCGCGCGCAACATTTCACCGGCAACTGTGTCCAGCTGCATGTTCATCAATGTAGCCTGATCGTGAATCACGGTAGCTTCCATACCCAGGTGCAACAGACCCTTGGCCGCTTCCAGACCCAACAGTCCTCCACCAATAACAGCAGCCTTTTTATATGTCTTGGCCGCTTCGAACATGGCATCACAATCGTCGATATCGCGGAAAGCCATCACACCTTCTTTATCATGACCTGGAATCGGAATAATAAAGGGGTTGGAACCGGTTGCGATAATCAGGTTGTCGTATTCAACCTCGGTACCGTCTTCAGCAATAACCTTTTTATAACCGCGTTGAATCTCTGTGATTCGTTTGCCCATATGAAGGGTAATATCGTTGTCAGCATACCATTGCTCATCATTGAGAATTATATCTTCAATGCTTGTATCACCGGCGAGTACCGGAGAAAGCATGATGCGATTGTAATTGGGATATTTTTCGGCGCCAAAGATCGTAATATCAAACATATCCGGGTTGGCCTTGAGGATTTCCTCGATGGCACGCACACCAGCCATACCATTTCCGATCATTACCAGTTTTTTCTTATCGCTCATTTCAACCTCGCGCGGGAATTTGTTGTCAACAAGACACAGAGCAATCTTGATGCCACTCAAATCTTCTATGTTTTACTACAAACACGGCAAAAACAGCCGATGATATGCCTAATTATTGAGCACAATAGCCCATAGTTTAATCAGAATAAATGGATAACCCATGTGTAAAATCAGACTTATTGTTGCGATTTCAACAAACACCTGCTTGGCAGCCGCCTTGCTGAAGGAAGTCTATATCAAATCCATTTAGCATCAGGAGTAAAAAACATGTCTACAGGTGTAGATCAAGGAAAAATAAATTTATTCTCATTCACAGGCAAGATGAAAATCCTGCACATGTCTTGGCTGGCATTCTTCATCAGTTTTGCCGTCTGGTTCAACTTTGCACCGTTGCTGGCATCTATTCGGGAAACATTCGGCCTGTCCGATCAGGAAGTAAAACTTCTGCTCATTCTCAACGTCGCACTGACCATTCCGGCACGTATCATCATAGGTATGCTGGTCGACAAATACGGGCCTAAAATCACATTTTCCGTCCTACTCGCACTCTCCAGTATATTCTGTTTCCTGTTTGCTTTTGCCGATTCCTATGAAGAGTTAGCGATATATCGTTTCTCACTCGGGTTTGTTGGTGCCGGTTTTGTCATTGGCATTCGCCTGGTTGCTGAATGGTTTCCGGCCAAACAGGTTGGTACTGCAGAAGGCATCTATGGCGGCTGGGGCAACTTCGGATCGGCTGCTGCTGCCATGACCCTGCCTGCACTCGCACTCTGGTATGGTGGCGACGACGGCTGGCGCTGGGCTGTTGCAACGACTGGCTTTTTAGCTTTGGCTTTCGCGTTTGTTTTCTACTTCTCAGTCAGCAACAATCCAAAGGGTACGACATATTTCCGGCCGAAAAATCTGGGTGCGATGGAAGTCACAAGTCAAGCTGATTTCTATCTCTACTGCCTGATGACTGCACCTCTTTATCTCGCACTTGCTGTACTGGCATGGAAAATTTCACCGGCCAACCTCAATATCTTTTCTGCAACCACGACCTATAGTATCTATGCGGCACTATTAGGCCTGTATTGTTATCAGGTATTGCAAATTTATCGCATCAACAAAGCCCTGTTTGCAGCCAATGCCAAACCAGTAGCAGAAATTCACCGCTATAAATTCAAGCAGGTCGCAGCACTGAATCTATCCTACATGATCACCTTTGGTTCAGAATTGGCCGTCATCTCCATGCTGCCCTTGTTCTTTTTTGATACATTCAAAGAAACCGCTGATCTTTCCATCGCCCAGGCCGCTTTGCTCGCTTCAATATTTGCAGGTCTGAACTTAGTTATGCGTCCGGCAGGTGGTTATTTCAGTGATAAATTCGGCCGCAAAAAAGTGTTATCTATCACCCTTGGCGGTCTGGCTGTCGGTTACTTCCTGATGGGCCAAGTCGATGCAAGCTGGTCGATTCCAGCGGCTATCGCCGTGATGGTGGTTGCCTCACTGTTTGTGAATGCAGGTAATGGTGCTGTCTATGCAGTTGTACCACTGGTCAAACGTCGTTTAACCGGGCAAGTCGCAGGTACAACAGGCGCCTTTGGCAATGTCGGTGGTGTGACCTTTTTGACTGTACTCTCTTTTGTATCTCCTCAGGTATTCTTTATCACCATCGCTTGTGCTGCGTTGCTGGTTTTCCTGCTGGTCCTGTTTGCTCTCGAAGAACCAAAAGGTTTTATGTACGAAGAAAATGAAGATGGAAGTATCGAAAAAATCGAACTGCACTAATGATTAGAAACCACAGATGGACTCAGATAACCCAGGGGGAGCCCTCTTACGCAGGCGCCTCACCTTGCAAAAAACATGAAAATAAATATCTGTGTTCATCTGTGTTCATCTGTGGCTAAATCCTCTATACAATGGACATAAGCAATAAATTGATCGTTGAAGTCGGTCAAAACTCTCAGGCTGGCATCAAAACGCAAAATGAGGACTGCTGTGGCATCCGCATTCCCGATGACATGGAGCTCATGCACAAGGGTATTGTTGCAGTCACAGCCGATGGTGTCGGCTCCAGCGAAGCTGGCAAGGAAGCCAGTGAATACTGTGTACAGGGATTCATATCCGACTACTACAGCACACCGATGTCCTGGAGTGTGAAAACAGCTGGTGAGCGAATTATCTATTCGTTGAACTCATGGCTGTTCAGTCAGGGACAACGCCGCTATGCCTCTGAACTGAGTCTGGCCTCAACCTTTGCGGCACTCATTCTCAAATCCACCACAGCTTATCTCTTTCATGTCGGTGATTCTCGCATCTATCTGATCAGAAATGGTAAGCTGCAATGCCTGACCAAAGACCACCGACTGGTGATTGACCGCAACAAAAGCTATCTGGCCCGAGCTATGGGTGGAGAGGCTGAAGTTCATTTTGATTACAACAGTTTAGCCGCTGAAGTAGGTGATCGCTTTATGCTGACTACCGATGGCATACATGAATTTATTAGCGACGAACAGCTGCAGGCATTGGCACTGACAAACAACCCTGAAGCAGCGGCCACCTCCGTCGTTGATGCAGCTCTTCTTGCAGGCAGCAATGACAATGTCACCTGCCAGATCATACACGTTCAGCAACTGCCTAATCAGGATGAAAATGAATACTATCGGGCACTGACGGCCCTTCCCTTTCCACCACCGCTGGATGCAGGCATGGAACTCGATGGCTACCGGATCATAAAAGAGCTGCATGCCAGCACAACCATTCAGGTGTATCTGGCCGAAGATCTCGAAAGTGGCGAAACAGTGGTCATTAAAACCCCCTCAGTGAACTTTGAGGATCACCCGGCCTATATCGACCGCTTTCTTCATGAAGTATGGGTTGGAAGGCGCATCAACAACCCTCATGTGTTTAAAGTACATCAACTCAAACGTAAACGCAGCTGTATCTATTATGTGACCGAATTCCTTGAAGGGCAGTCTCTGGCACAATGGATGCTCGATAATCCTAATCCTGATCTTGCTCGGGTGCGTGATATTGTCGATCAGATTATCAAGGGGCTCAGGGCATTTCACCGGCGTGAAATGGTGCATCAGGACATCAAGCCCGAAAATGTCATGATTGATAAACATGGTGTGATTAAAGTCATCGATTTCGGTTCAACGCAGGTCGCAGGGTTGAAAGAGGTTTACACGCCTATAGAACAGCACCATGTGGAAGGAACGGCCAATTATATCGCTCCGGAACTGTTCGATGGTTTTGAAGGCACGCCCCGCAGTGATATGTATTCGCTAGGTGTAACTATTTATGAAATGCTCAGTGGTGGTCATTTCCCGTATGGAGAAACAGAAGAAGCGAAACCACATAAATTTTACGACTATGATTCGCTTCGCAAATATAATCCCAATGTGCCGATATGGATGGACCGCGCCATTCAAAAGGCCGTGAATAAAAATCCGGACAGGCGTTATGACTCCTTCTCCGAACTCCAATTTGATCTCTCCAACCCAAACCCGGAGTTCATGAAAACAGCAGCGCCGCTGATCGAGCGCAACCCACTCGGCTTCTGGCGTGGCCTTTCAATAGCTCTACTGCTGATCAACCTGCTACTTCTTTTCCTTATAACAGGGTAAACATTCAAAACAGCTGGGCTGCAAAAAAAATTGTGGCGAACCTCTGATTGGACAGTCATTTGGTACCTTTTTTCAATTTCTATTACTCACGTCAACGCTGAACAAACATACTCGAAAAACAAAAGAACCGGCAACCGATGGCAAGGTGAATAAGACTGCATAACAAGCAAGTATCCTCATCTCACACCGATATATACTCAAACTATGGTAAAATCAGGCATGCTGCCCCTGAAGGAGAGACAGAGCAGCATGCCCAAAGACCAAGTCCTCAGTGTATCAGAACTTATAATTTGCCAGGACGTAGCCGAACTTGGCTGAATCAGCTTTGCCACCATTACGCTCGGCAACAGCAGCACCCGGATTGAAGACGCCGTACAGGGCCACAAGCTTCAGGCCTTTGATCGCTTCAACCTTATACACAAGCTTCACATCAATCTCAGTACCTGCTTTGGTCTGGGTATAACCCGGAGCACCGGCAAAGACATTGCCAGCCCCTACAACATTCAGCCAGTCACCTTTTGCTTCAGCCAGTGAGAGAAAGTGAACATTACCAATAAAAGTCAGGCCCTTTGCAGGAGAGGTTTTCAGAGACAGGTTAAGGTCCTTCATGTTGGCCCATGAGAAGAAATCCATTTCGCCGTAGTGCGCATGATTGGTGTGGAACGGAAAAACGAAACTCTTGTGTGTTGTTGCATTAGCCTTGTCGTCACCAGGACTGTAATCGTACTCCACGCCAAATCGTGTTTTCCAGAAATCAAAGGTATAACCTGCTTTCACTGCATAAGCCGATGCCTTCTGTGACACATTCGCCCCACCTGTAGCGTGAGCCCATGTGCCAGTCTGGAATGCAGCTTCAGCTGTACCATCAAAGCCATTTGCCTTGCCAAACATACGCACACCAAACGTATTCATATTGCGACCTTTACCAATTGCAGCCTGTTGGTTATGGCTCCAGTTAATAAAATAGGCATCAATACCGCTGTTTGGGGCAACCGCGTAAGTACCGTAAGCACCGATCAATTTGCGATCTTCCCAGGTTACCAGCGACTGGCCCTGAGGAACTGCAGTAGTCGGTGTCATAGCACCAATATCCGAGGGATGAACAGCAAAGACGTCTAAAGCAACATCTCCTGATTTATACATACCCTTCACGCCATCAAAGGTACGTGCTACATCTTTCCAACCCAGATGGCCCAACAACCTCTGATCACCGTAAACCAGTTGCTGACGACCTATCCTGACTCCGAAATCACCAATATCGTATTGTAAATATGCTTGAAGAAGATCCGCCTGAGTAAGCTCCTGTGTGCCGGTAGCTGCCGTGTGGTTCTTGATATAAACTGCTTGTGATTGCAGAAAAACACTCAGCCCATTACCAAAATCACCCTTCGCTTTGATATACAGCCTTGTATCCAGTTCCTGCCTGTCGTTATCTACCGCCGAGTTAAAATTAAAGTTGTTGAAACTCTGGTACCGTTCACGAATATCTGCAGATGTATCCCATGTGGCGGCCTGCGCCTGCCCTGCGATCATCATGGCAGCCATCGACAGCCAGATGTGCTTCCTTATTTTATGATTCATCCTGATCTCCTTAAAGTAGGTATAGCCATCACGGCCTTTAGCTACTCTAGAGCAAGCGCTGTTCCACACTTCAAACTGCATATATATCAATAACTTACTACACAATGAGCCATTATAGACGAAACAACAGCTTGTCATATTGCACAATCAATAAGCACAAGTGATTATAATTTAGGCGTCCTTGTAAGGATGTAATATTTATGGTCCTATTTTTTATTGATATACATAAGGATTTCAAACATCTCTGTTGGGGCACAGCGGTTGCTTATGTATAAATCCATGAAACAGCCGATCCTTATAATACAGCAAACAGAACATGAACCACCGGGTATGATTGCAGACATCATACTCGACAGTGGCTGGCAGTATGAAACGCTAATGGCTCAGCAGACATCCATTCCCCAGGCTATGCGAAACTTTTCAGGGCTCATCATCATGGGGGGGCATATGTCTGCCAATGACACACATCTCGAATTTATCGATCGTCAGATACGACTACTAAGATGGTGCATGCATTTCAATTTTCCAGTTCTCGGCATATGTCTCGGTGCCCAGCTCCTGGCAAAAGCGGCAGGTGCAGAAATCCTACCATCACCTGTTCGCGAACTTGGCTGGTACCCTCTACACCCAACCTTCCTTATTCAGGATGATCCTCTTTTCAGTGAGTTACTGCCAAGCGGCAAGTATATTTTCCAATGGCATGGAGAAACCTTCACTTTACCCGAGCGTTCAGTATTACTGGCAACATGCCCGGAGGTTGTCAATCAGGCATTCAGAATTTCCGACAAGCAATACGGCCTGCAATTCCATGCAGAGGTCACCGAACCCATGATTCGAGACTGGGTCGAATGCGGGACAAGCGAGAGCGCATATCTTGGTGAGACAGGTGTGGCTCAATTATTAAATAATATCCCCAGCCATCTGCCTGTTGCCCGGGACTTTTGCCGCGACCTTATTTCCTCATGGCTCAAGCTGCTCTGAATTATGCACATAGTGCATAATAATTGTGCATGATTCCGGAAATAACGGCTTATCCCCTGCCACACATGTCACATCCACAAATACATAATTACGTAAAGCATTGAATTATAAGGAAACTATCACGGTGGAACAGCGCTTGCTCTGGACAAGTAAAATCCATCAGGAGGATATTCAATGCGATCAATTCATCGTAACTGGAAAAAAAGTATCACCGCCTTTGCAACTGTAGGCATGCTCATGTTCGGCAATGTGACCACAGCATCTGCCGTTGGTGCACCGGAAAAAGAGGATCTGAAGTTTGGCTTTATTAAACTGACCGATATGGCTCCATTAGCCATCGCCTATGAAAAAGGCTACTTCGAAGACGAAGGGCTGTTTGTCACACTCGAAGCACAGGCCAACTGGAAAGTATTGCTCGACGGTGTGATCAATGGCACGCTCGACGGGGCCCACATGCTCGCAGGCCAGCCACTGGCAGCAACCATCGGGTACGGAACCAAACACACTATCATTACCCCTTTCAGCATGGACCTGAACGGAAATGCCATCACTGTATCTAACTCAGTATGGGCTGAGATGAAAAAACACGTGCCGGTCAAAGATGGCAAACCAGTACACCCTATCAAGGCTGATTACCTCAAGCCTGTCGTTGAGAAATACCAGAATGAAGGCAAACCCTTCAAAATGGGCATGGTGTTTCCTGTTTCCACACATAACTACGAACTGCGCTACTGGCTTGCCGCAGGTGGTCTTAAACCGGGTTATTACGCCCCCCTTAAAGGTGACACATCAGGCACGATCAATGCTGACGTACTGCTTTCAGTTACCCCGCCGCCGCAGATGCCATCCACGATGGAAGCGGGAACTATCTACGGTTATTGCGTAGGTGAACCGTGGAATCAGCAGGCTGTATTTAAAGGTATCGGCGCGCCTATCATTACCGACTACGAAATCTGGAAAAACAATCCGGAAAAGGTTTTCGGTATCACTGAAGAGTTCTCCAGAAAGTATCCCAATACCACTACACACCTTGTAAAAGCTCTGATCCGCGCTGCTAAATGGCTGGACGAGAACAACAATGCCAATCGCATGGAAGCTGTGAAAATCCTGGCAAAACCGAACTATGTTGGTGCAGATGTCAAGGTCATTGCCAACTCAATGACCGGTACCTTTGAATATGAGAAAGGTGATACACGTGCTGTGCCCGACTTCAATGTATTCTTCCGTTATAACGCCACTTACCCTTACTACTCCGATGCAATCTGGTACCTGACTCAGATGCGTCGCTGGGGCCAGATCGGCGAATACAAACCGGATGCATGGTATGTCGATATAGCCAAGAAAGTTTATCGCCCCGACCTGTATCAGATTGCTGCTGAAGAGCTGATTGCAGAAGGCAAGGTGAAAAAAGCCGAGTTCCCTGCTTTCGCAACAGAAACAGGTTTCCGCGCACCAATGTCCGATTTCATCGATAACATCAGCTATGATGGAACAAAACCTAATGCCTATATAGACAGCTTCCCCATCGGCCTGAAAGGGAAAGAAACCGTCAAGTAAACCTCAGCAGACTGGAGGCTCCCGGTTGAGATCGGGAGCCTTTTCTATAAATCATCATGGAGAGACAATGAAAGAAGCGACATTGAAAACATTGGAGAGAATCGGATTTAGCACTTTCATCCCGCTGATCAAGCTACTGATGTGGGAAGAGCCGCAAAAACAAATGCGCCTTATCGGCAACAACGTTTTACTGCCTGCCGTGGCAATCGTCCTGTTTCTCGGCCTATGGGCAGTCACTTCAAGTCAGATTAATACCAGTCTCGGCACACTTCCAGGACCAGTCCAGGTATGGCAACAAACAGGTGTACTGATCAACGAACATCAACTGGAACAAGAGAAAAAAACAGCTTTTTACGAGCGACAGGACATTAGAAATGCAGCAAAGCTGGAGCTGGATCCCAATGCCAAGATCAGGACTCGAGTATACACCGGCGCCCCCACCTTTATTGACCAGATTCTCACCAGTATCATTACCGTGTCTGTCGGCTTCCTGATCGCCAGTTTGATTGCTATACCGCTGGGTATATTCTGTGGTTTAAGTCAGAAGCTGAACAATGCCCTGAACCCCATATTTCAGGTGTTCAAACCGGTATCTCCGCTGGCCTGGTTGCCTATCGTTACCATGGTCGTCAGTGCTGTGTATGTCACCGATGACCCTTTATTTGCCAAATCATTTGTAATTTCAGCCATCACAGTATCGCTCTGCTGCCTGTGGCCGACACTACTGAATACCACAGTAGGCGTTGCATCGGTTGAAAGTGACCTGATCAATGTGAGCAAGGTACTGCGGCTACACTGGTTTACGCATATTATGAAAATCGTTGTTCCGTCTTCAATACCTATGATGTTCACAGGCCTTCGCCTCTCCATGGGCACCGGCTGGATGGTGTTGATTGCCACTGAAATGCTGGCGCAAAACCCGGGACTGGGAAAATTTGTCTGGGATGAGTTTCAGAACGGCAGTTCCAACTCGCTTGGACGTATCATGGTAGCCGTGCTGGCGATTGGACTGATCGGTTTCATGCTCGACCGACTGTTGATGACCGCCCAACGCTATGTCTCTTGGGATAAAAATGCAGAAATTCGTTAATAGGAGAAACAGGATGTCGTCAAAAAGATATTTGGAACTTTCAAAAGTATCCATTGAGTTCCCAACAGATCATGGCCCATACAAAGCACTGGATGAGATCGACCTGATCCTGGAACAGGGTGAATTTGTTTCCCTGATCGGTCACTCAGGTTGCGGCAAGTCCACAGTATTGAATATTGTTGCTGGCCTGTATCAGGCAACCACAGGTGGTGTTATTCTTGAAAACAGAGAGGTGACAGCACCCGGGCCTGATCGTGCTGTGGTATTTCAGAATCACTCTCTTCTACCATGGCTGACAGCTTATGAAAATGTTGAACTGGCTGTGAAACAGGTGTTCAAAAAAACAAAAACTGCCGCTGAGATGAAAGAGTGGATCGAACATAATCTCACACTAGTACATATGGATCATGCCATGCATAAACGCCCATCGGAAATTTCCGGCGGCATGAAACAGCGTGTGGGCATTGCCAGAGCTTTGGCAATGCAGCCTAAGGTATTGCTAATGGATGAACCATTTGGCGCTTTGGATGCATTAACACGCGCTCATCTGCAGGATTCATTGATGGAGATTCAGACCGAGTTGAATAGCACCGTTATCATGATCACCCATGATGTGGATGAGGCGGTACTACTTTCGGATCGCATTGTCATGATGACCAACGGCCCTGCAGCCAACATTGGTGAAATACTCGAGATTAATCTACCACGTCCGCGCAATCGCGTGGAGATGTCAGACAATGCCGAATATAACCACTACCGTCATGAGGTGCTGGCCTTCCTGTACGAAAAACAACGAAACCCAGCGGATAAAAAAGCCGCCTAGGGAGCTGTCGGAATGATGAGAAATCTACTGCACGGCAGGAATGGCGGCCTAAAACATCCGGACTCATCGTCACATAGTCACCACTATGTTCCTCATAATCATGCTACTTTTGACTCGCCCTCCCAGCTGCTCGCTACGATCACCCTAAGCCCGACAGACTACGAGTGCCTTCCCGTGCACCCCAAACAGACAGTCACCATCGTTGGGGTACAAACGGGACAGTTTTCTATCTACATATGAGCGCCTCTCATCTGCAATGCCGATACAGTCCGCTACGCGCAAAAATACATAGGTGCAGTTTTATTCATCCGTCCTAAAATGCCGCATGCTTTATTTCGACAAAGTCACCCTGCGCCGCGGACCCAAGCTACTGTTCCGGGATGCATCCATGACCATCCATGCCGGCCACAAAGTCGGCATCACCGGTGCCAACGGTACGGGCAAGTCATCCCTGTTTGCTCTGATTCAGGGTAAACTGGATGTGGATGATGGCCGTTTCAGTATGGAAAAAAACATTGCCATTGCACATGTAGCGCAAGAGACCCCTGCCCTGACAACGGCTGCAATAGCATACATTATGCAGGGTGATATCGAACTTACTCGACTGCAACAGCAGATTGAAGAGGCCGAAAACAGTGGTGATGGTGTTCGCGTGGCTGAACTGCATGAGCGTTTTGCTGTCATTGACGGGTATGCCGCGCGTGCCCGTGCAACGCGTCTCATGCATGGGCTGGGTTTTGCCATGGGTAGCGAGGAAAATCCTGTCAGCAGCTTTTCCGGCGGCTGGCGCATGCGGTTGAATTTGGCGCATGCGCTGATGTGCCGATCCGACCTGTTACTGCTGGATGAGCCTACCAACCATCTGGATCTGGAAGCTGTGGTCTGGCTGGAAAAGTGGCTGAGAAACTATAAAGGCGCACTGCTTCTCATCTCCCACGACCGCGATTTCCTGGATCGCTGTGCCAACCAGATTGCCTATATAGAACAAGAAAAACTGACCATGTACAGCGGCAATTACACGGCATTTGAGCGCATACGGGCTGAGAAACTGGCATTGCAACAGGCCTCCTATGAAAAACAGCAAAAGCAGGTTGCTCACATGAGCAGCTTTATCGACCGCTTCCGTGCCAAGGCCACCAAAGCCACTCAGGCCCAGAGCCGCATCAAGGCACTCGAACGCATGCAACTGATTGCGCCGGCACATGTGGATTCGCCATTCTCGTTTGCCTTTAAACATCCGGGTGGTATCCCAAATCCGTTACTGCGGTTGAATAAAGCTGATGCCGGTTATGGTGATACAACCATATTGCATAACGTTTCACTCAGCCTGTTGCCGGGCGAACGCATAGGATTATTGGGCCCCAACGGTGAAGGTAAATCAACCCTGATCAAGTTGCTGGCAGGTGGACTGGCTGCCATGAAAGGTACACGCGAAGCGGCCCGCGATCTTTCTATCGGCTATTTTGCCCAACATCAGCTGGAGCAACTGCATGGGGAGCTATCGCCGCAGCAACATCTGCAGATGCTGGATGAATCACTGTCAGAAAAAGAAGCTCGCCTGTTCCTCGGCGGTTTTGATTTCAGAGGTGACATGGCGCTCGCTCCGGTCAAACCATTCTCCGGTGGTGAAAAAGCGCGACTGGTACTCGCCCTGGTTGTCTATCAACAGCCGAATCTGCTGCTGCTGGATGAACCAACCAACCATCTGGACCTTGAGATGCGTCATGCGCTCTCCATGGCCCTGCAGAGCTTTGAGGGCGCAATGATTCTGGTGTCGCATGATCGCCATCTGCTACGCACGGTTTGCGATTCACTGATGCTGGTATCGGGCGGCAACGTTGACCTGTTTAACGGTGATCTGGATGATTATTCAACATGGCTGCTTGAACAACGCAGCGATGATGATGTCGTATCCACCACTCCATCACGCAAGGATGACCGACGTGTAAAAGCCGAACAGCGCAAACAGTTGCAACCGCTGCGCAACAAGGTCAAAAAACTGGAAGTGGAACTGGAAAAGCTGCATGTGCAAAAGTCGGGCCTGGATGAGAAACTGGCCGATCCTGAGCTGTATGAAGCCGGCAGTAGCGATACATTGAAAAGACTATCCATAGAACACAGACAACTGGAACAGAAGTTACAGGACACTGAAGAGGCATGGATGGACTGCAGTGAGAAGTTGGAAAATGCCACCTAACGAATGGTTTCTCTATCTGATACGCTGCAGCGGCGGCCAGCTCTATACTGGCATCACGATCAATGTAGAGCGCAGATTTGATGAGCACAAGGAAGGTAAAGGCGCGAAGTTCCTGCGTGGCAAAGGGCCATTAAAATTGGTTTTTCAGCAGCAGATTGGAGATCAGTCCAGCGCTCTGAAAATGGAGATACTGGTCAAAAAAATGAGCAAGGCCAGTAAAGAGGCCCTGGTTATAAAAGGTACTTTATAGCTGCAACAGTGGGGCTGTTACTCTCTGGGCTGTTACTCTCTGGCCTGGCTCTCTTCAACCTCTTCCTCGTCATCATCTGAAGCAACATCAACGATGGCCCCCGCCACTTTGAACGGGACCTTTACCACCTCAACCGCGACATCGACAGCTGTTCCAACAACCGTGCCGACAACGCAACCCGACAGGGAAAAGAGCAGAACCAGCAATAAAATAAATTTCTTCATGTAAAGAATCCTCATTAACGATTGCCAATTCTGGCATATTTGTCTGAAAGAACATATGTTCCCGTGCAGTCAGTCTCAGAAACTCCTTTTCGTTGTGGAGTCGATTATTGGCAGCAACTGGCCGAACAACCCGATTATCATGTCCCGATCAAAAAAATATGTTACAGATATCTTTGTGTCTCTGGATTAAATGCCTTTGACTTCTCTGACGTAACTTGGCGTTCTCTGCGGTAAAAAAATTCATTTTTTCCTCAAAAAAACGGGCGACGGTTAGGGCCACCCGCTTGATGATTCAAGACAGAATCAGTGCGCTTTCTTTTTCGCTTTCGCCAGTTTTTTTTCGGCTTCAGCCTTGCGGCCCTTGGAATAAACCGGACGTGATTCATCATCCGGCAGAGCAATCACCTTCTCAAGATAAGGAATGGACTTTTTATACTTTTTCTCTTCAAGCCAGTAATCACCGGTGAAATAATTGGCATCCATATCATCAGGTGCGATTTCCAGAGCCTTTTTCAGGTAAGCCTCTGCCTTGTCTGTATCACCAAACCCTATCGGCCAGCCGGGCGTCATATAATGGAAGCTGCCCAGCGTGGTATATACGGAACCGTTCAGGGCAGAGGCATCAATCTTTTCCGCTGCAAGCAGCAGCTCACGCCCTTTTTCCATCTGCGGCATGGCATTGGTCATCGATGAGAGACCACCCATCGCTCCGGCATAACCGGCACGAATAATGGCTTCCCATATTTTCGGCTCGGCGCGATTTGGATGCGCAGCTGTCAGCGCTGCAGATTTATCCACCAGCGCCTTGAACACAGCCTCTTTATCGCCATCAGCTGTTTTGTAGTTGGCCAGGCCCCACTCGGTCTGCAGACCGTGAACGGTATCAGATACCTCATCGGCAGAAGCAGCGCCTATTGGTGCTGCCATCATGAAAGCAGTTATCAGTGCGGCAACAAAAAATCGTTTCATTTTCATCTTACTTTTCTCCTTTAGCAAAAGCTCTGGCGATACGATTCTGGGCTGCCAGTGAACCATCCACCAAACGTGGAAGCAAGGCATTGATGCGCACAAACAGTGATTCGGGGAAACCGAAATATGTATCTTTTTTATCCGCTTCAATAGCCGCAATAATTTTAGCCACCACAACTTCAGGTTTATCCATATTCATCTTGGTCGCTTCACCCATGCGCATCACCGCATCGGAATTCATCGGTGTTTTCACCGCTCGTGGTGCGATGTAAGAGACCTTGATACCGGTATCGGCAAGTTCACGACGCAGCGCTTCAGAAAAACCGCGCAAACCGAATTTTGTGGCTGAATATGTGGCGAAATAGGCAAAACCGATAGAGCCGAAGATAGAGCCAACATTCACAATGTGACCGCTGTTCTGCTTCTGCATCTCCGGCAACAGTGCCCGGGCCAGCCACATCGGTGCCAACAGGTTTACATGCATCATCAGTTCGATCTTGTCCGCAGCTTCATCTTCGTAGGCTGCAAAGCTGTTGATACCGGCCAGATTAATCAGCATATCCACTCCACCCAACAACTCCCTGCACTGGGCTGCCAGCACCTTGCACTCACCCGCCGAAGAGAGATCACCGGGCGCAGCGAAAGCACCATCGAGTTCTTTAACCATGGATGCCAGTGCATCTGCATTGGCATCCACCAGCGCCAGTGTGGCGCCTTTGCTGTGCAGTGTTCGGGCAAGAATCTGCCCCATGCCACCGGCAGCGCCGGTGAGGACTATGCGGCTATCTTGTACCTGCATCAGGCACTCTCCCGTTCAATCAGAGGCAGGCTGCGGAAAATATCACCGTAAAGTTTGTACATCATTTTTGCGCAGTGGATAACCGCCTGTTTGTCGCTCTCTTTTTCCAGCCGATTCATCAGCTGCTCATAAAAATCAACATGTGAAATATCCAGGGAACCGTGAGAATTCAGATATGAAAATGCGGATTTCGGCAGTCCCAGACTCGATTCAATATTGCCTGCAGCATTGGTTGCCAACGCAACACTGGTGCCTTCAAGCACCAGCACCATACCGAAAAAACCAACCGGATTGTTGCGATAGACCGTATCATAGGCATAAGCCACCATCAGCTCGGTTGCAGGTTTTGGTGTACCAGCACGCACAGCTTCTTTATCAGCGCCACAGGCAGCAATATCATTAAGAATCCATTCCTGATGGCCCAACTCTTCCTCGATATACTCGGCAACCGCATCACGCAGCCACTCCAGTCGCCCGGGCAATCGGCCACCGGTTGCCATCAACAGTGGCGTGGTATGTTTGACGTGGTGATAGGCCTGGGTGAGAAAAGCGATATAACTTTCCAGGCACAATTTACCTGTCGCCCCCATCTGGATAAATGGAATCGAAAGCAGTTCATTTCGCTCAGTTTCGGTTGCAGCAACCAGTTCATCATAAAAACTCATTCATTACTCCTGATATAAACTATTCAGTCGACCTTCATAAGCAGCAAAAATATGTGACCGTCTTGGACGCCCTGTTCCTGTCCACAGTCCGTTAGCAATTGTAAATGGCTCATCTGCAATCAACCAGCGTGAAATTTGCGCGTAATCGGGCAAGCGTTTGTTCGCCTCAGTAATAGCTTTGCCAATTTGGGCTTCGTCCACACCCTGTACAGGTACAATCACCGCCACATTAAATGCACGTGCTTCGCCAAACAGACAGCACTGGGCAATGACCGGTTCGATAGAAAGTTCACGCTCCACCCATTCTGGCGATACATTACGTCCGAATGCCGTGATAAAAATGTGTTTCTTGCGACCGGAAAGGTACAGAAATCCATCGTCATCCATATGACCTACATCACCGGTTGGCCAGTATTCACCTTCAAACGGCTTTTCACCGAGATACCCTGAAAACAGGCCGCCTTTCACCAAAATCTCGCCATCCTCAGCAAAACAAACGGAAGCATGCGGCAGCAGCTTACCTACACTGCCTTGTTTACATGCTCCGGGGCGATTGACCGCGACGACACTCGATGCTTCAGACAAGCCATAACCTTCAAATACCGGCAAAGCCAGTTTTTCAGCCCGCTCAAGCAAGGCAGGTGAAACCGGAGCGCCACCAACAGCGATCAGGCGCAACTGTACAGGTTTGGGCGCACCAGCCTCAATAGCCGCCACCAGTGCATGTAACATTTGTGGAATCATGATACAGGTTGTGGCTTGAGATTGAATCAATTGACCGATAAAACGTTGCACATCCAAACCACTTGAACCACTCAAACCCACTGCTGACAGCGATGGTGACACCACTGTCGCACCAACCAGCAACGGTGCATACAAGCCGCCAATATTCTCCAGCAGTGTGGCATAAGGAAGCAGAGAGAGATGCCGATCACAACTTTTTGCTCCGGTCACAGAGGCCAGCGATGCAGCTACCGTATCCATCACCTGACGGCTAAGACAAACCCCTTTCGGTTCCCCGGTTGATCCGGAGGTAAAGGTTACTTTTGCACAATTATCCGGCAGTACCACTTTCTCTACGCTTAGCTGAATCAAACTTAGAGACTTGCCTGCTACCGATAACTCGACTGGCGGCTTGCCAGTCAGCTTTAGTTGCTCAAGCAATGCCAATACCTGTTGCGGGTTTTCTGTAAGAATACCATCAGCACCAGCAGACATGATCAGATGACGCATTTGTGCAGGTGAAAAGAAATGCGGCATCGGAATCAGCGGTATTTCGGCCTGTGCACAAGCCAGATCCACCAGGCACCACACGGGGCCATTATCAGCCAGCAGTGTCACAGCACGGATGTCATGTTTGTTCATAAAAACAGCAATAGTAGCAACGGCTTCGCCAAGTTCTGCATAGGTAAAAGACAGGCCTGTGCCTTCAATGGCAACCGCATGCGGCGTTATCTCAGCAAATTGTTTAAGCGCAGTCAGCAAGCTACTCATGTAGATTTCTTGGTGCGGGCCATCTTCTCACCTTCATATTCACCGGCGGCCCACGTATCTCTCAGGCTTTCCCATAATGACTGAAGATTATCATGTCCTTCCTGAATAGAGCCGAAACAGACCACCGGATCACCATCATAATAGCTGCCCCACTGCGCCACATCTTCAGCTGACAGCCTGCGTTTATCGGCTTCGATCAACTGTTTCGGGGACATGCCAAGCCTTACAAAGGCGTTACGCAGCCGTGTCACACCGGTAAACACTACCCAGCGATATCCCACTGCCTGGAAATAGGCTGTTGCGCCAATAATAACCATGCGCGTATCACCCGGAGCCATTTCGGCCAAATTACCTACTTCGACAATCTCGCAACGCTCAACCTTATGTCCAAGGTAACGGGAGATGACCACCTCGATCTTTTCGTCCATATATTTTTCAAGATAAAGCGGCCCATGTTCTGCGCCCCGATAACCCATAACGGCGCGTACCTGTCCATCCTTGCTGCTGGCCCGGACAAACTGGGGCATGAAGCTTTTCACATCGGCACCATAGGCACGATGGAAAACATCCTGCACAAATGTATGCACTGACTCTAAATCCGGATGATGTTTATCCAGCACTTCAAACACAGTAAGAACGCTCCATCATTCTAAATAGATAGTTCGGCACGGGGGCGCAATGTAGCAAATGGCCCAACATCAATCCAACGTCCTCAGGCCATCACATATCAGATCCATCAAGCTATTCAATTCAGCTTCCAGTAACCCAACCGAAACTCCCAGGCACATCGGCATATTATACTTATTACAGGCATGGTAAATGTCAGCGGCGCGTGTCCGGGCATCGCATGGGCGGAACTCGCCGGAATCAATACCTGAAAGCACCATGTTCTCAATCGCAGATTTTGCCCGGCGTTCAAAATGTTCCAGCACATCACCGTGTTTGCATGAAATCAACTGTACCAGCTCATGCATATGCGGTGTTTCCGATACAAATGCATGCAGGTGACGCAAACGTGTGATGAAATATGCACGCAGTGCATCGGTGCTGACAGATGTGGCCGCAGCCGCATTTTCACTGGCTTCAGCCTTGGCAAGCAAACATTCCCTGGCACCTTCGACTGCGATATCTTCTTTGTTATTATAAAATCGATAGAGATTACCGACACTCATCTGGCAATCGGATGCGATCTCAGCCATTGTGGTCTTGCCATAACCATAATGAGAAAAACGCTGTTTGGCAGCTGCAACAATATACTCTTTTCCTGACTGGCTCATAAACGAAGTAAAGAGCAACCGATAATGAACGTCAAACAAATATATTCATTATTCACAAATGACTCAAAAAAAACGGATGACCGAAATCATCCGTAGATATTGTTCTTACATAGAACTTAAAGATGCCCTGAAAAAATCAGAGTACCTGCCTTGAAAAACGCAATCAATAATCGCGCAGCATCTGCTCATGTTCGGAAAGAGCACGTTCAAAAGCGGAGCGTTCAAACAAACGATCCATATAAGCTTCCAGATTACCCAGCTTGGATGTATCCACACCAACAGATGGCAAGCGCCACAAGATTGGAACCAGTGTAACATCAGCCAGTGTGTATTGTTCACCAATGAAATATTCCTGACGCGCCAGGTACCCGTTCAGATGTTCCAGGTATACATTCAGTTTTTTCACAGCTTCTTTCTTTTTGCGACCATTTTGACAATCTTGATACAAAGGATAGAGCTCGCGTTCCAGCTGCATCACTGCCAGACGCATCTGAGCGCGTTCAGCAGGAGAACCCGGTTTCAGCGGTGGATGTGGGTAACGTTCATCCAGGTATTCGTTTACGACTGACGATTCAAAAAAGACGATATCACGGTCAATCACCGTTGGCAGTTTACCATATGGATTAAGCTTGAGAAAATCAGCAGGAAGGTTATCAGCCTCCAGTTCTTCCGTATCAACCGGCAGCTCTTTTTCAGCCAGAACAATACGGGTGCGGTGTGAGTCCGGGCAATGGGGATCGGAATAAAGCTTGATCATCTAAGTCTCCAGCTAGGCATTAAGCCTGCAAAATTGGTTGTGCATTGTAGCGTCAAAATAAAAAAAATAAAGCTTTTTCATAATTCCCATTGAAAATCAAGCAGTTACATAATCAATCACCTTGCAGGAAGGAGCTGGAAGTTTTGACCGCCATAACAAGCGGATCCCCCAAAGCAAGCCTGGCGACAACTGCAGATGCAAGCCTGCAACCCGTACCGTGACTCTGATCAGTACTCCACGGCTGTCTGGCATGGGAAAACTCTGAGATCTCACCCTCTTGATCACACAGTACATCGAGCAGTTCATCCCCTGCACCGTGTCCACCCTTGAGCAATACGGCACAGTGAAATTTCTCAGCCAGATTTTTTGCGGCGTCTACGGGACTGTTAACAGCTTCGCCGAGCAACACTGAGGCTTCATCAAGGTTGGGGGTCATCAGTGACGCCAGCGGAAGCAGTGCATGTTTCAACGCATCCACACCGCCTTTATCGAGCAGGGTCTTGCCACTACTGGATATCATCACAGGGTCAACAACAAGCAAACCGTCGTGTAGCTGCTCCAACAATACGGAAACCACTGCCACATGTTCGGCATCGACCAGCATGCCGGTTTTCACCACTGCAATATCATAATAATCAAACAGGGCGTGTAATTCGGCATCAAGCTGGGCCAGTGAAACAGCTTCTATTCTGCTGATCGAGACCGGGCTCTGAGCCGTCAGTGCAGTCGTGGCCGAGCAGCCCTGAACGCCGATAGCTTCAAAAATACGCAGGTCGGCCTGAATACCGGCACCACCGGAGGAATCTGAGCCACCAATCGTCAGGCAGACAGGACGCGGTGCCTGGCTCACGCCTGAGCCCAGATAGCCGTTAACAACGCAGCCTGCGCTTCAATATCTTCTGCGGCAAACAGGCCGGAAATCACTGCTGCACAATCCGCACCGGCAGCCTTCACCTGTGCAACATTGTCGACGGTGACACCTCCGATGGCGCAGAGGTTAGCATGCGGAAATATTTGCCTGGCTTTAGCCAGGCGTGGTAGCCCCATCGTAGGCACTTCCGGCTTGCTTGTCGTTGCCCACACTGCACCAAACGAAACGTAATCAGCGCCATCTCTCAAAGCCGCAGTGGCAAAGGTTGCATCGGACCGGCAGGTGACTCCAATGATAAAGTCATCCCCTACTTCATTTCTCAACTGAATCAGATTGGGAACATCATCACGCCCCAGATGCACACCATCGGCATGGGCATCAACAGCCAGATTAACCAGGTCATTGATAATCAACCTGGCATCATAACTATGGGTCAGTTCACGCAGGGCTTTGGCGCGCTTGATCGCCCGCTTGTAACCCCGCTTTTTATCACGAAACTGCAAGACAGAGACGCCGCCTTTCAGCGCCGCCTCGGCCTTGCTCAGTAGCTCTTCTGTTTCGATATCAGCAGGGAGAATACCGTAGATACCGGTCAGTTTTTTATCAGTCCGTTTTTTATCAATCATTCAGCAGTTTCAACAGATCGGTAAACTCAGGCAAAGAAACCACACGATCCGCATATTCAGCAGGCACGTCCTGGTAACCGTGCTCGGCAAAAGCAACCGTCTGGCAGCCTGCATTAAAACCAGCCTCAACATCAAAACGGGTATCACCCACCATCACGGTTTCCGACGGATCTACCCCCATGGCTCTGCAGCATTCGAATAACATATCCGGAGCAGGCTTTTTGGCAAAACCATCTTCAGGAGAAAGTGCCAGCGTGAGATATGGAGTCAGCCCCATTTGATCGAGCACCTTTACACGCGCTTTGGCAGGTTTAGCTGTCACACAGGAGATCGGAATGCCTTTGTCTCTCAGGGTATCCAGCACATGCATCACACCGGGAAACGGTTTGCCATATTCTGCCGGATGCTGTTCATAAATATCAGCAAATGCGTGATACAGCGCCATGGTCTCATCATGATCCATCGGCAGACCCAGCACATTGGATGCAAGCTTATGTGCGCCACCGCCGACATGCGGCTGCGTATCAGCCAGGCTTAAGCGCAGCTCATAACCCAGTGATTCCAGCGCACGGTTGGCATTGGCCTGAATATCCGGCAATGCATCCACCAGTGTGCCATCAAGATCGAAAATAAATGCTTTTGGAGTTCCCATTTCAGCGTCCTTTTTTACAATTTTCTTAATTCATCTATAGATGCAGCCAGCTCATCCCGAACGCTGTCATCCTGCTCTGAAACCTGCATGTCCAACAAACGACTGAGAAGACTATCCCTGTCCTCAGCCCCGGCAAGCCTTGCCAAAGCCCAAGCTGCATGCCCCCTGATCAATGGCTCTTCATCACCCAGCACTGCCAGTAATCCGGCAATAAATCCGCGATTACCTGAATTCCCCATGGCAATGCAAACATTGCGCAGCAAGCCTGCCCTCTTCGTGCGTTTGATCGGAGATTTGCGGTAAGACTCGCGAAAGCCCTCAACATCAAGCTGCAAAATACTAGCAAGGTCGGGCAGAACATTCTCCCCCCTTGGATTAAGGAGATCGCTTTTCAGCCTGTGTGACTTGGCTGCATGCCCGTTCCACGGGCAAACTTGCTGGCAGTCATCACAACCGTAAATGCGATTACCCATTAACAATCTTAATTCGCGTGGAATGAACCCATCAAATTCAATGGTCAGATAGGAGATGCAGAGTCTGGCATCCACCACATAGGGAGCAATGATGGCCTGCGTGGGGCAGATATCGATGCAGGCAGAGCATGTGCCACAATGGTTTGTTGCAGATTCATCCACAGCAAGTTCAGCCGTCGTGAAAATCTCGCCCAGCAACAACCACGAACCAAGTTCGCGGTGAATCGTCAGTGAATGTTTGCCCTGCCAACCCAAACCGGCATTTTCTGCCAACGCATGCTCCAGCACCGGAGCTGTATCAACGAACACCCGCTGATCGTGTTTACCCAGCAGCTCATCCAGATCCAGAGCCAGTGCCTTAATCCGTTTTTTCATGATATCGTGATAATCATCACCATGGGCATAGGACGTGATCACAGCCCGCTCAGTTTCAGCATTCGCCTCATCCAATGAATATTGGGGTGGGGTATAACGCATAGCTAGCGCAATCACAGACTTCACACCATCAAGCATCGATTGCGGGTCTTTGCGGCGCTCTAAACGCACAGCCTCGCCCATCCACGCCATGTCGCCCTGCATATCGGCTTCCACCCAGTGTTGCAGTGCATCGGCATGTTTCGTGCCGATTTCTGGTCGCGTCACGTGACACAGTTCAAAGCCATGTCCCAATGCCCGCTCACGAATCAATGTTTTCAGCTTTTCACCTTGCATGACTGAAGTCTGACATAACAAGGCCCTGTTATCACAGGTTTAGGATCAACAAAGCAATCAGACAAGATTGTCTTTATAGTCTTTGAATCTATACTAGGGTCAGGGGGATTTGTTATGCTTACTGACACTGTCATTCTTTTACTGTTTGTTGCTATTGCTGCAGTGGTTGGAATTATTCTCTGGAGAGGGGGAGTAGCAAAGCCCTACGACCCCAATGCAGTTGACTTAAGCAGTGATTTCGACCCCAAACACGACCACTTCAGCGTGGAGCATGCCAAAAAATTGCAGCAACAGCTTAAAAATGAAAAAGCGAAATCCAGAGGAATGTTAAAACCCGAATCGGTAAGTCGCAACGATCTTGAATGGGACACGCACCTTACGCCACCTGAACATTCCGATGATAAGGCAGAACGCAATGAAACAGACCGCAGAGACGATCTTGATCGCCGGGCAAATTCAGACCGTCGCATATTTGAAGATCGCCGTCAGTCGCAGTAAGCTTACTCAGCCCCTGCAGCCGTGCCGCTCTCGGTACACATACGTGTTACTGGCTGGAAGCCCTGATACCGCACGCCCATCATCATTTTAATGTACAGCGGAAACGTAGTAGCTGCGTTGTTTTCCGGCAATATCTATTTCAAACTCATCCCCAACCACTTTGCCAAGCAAAATTCGTCCAAGCGGTGATTTGAGCGTAATTACCGTAACTTCAATCTCACCATAATGAACCTTCAAACCACCGGCTTGTGCAGCAAACCACACCACCTGATGCTCTGCCGCATCGTTAACCAGTTCAACCAATGAAGACATAGCGACCACAGCCGTTGGTTCAGCAAGCTCAAGAGCTTTAAACCAGATCTGAGAACGCTCTATCTCCAGCAGTCGAATGCCCTGCCCTTGTGCCAGATATGAAGCTTCCAGCCCCATCGTTTCATATTTGCTTGAACCCAGGCAATCCGCATGCGTCGCTGTATCGTGTGCCATCGCAACAGCCTGCTCAAGCACTGACAAATCAGCGTCGAGTTGCTCAACAATCAAGGCCAGAATTTCAGACTTATCAATATTCATGACTGATCCTATAAGCGGCAGATATAGATCCTCGGGCAGGATGGCAGTTAAAACTGCTCTTCAGTATCCATTGAACGTGAAGCAGTCGGGATGGCCTTACAGACCCGTGCAGATAATCATGGCAGCCAATGAGGAAAATTCAATCATCTGTACTGCCGCACTCTTTATTCTCGCCTCAGCCTGCTGGCGCATCATCCGTATTCGTTGGTGCACCTATCGGCTGATTTTCGCCATCCTCTTCTTGGTCATCGGCTGGGGCTTCCGACTCTTTTGCATCAAAAGCTTCCGGATTAAAAGTCATGACAAATTGAAGATAGCGCGCAGGAAGGTTAAGGCTTTGCCTGTTCATATGCATATTCATCGTAGTTCTCAGTTTATATGCCATATCACTATTAGCATTTATGGCTGTCATATCCACACAGGAGGCAAGAGCCTGATTCTCTGCTGCAAGCACTTCTGCCCCTGTCAGCTTAACATCTCTGATTCTCAAGTGTCTCTCACCATTGAGAAAGTGGCCAATTCGCCATACGACATGTGTTCGTGTTATATATATCTTTCGGCGCATTTTATGTTTCATGGCCATAATTTCAGCTCTGTACTGTTTAATCAGGAAGTCTCGCTGCATTCTCATCGACAGTTCAGCTTTGCTTACCGCTTTGTAGATGACCGCATATGGCACTGGTCGTGCGTTTTCATCTTGTTCAATCTGTATCATTATAAATGGCTCTCACTCAGGCATTTATCGGGATTTAACAGCATGTTCTTCTCCTCCCGCGCCTCGCTCTTACTTCTTTCGCTTTTTCGATTTTTTGCCCTTAGCACCCAACCATGACTCATGCTCAGCCACCAGATCCAGTAATTCCTGAGCGGCTTTCTCCGGGGTTCTGATGATTTCAGCATAACCTTCTTTGCTTACCTTGATTATATCAATGGGTTTTGTGATGAAAGTCTGAATCTCCTCGAGCAGAGGCTTCTCTTCCAAGCTGCAGTAGGAGATAGCCTCTCCCAGCTTAAGACCACGCCCTGTACGGCCCACACGATGCACGTAATTCTCTACTTTCTCAGGCAAATCATAATTGATCACATAATCAACATCGGGCACATCAATGCCACGCGCACTGATATCTGTGGCAATGAGCACGCGGCAAGTCCCATTGCGAAAAGCGTGCATGGCTTCTGTACGCTCATTCTGATCCTTATCACCATGAAGGCTCACAGCAGCAATACCAGCCCTGTCCATCGCCTTGTTGACACGCTCAGCGCGCACCTTGGTACGCACAAACACGATCACCTTGCTATCGGGATGATCGTGAAGAAAACGATCAAGGAAAAAACGTTTATCGTCCAGCTCGACAAACATGACAAAGTGGCTGATGTTTTTGGAAATCCGATCTTTCGGCGACACCTGAATGCGTATTGCAGCACTCTTGACCTGCGAATAAGCCAGCTTTTTGATCTCATCGTTAATTGTGGCTGAAAAGAACAGGGTCTGATGACTGCGCTTGAGCATCTTCTTGATATATTTAATATCCTCAATGAAACCGAGATCCAGCATATGGTCGGCCTCGTCCAGCACCAGCGTACTGACATAATCCAGTTTGATGGCCTGCTGATTAATCAGATCAAACATACGTCCGGGTGTTGCAATCAGCACGTCAATGCCATCCTGGAGTTTGGCGATCTGCCTGTCCTGCTCCACCCCGCCATGCAGGGTAAACACCTGCACCTTGGTGTGCCGGGCAATACTCTTGAACACCTCGCCAATCTGCAGCGCCAACTCGCGTGTCGGCACCATGACTATGCATTTGATGCCACGCGAGCGTTTGCTTGTTTTATAGCGGTGAATTTTATCGATTACAGGAATAGCAAAAGCAGCAGTTTTACCTGTACCTGTCTGGGCAATCGCCAGCACATCCTCTCCATCAATAATCGATGGAATGGCCTTGAACTGAATATCAGTCGGCCGTTTAAAACCGAGTTTGCTCAGGTTCTTTTTAATATCATCAGAAATATAATATTGATCAAACTTCATAATTAACCCTGTTTGGCGCTTTTCCAGACTTCCGGTGTTATCTCAATCGCACTGTCACCATCGCTGAACCATAACTGAGCATCCTCAATGGTGCACTGCAAACGCATAGAACGCTCTGCCATCTGTCCAATGGCCTTCACTGACTCGTCGGCCAGATTGAATATACTGAGGTTATTAAAACGCTCAAGTTTACTTTTGTTTTGCTCCCACCAGGCCCTGGCACTGCTCTGCTGGTAGGTGTAAACCATCACCTTTCGGGATCGGCCACACGCCTTTCGGATCCGCTTTTCATCTGGCTGTCCCAAATCTATCCACACTTCGATCTCATCGCTTAAACTCTTCTGCCAGATATCCGGCTCATTTTCAGCACTCAACCCTTTGCAAAATTGCAACCCTTCGTTGGCATGCAATGCAAATGCCAGCAAACGAACCATCATACGCTCATCATTTTCAGATGGGTGGCGCGCGATAGTCAGCTGGTGTTCCTCATAATAATGCCGATCCATGTCGGTGATCTGGATGTCTGCTTTGAAAATAGTTGATTTTATTGCCATGCGCGCTTCTATGACACATGCACAGATCAGGCAAGAAGAATAGCTTGTCGACCACAGTCGCGCTCGTGTTGAGTCATCCCTCTAGCCCGAGCCAGAGCACATCATTTCATTGAGGATTCATGATTGTACTGTCAGAAAGCGTGCCCTGATCAATCCGACTGAAAGCGGCACCAGGAGAAAGACATGGACATAGCCTTGATTGCAAATATTTATCTGGTTTCTGCGGGCATACTTGCCCTGTTAATTCTATTCATGACATTTGAATCAGGATATCTCAAGCTTCTGGCGGCATTGGCTGTGCTACTATTTGCTACGCCACTGCTCATCTCACTGTTAGGCAACAGTCTGGGATGGTTTGATGTGTATACCATTGAGATTGTGACCCTGCGTCAGGGCGCACTGAGCATGTTCATTGCGGCAAGTTACGGACTGATGTCTGGCGTAATCCTAAACAGTATCAAGAAATCTTTAATCCATCAATTCCGCAGCAAAAAAGCGGCAGCTGAAGAATAATCAGACTCTATTTTTTACCAATTTCCGCCGGTCGCAGCTGTTTAGCCAGGTTATCCAACACACCATTAATAAATCCGCGCGGTGGTTCACCTGCATAATCACGGGTCAATTCCAAAGCTTCGTTGATAATGACCCTATAAGGAATTTCGAGACGATTCTGCATCTCCCAGAGGGACAACCTGATGACATTAATCTCAATCTGAGCCACTGAACGCAAGCTTCTGCCGCGCACGGCAGTTTTGATGATTTCATCGAGTGCATCGACATGATCGGTGACACCATACACCAGTTCACGCAGGTAGTTTTCATCCTGATCTTCGCGCTCTTCATGTTGCAAGCGGCCTGCGATCAGATCAGGAATCATAGCCCCGTCCTTATCGGAAGAACCCCATGCATAGAGTGTTTCCAGCGCCGATTCGCGTGCCATATGACGGTTTGCCATTAAATCTCCTGAGCCTGTTCAAGTGCCTGAAGCTGCCTGACCACTTCCACTGCTGTCAAAGCGGCCTCTTCACCTTTATGCCCGTGTGCACCACCGACACGGTCCAGTGCCTGCTCGTGCGTCTCCACAGTCAAGACACCATTGCCGACACCAACATCACCACGCTGGGCGACTTTTCCAATCGCATCCATCGCACCCTGACACACATAATCAAAATGCGCAGTATCGCCGCGTATCACACAGCCCAGGCACACCACTGCATCAAAGCGCCCTGTATCTGCCATTTTCACTGCAATTGTACCGATCTCGAATGCACCCGGCACATGCACAATCGTCATATCACTATCCGCGCAGCCATGTTCTTTCAATGCGGAAACGGCACCGGCCAGCAACGCTTCGGTGATGTCATTATTAAAACGGCTTACTACGATGCCTACCGTCAAACCCGTAGCATCAACATTACCCGCCAGGTGTGGTGCATCCAGACTCATGATTCTTCACCTTTCACATGCATCATATGCCCCATCTTTTCACGTTTGGTGGTCAGATAGGCGATATTGTCTTCATGTTCACCCACCTGCAGCTGAACACGCTCACTGACTTCCAGGCCGTAACCATCAAGTGCGATAATCTTTTTCGGGTTATTGGTCAAAAGTCTCAGACGGCGCAGGCCGATATTTCTCAGAATCTGGGCACCTATACCGTAATCACGCAGATCCGCCTTGAAACCAAGCTTCTCATTGGCCGAGACCGTATCATGGCCCGCATCCTGTAACTCATAAGCTTTGAGTTTATTGAGCAAGCCGATGCCGCGCCCTTCCTGACGCAAGTAGAGAATCACCCCTTCACCTGCTTCCGCCACCTGCCGCATGGCAGCGTGCAGCTGGGAACCACAATCACAACGGCGCGAGGTAAACACATCTCCGGTCAGGCATTCTGAATGCACACGCACCAAGCATGGGCGCTCAGCATCCGGTGTACCCATCACCAATGCAACATGTTCGGCCTGATCTACCGCATTGGTAAAGCCGACCATACGGAATTCGCCGAATTCGGTTGGCATACGCACGTCAACTTCACGTTTAACCAGTGAATCGTGCTGCAGGCGGTGACTGATCACATCGGCAATCGTACCAACTTTCAGATTATGTTTTTTAGCAAAGACTTTCAGCTCAGGCATACGTGCCATGGTGCCGTCTTCATTCATGATTTCACAGATGACACCGGCAGGTTTTAGCCCTGCCAGACGTGCCAGATCAATACTGGCCTCAGTATGTCCTGCTCGTACAAGCAAACCGCCATCGCGGCCCACCAGCGGAAACACATGACCCGGCGTATGAATATCTGCAGGAGTAACATCATTGGCAATCGCTGTGCGAATCGTGTGAGCACGATCATAAGCGGAAATGCCTGTGGTCACGCCTTCAGCAGCTTCAATAGAGATAGTGAAATTGGTTTTGAACTTGGAATTGGTATTCGACACCATCAATGGCAGCTGAAGCTGATCAGTGTGCTCCTGTGTCATAGCCAGGCAGATCAGGCCACGCCCGTGTGTTGCCATGAAATTAATGGCTTCCGGTGTCACCCACTCCGCCGCCATGACCAGATCGCCTTCGTTCTCACGATCTTCATCATCGGCCAAAATGATCATGCGACCTGCGCGCAGCTCTTCAAGCAGTTCTTCAGTTGTTGCCAAACTCATGATTGCTCCTTCGATACTGATTTATTGCCATCCTGGCAAAAATCAGGGCGCAGACACAAAAACGCGGTTTTGCGCCTGCTCACAAACTGGTCGCTAACGCTCCCGGTTTGGCGACCCGTCCATAGGCCACTCGGTAGTACTGAATGAATCATTCAAACTCCCCGTCAGAAAATTGCATAAGCCGCTCTACATAACGGCCATACATGTCGGTTTCAATGTTTACTTCAGCGCCAGATTCAAGCGCGCCTAAATTTGTGTGCGACAAGGTATGGGGAATCAGGTTGACGGTAAAGTCGCAGCCGTCGACAAGATTAACAGTCAGGCTTACCCCGTTGATTACAACGGATCCCTTCACAACCACATATCGCGCCTGCGACTCAGGCAGTGTGAACCTGAATTCGCGATGTTCACCTACGGCTTTCACAGATTTCACCACAGCAACACCATCAACATGGCCGGTCACCATATGACCGCCGAGAGCATCACCCATACGCAGAGCGGGCTCCAGATTAACCACATCACCCTCTAAGGCATGTGAAAAACGGGTCAGATTCAGCGTTTCCTGCGACAGCGTGGCAGCAAAGGTTGCCACATCCGGGAATGCGGTAATGGTCAGGCAGCAGCCGTTGCAGGCAACCGAGTCGCCTAACTGCCAGCTCGCCATATCCAGAGCGGTGGTGAATGTCATGTGGGTTTGCTCAGGTTCGCGCTGAATACTCGCAATGCTGCCAACGTCCTGAATGATTCCGGTGAACATGCGCGCATCTTAGCGTATTTCCCTGCTGATTCCATCGAATCGGTTTGTATGGATAATCAGCAGCTATGAAACGTGCCCACCACATCCTCAAATCAGTTTTCGGTTACGAACGTTTCCGTCACCATCAGGCAGACATTATCGAAGCCCTTATCAATGGGCACGATGTACTGACGCTGATGCCAACCGGTGGCGGAAAATCAATCTGCTACCAGATTCCTGCGCTCGTTCGAAAAGGCACCGGCATTGTCGTTTCACCGCTGATTGCACTGATGCAGGATCAGGTTGATGCCATGAATCAGCTCGGCATTCGCGCCGCATTCCTCAATTCCACACTCTCTGTAGCTGAACAGCGTGAGATCGAACTGCTGCTGCGAGCCGGTGAACTGGATATTCTCTATCTCGCCCCCGAACGACTGCTCAGTCCGTCCACGCTGTCGTTGCTTGAGTTCACCCCAATTGCCCTCTTTGCCATTGATGAAGCGCACTGTGTATCTCAATGGGGACACGATTTCCGTAAAGAGTATCAGCAACTGTCCATATTACATGAACGTTTCCCCGCTGTGCCACGCATTGCCCTCACCGCCACAGCCGATGCACGCACGCGCTCTGAAATCATCGAACAGCTGGCATTAGGCCAGGCATCTGTTTTTGTTAACAGCTTCGATCGTCCTAATATTCATTATGCTATCAACGAGAGCGGCAACAGTCGCGATGAGCTGTGGTCATTTCTTACGGAGAACCACGCCCAGGACGCAGGCATCATTTACTGCCAGACTCGTAAAGGTGTGGATACGATTGCCCAGTGGCTAAGCAAAAAGGGACGCATTGCTCTGCCCTATCATGCGGGCCTGAATCAGGCAGTCAGGCAGAACAATCAGCAGCGCTTCCTGCGCGAAGATAGCCTGATCATCGTGGCCACTATCGCTTTTGGCATGGGCATCGACAAACCCGACGTACGCTTTGTTGCGCATATGAACCTTCCGAAGAATATCGAGGCCTATTATCAGGAAACCGGCCGTGCAGGGCGAGATGGAAGACCTGCCGATGCCTGGATGAGCTACGGTTTAAGAGATGTTGTGGGCCTGCGCCTGTTCACAGAAAACAGCGATGCTGAAGAGAAGTTCAAACGCATGATGCACCAGAAAACCGATGCCATGCTGGGCCTGTGTGAGTTGACCAGTTGCCGTCGCATCGCCCTGCTTGGCTATTTCGGTGAGTATATTGATCAACCCTGCGGCAACTGCGATAACTGCATCAATCCGCCGGAAACATGGGATGCGACCGTTGCTACCCAGAAAGCTTTATCCTGTGTTTACCGCACCGGCGAGCGTTACGGTGCCCAGTATGTGATTGATGTTCTGGGCGGCAAAAGTAACGAGCGCATTGAGAACAACAAACACGATAAACTCTCCACTTTCAATATTGGCCATGAGCACACAGCCGTCGAATGGCGCGGCATTTTCCGCCAATTGATTGCACACGGGTTTCTCGCCACCGATGCAGAAGGATACGGTGTACTCAAACTAACACAAAAGTCATGGCCGCTGCTTAAACGCAGTGTAACACCACAAACCGTTATGTTGAGAAAACTGCGCAAGGCAAAAAGTAAAAAGAAGAACGTTTCGGCTTCCGCGTCGGATCTTACTGCTCAGGACCAACAACTGTTCGAACAGCTGCGCACCCTGAGAGCTCAACTTGCCAAAGCGCAGAATGTGCCGCCCTACGTCATTTTTCCAGACAAAACCCTCACCGAAATGGCTATCGTCAAACCGCACACTCAGGGCCAGATGTTAGACATATCCGGCGTTGGCCAAAGCAAACTCGAGCGTTACGGCCAAGCCTTCCTAAACGAGATCAACAACCCAATTTAATCGCACCGTTTCGATCAGTAAATTGAACGTTCGTCTATACCCAAATTCAATATCTCTGCGGGTGGTTCAAAGTAAATCGCCTTTCTCGGACATTCATTCCGTCGCCGGGTAACCCTGTCCGTAAAAAATGTTTCTAATTTTGCACAGCAACCTGAATTATTCCTCTGCCATTTCAAACCAGCTTTAAATTCGGCGGGTAAGAGCAGCCTCCTCAAGGAACTTGTGCACCGGCACAGAGAGAGGACTTCCCCAAGATCGGAAACAGGTTTTAGTGACAGAATTCACACAAGGAAACAGAGGCCGGGAACCTCCGTGAATATCACTTGGCTACAGAGAGTGATGTGTAAAGCTTGTCTGGATTTCGTGCGCAATGAGATGGAAAAAGACAAAGACTGCGGCTACAAACATACATGGACGACATAGTTGTCGTGTTTTTTCCGGAGTGGTTGGTTGCAGCTTCATACCATCATCTATCGGACAGAGCAGGCTTGACTTTAGATTCGAAATATACGACGACTATTATCTGTAGTCTGTGAGGCCAGTTCGCTGAGTGTTACGCCGCGCACTTCAGCTATGCATTCAGCCACCTGCCTTACATAAGCTGGTTCATTGCGTTTGCCACGATACGGCATCGGAGCCAGATACGGGGAATCGGTTTCTACCAGCAGCAGATCAGCGGGCACACGAGCTGCCACCTCACGCAGTTCTTCATTGCGTTTGAAAGTAACATTACCGGAAAATGAGATCGACATGCCCAGCTCAATCGCTGCGTTCGCAGTTGCCATGTCGGCTGAGAAGCAGTGCATAATGCCACCACATACTGCGATGTTCTCTTCGCGCAAAATGCGGATTGATGTTTCATCAGCATCACGATTATGCACAATCACCGGCTTGTTCAAGATTTTGGCAGCGCGGATATGAGTACGGAACCGAGCCTCCTGCACCTCCGCGTCTACGTGGTCACGGAAGAAATCCATGCCCGTTTCGCCGATCGCCACACAGCGTGGATGATCAGCCAGTTCACAGAGTAGATCAATCGTCGGCTCGACCTCCACCTCATGGTTGGGGTGAACGCCTACACTAAACCAGACATTGTCACGTTTTTCAGCAAGTGCTCTCAAATTATCGATATGGCTAAAATCGACAGCTACCACGACACAGCCTTCAACACCCACTGCCGCCATGCGTTCAAATATGGCATCGCGATCATCCGAAAAATGTGGAAAATCAATGTGGCAGTGGCTGTCGAAGAGCCTGATCGTATCAGTCATGCATGATCGCTTTGAGATGACTCAATTTCACATGGTGCACATCAAGGGTGTGAGAATCCTGCAATACTTCGACGGCATCACTGTCAGGTTCACCTAGATCGGACACAACAAGATCTGCCCCGGTAAAGTCGTGGCTGCGGGTATAATCGTTCACGGTTACCACACACTTCAAACCTGCCGCATGAGCCGATTTCCAACCGTTTTCGGAATCCTCAAGGGCAATGGTATTCTCAGGGCTAACACCCAACTGCTCCATGGCATAAGTATAGATATCCGGTGCCGGTTTTTTGGCAGGCACGATATCACCTGCTGCCAGCACGGCAAAACGGTCGAACCACTCTTTGCCCAATGAATGCTCGATCAGGGCATCAAGTGCGGACGGCGTTGTAGTAGTAGATACACCAAGCGTAATACCTGCCGCATAAGCTTCTTCGAGCAGGCGTCGCACACCAGGGCGCAATGGGATGCGGCCTTCGGCAATCAGATTCTGGTAGTGCTCGGTTTTACGCGCATGCAGACCAGCAATCTCTTCGTACGGCATGTCGTGCATATCACCGCGCTCAATATCAAACTTGATACGTTCCTTGCCACCGGTTACGGCCAAAAGCTCGCCATAGGTCGGCACGTCCCATTCACGCGAATGGCCAGCTTCATCAAAAGCCATATTAAACGCTACACGGTGACCATCACGCTCGGTATCGGCCAGTGTGCCATCAACATCCCACAGGATACATTTCAGTTCTGCCATGTGTTATCTCTCCTTGCTTCTCAAGTACCAAAGCAGCATATCTCTTGGAAGAATTTTCCAGCACGCTAATATGGCTGCCATGAGCAACATTCAAATGCCGGAAATAGTCCATAAGACTGATGTGGAAGCAGAGAAACCTCAACTACAACGTCCCCCTATGTATCATGTGGTTATGTTAAACGATGACTATACTCCGATGGATTTTGTGATTGAGATCATGGTACGTTTTTTCCACAAATCGGAAGATACTGCCAACAAACTGATGCTGCAGATCCATCATCAGGGCCGTGCCAGATGCGGTTTATTTGCTCGAGAGATCGCAGAAACGAAGATCAATCAGGTTGAAACAGCTAGTCGCACAAGTGGTCATCCGCTACGTTGTGTATTGGAACGAGAGAGCGGCGACCAATAGCTCAGATATAAAAAACCTGAAGCATGGTGCAATGTTTCCACTTGAGTTACAGCATATTGGCAC
The DNA here is from genome assembly GCA_021772835.1 of Mariprofundus sp. Taxonomy (GTDB): domain Bacteria; phylum Pseudomonadota; class Zetaproteobacteria; order Mariprofundales; family Mariprofundaceae; genus Mariprofundus. Next base: position 35,004 of record JAJFLE010000015.1, read on the forward strand.
CGATATTGCCTTATATCAGCTATGAGCTATTGAATCGGTCAAAAGGATGTCAGCCATGGGAATATTAAGTGAAGAGCTTGAAGAAACACTAAACGATACATTTCGTAATGCGCATCTGCGCAGGAATGAATTTGTCACCGTCGAACACCTGCTACTCGGGCTGCTGGATAATCCGAATGCACTCGGCGTACTGCTCGGCTGCCGCGCTGATATTGAAAAGCTACGACACGAGCTCTCATCTTTCATTCAGGAGAACATTGTTATTCTGCCGGAAGAGTTGGGAGAAACCACGGCCAGCATCGGTCTGCAGCGTGTCATTCAGCGTGCTGTCATGCATGTGCAAGCATCGGGCAAACGCGAAGTGAATGGTGCACATGTCTTGGTGGCTATTTTCTCCGAGAAAGACTCACATGCCGTACATTTCCTTAACCGTATGGGCATAACCCGCCTCGATATAGTCAGTTTCATGGCCCATGGTGCACTCAGTGATGAGTCCAGCCAGTCGGAGACTGGTGAAAACACTCCTGCCATCGAATCGAACAAATCCGAAGGCAGCCCATCGCCTCTGAAACGTTACTGCATCGATTTAAGCCAGCGCGCCCGCGATGGAAAAATAGACCCGCTGATCGGCCGTACCGAGGAGTTGGGGCGTTGCGTTCAGATTCTCTGCAGACGACGTAAAAACAATCCACTGTTGGTGGGAGAAGCCGGAGTCGGCAAAACCGCCATCGCCGAAGGACTGGCGCTGAGAATCGAAGCCGGTGAGACCTCAGATGTAATTCGAAATGCCACCATCTACTCGTTGGATATGGGCGCATTGCTTGCTGGTACCAAATACCGTGGTGATTTCGAGGAACGCCTGAAAGCGGTATTGCATGCGCTTGAGCAAGAAGAACATGCCATCCTGTTCATAGATGAAATTCACACCATTATCGGTGCCGGTGCGGCGAGCGGCGGCACCATGGATGCATCGAACCTGCTCAAGCCAGCATTGGCCAACGGTGAGCTGCGCTGCATTGGCGCAACCACCTACCAGGAGTTCCGCAATCTGTTTGAAAAAGATCGAGCCCTTGCCCGCCGCTTCCAGAAAGTGGATATCCCTGAACCTAGCGTGGAAGAGACCATCGAAATACTTAAAGGCTTGAAAGCAAAGCTGGAAGAACATCATAGCGTTCGTTACAGCCTGGCCTGCATCGAACAGGCGGCCAAGCTTGCCAAACGTTATTTAAGCGAGCGTCACCTGCCCGACTCCGCCATCGATGTACTCGATGAGGTCGGAGCCGCCATGCGTGTACGCCCTGAAGACAAACGGCGTAAACAGATCAATGTGCACGACATCGAAAGCATGATTGCTACAATTGCCCGTATTCCGCATCAACAGGTCAATGCATCGGACAAGAAACGTCTGTCACATCTGGACCGCGACTTAAAACTGTCCGTATTTGGTCAAAACAAAGCCATCGATCAGCTGGCTTCCAGCATCAAGCTCTCGCGTGCGGGTCTTGCTCATCCGGAAAAACCGATCGGCTCGTTCCTGTTCACAGGCCCTACCGGTGTCGGTAAAACCGAAGTAGCGCGTCAGCTGGCCCGCATTATGGGTGTAGAGCTGATCCGCTTCGACATGTCCGAATATATGGAATCACACACTGTTTCACGGCTGATCGGGGCCCCTCCGGGTTATGTCGGATTCGATCAGGGCGGCCTGCTCACCGAAGCGATCAATAAAAACCCACATGCGGTGTTATTGCTTGATGAGATCGAAAAAGCGCACCCGGATCTGTTTAACCTGCTGCTGCAGGTGATGGATCACGGCACATTGACCGACAACAATGGCCGCAAGGCAGACTTCCGTCATGTTGTGATGATTATGACCAGCAATGCCGGTGCATTTGAAATGCAGAAGAACAGCGTTGGATTTAACCCTCAACCCCGCCATGGTGATGATAGTGAGGCGGTCAAGCGCATCTTCACACCGGAATTTCGTAATCGGCTGGATTCCAGTATTGGCTTTGCCCCACTCTCTGAAGAGGTCACTCTGCATGTAGTCGACAAACTGCTGATTGAACTCGAAGCCCAGCTGCTGGATAAAAAGGTTGAGCTTGATGTCAGTGATGACGCCAAACGCTGGCTGGCCAAAAATGGTTATGATCCGCAAATGGGAGCACGACCTATGGCGCGTTTGATTCAGGAGCATATCAAGAAAGCACTGGCAGACGCCATCCTCTTTGGTGACCTGCAGAAAGGCGGCATCGCACAGATTGAATGCGAAAATGACAAACTGGTTGTGCGCCAGCCACAAGCCGAGGCTGCATGAGTGAAGACGAAACAGCGGCCCCGTACCGGTGGGGCCGCAAGCCTTCAAAAAACATAGCCCCTAAAAATTACACTGCCGACTTCGCACACGATAAAAATGCTGTCATTGAAATTGCCATGACACCGATTGGTGTGGTGCACAGCAGCTACCGCGAACGCTTTGCCGTGCCTCGCCAACCATCACTAGATGATGCACAGGCTGCGACTATTAAACTTAATGCCGGATTGAATTTAGAGCAGGCTGTGAAGGATCTCGATGGCTTTTCTCATATCTGGGTTATCTACTGGATGCATCTGAATCAGGGCTGGAATCCGACGGTCACACCACCGCGCGGCCCGAAGGTAAAACGTGGTCTGTTTGCCACTCGTGCCCCTCATCGCCCCAACAGCATTGGACTCTCTGCAGTTCGCCTGACTGGAGTCGAAGGCCGTATCCTGCATATCAAAGGGCATGACATGCTTGATGGCACGCCTGTACTCGACATCAAACCGTATATTCCTTATGCCGATGCATTTCCCGAAGCAAAAAGCGGCTGGGTAGAAGAAACAGGTGTGGCTGAACTTGGCATATCTATCAACACAGGCAGCTAAAACTTCTGAAAAGAACAGCTTTATTGAGTCAAGCCACAGTGAACTATTGCATGTTTACATATCAAACATATATGGTTTAGATATCAGTCAAAAGGCCTGCTTGGCCTACACTCAGGAGCTCAATCTATGACCGGTCACCATTCAGACGATAAAGACTACAACCTGAACCATTTTGATTTCACTCCTGAAGAGCCAGAGCATCACAAACCACTTCAGATAGATGACTCGTTTGACAATGAACACCACTCTGAAGATCGCCACGAGCCACTCGTCACAGGTGAACCACTTGTCAATGATGATCCTGCTTTAGGTCTGCCAGAAACAGATAAGATCGAATCGGCTGACAACCTGGACAATATCACGGCTCCTTTGATCCCTCCGTTGGGATCGGATTTTTCCTCTTCAAAGCAGCAGAATTCTCGTGTTGGAACCAGTATGGCGACTGCCTTTGCTGTTGTGGCCATGCTTATCGCGGCCGGTGCCGTGTGGCTAAACTTCGATCCATCCGATGAAGCCAAACCGGCTGGTACAGATAACCAACCCGCATCAGGATATAACACCATCATCAATGATGAAATTCTCAAGTTGCGCGAGCGTATGGCCATCGTTGAACTGGAAAAAGACGGACTTAATCAGAAAATTGACCAGCAGAATCAGGTATTGCTGGAAATGCAGCAACACAACCGGACAACTGCTGCTCAGGTTGAAGCTTTAAAAGCAGAGCTCGGTCAGGTAACCAAAAAACTGTCCCATCAGACAACGATGCAAGCATCAACCCAAGCAGGCATCAAACCCGGAGCTGAAAAAGCCGTAAGCAAAGTCGCCCCTGCTCCGCTGAAGAAAGTAGCTGCAAAAAAAAGCACACAGTATGAACTCCCTGGGCCACTGGAATCACTGCCGGCAAGTGAGATGCATGGCAGTGGTGGAGACTGGGTCGTCAACATTGCATCGTTATATTCTCAAGATGCTGCCAACAAGGAGTTGACACGATTACGCAAGATCGGTCTTGATGCCGAAGTGGCTGAATCTGTAGTGAAAGGCAAGCCAATTTACCGCATTCGGGTCGCCGGATTTACTAGCCGTGCAGAAGCACAGCTGCAAAAAGAGCAGCTGGCCAGCAAGCATGGCATCAAAGATGCTTGGGTACACAAACCTTAGAGAGATTTTGACACTGGCTTCCTGCCAATAATCAGCATCTCCTACAGGGAGAGTGATGCGGGAGGTCAGATGAGCGATCAGAAGGATGAGTTTGATGAGGTGTTATCTGCGGATGATCTGGATGACCTCGACATGCTGCTTGATGAATTGGATGCATCCGAAATCCAGAGTTCTGAACCCGATCTCCCTGATGATCCTGGTGACAAGCCTGTCGAAAATGACGTTGATATTTTTGACGCACTCGATGAGCTGACACTTGATGATTTTATTGACGAGTCAGATGAGAAGAAAGCCGACTCTACTCCTCCTCATCAAGAGACAGACAGTGAAGTAAGTCAACAGGATAAGGTTATTGAATCCGTTAAGGCCGATGAGGCCGATGAGGGTGCAGAGCAAACAATCTCTCATGGTGCCGTTGAATCCGGTCAGAAGTCAGAGTCAGACATTGCAGATCATGATACCACAGATGCATCCGAAAATGGAAATACAGCAATATCCATAAATACAAGTGAAAATGAATCCGATGTTACCACAGCGCCGGTAGCGACAACTCTGGCACCAAAAGAAAAAGCCGATGCTATCGAAAGTGCATCTATCGCTGCCGATGCAGCTACTGCCGCCGCCGATGCAGCCGCTGCCGCTGCCGATACAGCCACTGTTGCTGCCGATGCAGCTACTACCGCCGCCGCTGCCGCTACCGCTGCTGCTGCTACAGCCACTGCCGCCGCCGATGCAGCTACTGCCGCTTCGGTTATTGATGCCGAAGTCGATGCCGCCGCTACCGCTACCGCACCCGTTGCTGATGCTGATGACGCTACTGCAAATAATGCAGATGAACGCACCATCGAAGCCCTAGAGCAGGAATCTCAAGTTGTGCAGGACACAGGTACTTCAGAGCACCATCAAACGCCATATAAAGATGATGATGATGAAGATGCATTGAGTAAACTCTTTGGTGATAGACCAAGTTATGAAACCTCAGATGAGGAGCAGGAAGAGTTGCCGGTTCGGGATAGTCTGTCGGGCATGCCTGATGAACCTGAAGTTATCGAAATCGATGAACTTACTGATCTGCCATTGCATGAAATAGATGTAAATCCTGACAACACCATGGAAAGTGATACTGTCACATTAGAAAAAGACATTGAAAATCTACTCGAGTCCAACCCTAAACCTAGCGAAGAAATTAGTGCCCCAAGCAAAGATCCAGCGGAAAAGGAAACCAACATGCCGAACAAAACCCAGCCATCTGAAACAGCGGGAAGTGCTGCAAGCAAGCTAGGAATTAATCTCAATATGGCCAATAGCATCACCATGAGTCTTGGACTGATTGCAGTGCTGATTGCTGCCCTGGCATCGTGGTTTGCTCTGGATGCATCCCAACAGATTGACAGCCTTAAAGCAGAACCTCCAAAAATGCAGCAAAAAATCGATCAGGTGCAAGAGCAGTTGGAACTCATGCAGCAACAGGTCAACGGTTTGACCGCAGTTGTTGCCAATAAATCCACTGAGAACTGGCAAAAATCTGACACTGATAGCTCCCCATCTGCAGATGGAGATACTCCACCGGCACTCACAACTCCGGTTAAGGCAGAACAACAGGACTCGCCTGCAAAAGACGCAACAGTCACGGCCATCAAAGAGCCTCTCAACGCCACCAAACAAAAATCTGTTCAGGTCAAAAAATCGCTCGCAGCTAAAACCACGCCACAGCAATTCAGTTCACCATTCGAGGTTGCCGTTGGTTCGGTAAAAGGATGGGCTGTAAATATGATGTCTTATGAGACAGCGGGTGCGGCTGAACAGGAAGTCCGGCGTTTGCGGGCCAAGGATGTGAAAGCAGAGTTTGTGCAAGTACCTTTGAAAGGAAAAATCTGGTTTAGAGTTCGCGTTTCCGGTTTTCACACTGAGCGGGAAGCAGTGGCATATGAGAAATACATGACTGAGTTTCAAGCTATCGATGTCTGGCATCACAAGTTGAAATAACTGCGAGAAACAAGCAACGGGGAAGCATAGCTTTTGAATAAAAGTGAGACAAACAGAATCAGGTGGATCAACCGCTTGAGCACAAGGTTTCAGATCTCACTGATTCTGGTGCTGTTGGCAACGTTTGCTGTCAGCCAATTTATCTTGTTCAGCAAAGAAAAGCAGTTGATCTATGATGATGAGGTTGAGCGTGCCGCATTCATGGCCGACGGACTATCTCGTAGCCTGCAGTCGCTGATGCTCTCGGGTAATGCTTCCTATGCTGTCGACTGGCTCGAACGTATTGCACAAAGTCCGGAACTACTCACTGTGCAGGTGATTCGCAAAGATCAACATGAAGCATTTCTCGATGGCAAGACGATAGCTCAGGTAAATCGTCATCTCGACAGTGATGCATTCAATCGCCCTATTCACCCCTCCCGCATCGTCTCCGACATCGACGATGACTCTTTTACCAAAGCAGTAAATGGACAGCAGTTCAGCAAACTCGACGAAGCCAATAGCACGCTTACCTTCCTGCTGCCGATCAACTCCGGAGAGGCATGTTTGAACTGTCATGCTTACGACAGTTCAAAGGTTCGTGGGGTACTGCGCATCACCACATCAGTTGCCCACGCACAGGAGCGCATCAAACAGGCCTTTAGCGACACAATTCTCTACGACCTATCGGCATCGTTTATCATTGGCCTGCTGCTCTACCTGTTCATCCGCAGGCAGATCTTATCTCCTCTTGAACGGGTCACCGAAGCAACGGCCAATATCGCAGCTGGAAATTTCGACGGCAAAGTAGAGGTGCGAAGTAAATCAGAGATCGGCAAGCTCGGCGAATCGTTCAACCACATGACCGATGCCCTGAAAAATTCCACCGTATCACGCGAATATTTCGAAGCCATCATGCATGCGATGGGTGAAATGCTCTTTGTCACCGATATAGAACAAAATATTCTGTTCACTAACCCTGCCGTACTGACAACACTGGGTTACGAACCGCAGGAGCTTAAAGGAAGATCAATCAATATGCTGATCAAAGGCGGCGCCGAGCTGACCGATGAAGAGCAAAAAATGCTCGCAGAGCATCATGAGATCAAGAGCATCGAACGCGAGTTTATTCACAAATCAGGACTTGATATTCCGGTATTGATCACGCTCTCCATGATGCAACATGGAGACAAAAGTACTTATCAGATTGTGCATGCCGGACGTGACATCACCCGTCAGAAACGTGCTGAACGTGAGTTGCGCCTGGCCGCCACGGTGATGGAGAGCGATTCCAATGCTATTCTGATATGCGATGCTCAGGGCAAGATCGTATTGGTCAATCCTGCTTTCTGCGAAATTACCGGCTATAGCCGCGAAGAGGCGATTGGCAAAAATCCCAATATCCTCTCCTCAGGCCGACAATCCAAAGAGTTTTACAGCAATATGTGGGGCAAACTGCTCAATGAAGGCATGTGGGCCGGTGAGATATGGAACCGCCGCAAAAACAGTGAAATATTTCCAGAATGGTTATCCATCACCGTGCTACGCAATGATGATGGCGAGATCAGTAATTTTGTCAGCATCTTCACAGATATCTCCGAGCAGAAACATATAGAACAGAAATTGTCGCACCTGGCCCACCACGACCAGCTGACTGGGCTACCGAATCGCAGTCTTTTCGCTGACAGGCTGGAGCATGCACTTGCTCACGCGACACGTGAGAAACACAAGATCGGATTGATGTTTATCGACATCGATGGCTTCAAATCAATCAACGATGAATACGGTCACGATGTGGGGGATTGCCTGCTCTGCGTTATTGCCAACACATTTAATGAACTGGTTCGGGATGCCGACACCGTGGCCCGCGTCGGTGGTGACGAGTTTGTTATTATCCTTGAAAACCTGGCCCGCATTGAGGATATAATTCAGGTAGCCGAGAAGATACTGGTCTGTTTCAACAAACCTACCATGGCATCAGGAATAGCCTGCAATGTCGGTTGCAGTATCGGCATTTCCATTGCGCCTGATGATAGCTGTGATGCAGACGATCTGATCAAAAAATCTGACACTGCGATGTACCTGGCCAAGTCCTCAGGCAAGCAACAGTACCGAATCTACAGCCGGGACTGCTTATAACAGAACTCATAGAGCAGAATTCTGGCAACTGATACTCTCCCGATCATTCGAGAAAATCGGCAAGGCACCTGCTTTTTCAGCTTGGCACATTGCGTGAAGCTGAAAATATATTCAGCATTCGCTTATGCTAGGCTGTCTCATACCGGACTGGCCTGATTTTACAGCAAAGAGGCAAACACCATGCGTAGCGTAAACAGAGAGTGGCAACAGCAGGTCGTAAGCTGGGAGTATACTTCCGCGGCCACGCCCGATCTCAATGAGGTGCCTATTCAACCGTTTCCTGCCTCGCTGCATGAGCAGGGTAAAACCCGTGTCATTGCACTCGACCTGTCCAAAGAGCTTGAGACACCTTATCTGGCGACTTCGCCAAACTTGTTAGCAAATTATGTGCGTATCTGTATTAATGAACAGATCACAACAGCCGTGGCCGCAACCTCGGAAGTATTCTTTGTGTTCCGCGGTTGCGGGCGCACTGAAACTGCCTCTGGCACTATCACCTGGCAGCAGGGCGATGCCTTTACATTGCCGTGTAATCAGGGCGTCACTCACTTCGCCGATGAAGACAGCGCCTTGTATTGGACCCACGATGCACCTCTGCTGCAATACATGGGGGTTTCACCGAGCAGTCCCATGTTCAAGGCCGCTTTTTACAGCAAGGACTATATGCGTGACGAGGTTGAAAAACTGCGTGAAATTGCCATTCGTGATAATCGCAATCGTGTTGGTATTATTCTCGGCAATCACGACAGCAGCAAAACCAAAACCATGACGCATACCATGTGGTCGTTATTTAACCTGTTGCCTAAAGGGGCTGTGCAGAAGGCGCACAGGCATAACTCTGTTGCTCTTGATCTGGCAGTATGTTCAGGACCTGACACTTATACCCTGATAGGTAAAAAAGTAGATGAGAACGGCGACATTATCAATCCGGTGAAAGCGATATGGGCGAACAATACCGTCTTTGTGACACCTCCGGGCTGGTGGCACTCCCATCACAATGAATCGGATCAGGATGCTTATGTATTCCCTGTTCAGGATGCCGGTCTGCACAGCTATATGCGCACCCTCGATATCCAGTTCGTACGCTGAAAAAACAGATTAAAGTGAGATAGTGATGTTATTGGCCGAGGCTACGGCTTTCTGACGCGCCTCTTCAACAGTGACGCCTCGCGCAAGGGCTACAGCCATACGACGTTTACCATGCACTTCCGGTTTGCCAAACAGGCGAACCTGCGTATCAGGGGCTGCCAGAGCCTGCTCAAGACCGCCGAAGCTGACCTGGGTGGAGTTGCCCTCAACTACGATAGGGCAGGAGGCTGCAGGGCCATGCTGGACAATATTAGGGATAGGTAGCCCCAGAATTGCACGCGCATGCAGGGCGAATTCGGAGAGATCCTGTGAAATCAAAGTGACCAACCCGGTATCATGCGGACGCGGAGAAACCTCACTGAAAATCGCTTCATCGCCTTTGATAAACAGCTCCACTCCGAACAGGCCGTAACCACCCAGAGCATTTGTCACTTCGGCGGCAATATGCTGAGCTGCTGCCAGTGCTGCATCCGACATGGCCTGGGGCTGCCATGACTCACGATAGTCGCCATCGACCTGCAGGTGGCCAATAGGCAGGCAAAACGAAGTGCCATCACGATGACGAATGGTGAGTAGCGTAATTTCGTAATCAAAATCAATAAAGCCTTCAACAATGACTTTACCCTTACCTGCGCGCCCACCTTCCTGCGCATAGGCCCAGGCTTCTTCGACTGTAGCTGCAGAACGGATCACCGACTGACCTTTACCCGATGAACTCATGATCGGTTTCACCACACAAGGCATACCTATGGTTTCAACAGCCGCTTCGAATTCACTTAATGATCCGGCAAAGCGATATGGAGAGGTGGCCAGTGCCAGTGTTTCAGATGCAAGGCGGCGGATGCCTTCACGATTCATGGTCAACTGCGTGGCGCGGGCGGTCGGGATGACATTAAAACCCTCGCCTTCCAATGCGGCCAAGGTGTCTGTGGCAATCGCTTCGACTTCCGGCACAATCAGGTTTGGTTTCTCTGCTTCGATCAGACTGCGCAAGGCATCACCATCAAGCATATCGAGTACATGCGAACGATGCGCCACCTGCATGGCAGGCGCATTGGCATAACTATCCACGGCAATGACTTCAACGCCTAGCCGTTGCAATTCAATGGCGACCTCTTTACCGAGCTCGCCCGAGCCAAGCAACATCACACGTGTTGCCGATAGAGTTAGTGGTGTGCCAATTTGAATCTGTGTCATGCCATGAACCTCTGATAATATTATAGATGGTTTGTCAAACGTACTTTATCGCTTTGCAGGCAGGAATCCACAAGCTGTAGCGGGGTTATTGCATGAGCTGTTCTACGCGTTTGCGGTTCACACCAAAGTCAGATCTCCCCACCCGTGAAGCCGAACGAATATGAATCAGGCCGTGCTGCTCATCGAGGCGGAGCTCAACATCATCGACATAACGAAAAACAGGTGTTGTAAAGGTGGCATGCAGATATAAACCATCCTCCTGCTCTATCACACCGCCCTGTTCTGTGAGAATACTTTTCATCTTCTCCCAGCCCATGTCTGCAAGTTTGATCGGTGTTATTGCATGTTCATCGCTAGCCTGGCTATGTGACTCGCTACACACACAGTTGGGCGAATCCGGGCAAGGCCGCAGCAACCCTTGTTGCAAACCAAGATTTTCAGGTCTCTTGTGCGACTGCATCGCCATTGCCACATAAGCAATCAGCCCAACCAATAGTAATCCTGTAACGATAATCAATAACCATTTCATTTTCGATACTCCCTTGTCTGAGTTACGTCTATCTACTGCGTTTAAGCCATGTTGTTATCATCACTTTCAGGCAGCAGATGATTTGGGACTTTTGCACCCAGGGCCCGTTTGCTTTCAAGTTTACGCCGCCTTGCCTCTTTCAGTGACATACCCAGATGCGCCACACCACGTTCTTTGGCCAGGCGAGTCTGTTTTTTCCTTTCCTCAAGTCGGCTACGTTTTTCAGGTGTTAAAACATCATGGCAACGCTCACAGCAAATGCCTTCTTCATAGTGTTCAGCTTGTTTATCGAGTTCACGTAATGGCCACCTGCAACCTCGGCATAATTCATACTCGCCCTCTTCCAACGCATGCTTCACCGTTACACGGTCATCGAAAACAAAACATTCGCCCTGCCACAGACTTTCGCTTTCGGGCACCTCTTCAAGATACTTCAGAATGCCGCCTTTCAGGTGAAACACCTCTTCAAAACCCTGCTGCAACATATAAGCCGAAGCTTTTTCACAACGAATGCCGCCGGTGCAAAACATCGCCACTTTTTTATGTTTACCCGCATCACAATGGTCCTGCACATACGCAGGGAACTGACGGAAAGAGGTTGTGTTCGGATCAAGCGCGCCTTTGAATGTACCGATTTCATATTCATAATCGTTACGCGTATCGAGCACCAGCACATCAGGGTCTGAAATCACCGCGTTCCAATCTTTCGCTTCCACATAGGTTCCCACGCAAACAGTAGGTGACACACCCTCCACACCCAGGGTGACAATTTCCTTCTTCAGCTTCACTTTCATGCGATAAAAGGGCCATTCGCTGGCCACCGATTCTTTATGTTCGAGATTTTGCATGCGTCTGTCGCTGCGCAGATGAATAAGCAGTGCATCAATGTTTTCACGGCTGCCTGCCACCGTGCCATTGATGCCTTCATGCGCCAACAGCAGTGAACCTTTGATGTCATGCTCAACACAAAACAACTGCAATGGCTCACGCATGAGCTGATAATCATCCAGTGTGGAAAAGTGATAGAGTGCTGCAACGATGATTTTCATGTGATCTCCAAAGGCGTGTAAGCTATCACCTATGATAGCCATTCTGAACTTATCGATTTTAAGGAGTTATCGATTGCCATGCGGACAAAGACTGCTCTGACTCAAACTGATGTTTGATGCCTGATACAGGGTCTGTGAAAACAAGATGTTTCGCCAGCAGTTGCAACGGCCTGGAGTAGTCCACCGAGGCAGGTTTGGGCAGTAGCTCAGGATAGAATTTATCATGCAAAATTTGCGAGCCTATTAAACCCATGTGCAGACGTAACTGATGCGTTTTACCCGTTATGGGTGAGAGTAAAAAGCGTGCGAGCCTGTCACCTGATTCCAGCATTGTTATGCTCGAGCGCGCATTAATTTCACCCGGCACATTATGACACAATATCCACCGACCACTTGCCTCAATACGGCTCTCGATCAACCACTGTGTTTGCGTTGTATCCCTGGGTACACTTGCGACAGCTTCGTATTGTTTATTGATACGGCCTAGTCTGAACAGTTCGAAATAAAACTTTCGTGTTTCCGGTCTCTTGCTGAACAACACCAAACCCGCAGTTTCACGATCGAGTCGATGCACAGGCACCAGTTGTTTGTTACCGGTTCGTTTCACCAGGCGATAGAGCAGACACTCATTCACAGCTGTCCCGGTAGGTGTGACTGGTAAAAAATGCGGCTTGTCAGCCAGCAGAATATTTTCATCCTCATATAGTGTGCGTTCCTGAAATGGAATGCGGGTTTCTCGCTTGACTTCACGATAATAACTCAGCCGTGCATTGATACGATAAGGCGTTGATTCATCGACAACCCTGCCCAGTTCATCGCATATTTTGCTGGCTTGCAATCGCTCTAACCAGACATCACGCCCGACTCGCGAAAAATGCTGATCGAGAAAATCCAGCATCAACGGCAACGGGTGGTTAACTCGCGGCAGGGTAATATACGAAGGCTTCGGTGAACGACTAGCCGTCATATCATCATTGATATCTAAATTCATACACAAAAGTTATCGGGAACTTAAGGAAATACTGATTCTTGGCAGGAGGCCAATAAATCAGCAACTGCTTAGACGCCGTTAACCATATTAACGTATTGCTGCATAGCTGAGCGGTAATGATTAATATTTTTTGGCGATAATTTACCTGTGTTGCTCAACCGGTCAGCCAGCTCATCAATATCACGTTGTGTACTAAGTATCTTGGCATTGATACTGATAGCCAAATACTTGGAAACGTTATTCAAGGATGAAAGATGGGATTTAACAGTGGCTGCCGCTTTATCCCCCGAGCAATTGGCCTTTATATACGTTTCAAATTCTTCCTGATATTTAATCACGGGCAACTCCATCAACTGCGACTATACAAAGACACATAGCGTATAGTGCTTCGGCAGACAGGCTGAACCAGCTCCGGTTTCATTGAAAGCTTTTGAATGATGCATGGCAAGATCTGGACCCGGATAGTGCTCAACAACGACGCAGTAAAACTCAATAATCACTGGGAAAAGCGGAGGGGTTCAGCAAGTATCGGTTGCCTGGAGTTATGATGGGAATTGTTGCTGTACTACTATGGCTGTTTACTGCTGACAGGATCAGAAGAGGTTCGCCCTGGTGGGTATCTCTGTTAACCGGAGCGCTTGCTGCTGCCTGTTCGATTTTTGCTTACTGGATGTCCCCCGCATAAAAAAACATCCCGAAGCCCCGCTTGTAAACTGCGTTAATCCGGGCGTTTCAAATGTGTGATATCGGTTAAAAAACCGTATTCATTTGCACCCAACCGGGCAATGGGATCAAGTTTGATGGCATCGACTTTAATGCGTCCATGATCAGCGGGCTCCAGGATCTCATCATCGATAAATAGCTGTTCAATTTGCACAAACAACAGACTTTGCGGCCCTGCTCCCATCTCTTTAATTTCATGGAGCTTGCAACCGTAAGCGACTTTGGCATCTCTCAGACGTGGTAAAGCAAAACCATCAAAGGGCTGCAGAGCCAATCCAAGCTGCTCCACTTCGGAAATATCATTGGCAAGTGTGGCACTGCTGGCATTCATAGCGTCGAGCATGTTGCGATCAGGAATATGAATCACGCAGTGCTGGCTACGTTCAAGATTGACGCGTGTATCTTTGTGTTCACCTGTGGTTTTAAGGCCAAGCGACAGCATCAGTATCGGTGGTTCGGCACATACAGCTGTAAAAAATGAGAAGGGGGCCAGGTTGTAGCTGCCGCTTTCATGTTCAGTTAACACCCATGCAATCGGGCGAGGCATCAGGGTTTGAATCATTTGGAAATAACGTTGAGCCGCTGGTAAAGCCGCAAAATCGAAAATCATGATTGACTCCCCTGCTTTATCATCTGGCTAGGAGGGTGTAAGAAATTTTGTGTAAACGGCTTTGGTTTACTGCCTTGGCATCCTGTC
>JAJFLE010000016.1 GCA_021772835.1 Mariprofundus sp.
CCGGAGGGCATCGTAACTGCCTGTGCTGCACGTGCGATGGGCGCGGAAATGTTTGGTCGCATGGCACCTCAGAAAGACTTTGAGATCAAGCTGTGTGAAGAAGAAGGAATCGACACCAAACGCATCATTACCCGTGATGAGCTTGTCACCTCTGATGACTGCATGTTTATTGCTACTGGCTTGACCTCCGGTGCCTACTGCCATCACGTCAAAGTTGGCGCTGATGCCGATGGTCGTTATATGACCACTGACACTGTCGTCCTGTCCGGCTCGGTAGGCAATATCCGCCGCGTTCAGACCACTCTGCACGTTTAATCTACTAAGTATACTTAGGGAATAAACACTTTCCATAAGTCTGACTTATGGATAAAATAACAAGTATTGATTAGGCGTGGACATATATTCATTTACTGTTCCGTCTCGCAAAAATTTTACACACCTATCTGGATAAGAGGATTTAAAGCATATGAGTAATAGCAGCCGTAGACACTTGGCCAATGCCGTTCGCGCACTCGCAATGGATGGCGTTCAAAAAGCAAATTCCGGACATCCGGGCGCTCCAATGGGCATGGCGGATATCGCCGAAGTTCTGTGGAACGATTACATGAAACACAATCCGAGCAACCCGAAATGGGCTGATCGCGACCGTTTCATCCTGTCCAATGGTCATGGCTCTATGCTGATCTACTCCCTGCTGCACCTGACCGGTTATGATCTGGGCATCGACGATCTTAAACAGTTCCGTCAGCTGCACTCACGCACCCCGGGTCACCCTGAATACGGTTATGCACCAGGTGTTGAAACCACGACTGGCCCTCTCGGACAGGGTATCACCAACGGTGTTGGCATGGCGCTGGCTGAAAAAACACTGGCAGCCCAGTTCAACAAACCAGGTCACGAAATCGTAGACCACAACACCTATGTATTCCTCGGCGATGGCTGTCTGATGGAAGGCATTTCTCACGAAGCATGTTCACTGGCCGGTACACTGGGTCTAGGCAAGCTGATCGCATTCTGGGATGACAATGGCATCTCTATTGATGGCCATGTTGAAGGCTGGTTTACTGATGATACCCCAGGGCGCTTCGAAGCTTACGGCTGGCAGGTTATTCGTGGTGTAGATGGTCACGATGCTGATGAAATCAAACAGGCTATCGAAACTGCCAAAGCAGAAACCGGTAAACCAACCATGGTTTGCTGCAAAACTGTTATCGGTTTCGGCTCTCCTAATCTGGCAGGCACACATGACTGTCATGGCGCTGCACTCGGCCATGATGAAATTGCACTGGTTCGTAAAGAACTGGGCTGGGAGTCTGCACCGTTTGAAATTCCTGCTGACGTATATGCTGGCTGGGACAACAAAGACGCTGGCGCTACTGCTGAATCTGACTGGGATGCTCGTTTCGCAGCATACGCTGCTGAGTTCCCTGCAGAAGCAGCAGAGTACACACGTCGTATCAACAATGAACTATCTGCAAACTGGGAAGCTGATGCTGATAAATTCATCGCTGAGGTTGCTGCAAAAGGTGAAACCATCGCCTCACGTAAAGCATCACAGAATGCCATTGAAGGCCTGGCTAAAATCACCCCAGAATTCCTGGGTGGCTCTGCCGACCTCGCCGGCTCTAACCTGACGCTCTGGTCCGGTGCGAAACCGGTCATCAATGATGCTGCTGGTAACTACGTCAACTACGGCGTACGCGAATTCGGTATGGCTGCCATGATCAATGGCATCTCCCTGCACGGCGGCTTCGTCCCTTACGGCGCAACATTCCTGATGTTCTCTGAGTATGCGCGTAACGCACTGCGTATGGCAGCCCTGATGAAAATTCGTCATATCGAAGTATTTACCCATGACTCTATCGGCCTCGGTGAAGATGGCCCAACACATCAGCCTGTTGAGCAGACTGCAACGCTACGCATGATACCAAACATGGATGTATGGCGCCCTTGCGATGCAGTTGAATCAGCTGTGTCCTGGAAAGCTGCAATCACGAATCTGGCTGGTCCAAGCTCTTTGATCTTCTCGCGTCAGAACCTGCCACATCAGGATCGCAGTGCTGAGCAAATCAAGCTGATCGAGCGCGGTGGTTACATCCTGAAGGATTCAGTAGGCACACCTGATGTTATCATCATCGCAACCGGTTCTGAAGTTTCACTGGCTATGGAAGCAGCTGCTGCATCTGACAAGAACGTTCGCGTTGTTTCTATGCCATCAACCAACACATATGATAAGCAGGATGCAGCTTATAAAGAGTCTGTGCTGCCATCATCTGTGACTGCACGTGTTGCAGTTGAAGCCGGTGTCACCGGTTTCTGGGCAAAATATGTTGGTCTGAACGGTAAAGTGGTCGGTATCGACACTTTCGGTGAATCGGCTCCTGCTGGCGAACTGTTCAAGATGTTCGGCATCACCACTGATGCAGTAGTCGCAGCGGTAAACGAAGTAGCATAAATATTGGACTGTTTCTGCCTTACGATAGATATCTATTGTAAGGCAGAACTCCAAACTTTTTTATTTAGATTAACAAACTAATACAGAGAAGAGAGGGAAATAATATGACAACTAAAATTGGTATTAATGGTTTCGGCCGCATTGGCCGCATGGTGTTCCGCGCAATAGCAAAAGACTTCCCGGATATGGAAGTTGTCGGCATTAACGATTTGCTTGAAGTAGATTACCTCGAATACATGCTGAAATATGACTCAGTGCATGGTCGTTTTGACGGTGACGTTGCAGTTGATGGCAACAATCTGGTTGTGAACGGCAAGACTATCCGCCTGACTGCAGAGCGTAACCCGGCTGACCTGAAATGGGATGAAGTTGGCGCAGAGATCGTAATCGATTGCACCGGTTTCTTCCTGACTACTGAATCTTGCCAGGCTCATATCGACGCTGGTGCCAAGAAAGTTGTTCAGTCAGCTCCTGCCAAAGATAACACTCCAATGTTCGTATATGGTGTTAACCATGATGAATACGCTGGCCAGAACATCGTTTCTGCAGCGTCTTGCACCACCAACTGCCTGGCTCCAATGGCTAAGGTTATCAACGACAAATTCGGCATCAAACGTGGCCTGATGACTACTGTTCATGCTGCAACGGCTACCCAGAAGACAGTTGATGGCCCTTCCAACAAAGACTGGCGCGGTGGCCGCGGTATTCTGGAAAACATCATCCCATCGTCTACCGGTGCTGCTAAAGCGGTAGGCATCGTTCTTCCAGAACTTAACGGTAAGCTGACTGGCATGGCATTCCGTGTACCTACTTCTGACGTATCAGTAGTGGACCTGACTTGTGAGCTTGAAAAATCTGCTACATATGAAGAGATCTGCGCTGCCATGAAAGCGGCCTCTGAAGGTGCAATGAGTGCCACTCTCGCTTACACCGACGAGAAAGTTGTTTCCACTGACTTCCGTGGTTACAACAAGTCATCTATCTTTGATGCAGGCGCTGGCATCGCACTTGACGGTACATTCGTGAAGCTCGTTGCATGGTATGACAACGAATACGGCTATACCTGCAACATGATGAATCTGGTTCGTCACGTAGCCAAGTAATAACACAACGTGGGAGCTTAGGCTCCCACGTTTGTCATTGCCCGTTTGCATGAACAAGCTGGCAGCGACAAACGTTTACACGTTGTTGATTGATCCTGTGCCACAGACATGCCTTTGATACAGGGCAGTCTGCAGTACATCTCATAAAGATAGGAGTAAGAGAATGTCCGTAATTAAAATGACTGACCTTGATCTGGCTGGCAAACGCGTACTGATTCGCGAAGACCTGAATGTGCCGATTAAAGATGGCAAAGTAACCTCCGATGCCCGCATCCGTGCGTCCATGCCGACCATCACGCATGCCGCCAATGCCGGCGCCAAAGTGATGCTGATGTCTCATGTGGGTCGTCCGACTGAAGGTGAGTACAGCGAAGAAAACTCCCTCAAGCCAGTTGCCGACCACCTCTCCTCCCTGCTGGGCAAACCTGTACGTCTGATCCGTGACTACCTTAATGGTGGCTTTGATGTGGCTGATGGCGAAGTCGTACTGCTGGAAAATGTACGATTCAACGCTGGTGAAAAGAAGAACGAAGTAACACTCTCCAAACAGTATGCTGCCCTGTGCGACATCTATGTGATGGACGCTTTCGGCACTGCACACCGTGCACAGGCATCCACCCACGGCGCTGGCACTTTCGCACCAGTGGCCTGCGCAGGACCTTTGTTGGCAGGCGAGCTTGAAGCACTTGGAAAAGCGCTGCACAACCCGGCACGTCCTATGGTAGCCATCGTTGGCGGCTCCAAGGTTTCTACCAAACTGACCGTGCTGGAATCCCTCGCTACGATCGTAGATCAGCTGGTTGTAGGTGGCGGTATCGCCAATACCTTCATTGCAGCAGCAGGTTATCCTGTAGGGAAATCGCTGTATGAAGCGGATCTGATTGACACCTGTAAAAAATTGACAGCCGATGCAGAAGCCAATGGTGGCAGCATTCCTGTACCAACAGATATCGTTTGTGCCAAAGAGTTCTCCCCTACTGCTGAAGCAACGCTGAAAGCTGCCGATGCGTGCCTTGATGACGACATGATCTTTGATATCGGCCCTGATTCCGCAGCCACACTGGCTGAGATCATCATGAATGCTGGCACTATCGTATGGAACGGCCCTGTAGGCGTATTTGAGTTTGACCAGTTCGGTGAAGGTACCAAGGCTATTGCCATGGCCATCGCTGAGTCCAAGGCATTCTCTATTGCAGGCGGCGGAGACACGCTGGCAGCAGTAGATAAATACAATATCGCAGACAAAGTATCTTATATTTCAACCGGCGGCGGCGCTTTCCTTGAATTCCTTGAAGGTAAAAAGCTTCCAGCCGTAACCATGTTAGAGGAGAGAGCAGCTTAAGTGACACATCAAATCCGTAGAACCAAAATTGTAGCAACAATCGGTCCCGCCTCCGAATCACCGGAGGTACTGGATCAGCTTATAGGTGCTGGCGTTAATGTCGTGCGCCTGAACTTTTCGCATGGTACGCCAGAAGAACATCGTATGCGTGCTGAAAATGTACGGGCTGCGGCTACCAAACACGGCGTTTATGTCGGTATTCTTGCAGATATGCAAGGCCCTAAAATCCGCGTCGGTAAGTATAAAACCGGCAAAACATTCCTCAGCGCGGGTCAAAAGTACATCATTGATGGTGCTCTTGGCCTGGATGATGGTGATGATGAACGTGTAGGCCTTACCTACAAGGAACTGGTCTCGGATGTTGAGCCAGGTGCTCGTCTGCTGCTTAATGACGGCCTGATTGTCATGGATGTGGATGAAGTCATAGGCCAGGAAATTCACTGCACGGTAATAATCGGCGGTGTGCTTTCCAACAACAAGGGCATCAACCGTGCCGGCGGCGGCCTTTCGGCTGCTGCACTGACTGACAAGGATAAGGAAGACATCAAAACAGCCTGTGCCATTGGCGTAGACTACGTTGCTATCTCCTTCCCGCGTCATGGCGCCGATATGGATTATGCCCGTTCGCTGGTACGCGCAGAAGGCAGCAATGCTGGCCTGGTCGCCAAGGTTGAACGCGCAGAAGCTGTTGAAGATGAGAATCTGAAGTCCATCATGGAAGCATCCGATGCTGTCATGGTTGCCCGTGGTGATCTGGGTGTGGAAGTCGGTGATGCTGCTGTTCCGCCGATTCAGAAGAAGATGCTTCGCATGGCACCGAAATACAATTGCCCGGTCATTGTTGCAACACAGATGATGGAGTCGATGTGTGAAAATCCGATTCCGACCCGTGCAGAAGTGAATGATTGTGCCAATGCTGTGCTCGACGGTACCGATGCAGTGATGCTTTCCGGTGAATCTGCAGCGGGTAAATACCCGCTGGAAGCCGTATTGGCCATGCACCGCACATGTTTGGAGACCGAGAAGCAGAAGGTTATGCCATCGTCTGCAACACGTGACCCGCGTTTTCCACCAATTTCGGTAGATGAGTGCATTGCACGTCAGGCCATGGAAACTGCACACAGTATGCCAATCAAGGCGATTGCTGCATTTACAGCCACAGGTAACACAACCCTGTATATGTCACGTCACCTTGGTGATGTGCCTATTTATGCGGTAACATCAAGCAAGGAAACGCTTGGTCGTGTCACCCTGTTCCGCAATGTAATCCCCTACTGCATGCCGGCCAGCTATGGCCCGAGTGATGCGCCACAGGCGACCATTGATATCAAGAATAAAATGCTTGAAGATGATATTGTTGAAGAAAATGATCTGATTATCATGACCTTCGGCACCCCTATGGGTGAATCCGGCGGTACCAATGCCATGAAGATCATACGCGTTGGAGATCACCTCGTATAAACGAGAACGATTCAGGCTCATTGAGCCTCGATCACTGATGAACTATTATCGGGGATGAACCCGGTAAAATTTAAGGAGGAAGAAATGGCACTCATTTCATTGCGACAACTACTGGATCATGCGGCTGAAAACAGCTATGGCATGCCCGCTTTCAATGTAAACAATATGGAACAGGTTCATGCAATCATGCAGGCAGCTGATGAAACCGATTCTCCGGTCATCATGCAGGGTTCTGCCGGTGCGCGCGGTTACGCTGGTGAATCATTCCTGCGTCACCTGATCTCTGCTGCAATTGAGCAGTACCCACACATCCCTGTAGTCATGCATCAGGATCATGGTTCTGAGCCTGCAGTATGTCTGCGTTCTATCCAGTCTGGTTTCTCATCAGTCATGATGGATGGTTCTCTGATGGCTGATGCCAAGACCCCTGCTTCTTACGAATACAACGTTGCAGTAACCAAAGCTGTTGTAGATATGGCGCATGCTGGCGGCGTATCTGTTGAAGGCGAGTTAGGTTGCCTGGGTTCTCTGGAAACCGGCATGATGGGTGAAGAAGACGGCCACGGCGCAGAAGGCAAGCTGGATATGGAGCAACTGCTCACAAGCGTTGATGAAGCTGCTGACTTCGTAGAAAAAACCGGCTGTGATGCACTGGCTATCGCCATCGGCACCTCTCACGGCGCATACAAATTCACCAAGCCACCAACAGGCGCTGTTCTGCGTATTGATCGCATTCGCGAAATCCACGCCAAACTGCCAAATACACATCTGGTTATGCATGGCTCTTCTTCAGTGCCTCAGGAGTGGTTGGCGATCATCAACGAATACGGCGGCGACATGGGCGAAACTTATGGCGTTCCTGTTGAAGAAATCGTTGAAGGCATCAAGTCCGGCGTTCGTAAAGTGAACATCGACACTGACCTGCGTATGGCTTCTACCGGTGCAGTTCGTAAGTTCCTGGCTGAAAATCCATCGAACTTCGACCCGCGTAAGTTCCTGAAGGCTTCTACCGCTGCCATGCAGGGTATCTGCAAAGCACGTTTCGAAGCTTTCGGTTCTGCCGGTAACGCTTCCAAGATCAAAGCACGTTCTTTGGAAAGCATGATCAGCTACTACAGCTAAGCAACACATCTTCGCAAAAAGGCGGGCCTTCGGGTCCGCCTTTTTTTTGGTTCATGTCCCGTCCTGAGTCTATCGCGCTCATCCTGCCCTCCACCAATGCATCAAAAGCCACTATCCTTACTCATCGCAACAGCAACCCTGTCACGGTCACAGTGGGCATTGCTCTTGCTAACAACAGACAGACAAGAGTATAAAAGATATGATTGATCCGGGAGGTCAGGCCCTTTATGCAACCAAAGAGGAAGGAGGGAATAGAGTTGTTATCGCATCCTCATAAAACACTAACAAAGCCTTGGCAAATTATGCTGATGGTGATGCTATCGATTATCATTGTAGAAGCAGTCGTCATGTTGCTATTTACAGTGCTACCGTTACCCCATTTAAGTGTATATGAACTAGCAGCTCTGGATGCTTTACTGCTCGGCATTATTACTGCTCCTGCATTATACTTCTTTCTTCTGCTTCCACTGCAACGTCAGGCAATCAACGAACAAAAAACTCATTTTTCAATGTACGACATGCTTACCGGCCTTCCCAGGAGAGAGTTATTTAGTGAACTGGTCGAGCATGAAATCAGCAAGGCACGGAGACAGCCTTATAGCGCTGCACTCATTGTGATTGATCCACGACGCCTGTCAGAAACAAATCAGATTTTTGGTTACATGATTGGTGATGGAATTCTTACTCAACTGGCTGAACGCTTGCAATCGAGCCTTAGGGAATCCGATCTAGTTTCCAGGTTGAGTGGAGATGAGTTTGGTGTGTTATTACCATGTGCGGATATTGATACTCTCAATATAGTCATGGTGAAAATAAACAACGCTCTTGAAGAGCCTTTTAACGTTACTGGCGTAGATATTGATATTGATGTTGTGATGGGGGTGGCGATCTTCCCCGACCATGCAGACTCTGCCAGTGATCTTATCAGACGAGCCAATATGGCGCGAAATATCGCCAAGCAGGAAAAAATATCCTACGCGATTTATGATGCTCAAGAAGAATCGGCCTCTCATCAACGTCTTGTTACTTTCAACCAATTGCGAAGTGCTATAAAGGCTGAGGAATTGGAACTCTATTACCAACCGAAAATACATCTTGATAGCGGGAAAGTTGCTGGCGTAGAAGCGTTGGCACGCTGGACCGGAGAGCATGGTAAGCCGCCTTCAGTTTTTATCCCTCTTGCAGAACAAACAGGACTGATCAAGGAAATCACTCGATGGGTCATTAAAAAGGCAGTGAACCAATGCAGCGAGTGGAAAAAAATAGGATTGCTGATTCCGGTATCCATTAATATTTCTTCTCGAGATTTATATGATTCCAGCGTAATTAGTTTTTTTAATCAGTGCGTGAATGATAAATCGCTGCCCCACTCACTCATAACAATTGAAGTCACCGAGAGCGGTGTCATGAGGCATCCAGAATTAGCTATTGAACTACTATCTCAACTTAAACGAGATGGCTTCAAAATCTCTATTGATGATTTTGGCACAGGTTACTCTTCTCTTGCATACCTTAAATCCCTTCCGGCAACTGAACTTAAAATAGATCAGAGTTTTATTGCAAATATTCTATCCGACAAAAAAGACGAGATTCTCGTCAAGTCAACAATAACTCTTGCTAAAAACCTGGGACTTCAGGTTGTTATAGAGGGTGTGGAAACTGAATCTGTAGTTGAAAAGCTTCGAACATTCGGCCCTGATATACTACAGGGCTATTATTATAGCCGCCCGCTGAATTCCGATGATTATACCCAATGGCATCAACAATGGTCAGCCCCATGTATCAAGTAAAGTGTAGCACTCATCGCCAGAGTGGACTTCTCTGCCCCCCTGCTAATTTTATCTAAATGCCAGCTTGGGTGACTACGAGTCGACCGCAGTGATATTGCCATGATGACGCGCGTCATTTTACCTTTAACCCGAAATAGAGTACCGCCATATCCACATCACCTGAATTGATCAATTCATGCTGTTCATCCGGATCGATGCGAATACAACTACCCTGTTCCAGAACATGCGACACGCCGTCCACTATAATATGCCCTGAACCGTTGAGTAGATAAAACACCTCATAGAGACCCGCATGCGAGTGCATCACTGCTTTCTGCCCCGGCTTGAACAGGGCATGCGACAATCTCACCGAACCCGGAAGATCGGATTCACCCAGCAAAACACGCTTCATAATCCGGGCATCGTGTGAAATCCCTTCTGGTTCCACTTCATGAAGATTTACCAGCTTCATGTTTCACCTCCCACTTTTATCAGCCTCAACCTTATCTGATACAACATACCTGGGCCGTTAAAAAAACCGTATACGCATCGAATTGTTCGAGCAGTGTATTCACTCATCCACAATGCGACGCCGCATGTTTTTACCTACGTTCGCAATCTTCCTCGATTTACGAGAATCGTGTTGCAGGCGGAGTAAACAGCCATCTCAAGGAACTTGTTCATCCGCACCAGGGCTTTCGCAAGACGAAAGAAAATTTTAGCGGCAGAATATTTGGCACGAATCAGGAGGTGAAAAACCACACGAAGTGTCCCTTAACTCTGAAAAATCATGTTAGTGTGTTGTATGGTCTGAGTGCTTCGCCTGGAAATCATGATCTATCGACAACCACAAATATACCAGTAAACGTTAGTAATTAAGGCCTACTTTATTACTGCAAAATCTTTGACCGAACAGCAGTAATGTATACCATAAGAACTAAATATCATGCAATGAACCCATTGGAAGTTATCATAACAAAGATCTGAGAATCTGGCTCAACTCATCCAATCTATACGGTTTACTCAGCAAGATACATCTCTCAGGCAGTGTACTACAGGCCATCGCATCTTCACGGTCATAACCGGTTGCAAAGATTACAGGCACATCCTTTCTGATCTCTTGCATCATCCTGGCAGCTTCGCCGCCACCCAGGTGTGGCATCACAAGATCGAGAATGACCAGGTTGATCGTGTCACGGTTTTCGCTGAACAGCTGAACAGCCTCTAATCCGTCAGCAGCGGTGATCACCTGATAATTCAGACTCTTAAGTACTGCCTCTCCGATCTCGCGCACGCTCTTCTCATCATCCACAAGCAATACTGTTTCCCCGTTGCCATTGATCAGGTCAAATTGCTGTTCAACCTGCTCATCAGGTAACACAGCCTCTTTAACCAGCGGCAGATAGATATGGAAAGCGGTTCCCTCCCCTTCACTGCTCTCAACCTCAATCACACCATGATGGTTTTGAATGGCACCATAGGCCATCGCCAGACCAAGCCCTGTTCCTTTACCAACATCCTTGGTGGTGTAAAACGGATCAAAGATCTTGCACTGCACCTCCTTAGAAATGCCGCATCCGTTATCGAGAATTGATAAGCGGGCGAAAAACTCTGCATCCAATGCGGGGTGGCGAGCCTTGAACGTCAGATCAGGCCGATACTCATCAAGCGGAGTCTTACTTGGGGTTCTTTCACACCCCATACGGCATCATGGGCATTATTGAGAAGATTCATAATCACCTGCTGCAGCTGGGTTTCATCACCAATGACAACCAATTCTTCAGACGATATTTCACAATGAAAACCTATGTTTTCCGGAACCACCACGCTATTGAGTTGCAAGATCTCCTGCATGAATGAACTCAATCCAAACAGTTTCATCTGCACTCTGTCTTTACGCGCGAAGGTCAGCAGTTGCTGAATCATCTTGGCAGCACGAAAGCCTAACTGCTCAACAACTTCAAGACGGTTAACCGCAGCAGGATGATCGCTGATCAGTGAACGGGCTAAATAAAGGTTTCCAGTCATGCCAGCGAGCATATTATTGAAATCGTGAGCGATGCCGCCGACCAGTGTCCCCAAAGATTCCATTTTTTGCGACTGACGGAACTGCTCCTCCAGCTTAAGATGTTCGGTTCTATCCTTAGCCATCAGGAGATAACCAACGAGTTCATCATCGGATTTGATTGCAGAGAACTCAAGCTCAATCGTGCATTCACCATTCCCCTTTACAATTGTCCTCCTGAAACTTTCCTGCTGCATCACATCTTTGACAATTCGCTCCTGATCCAGAGCAGGGAAATGACCGTGGATCAGCACATTTTGCAGTGTGTGCCCCGATAGCGACGTCTCCTGGTATGAAAAGAGTTTACTTGCTACCGGATTTGAAGAGACAATCACCATGTTGCAGTCCAGTGCAACAATCGCCGTATCGATCTCCGAATGCATGATGTTGTTTAAAAGCACACTTTCACTTAACTTCTGTTTGGCACTGCTTAACTGGGTACGTATGTGTTCAATATATCGTGACTCAAAAACTGAAAGCAGGCTGGTCTGAGTTATAATGCCAGCCAGATGTCCTTCAATATCGACCACGATGAGCTGCCTGATTGATTGCAAGCGCAACATCTCCGAGGCGTCATAAGCAGACACAGTCAGTTCAACAGTTTTAACCGGGCTGCTCATCACTTCAGCCACAGTAATATTTTCGACACCCTTATGTTCTTCGACAAGCCTGGGAATATCACGCTCGGTGATAATGCCAACCGGCCTGCGCTGATGTGTAACAACCACCGACGTAACCGCCCGCTCGACCATCAACGCAATAACATCGGAGAACTGATCTCCAGGCGCAACACGCGAAACACCGGGGACCATCACATCAACCCCACTCTTTTTGTGCATCAGCTCCATCATACTTACCGCACGCAGCAGATCAGTATGTGTCAAAACTCCGGCAACTTTTCCGTAATCAGTCACCACCAGATGACGGATGTCACCGCATTTAAGTATCTCATAGGCATCATAAATTGAGGTATCAGAGGACGTGGAGAGAACAGGTGAACTCATGACTGTTGCAATTGATTGTGTTGTATCCACCTTCTGATGGATTAAACGCATCACATCGCGTTCGGTAATGATACCAACAGCTTGCCCCTCATCGATAATCAACATACAACTAATATGCTCACTGCTCATGATGTCGACAGCTTTGGCTATCGTATCAACCGGTGTGACTTGAAATAGTTTCCCGGTCAATAACTGATCCACATTTGTCGGCAATCGGCACCTCTCTCTCAGCAGTGGCAGACTGCATTCGGGCAATCTTCCACTTAAACTAGCAAGGTTAATGCCTTTACACATATTCAGGCATATGATCCGGAAACAATTATAGACTCAGAGGAGCGGTGTATGATCAAGGGAAGTTGTCTGTGTGGACAGGTGAGATACGAAATCAACGGTGAGATGGGGCCAATCACTCACTGTCACTGTCCAAGCTGTAAAAAGGCGCATGCTACTGCCTTCTCTTCCGTATCACGGGTGGAACTCGCTGACCTCACATTCACAACAGGTGAGTCGCTAGTGAAATTCTACGAGTCGTCGCCGGGCAAAAAACGACATTTCTGTTCCAACTGCGGCTCGCAGATTTATGCCAAACGCGAAGACCAGAATTATTATATCTTCCGCATGGGCACCATAGACGGCGATCCGGGAATCCGCCCTGCCCAACATATCTTCACCCGCTACAAAGCCCCCTGGTACAATATCCACGACGATATCCCCGAGTTTTCCGAGTGGCCCGAGTGATGAATTGCGTAGCAAGAGAATATGCCCCGGGGGATTCATGGACAGTCCGGGTTAACGTTTTATCAGACCAACAATAAAGATTAGAATTACGGCACCAAGCACCGCCGCCATCAGTGTGCCAAGCAAACCGCCGAAAGAAAAACCGAGGAATCCGAAAACATACTTGCCAACAAATGCACCGACAACACCGATTACCATGTTGCCAAGCAGCCCATAACCACCACCTTTCATCAGGTTGCCGGCAATCCAGCCGGCAACTGCGCCAATCAACAGAAACACAAGCAAATCCATTTTCACCACCTCACCATTGAATGTCAGCCAGCATAGCGCAGTCGTCAAGTTTCAACCATCATCACTTGCAATCACAAAATTACTGCTTATGATGCGGCGCCACTGCATGGGTAACTGTGCAGTCTACATACCTTGCTCCGGACGCGCATATGGGTACCGGGGCGTACGTTTGTACACCAAGAGGAGCGCCGTTTTGTATTACGAAACTATTTTTATTGTTAATCCTGATATCTCTCAGGAAAACACCGAAGCACTGACCGATGGTCTGGTCGAAAAAATCGAAAAAGTCGGTGGCCGCATTGTTAAACGCGAAAACTGGGGTTCACGTCCGATGGCCTATTCTATTGCCAATCGTAAACGTGGTAACTACATGCTGCTGGTAACAGACGGCAGCGCCGATGCGATCAAGACTCTGGAACACGCAATCAGCCTTGAAGAGCGCATTATCCGTTCTCTGACTACCAAACTGACCGAACTTTCTGATAAAGCATCTCCTCTGCTGCGTCGCATCCAGGCTGCTGCCAAACGCGAAGAAGACGCTGCTGCTGCCGCTGTAGTTGCTGCTGAAGAAGCCGCAGCTGCTGCTGAAGAGGCCGCTGCTGCTCCTGCTGAAGAAGCTGCTCCTGCTGAAGAAGCTGCGACTACTGAAGAGGCTGCACCTGCAGCTAAAGCTGATGGAGCAGACGCAAGCGTCTGAGTTTAACCGCGCCCGAGTTTCGGGCCGGCTACGCAACTTGCGTAAACGTTGGACACCGGACGGTTCGCTGTCTTTGATTGCAGAACTGGTTACAACACGCCCGCAACTGGGCCCAGTACGAGCCGGAGTTCAAGATCAGCAACCCATGCCGCTACGAGCGACCGGAGAGATATGTCATATGATCTCGGAACTCGAAGAACAGCATGTGATTGTTGAAGGTTGTTTACGCAGACGATTTTACAGCAGGGATGGTGAGCCTTGCTGGGGACAGGTTGAGATCTGGGTCGATTCATGCCGGTTAGCTAAACAGACCGATGAATCTCCAGTTTAAACCTGAGAAGAGATTTAGGAGCTAAAGATGAGTGAAGAAGTAAAAACAACTGCTGCTGCAGCACCACAGGGCGACCGTCCTGCACGTCCACAGGGCGACCGTCCTGCACGTCCACAGGGCGACCGTCCTGCACGTCCACAGGGTGATCGTCCGCGTCGTCCACAGGGTGACCGTGCAGGTGGCCGTTTCCAGCGTCGTCGCAAGTTCTGCAAATTCTGTGCAGACACCACGATTGATATTGACCACAAAGACCCGGATATGCTGCGCAGCTTCATTACCGAACGTTACAAGATTCTGCCATCACGTGTGACCGGCACTTGCTCCAAGCATCAGCGTTTCCTGACTACTGCGATCAAACGCGCACGCATACTGGCTTTGCTGGCGTTCACCCCACTGCATCACGATTGATTTTTTTCAGTCGTAAGGTGAGCTGATGGATAATCAGGCACCCAACCAGGTCATGCCTGCGATAGTTGCGTATGTTTTATCACACCGACTGCCGTGTGCAGCACTGATACTGGTGATGATGATGGCAGCAGTATGGTTACCCGTTCTGCTGCAGGGACTGCCACCGTTTATGATCTTGCTGATCGCCACGCTTGGGCTTGGATTACATATCCTGACTCCTGCACTGGTTGCATTGATCACCTTCGGTGGCGGTATGATGTTCGGCATTCATGTCGCAGCAATCGCAGCCGTTGGTGTCACTGCTCTGGCTGGATTTTCAGTGATACCCGGGCTGATGGCATTTGTGGCTTATGGCTTGATACCTGTTGCCGCAGCCGTAGTAATGATGCGCGAGAATGGCGTGAAACGCAGCGCCCAGTTATTAGCATTATTACTGGGTGCTCTGGTTTTTATCGGTCTTATCATTACTGCCATGGTGCAGGATATGGGACTCAGAGAACTCATTGGACAGACGCTTGCGCCTATGTTCGATGAAGTACTACAGCAGATGCCTGCGACTGAAGTTGAAGCCAGACAAATGCTTGAACAGGCTCGCCAGACTATGATCTCGGTCCTTCCCGGACTGATCGCTCTAGGTCTCTGGTTTGCCTGGTGGGGTGATGCGCTGCTTGCGCGCAACATCGCACAGCGCTACGGATTTTACCGTGGTGATGTAAGTGGATTGTTAGACCTGAATCTGGGTAAAGCAATGGCATATGTCTTTTTAGGCACCCTGCTATTGACCAACCTGGGAGCGGGAGATTTAAGTTACTTTGCAGCCAATGCTGCCATCCTTAGTGGTGGCCTGTTGGCTACACAGGGAGTAGCAGTAGTACACAGTTTGATGAAAGCGAAAGGACTGAATCTTTCCATCGGACTGATGTATTTGATGCTACTCATGTGGTCGGTCATGATCGTACCTTTCGTGATTGTCGGCCTGTTAGATATTTGGTTTGATTACCGCCGGAACATTCCGGCAGTTGGAGGATAAGATGCAATTAATTCTTTTGGAACGTGTTGAAGGTCTGGGTAACGTAGGTGACGAAGTCAGCGTACGTCCGGGTTACGGCCGTAACTTTCTGCTCCCTAATGGCAAAGCTACACTGGCCAATGATGGCAACCGCAGAACATTCGAGCGCCGTCGCGCTCAGCTTGAAGCAAAACAGGCAGATGTTCTGACTACAGCCAAGGCTGAAGCTGAGAAGCTATCCGTACTAACTCTGGAAGTTATTCGCGCCACTTCAGACGGCACTCATCTGTACGGCTCTGTGAGCACCCACGAACTGGCTGATCTGCTCAATGCAAATGGTCAGAACGTTGAACGTCGCAACATCCTGCTTGATGAGCAGATCAAAACTGTTGGCGATCACAGCTTCCGTGTACGTCTGCACCCTGATGTGACTGCTGAAATCAGCATCAAGGTCGAATCAGAGCAGCATTGAATCGCGTAAATCCCCCGCGTACCGATACGCTCAGAGAGCGTATTCCCCCTCATGCATATGATGCTGAGCGGGCGGTGCTCGGGGGAATTATGCTTGATTCCGAAGCACTGGAAAAACTGGAAGGCTCGCTACATCCCGAGCACTTCTATGTTGAAGCCAATGCCCGCGTATTTTATGTTATTCAGGAACTGGCTGGCAAAGGTCAGCCTGTAGATGCGCTAACAATCAAAGATCAGCTCGAGCGTCGTCAAGAGCTCGAGTCCTGTGGTGGCGAAGCTTATCTGGCCAATCTGGTCGGTGCCGTCCCTACTTCCGCCAATGTAAAACACTACGCTGATATCGTGCGCGAACGTTATGTTCTGCGCCAACTGCTTTCTGTCTGCAGTGATGTAACCCGCGACGTCTACGAAGAGACCGGGCTGGAAGTCATTGAACATCTCGATATAGCTGAGAAAAACATCCTCGCTATTGCTGAAAATTTCAACCGTTCACGCCCGGCGTTTAGTAAAATGTCCGATCTCATGCTCGAGACCTACAAAGAGCTGGAAGAGCGTTATGCCCAGAAAAAACTGGTTACCGGCGTAGCAACAGGCTTTGAGGATCTCGACAGGATGACCGCCGGCATGCAGCGCGGCGACCTCATCATTGTTGCTGGACGCCCGAGTATGGGTAAAACTGCCTTCTCGATGAACCTTGCACAGAATGCATCGCTGCGCTCCGATGAAGAAGGCGTGGTGGCAGTATTCTCTCTGGAAATGTCCACCCAGCAGATCGCCATGCGTATGCTGGCCTGTGAAGCACGCGTGGATATGTCCAACCTGCGTACCGGCCGTTTCACCGCCGATGACTGGCGTAAGCTTGCTTCGGCCAGTGGATCACTGGCTGAATCCAAGATCTTCGTGGATGACACCCCTGCCATCTCGGTCATGGAGCTGCGCTCCAAATGCCGCAGACTTAAACGCGATGCCAAAGGCCTTGATCTGGTACTCATTGATTATATTCAGTTGATGAGCGGCCGCGCCAACGCGGACAACAGGGCTCAGGAAGTTTCTGAAATCTCGCGTGCCCTGAAAGGTCTGGCCAAGGAGCTGAATGTTCCGGTCATCGCCCTCTCTCAGCTGAACCGCTCCCTTGAGCAGCGTGCCGATAAACGTCCGGTAATGTCCGATCTGCGTGAATCAGGCGCGATCGAGCAGGATGCCGATGTGATCATGTTCATCTACCGTGATGAGGTTTATAACAAGAAACCTGAAAATGAAGGCCTGGCAGAAATCATCATTGCCAAACAGCGTAACGGCCCGATTGGTGATGTGAAACTGACTTTCGTACACAAATACACCCGTTTCGAAAGCCACACCCCGGCAGGTTTCGACGCCTAATTCGTTCGATCTTTCATCTGACAGCTCTCCTTAAGCTGTCCCTTAATTTACATGTCCGTGAAAACAGGGCTAGTTAAAAGCAATTACGGCACAATTACAGTGACAGTTTACTAAATATACTTAATTTATGCAAAATCGGGGGACCCTTTAAAGATCAAGGTTCAGGCCTATACCTTCGACTTTTATAAAGTTCTGACTATCTGGGTTTGGTCGCAAGCAGCCGTTCCCTAAAGCAGGTTTAATGCGTTGATAGCGCCCTGATCAGACCTTCGGCTTTGTGTTCGGTTTCGATTAACTCGTGTTCAGGATCGGAGTCGGCGACTATGCCCGCACCGGCGGCCCAGTTTAAATCTCCATCGAAATGCCAGAAAGTGCGGATGAGGATATTCATATCGGCTGCACCATCCCAGGCAATATAACCCAACCCTCCGGTGTAGGGCCCGCGAGCATTGTTCTCCAACTCGTGAATGATCTCCATACAATGCACTTTCGGACAACCGGTGATGGTGCCACCGGGAAACATGGCTTTGAACAGATCAACCACATCTTTGCCCTCTTCAAGTGTACCGCGCACATTGGAAACGATGTGCTGTACTGTGGCATATTGCTCAATCACCATGCGTTCGTTCACTTCAACTGTACCCGGTTTGCACACGCGACCCAGGTCATTTCGCTCCAGATCAACAAGCATAATATGCTCAGCACGCTCTTTTTCCGAGAGCAGGAGCTCTGCCCTTAGTGAGTCATCCATCTCACCCTCAGCACGGCGCCTGGTGCCTGCAATGGGGCGTGTATCCACCTCACCATCTGCATGGCGGCGAAACAAACGCTCAGGCGAAGCTGAAATCAGTGTCAGTGCCTCTTTACCGCTGCCAATCGAGACATAAGAGGAGAATGGTGCCGAGTTAACCCGGCGCAGCTGATCATACAGGCTGCTCAGATCAGACTGATCAAATGGCATGGACCAGAAACGGGCAATATTGGCCTGAAAGATATCCCCTGCCCCGATATATTCTTTTACCTGCTCAACAGCCTGCTTATAGACATCAGCCGAAGTCACTTCTGGTTTGGCTAGTAACTGCAGAGATGTGCGGATAGTCAGTGCGTTATCCACGTCATCCAGCATCAATAACACGATCTGCGCCGCCTGCTCATCTCTGGCAGCCAGGTAGATCGATTCATCATCAAAACAGAGCGAGAATGTTGGGTATAAGGTCCACAACACCGGGCCGGGTACAGCCGTTTTAGGGATTGGCAATGCTTC
Source organism: Mariprofundus sp. (assembly GCA_021772835.1). GTDB lineage: Bacteria > Pseudomonadota > Zetaproteobacteria > Mariprofundales > Mariprofundaceae > Mariprofundus. The sequence goes on from JAJFLE010000016.1 coordinate 18,911, forward strand.
TATCAATGAACCGGCTTCATAAGCTGCATAAAACAGGCAGCGAATGGCTGGCGAGTCTTGCTTATCCTCGCCAATGACAGACTTCCAGCTATTGAAAAACAGCGCAACATGTTCTGCACTGGCATCCTGAGCCAGCGAAACCGATTGACCGTGCTGTGAAACAAGGAATTGTTTCCCTGATCCTGACGGGTCTTCAAGAATAGCTGAGAATTGATCCGGAAATGCAGAAAAAAGGCCGTAAGCAGATAGCTTACGGCCCTGATTTGATATGACGCGGAATATCACGTCAAAATACTCGTGAGTTAGTCGAACTTACGTACGATAACAGATGCGTTGGTACCACCAAAACCGAACGAATTGGAAACAGCAACCTTGATATCTGCATCACGTGCTTCATTGGGCACATAATCCAGATCACATTCAGGATCCTGATTGTCAATATTGATGGTTGGCGGAACAACACCGTTATGAACAGCCAGTACCGAAAAAGCAGCTTCAATACCACCGGCAGCCCCAAGCAGATGACCCGTCATCGACTTCGATGATGAAACCATCAGCTTTTTGGCATGATCACCGAATAATGATTTGATACCCTGTGTTTCAGCTACATCACCTGCAGGCGTAGAAGTACCGTGCGCATTGATATAATCCACATCTTCCGGATTAATGCCCGCACGATCCAAAGCAGCCTTCATACAACGAGCACCACCTTCACCACCTACAGATGGTGATGTCATGTGATAAGCGTCGCCACTCATACCATAACCAATGACCTCGGCCAGGATAACAGCACCGCGTGCTTGCGCGGACTCAAGTGATTCCAGCACCAGTACACCAGCACCCTCACCCATGACAAAACCATCACGATCTTTATCCCACGGACGGGATGCACGTTCCGGTTCATCATTACGTGTAGACAGTGCACGGGCAGCTGAGAAGCCACCAATACCCAATTCACAGATACAGGCCTCAGAACCACCTGCCACCATGGCATCAGCACTACCACGGGCAATGATTTCAAAGGCATCACCCACTGCATGCGTACCGGTTGCACAAGCTGTCACCGTAGCAACGTTTGGCCCCTTGGCACCGGTCAACATCGATACCCAGCCGGATGTCATGTTGATGATGGTTTGTGGAATGAAAAACGGTGAAATCTTGCGAGCACCACCGGCTTCATAGGCCCGCATGGTATTCTCAATCGTTACCAGTCCGCCTATACCGGCACCGACAGCTACACCCACACGCTCGGCATTGCTTTCATCGATGGTCAGGCCTGATTGCTCAAGCGCCATCAAGGAAGCAGCCACACCAAACTGGATAAACCTATCCATTTTACGTGCATCCTTGCGGTTAATGTAATCACCGGCTTCAAAATCCGGAACTTCACCGGCAATCGTACAGGCCATGTTCGTCGCTTCAGCATCGAAATGACTGATGCGACGAATGCCTGATTTACCAGCGACCAGATTTTCCCAAGTTACATTTGTACCTGTGCCGAGCGGAGTTACCAGCCCGACACCTGTGACGACAACTCGCCTGGTCATAGAATATTACTCTGCTTTAGCAGCGATATAGTCGATGGCGTTCTGAACACTCTGGATGCCTTCAGCATCTTCGTCAGGAATTTCAACACCGAACTCTTCTTCGAAAGCCATGACCAGCTCTACAGTGTCCAATGAATCTGCGCCCAGATCATCTACGAAAGAAGAATCAGGGTTGATTTCACCCTCATCAACATTCAGCTGATCGGATACGATTTTAATGATTTTAGCTTCGATTTCTGCAGACATAAGTCCTCCCGAAATAAAAATAGATGCGGCTTCTATCACATGGCCCATAGCCGCACAAGTCTGGGCCGATTCCCATCACCGGAAATAACCGGAAAAGGAATGAATTACATATACATACCACCATTTACATGCAGTACATGTCCGGTGATATATCCTGCTCCGTCACTGGCCAAAAATGACACAGCTGCAGCAATATCTTCAGGCTGGCCAAGATGCCCCAGTGGAATTTGCTCACTCAGTTTAGCATGTGCATCATCACCAAGGTCAGCGGTCATATCAGTAGCAATAAAACCCGGTGCAACAGCATTCACTGTAATACTGCGCGAACCAATTTCACGAGCCAAAGAACGTGTCATCGCTTCAACACCACCCTTAGACGCACAATAATTGAGCTGACCCGGATTACCCATGCCTGCCACAACAGATGAGATATTAATAATACGGCCGGAGCGAGCGCGCATCATTGGTTTTAGAGCCGCCTGCATAGCATGAAACACAGATGACAGATTGG
>JAJFLE010000017.1 GCA_021772835.1 Mariprofundus sp.
AGATCCTCGGGCTTCTTGTAGTCAGCTAACAGACCATCAATTAGGTCTGCTGGTAATTTTGAAACGGTCATACTCTCTCCTTTGAGTAAGACGGAACTATCCGTCAATTTAACCGTTTACACAAAATTCAGGACACCCCCCCCGGTGGACAATCTTGTGATGTGTATGCTTGCATCCGTTGTCAAAATGGCTGAATGATGTACGACATACGGTAACATAATGATGTTCTTCTTGCTCAGGCTGTCTGGATTTCTCTGCGTTCAATGCAGCCAGGTAGGGGGCTATATCGCAGCATGAACAGGCCGGTTCCCCTGACAATCGCATCATCTTCAGGCTGGAAAACTGGTCCGACTTCAGAGGATCAGGTCACCGTCCGCAGCTGGTTGTCAGGCAGCAGTCGTTATTTTTTAAACTTGGCTGATGCGTCACTGAAAGCAGTTTTCATCGCATCCCACGCATTTTCACTTGCCTCCACGATTTCAGCTAGCTTGGCCTTTCCCTGCTCAATCTTACCTTCCAGAGCTTCGATCTGCTTGTTCAACTCCAGTTGTGTGTTGGCGCTGGCCCCGGAAGCCTTTGCCTTAAGCGTGTTTACATCTGCTTTCCATTCGTCCAACTGAGCCTGTTTCTTTTGCTGATACAGCTCTTTTTTGTTCATTGTTTCCTCCTGTTTAATACTTGTTCTACATAGGCTTTCCATATATGTGATGGATTTTGGCCTCCGCTTCTAACCAATCATGCAACTGACAGTCTCCTTCAAAGCCGCGATTCTCTGAAAGGAAGTAAGCTGCATTAGAGATTCTTTCCCTGAGATCTTCGGGACTGTTTTTAGCAGTTTTAATTGCGGCATTCGTGCTCCTAGTCATTTGTGACTCCATTTTGATTCATAATATTACTTATAGCTTTACCAAGCGCTTCGACGCTATAAGGTTTCGTCAGCACCATATCGGATATACTTACTATGTGTTCATCGGTTGCTTTCAGTTGGTCATATCCAGTAACGAAAATTATACCTACATCGGGATTGTCTTTCCTGATATGTGCAGCAGCTTCGACACCTCCGCATTTGGGCATAACAACATCCATAAGGATGGCCTTTATCTCACGTTTATGTTCGGTGAATACATCTATCGCTTCCAATCCATTGTGAGCAATGAGTACATGATACCCCATCATCTCCAGTAACTGAGATGAAATATCGATAAGCGCCTTTTCATCATCAACGATTAGAATAGTCTCACCATTGCCTTGGTGAGAATATGTCTTTTCTTCCGGTGTAATCACCTTAGCTTCAGTCACAGGTAAGTAGATCTCAAATACAGAGCCAATTCCTTTATTACTCCTGACCTCAATAAACCCATGGTGATTTTCAACAGCTCCAAAGACCATAGATAATCCCAGTCCGGTTCCTTTGCCTGCTTCCTTGGTTGTGAAGAAAGGCTCGAACAAATGCTGGATCTGATCTTCCGGAATTCCACCGCCATTATCTTCTACCCTTATCCGTGCATATTGCCCTTCTTTGCATATCGGGTGTTTTACCAGCAAGGCTGAATCAACTTCGATCACATCAATCGCAACAGTGATAGCTGGCTCTTTCCCGTTCTCGACAGCATCATGGGCATTGTTAATCAGATTCATCAGAATTTGATGAATCTGTGTAATATCCCCATTCACCGTGATCGCCTCATCAGTGTACTCAATGCTAATATGAATATTCTCTGGAACTCCGGATCGAATCAATTTGCAGGCTTCTTTAATGAGAGGGGTCAACTCCAAAGGTTGCATATCAAGCCTGTCTCGCCTGGAAAATGTTAGTAATTGTTTGATGAGATTAGCTGACCTGAAAGAAAGGGCTTCAATGGTCTCCAGCCTTTCCAGTAGTCGTTCCGGATGATCTCGAATTTCAGTTTTGGCGAGATATATGTTGCCTGTAATGCCTGCCAATACATTATTGAAATCATGAGCGATACCACCAACCAGAACACCAATAGCCTCCATCTTTTGTGCTTGATTCAACAGCTCCCGGGTTTCGACTAATTTCTCTTCTGCGGCTTTTCTTTCGCTTATATCTCGGATATTGCATTGAATAACATGTTGGGAGCCATCCATGTAGGAATTGCTAATAAACTCTACTTCGTGTGTTGCTCCATCAGGCGAATGAAGTGGTAAGTCCTCATAACGAACATAACCATCTTTCTTCAAATTCTGGAATGCAGATTTACTGGCTTCGATGTCACTAAATATTCCGATTTCCCATAACTCTTTACCAATAGCCTCTTCGATACTGCTACCGAGCAGATTAAGAATGTATGGGTTGGCATCTATGATTTTTCCGAATTTGAAATCAAGAATGAGAATGCCATCATGGGCTGTCTCAAACAGTCGCCGGTATCTCATCTCCGATTTATTAAATGCCTTCTGCGCAACCAGATTTGCCAGTGCAATTAAATCGTGCTCTGCAAGCGAATCCAACTCCAGTTTGTTAGATGTAAGCTGAGCTTCCTGAAGTTCCTTGAGGGCTTTTCTAATCGAATCTTTTTTTGAGGTTGAATCTTCTTCCACAGGAAGCTCCCTGGCAATAACATCAATGATGTCTGAAATTATAGTTGCTCTGTCCATCATATACGGCAGTAATGGGTCGGCTTCCCTTACTCATGAATCAAGTTTAGTGACTACATAAATACCGTCTGTGCGATAACGAACGTAAGGGCAGAGCCCCCCCCACTGTGGCATTCGTTCGCTCGGAGAGGGTCATTCTCTTCCGAGCTAACACCAACTCGCCGCACCGGCAGCTGGCGAATGCAGCAACTCCTTGATGTTTGCTTCGATGACACCAAAGCCAACGTTTCCGTAAAGCTTTTGGCGTCCCTCATTAAGAACGAAGGTTGGACTGCCTTGAACCAGCAGTATCTGCTGGTCACGGCGGTCCGCTTCCAGGTCGGCATGGGCCACCCCGCTATCGATCGCCACTTCAACGTCATTGACAGCTACACCAACAGCCTCCAGGCACGCATTCAGGACTGATCGATTGCTGATATCAAGGCATCGTTCAAAGAAAGCCAGCCGAATCTCCTGCAGAACGGCCCTACAGTTACCCTTATCAACGCGTTGTACCGCCTTTAACAAAATGTGCGCTGGAGTGGACGATATGGGCCGGTTACGTAGCCAGATTTCGGGATGGAGTTTGATATGGCTAAACTCCGAGACAGTTTCCCGGAGGTGGTCTCCAAATCCCGCATAACTGCCGCGCTCGGCCCACCCTGTCCCGATTTTATACGCAGTATCGCCGAATACCGAACATAATCGGTAGTCGATGGACACCTCATCGGAGAATTGCGCTGCAACTTCATCGACGCGCGCTTGTGATATATATGCCCACACGCATAGGGCATCGGAGTAGTAGGTCAGTGAGAGCTTTTTGGTCATCGTCCTCTCCTAATGAAGGTGTAATCCGTTGTGCCACATAATGCCGTGCATCTCGGCCCAGATGGAGTGACGCGGATTATGCGCCCGAGTTCATGCAATGGATTCATGTCTTCTTGGCTATATTGATGATATATAAAAAAATAACAGCGCCGATCGTAGCCATAATGATAGCACCCAATAATCCGCCTGTTGTTATACCGAACAAGCCGAATACGAAGCCACCCAATACAGCGCCAACAATTCCCACAATCATATTGCCTGTGACACCAAATCCGCTTCCCTTCGTTATGTTGCCAGCAAGCCAGCCAGCCAGCGCGCCAACTGCTAAAAATATGATTAAGCTAATGATGTCCATGTGGCCTCCAGTTTTACTTGTTTACGGAATAGAGACCAATAGCAAAACTGATTGCGCCAGCAATGTAGAAGGTCATTACTCTGCCCGTATCCGATCCTGTAACCGCTTGTGTTATTTGTGATTCGACAGAACCGGATAGTTGATAACCCCATATTGCAAGACCAATGCCTAAAACCATCAGGGCGATACCAATATTTTTTGTTGTAACTACTGAACTCTGTGCCATATGTTCAACTCCTATCGTTGAAATGTTTTTACACTGCTAACATTTAAAACGGACTGTTTATTTTTTTGCGGATTGCAGCCTCTGTTTCCCGGTAAACCAGCGCCTCACCATCAATCTCTATAGCCTGTTGAATCGCATCCCGTGCTTCAAACAGACGGTGTTGTTCCAGATAGACCTGTGCCAGATTATTAAATGCCGCTGCCGCATCCGGGTGCTCGGTCGTAGCTAGATAAAAGGCTTGTTCGGCTTTGTCTAACTGCCTCAGGGCGTAATAGCTGTTGCCTATGCCCATACGGGCGGCAAGGCTGTCAGGCCAGCTTATCAGTGCTGTTTCATATGCCGTAATGGCGGCCTGTGGCTGTCGCGCATTTTCTAGAATTGCTACGGCTTTTATGAAGCGGGTTTCTTCAGCCGTTGCTGGCAGCTTGCCTGGAGGCAAGACCAGCATGGCCCAGAAGCCAGCACGTGCCCATGTGTGCTCGAATGTCGAAAGGGGGATACGGTGTTCGGCCTCAAGTCCGGAATGCAGGGTGATGGTTTCGTTTTGCAGGTCATATCCGATCACGACGGCATAATGCCATTGCGGATGCTAGCTCAGGGCGAGATTCTGGAAAACCAGTACAGGGTGCCCGGCACTGACTTCGTGCAGAAGATCGGCAAGCTGCGGCGCAAGCGCATAAGCCAGAATGCCGTACTGGCGTGGCACGGCCATCATTTCGACCTGCAAACTGCCTTTTTTATCCGGAAGGAAGAGCCCGGGCGTCAATTGTTCAGGGACCACGGGAACCCTGGCCCAGCTTGTTACCATGGCCAGAGCGGCGGGACCACATTGATATTCCGTTTGGGCAAAGAAGGGGACGTTTTCCACCCTCGCCGTGATACTCAGGTTTTCAGGCTTGTGCTGCAGCAGCAATTGAGATTGTCTGGCAGCACAGCCGCTGAGCAGAAATCCCAGGAGGCAAGCGCCTGCCACCAGACGAACATATGCTGGCGACTTCAGGAGCAGTCTTGTTTTATCGAACCGGATGAACAAACGAGAAAACGTCAGTCAGCCCTAGAATATCGGTAATTAGCAATATCACAAAAATAGTGACCGCCGCTCCGATAATGGCACCAGCTGGCCCGGCGCCAGCTGGCAACTGATCAATTTTTCCGGATAACATTTGTGCCTCTGCATCACTCAGGTTTGCTACCCTGGCCCTGGCATCTTGCAGAGCCACACCATGATCCTGTAACTGCTGCTGGACTTCTGCCCTGTCCAGAAAGGCAATGATCTTTTCGCGTTCCATGCCCTGGGACTGTTGTTGAATGATCTGATCGGTACCAATCATCGCAGCCTGAGCCACCGGCATTTGAATATTCAGACCCAACATGATCATAATCATCATGCATACACAGACTTTATTGAAAAGTTTTTTCATAGTCACAAACATAGCTGTACTCCTTTATATAGTGTTCGCTGCATCAGTCGTGGTGCTTGCGTTCTTTCTTATGTTCTCTGTTGCCGCGGTCATGGCTATTGTTGTCGTGGCCGGAGCGATAACCGCGATCAAACGGATCGTAAATGACCTCGCAGCCTGTCATCACAAAGCTCAGCATGAGCAGTGATGTGATCATAAAAATTTTGCTACGCATTTTCTGTACCTCTCGTCTATAGACACCCGGGCAATTGCTGGCCGAAATTCACACGAGTTGCCTGCTTGAACTTCGAACTTCCACGCGACGATCAGGTGCCATCTTCAACTACCTGACTCTGTAAGCATCAGCAGTTATGTCTGCCATGTCCCTGATACCTATGCTTGCCAACACTTGATCAGGCATGGAGTGGCAGTCATGCGGTTGATTCCCCTCACCGAGTCAAGTTTAGGGGGTAAATAAATACTGTCTGTGCGGCAGCGAACGTAAGGGCAGAACCCCCGATTGCCGGGTGCGCAGTTCACGGCTATATTTGCTTGTACATGTGTGATGCAACTGGCGATGGTCAGATTATGCATTTATTAATGTTCAGAGGCTCAGATGACTGATTACCGTTCTCCGCTTGAAAACCATCTGCTTGATGCGCTGCCTGCTGACGTATATGAGCGTATGCAGCGCAATCTTGAGTCCATTGAAATGCCGCTTGGCAAGGTGCTTTACGAGTCCGGTGAAGCCTTGCGCTATGTCTATTTTCCTACCGATTGCATCGTATCATTGCTGTATGTCATGGAGAATGGTTCGCAGGCCGAGATTGCCGTGATCGGCAACGAGGGCATCGTGGGTCTCGCCCTGTTCATGGGCGGAGAAACCACACCGAATCGGGCGGTTGTGCAGAGTGCGGGACACGCTTACCGTCTGAGCTCAGCCCGGGTAAAGCTGGAGTTCGGTCTGAACGGGCCGCTGCTGCGCCTGTTGCTGCGCTACACACAGGCGCTGATCACCCAGATGTCGCAGACGGCTGTGTGCAACCGACATCATTCACTGGATCAGCAACTGTGCCGCTGGCTGCTGCTGAGTCTGGATCGGCTCGATAGCAATCATCTGGTGATGACTCAGGAGTTGATCGCCAATATGCTGGGCGTGCGCCGTGAAGGTGTCACCGTAGCCGCAGGACATTTGCAGCAGGCCGGACTGATCGATTACCATCGCGGCCATATCACGGTGCTGAACCGGCCAGGTCTGGAGAAACGGGTGTGCGAGTGCTATCAGGTCGTCAAGAAGGAATTCGATTGCCTGCTCCCATATCCCCACCTGAAGTGATCAGACAGATTTCAACCTCAACCATTCAAGCTCTGACCTGATCAGCGGCTGCGCACACCGGTGAGCATCGGCTCATCCACCAGCAGCTGATTCAGCTCAGGAATCAGCTTACGTACGACACCGCACAGACAATCTGAGCCTGGCATCATAAATTATCGCCCCGATGAAAGTGCTTCTTGTTTTGGGGGCCAGCAATGATGCACATATGAGGAGACCGTCATGAATCTACACATAACTTTGGAACCGCTGCTGTCACTGCTTGCTGGCGTGCTTATTCTGGTGATGCCCAAGCTGCTGAACTATATCGTCGCGGCATATTTGATCATCGTCGGAGTATCCGGACTGTTAAGGTGAAAGTTTGTCAGGCTTGAAAATGGTCACAGGAGTTTCAAATCATCCGAACTGCACGAAGAATTTGATTTCATTACCACCGGACATGGATATTGTTGATGTTTTTTTTCACATCGCTGCTGAGTCATGACAGGCTCACCGGTAATCATCCGGTCATGAGCCAGGAACTGATCACCAACATGCTCGACGTGCGAGTGCTACCGGGTTGTCACACAGGGAATGAGTGGGCCAGTCTAAATGGGCTTGTCTGGGGTGATTAAATCGCGCTGGATTTTTCGGGCCACTGGCATTCGGCTGATACAGCGCAGGTAGGGCACTTGGGCTTGCGGGCAATGCAGGTATAACGCCCGTGCAGGATCAGCCAGTGGTGAGCGTGTAACATGAACTTTTTCGGGATCACCTTGAGTAATCCTTTTTCTACATCCAGAGGCGTCTTTCCCGGAGCGAGCCCCGTGCGGTTACCAACGCGAAAGATATGCGTGTCCACGGCCATCGTAGGCTCACCAAACAGTACATTGAGCACCACATTGGCGGTTTTTCTACCTACGCCGGGCAGGGCTTCCAGCTCTTTGCGGGTGCGGGGAATCTCACCACCATGTTTGGATACCAGTATTTCACATGTGCCAATCAGATGTTTGGCCTTGCTGTTATACAGACCGAGGGTGGATATATATTTTTTTAGCTTTGCCTCTCCAAGCTCAAGGACGGCAGCAGGCGTATTGGCAACAGGGTACAGTTTCGCCGTGGCTTTATTGACACCGACATCGGTGGACTGGGCTGAAAGCATGACAGAAGCCAGTAACTCAAACTGATTGCTGTAGTTCAATTCAGTAACCGGCTCGGGGTCTATGGATTGCAGATGTTCAAAAAACCGCCGGATTTGGGCGGCATTCATTTGTTTAGGCATATTTATTTAAACATTCTGGCTTAGTCGTTTACTTCTTTCATGGTCAGGCTGACCTGACGATCCGTGATTTCTCCGGCTGGATTTAAAACCTGTTCAACAAGGAATACGGTGTCATCGGTGATCTTCCCAATCTTACCGTTGTTTTTACCGATAAAATTACCACGGCGTACGATAAATCCCTTGGCCGTGCTATCCTGAACCATGGCGACGCGCTCGCCACCCATGCTGAAAATAGCAACCAGACTCAGCGTGGAGAGGTCATAATCCTCTAACGTTTCACGCTTGCGGTTGGTGAGTTGTAGCTGATTATCCATGAGGGCTGAGCGGCCACGTGATGCCACCGTTTCCAGATATGACGCAAACGGGTCACGCAGGTTGGCAAAATCGATTGTAGGTGCAGTGACCATATGTTGCATGGCATCAGGCATTTCATCGGCACTATTTGAAACGGGAGCAGCACAAAGCAGGGGAACTCCGACCATCATCGTCGAAACCAGCCATATCAGATGTTTCATGATTTCCTCCTTGCGCCACACAAAGTCATTACAGCAGAACAGATGGCTTCTGCAAAGCACAACACATGCCAGATGTTTGATGCTACTTACTTTTTACCGGAACTTCCGAAGCCGCCCGTGCCGCGATCGGTTTCTGACAGCTCACTTACTTCACTGAAGTTTGCCTGCACAAACGGGGCGATAATCATCTGGGCGATGCGGTCACCGCGACTGACAGTGAATGCTTCCTTGCCGTGATTGATCAGGATAACACCCACCTCACCACGATAGTCGGCATCAATCGTACCGGGCGTGTTGAGCACGGTGATATTGTTTTTCAGGGCCAGTCCCGAGCGAGGGCGAACCTGCGCTTCATAGTTGTCCGGCAGGGCCATGGCAAAACCGGTTTTAATCAGTCGGGTTTGACCCGGTTCGATGACCACATCGGTATCCACTGCTGCACGCAGATCAGCACCCGCAGCATGTGTTGTAGCATAAAAGGGAAGATCAATGCCTTCACCATGTGGCAGTTTTTGAATGTGAACGACTGGATTGCTACTCATCTATTTCTCCATAATGTGCTTGATAATACTCTGGGCGAAATCGAATTTACTGTCGCTGTCTATGACAATCGCGCCTTCATCGCTCACCCACCAGCCACCAGCTTTATCGCTGCCCATATTGCTTATGTCATTGGCTATAATAGCATCAACACCTTTTCTGGTCAGTTTGATCCGGGCATGTTCAATGTGATCTTCGGCTTCTGCAGCAAAGGCGATGACCCGCCCCGGGCGATTCTCCATGGCGGCGATCTCGGCCACAATATCCGGATTTGCGATCATGTTCACACTCAGACTGGCGGTATCGCTACGTTTGAGTTTGCCCTGAAATATCTCATCAAAACGAAAGTCAGATACGGCTGCTGTAGCGATGAAGATATCTGATCCATCGGCTTCAGCTTTACATGCCTCAAGCATTTGAACCGCGGATTCGACATCAAAACGTTTGACCTCGGGATGTGTGTCCGGCGTTCCGGGCCCGGCAATCAGGGAGACTTCTGCCCCTTTGATCACCGCCAGATCAGCCAGCATGGCACCGAGCATACCACTAGCACGATTGCTCAACAGACGTACGTTGTCCCAGGCTTCAAGCGTGGGGCCTGCATTGATGACCCAGTGCTGACCTTTCAGATTCTGCGTTGTCAGTAGTGGCAGCAGGGCAGAGATGATCGCGTGCGGTTCGCTCAGGCGACCGCAGCCGGATTCACCGCAGGCCAGTTCACCGGCTTCTGGTCCGACAACAAACATGCCGCGATGCTCAAGCACGCCGATATTGTGTTGCGTGGCAGCGGCCTCCCACATGGAGCTGTTCATGGCAGGTGCGAGCAATACAGGCTTGTCACACACCTGCATGATGGTGGTGAGCAGATCATCGGCAATACCATGGGCAAAGCGGGCAATCAGGTTGGATGTGGCAGGTGCAATAATGACAACATCGGCCCAGCGTGCCAGCTGTATATGTCCCATCGATCTTTCAGAAGTCAGGTCAAACAGTTCTGTGTGTACCTCTTCACCGGTCAGGGCTTCAAAGGTGAGGGGGGAGACAAACTCACAGGCTGATTTTGTCATCACACAGCGCACCTGCATGCCGGACTTTTTCAGCAAACGGGCCAGCTCGGCGACACGGTAAACGGCAATGCCGCCACCGATGCCGATGAGTATGCGTTTGCCGAGCAGGTTCATGCGCTCTGCAGTTCCTGCAGCGTATTCAGAACTTCTTCAACATGGCCGGGTACTTTCACTTTGCGCCAGGCATAAGCGATATCACCTTCAGGGTTGATAATGAAGGTAGAGCGTTCTATGCCCAGATATTCCTTGCCATAGTTCATTTTGAGTTGCATGACATCGAAGGCTTTGCACAGTGTTTCATCCGGGTCGGATATTAACGGGAAGTTTAGCGACTGCTTTTCAGTGAAGTTAGCATGGGATTTTACCGAGTCGCGGCTCACACCAACGATGGCTGCATTGGCAGCAGAGAAATCGGGCAGGGCATCACGGAATTCACATGATTCTGTGGTGCAGCCTGATGTGCTGTCTTTCGGGTAAAAGTAGAGGATGATCCATTGCCCATTCAAATCATTCAGTTTCAAAGTACCTTCCGGCCAGACTTGCAGCTCAATATCACCTGGTGCTGCATCTGTCGGATTAATCTTGTATTCGGACATGCGTGTGACTCCTTGATTCCCATTTTACGTTTACGGATGCGCAAGCATAGGGAACGATGCTAGCCTTCGCTATAGTTGAGAGGTGTGGATAAGCGCTCCCATGCACTTGTGCACAGGCAAAGGCAAAACCGTTGTTTTTCCTTTGTATAAAAAATCATATGTATAAACAGATGATTATGGTGGCCGCTACACGGGTCACGGATAGTTTGAGGAGAGTCCATTGAATCAGGTGTTGTTGGCTGAGCCGAGAGGTTTTTGTGCAGGTGTTGATCGTGCTATCGAAATCGTTGAAAAGGCACTGGAAGTGTACGGTGCTCCGGTTTATGTGCGTCATGAAATCGTGCACAACCGTTTTGTGGTGGAATCCCTGAAAGCCAAAGGTGCTGTCTTTATCGATGAAGTGGATGATGCGCCGGATAACTCACTGCTGATTTTCTCTGCCCATGGGGTGAGCAAAGCAGTTCGTGCACAGGGCAAGGCACGCGGCTTGCGCGTGATTGATGCCACCTGCCCACTGGTAACAAAAGTGCATCTGGAGTTGCTCAGGCATTATAAAAATGGCGATCAGGTGATACTGATCGGTCATGCCGGACACCCGGAAGTAGAGGGTACGATGGGGCAGGCACCGGACGGTACCGTACTGTTGATTTCCACGCCGGAAGATGTGGCAACGTTAACGGTGGATGATCCTGAAAAGATTGCTTATGTCACGCAGACCACGCTTAGTGTGGATGATACAAAGGATGTGATTGAGGCGTTGCAGGCCCGTTTCCCCAATGTTCAGGGACCAAAACGTGAAGATATATGTTATGCCACCAGTAACCGGCAGGCAGCAGTCAAAGCATTGGCGTCGAGAAGCGATGTTGTGCTGGTGCTTGGCTCGAAGAACTCTTCCAACTCCAACCGCTTACGCGAAGTGGCCGAACGCTGTGGGGCAAAATCTTATCTGATTGACGGGGCTGAAGATGTTAAATCGGAGTGGTTCACCGATGGCGACCGCATTGGCATTACCGCTGGCGCATCGGCACCGGAAGTGCTGGTGGATCAGGTGGCTGACTGGCTCAGGGGGCACGGTTACCCTGCTCCGGAACTGGTTTCAGTGGGCCAGGAGAATGTCGTTTTCATCCTGCCTGAAGAGCTGCGCGCATAAAAAAAGAGGCTGACGATTGCCCGTCAGCCTTCAATCGGGTTAATAAATAAGTATTCACCGCAGAAGACGCAGAGTAGAGCCATGGGTAGTGACCGGTGCTGCCCAAATCTCTGCATATCACCATTTACAATACGTAACTATTCAGCGTTGTTACGAAAAAACAAATCGAACCACGAATTAACACGAATAAGGGTGTGGTAGTGCTGGTTGGGTAGCTTTAGGTTCGTGTTTATTTATGTTTGCTCGTGGCTCGAATGCATGCCCCTCACCCTGCGGGCGGGCGTTCAGCACATCCAAACGGCAATCCTGCGGTGAAATAGTTTTTGCTTATATCTTTTTAGCCTGTTCAGCGGCATTGCCGATATAGGTGGCTGGGGTCAACTGCATCAGCTGCTGCTTGGCTTGGGCAGGAATCTCCAGTGTTGCGATGAATGCGTGCAGACGTTCAGGCGTAATGCCTTTGCCTCGCGTTAACGCTTTCATCTGTTCATACGGATTTTCCAGGCCATAACGACGCATGACCGTCTGTACCGCTTCACCAAGCACTTCCCAGCTGGCGTCGAGGTCAGCGTTAATTTTATCCGCATTAATCTCCAGCTTGGAGAAGCCGCGCTGAGCAGAGCTGTAGGCCAGAATTGAATAACCGAAACCGACACCGAGGTTGCGCAGTACGGTGGAGTCGGTCAGGTCACGCTGCCAGCGTGAGATTGGTAGTTTTTCTGCCAGGTGACGCAAGACTGCATTGGCTAGTCCAAGATTACCTTCGGCATTTTCAAAATCGATAGGGTTCACTTTATGCGGCATGGTGGATGAACCAACTTCACCGGCAATGACCTTTTGCTTGAAGTAACCGAGCGAGATATAAGCCCAGATATCGCGGCTGAAATCAATCAGGATGGTGTTGAAGCGGGCGACAGCATCATTGATCTCGGCAATATAATCATGCGGTTCAATTTGAATGGTGTACGGATTCCATGTGATGCCGAGCGATTCTACAAAACCCTTGGCGATCTCTTCCCAGTTCAGATCAGGATAAGCGGCCAGATGCGCATTGTAGTTGCCTACTGCGCCATTAATTTTGCCCAGAAAAGGCACTGCGATGATCTGATCCAGTGTGCGCTGCATACGATAAGCGACATTGGCCCACTCCTTGCCCATGGTGGTCGGACTTGCGGTCTGGCCATGTGTGCGAGCCAGCAGCGGCTGTTCAGCGTGGGCTTTGGCTCCGGCCACCAGACTGTCCACGATGCCCTGCATGGCAGGCAACAATACGGTTTCACGCGCTTGTTTGAGCATCAGGGCATAAGAGAGGTTGTTGATGTCTTCAGAGGTGCAGGCGAAATGGAAGAACTCGGAGATGGCAGCAAGCTCCGCATTGTCAGCGACTTTCTCTTTGAGGAAATATTCTACAGCTTTCACATCGTGATTGGTGGTTGCTTCAATGGTTTTGACCCGCGTTGCATCCGCTTCACAGAAGTCAGTGATTATGGCGTCGAGGAATGTATTGGCTGCAGAGGAGAAGGCAGGGACCTCGCTAATGCCGTCATTTTTAGCCAGCATCTGTAACCAGCGTACTTCAACGGTAACGCGTGCTTTGATCAGACCGTATTCACTGAAAATGGGGCGAAGCTCGGCGGTCTTTCCGGCGTAACGACCATCCAGCGGTGATAGGGCGGTAAGTGGTGTAACCTGCATGTGTGACTCCAGGGTGTTTGTTTGTTTGAATAAGGAAGACAATTCGGCGCGAAAGGTACACCGGATGTGCTCATTTTTCCAAAGGCATGTTGTTTGTGATTAGATTTTAATGAGGCAGTTCTTGATTTCAGTTTGGTCGATGGCATCATTCGCCTCCGTTTTACGAGGGGTGAGGCATAGTCTTGCTCCTTTTTAATTTAGGCAATCCATAGTTGGGTTGCCACATATGCGAGAGTGGCGGAATTGGTAGACGCGCTGGCTTTAGGTGCCAGTACCATTGGTGTGGGGGTTCGAGTCCCCCCTCTCGTACCATATCCTCATAGCTAATTCCCGATGGAGAAATAAATGATTCATACTGAAGTGAAAGCCCTTGGAAGCAATGAACATCAGGTGCATGTGACTGTGCCACAAGGTGAATACGATAGAATTTACGCAGTACAGATGAATAAGTTGGTTACGCAGGCTAAACTGCCTGGTTTCCGTCCGGGTAAAACGCCGACACACGTAATTAAAAAACAGTTTGGTGCCAAGTTACATGAAGACACAGTATCTGAACTGATCCAGTCTCACTATGTCACGGCCATTGAATCTTCAGGCCTGAGCCCTGCACTGCAACCGATTCTTGATATTCCTGCGACTCAGCCTGCTGAAGGTTTTGAGTTTACCATGAAGGTAACGACCTTGCCGGAAGTGAAAATAAATGCGCTTTCCAAGCTGGCATTTGATGAAACGACCGTGAATGTAGAAGAAGCTGATATTGATCAGGTTATCGATCGTCTGATGAAATCACAGGTGAAGTTTGAAGCTGAAGCCGAACGTGCTGCAGAAACAGGTGATCAGCTGCATATTGATTTTGTTGGCTCCATCGACGGTGAAGAGTTCGATGGTGGTAAAGGCGAGGACGTGCCTCTGGTGTTGGGCGAAGGCCGTTTTATTCCCGGTTTTGAAGAACAGTTGATCGGCAAAAAAGCAGGCGATGATGTGACTGTAGAGGTCACCTTCCCTGAAGACTATCAGGCTGCGCATCTGGCAGGCAAAGCGGCAAGCTTTGTAAGCAATGTGAAATCTGTCGGGAAGCCGGTTACCGCTGAAGATGAAGATGGTCTGGCGAAAATGGTTGGTTTTGAAGACGGAGCTTCGCTGCGTGCAGATGCACAGGCCCGCCTGAACGAAGAAGCTGAGCAGGCATCATTTTCAAGCACACGTGACGCAGCACTTGATGCACTGATTGCGGCAAATGATATTGAACTGCCTGAAACACTGGTTCAGCAGGATATGCAGGAAACCACCAAGCGTGTGATGCAGAATATGAAACAGCAGGGCGTCGAAGTTCCTGCTGAAATGCTTCAGGATGAAGGTTTCAATAAGGAAATCCGTAGCCGTGCTGAGCGCGGTCTGAAATTGTCGCTGTTGCTGCAACAGGTGCGTGAACTGTCTGATCTGAACGTTGATGATCTCGAGCTCGATGCAGAGATTGATCGTCAGTCACAGCAGTATCCTGAAGAACAGCGGGATCAGTTTAAAGTCTGGATCAAGTCGCAGCAGGAACAGATTGCATCCATGAAAGACGGTCTTCTGGAGCGCAAATGTGTGCAGTATGTTGTTGATCAGGCAAAGACGAAGTCTGTCAGTAAACCGTTGTCAGAGTGGCAGGCCGAGCAGGAGCAAGCTTAAACAAAGCCACGGGTGTGGCTTTGTTTAAGCGCGATAGTTGATGGTTAAGATACAAAGCCACGGGTGTATGCGTGCAGATTAAGCAGTTCGGCAATAGTCTTGGTATGACTTTTGCGTAATAAGTCTTTATGGTGGGCCGCAAAAGAGTTAAAGCTGAACGGCAAAAAGGAGAGTACATGAATCTGGTTCCTATGGTAGTAGAGCAAACTGCACGCGGTGAACGCTCCTACGACATCTTTTCCCGACTGCTAAAGGAGCGCATTATTTTCCTTAATGGTCAGGTCGAAGATCATATGGCTAACCTGATTATTGCTCAGTTGCTGTTTCTTGAGTCGGAAGGCCCGGATAAGGACATCTATATCTATATCAATAGTCCCGGTGGTCTGGTGACCGCTGGCATGGCAATTTATGATACCATGCAGTATATCCGCTGTGATGTGTCGACGTTATGCGTTGGACAGGCTGCCAGTATGGGCGCACATCTGCTTGCTGCCGGTACCAAGGGCAAACGTTATGCGCTGCCGAATGCGCGTGTGATGATCCATCAGCCGCTGGGCGGTTTTCAGGGTCAGGCAACTGACATCGAAATCCATGCGCGTGAAATTATCAAGCTGAAAGATCGTTTGAATGAGATGATGGCTGAAAATACTGGCCAGCCATTGGAGAAGCTCGCCGATGATGTGGAAAGGGATTATTTCTTAACTGCTCAGGAAGCAGAAGACTACGGTTTGATTGATAAAGTGCTCACTTCCCGTGCTGAAGTGGTTGCTGGAGGTCCTGATGGCAACGCTGACTAACGGAGGTGGGGATAGTACTTTATACTGCTCATTCTGCGGCAAATCTCAGCATGACGTTAAGAAGCTGATTGCTGGCCCTACTGTATTTATCTGTGATGAATGCATCGAACTGTGCAACGAAATCATAGTTGAAGAGCTTTCTGCCATTGATCAGAAAGAGGATGTCAAAGAAGAGGGCGGTCTGCCAAAACCTGCCGAGATCAAAGCATTTCTTGATGAGTATGTGATCGGTCAGGAGCCTTCAAAACGCCTGCTTTCTGTTGCAGTTTATAATCATTACAAGCGCATAGCTCACAATGAGAAATCCGATGTGGAAATTTCCAAATCCAATGTGCTGTTGCTTGGTCCTACAGGTTGCGGTAAAACGCTGCTTGCCCAAACCCTGGCACGCGTATTCGATGTTCCATTCGTGATGGCCGATGCCACCACGCTTACAGAAGCGGGTTATGTGGGTGAAGATGTTGAAAACATCATTCTGAAATTGCTACAGGCTGCCGATTTCGATGTGGAAAAGGCCCAGCGTGGCATCATCTATATTGATGAAGTAGATAAACTTTCACGCAAGGCCGAAGGTCCGTCAATTACACGTGATGTGAGCGGTGAAGGTGTGCAGCAGGCACTGCTCAAATTGATTGAAGGTACGATTGCCAACGTGCCGCCTCAAGGTGGACGCAAACACCCTCAGCAAGAGTTCATGCCGGTAGATACCACCAAGATCCTGTTTATTCTCGGTGGTGCATTTGCAGGTCTTGAGAAGATCATCGAGGTCAAAGGTAAACCGCGCTCCATCGGTTTCGGTGCCGAGGTGGTCAGTGATGACGAGAAAGATATCGGTGCGATCCTGAGTCTGGTGGAGCCGGAAGACCTGATTAAATTCGGGTTGATTCCGGAGCTGGTAGGCCGCTTGCCTGCAGTAGCTACGTTGAGCCAGCTCGATAAGGATGCATTCCTGCGTATTCTGACTGAGCCGAAAAATGCGCTGGTGAAGCAGTATGGCGCTTTGATGAAGTACGATGGTGTGGATCTGTCCTTTACCGATGATGCACTGGAAGCCATTGCCGAAAAAGCGATTTTGCGCAAAACCGGTGCTCGCGGCCTGCGCGCCATTATGGAATCAGTGATGCTGGATGTGATGTACGATATCCCGACCATGAGCAACGTTGAGAAATGTGTGGTCAATCGCGAAGCCGTTGAAGGATCGAGTAAACCTGTGCTGGTGTTGACCGGTGATCAGAGCGATCAGGGGCCGCAGGCAGAAGCAGCAGCTTCCTGATTGTTGTTGAAAATACTGATAACCTGAACTGGCGCAGTTACTGCGCTATCTGTTTGTTTTGTAGTTGAAGGAGAATTTGGTGGCAGAGCTGACCAAAAAAGAAGCTGGAAAAATTAGCGAAGACGATAAAGTGGATACACTGCTTCCTGTCTTGCCGCTCAGGGATATTGTTGTTTTCCCGCATATGATTGTGCCGCTGTTTGTCGGGCGCGAAAAGTCTGTGAAGGCGCTTGAAGAGGTGATGGCATCCGGCAAGAAGGTTCTTCTTGTGGCGCAAAAAGATGCTGCTAATGATGATCCCGTTGCTGAAGACCTCTATCAGGTAGGCACCATAGGCAATATCCTGCAGCTGCTGAAGTTGCCTGACGGCACGATTAAAGTGTTGGTCGAAGGTGGTGATCGCATCAGGGTCGATGAGATGCTGGTTGGCGAAGATTATCTGCGTGCACACTTCTCGATTATGGTGGCTCAGGATGAAGACGAGAAGGAGCTGGATGTTGTGGCCCGCTCACTGATCCAGAAGTTTGAATCCTATGTGAAACTGAATAAAAAGCTGCCGCCTGAGGTGATGGTTTCTGTTTCTGCCGTGGATGAGGCGGATAAGCTGGCCGATACTATTGCTGCCCACCTGAATCTGAAAGTGGAAGACAAGCAGGAGCTGCTCGAACTGCCTGAGGTGGTTGGACGTCTTGAATGCCTGTATGCCCATATGGACGATGAAATGGAGCTGTTGCAGGTAGATAAACGTATTCGCGGGCGCGTGAAGCGCCAGATGGAAAAGAGTCAGCGCGAGTATTATCTCTCCGAGCAGATGAAAGCGATTCAGAAAGAGCTGGGTGATGAAGATACCGAGTCCGATCTGCAGAAGCTGGAAGAGAAGATTGAGAGTGTTGGTTTGAGCAAGGAAGCCAAAGAAAAGGCGGATGCTGAATTCAAACGACTGAAGATGATGCCAGCGATGAGTGCCGAAGCCACTGTTGTGCGTAACTATCTGGACTGGCTGATTGAAGTGCCATGGAAAAAACGCTCCAAGGTCAGTAAGGATATTACAGCCGCCGAGAAAATTCTCGATGAGGATCATTACGGTCTGGAAAAAGTTAAAGAGCGTGTGCTTGAGTACCTGGCTGTATTGCGTCTGGTTCGTAAGATGAAAGGGCCGATTCTCTGTTTTGTAGGCCCACCTGGTGTGGGTAAAACCTCGTTGGCCAAATCCATTGCCCGTGCGACCAAACGTAAATATGTGCGCATGAGTCTCGGTGGTGTGCGTGATGAAGCGGAAATCCGCGGTCATCGCCGCACATATATCGGCTCCATGCCGGGTAAAGTAATCCAGTCGATGAAGAAAGCAGGCACAAAAAATCCGATGATTCTGCTTGATGAGATTGACAAGCTGGGTGCAGATTTCAGAGGTGACCCGTCTGCAGCGCTGCTTGAGGTGCTTGATCCCGAACAGAATCACACCTTTAATGATCATTATATGGAAGTGGATTATGACCTTTCCGATGTGATGTTTATTACTACGGCTAACAGTCTGAATATCCCGGGGCCATTGCTGGATCGTATGGAGATTATCTCAATATCCGGTTATACCGAATTGGAGAAGCTGGAGATTGCACGTCGCTATCTGCTGGATAAACAGCTCAAGAACCACGGTCTGAAAGCTTCTCACTTGAAAGTGGAAGATGAAGTGCTGCTGGAGCTTATCCGTTATTACACTCGAGAAGCAGGTGTGCGCGGACTTTCCCGTGAGCTGGCCAAGCTGTGCAGAAAGGTAGCGCGCAAGATTGTGCAGTCCGATAGCACCGAGGTGATTGAGCTGTCCGCCGGTGATGTCGAATCCTATCTCGGTGTGCGCAAATATCGTTTTGGTCTGGCTGAAGAGGAAGATCAGGTCGGTGTTGTGACCGGGCTTGCCTGGACAGAAGTCGGCGGTGAATTGTTGCAGATTGAAACAGCGCTTATGCCGGGTAAAGGCAAGCTTACCGTAACTGGTCAGCTCGGTGATGTGATGCAGGAATCGATTCAGGCAGCGCTGACCTATGTTCGTTCACGCGCATCACAGCTGGGTCTGAAGCCGGACTTCCACCAGAAGGTGGATATTCATGTGCACGTGCCTGAAGGCGCGATACCAAAAGATGGCCCTTCAGCGGGTCTTGCCATGGCGACATCTATCGTATCGGCATTGACGGGTATTCCGGTGAAAAAAGATGTCTGTATGACCGGTGAGATCACCCTGCGCGGCAAAGCACTACCGATTGGTGGATTGAAAGAAAAGCTGTTGGCGGCACATCGTGGCGGTCTGACCGAAGCCTTGATTCCTGAGGAAAATGCCAAGGATCTGAAAGATATCCATGCCGACGTTCTTCAGGGTGTAAAAGTACATATTGTCTCTCACATGGATGAAGTGTTAGAACATGCCTTGACTAGGCTTCCAACTGGTATGAGTATGTCTGGAAGTTTTGTGCCGGGGAGCGTTGGCGACATTTATCTTGATGATAGCTCAACGGTGGCGCATTAAAGTTACAAAAAATCAAAAATATCAGTTGACAGGATATGGGGTTCATTGCTTATAGTTCGCAACCCATTGAATTCATCGGGAGGAATTAATGAATAAAGCAGATTTGGTAAACCACGTAGCCGCATCAGCGGACCTCAGTAAAGCTGCAGCAGGTGAAGCTGTTGAAGCAGTACTGAGCGGTATCTCCGGAGCATTGGC
The DNA here is from genome assembly GCA_021772835.1 of Mariprofundus sp. Classification (GTDB taxonomy): domain Bacteria; phylum Pseudomonadota; class Zetaproteobacteria; order Mariprofundales; family Mariprofundaceae; genus Mariprofundus. Next base: position 20,025 of record JAJFLE010000017.1, read on the forward strand.
TGGCGGTGATTCAGTGAGCTTGGTAGGTTTCGGTACATTCTCAGTAGCGGCACGCGCAGCTCGTACAGCTCGCAACCCACGTACTGGTGAGAGTATCGATGTTGCTGCATCTAAGGCACCTAAGTTCAAAGCCGGTAAAGCGCTTAAAGACGCAGTTAAATAATACCTGAGAGTAGTACAGATTTGAAAACAAGGGCTTTTTAGCCCTTGTTTTTTTCGGGCGCTTAGCTCAGCTGGGAGAGCAACGGCCTTACAAGCCGTAGGTCGCAGGTTCGAGCCCTGCAGCGCCCACCATATTAAAGGTTCTGCAGACAAGATGCAGAGCCTTTTTCCGATCAGCGTATTAAGTAGTTGATTTTTGGGGAGCAAGTTATTACTTTGCGCCCCGCTTGGAGCGGTAGTTCAGTTGGTTAGAATGCTGGCCTGTCACGCCGGAGGTCGCGGGTTCGAGTCCCGTCCGCTCCGCCACATCAAGGCCCCCGCTTTGCGGGGGCTTTTTTTAATATTGTAAGGTCTATCCAGCAGGCCTTACTGCAATGGGCGCTTAGCTCAGCTGGGAGAGCAACGGCCTTACAAGCCGTAGGTCGCAGGTTCGAGCCCTGCAGCGCCCACCATTTTAAAGTGAAAGATGCCCTGTAAAGATCAGGCTCTTGCTAAAACCGCTTGGAGCGGTAGTTCAGTTGGTTAGAATGCCGGCCTGTCACGCCGGAGGTCGCGGGTTCGAGTCCCGTCCGCTCCGCCACACCAAAGCCCCTGATGGAAACATCGGGGGCTTTTTCTTTGCGGTTTGCGTTATACGATCTTAATCTGGAGTGGATGGGTGCGAGAACACGCATTCGGGTTCGATAAAATCGCAGGAGCGATTTTAAACGTCGGAGGAACGACGACGGCCCGTAGGGCGAAGGGCAGGAAGCCCTGAGTAGTCCCGTCCGCTCCGCCACACCAAACCCTACGATGGAAACTACGTTTATTATTTGTCAGTTTGATGTTTGATATGGGCATCCAGTCCACGTTGAATCAGATTGGCTCGTTCATTCTGTCCGAGCGCGCGCAGAGTTATAACAAGCTGCTGTCGGGTTTTGTCATCCGGATCAATGGCAAGACTGCGCTGGTAGGCGACTAATGCATCGTCATCCTTTTTGGCCCGGTGCAGAATATCTCCATATGTGCGCCAGCAGGGGGCACAGGTGGATAATAGTCTTGATGCTCTATCACCATATTTCAGGCCGAAACCTTTCATGTGATGACGCGACTGATAATCGGCATAATGCAGGTAGGCAAAACCATTGAGAGGGTCGGCTTTGAGCGCGTTCTGAAGCAGCTGGATAGCCTCGATATTGTTGCCGCGTTTTTCAGCCAACCGGGCCAGCAGATACCACGGTGTTGCCTCATGTTTGAATTGCTCGGTTGCGGATTCAAGCAGCCGAACCGCTTCATTCAACTGGCCCTTATCCTGAAGCAGAGCGGCAAGATTAATCATGCTGGGCAGGTGTCGACCTGTGCTGATATTTGTTTCATACAGTGTTTGAGCCTCGCTGCTGTGGTTGATCTGCTCAAGTAGAATAGCAAGGTTATAGCGGGCTTCGAGATTGTCCGGGCGCAACCTTAATTCGGACGCAAGCGCACGACGAGCCTCTGTGATCTGATCTGACTCAATATATTTCTGGGCAGCCTGAAACGGCGTTTCAGCTATAGCGGTGCTGGCAGAGCAGGCAATTACTGTCAGCAAGATGAATATTCTCGCCATGCTTTGCCTGGCAGAGGCCCTGGAAAGGGGGTTATTTGGTCGCAGGAGCAATACCCATCCTGCCAGTAGTCATCAGCATCTCTTCCATCTTTTCCTGTCGGGCGCGTTTATTGGCCTTTATTTCAGGTTTTTCCTTCATCAGCTTCCAGGGGTTGCGTCGGATATCGTCAGAGAATGCTTCAAGATTTTCTGATGCCAGGCGCAGTTCAAACAGGGTTCTGTAGAGGTTTTCCCGGTTATCTGTCAGCGAGGCATTGAGGGTTTGTGTTGCCTGCTTGCCCTCATCGAAGAATTCACGACCGGAACGTGTGATCAGAGGCAGATCTTTTTCCAGTTGCTGCGTGATTTTTTGCAGTGAAGTGGTGATCTCGCCGATTTGTATTCGACTCTCTTTGACCATCATTCTGCCTTCATCAAAGAATTCACGGCCGGAACGTGTGATCCGAGGCAGCTCTTGTTCCAGCTTTTGTGATATGCGTTGTAGTGAGGCGGTAGCTTCCCTGATTTGAGTTCGGTTCTCTTTGACCATCATCGATAGTTCCAGTGTGGCACTGTTGATGTTGGCAATGACTTGCTGAAACGATTCGCTGCCTTCTCCACCTTCAGTGCCCGACAGAGACTGTGTCAGCGCTTTGACGTCATCAGTGATACCCGAAGCTTTGGTGATGAAGGTATTGATGTCACCCGCCGGGTCGGAAGGGATGACTGTGCCATCCTGTAACCATTCTGTGTCCCCGGCGATTGCGGTTAGAGCAAGGTTCTTTTCCCCAACCAGACCGCGGCCAATGATAGTTGCGCGTGTTGAGGCGGGAAGTTTAACATCCGGATTCAGTGCGATTCGCACCACTGCCAAATTATTTCTGAGTAGAATTTCTTGCACGACGCCGATCTTTACGCCAGCCATGCGTACGGGTGACTGCACATCAAGCCCCAGCAGGTCTTCAAATTCGGCTTCGACAATATTATTTTCCTGTTTGGGCCAGGCGATATCGCCAACCTTGCCGGTAGCAAAGGTGAGCAATAAGAGTGCGGCAAGGACAAAGGCTCCCAGGCGTGCATGTGGATTCATCGTTGGATAGCCTCCTCTATCTGTTTACCCCAGATGCTGCAGTTGATTGGACCTTCGGCTTTTCCCTCAACAAACTGTCTGAGCATAGGATCCTGATTAGAGTCTAGTTCATTGGCCGGGATTTGCATATGAATGCGCCCGTGGCAGAGCAGAGCGATGTGGTCACTGATCATGGAAGCACTCTTCATGTCATGGGTGATGCTGAGGATGGTGGTGCCTGAATCCTTGTGCAGGCGCACGATCAGCTTGTTGATGACATCGGACATGATCGGATCAAGGCCGGTGGTGGGCTCATCGAAAAATACGATATCCGGCTTGTGGCATATGGTACGTGCCAGCCCCACACGTTTGGCCATACCACCGGAAAGCTCGGCAGGCATTTTGTCTTCGATATCGTACAGGCCGACCCATTCCAGGACTTCAATGGCACGCTCTTTTGCCTTGGTCTTACTCAGACCCCGGCGCAGCAGCGCAAAAGAGACATTTTCCCACACACTTAACGAATCAAACAGGGCCCCGCCCTGAAACAGCATGCCAACACGTTGCATGCGTTGCAGTTGTTCATGTTCTTTCAGTTCAAGCCAGTTCTCTCCATCAATCAGGATTTCACCACTATCCGGCTTGAGCAGGCCCAATACACATTTGATCAATACACTTTTGCCGGTGCCGGACATGCCGATGACCGTGGTTGATTTGCCCGGCATGATGTCCAGATCGGCACCATCGAGAATGATTTTGTCGTCGAAGCGTTTGCTTAAACCTCTGATGCTGATGCGTGGGATCTCGCTGCTCATCCGAACATCCACGCTGTGAGAAAATAATCTGAAATCAAAATGCTCATGCAGGAGACAACGACTGCCCTTGTTGTGGCTGTACCCACACCTTCAGCACCGCCCTTGCAGTTAAAGCCTTCCGTGCAGCCGATCAGGCCGATCAACATGCCGAAGAAGGCTGCTTTCACAAGGCCTGAGTAGAAGTCAGACAGCTCCATATAGATGGTAGTGTTTTCGATATATACAGCCGGATTCTGGTCGAGAACATGTACGCTGATGGCATAACCGCCATAGATGCCGATGAAATCTGCAACGACTACCAGTAGCGGCATCATCAGGGTAACCGCAATCAGGCGGGGAAGAATCAGATAGCGAACGGGATCGGTTGAGAGTGTCCATAAGGCGTCGATCTGTTCGGTCACGCGCATGGTGCCAAGCTCTGCGGCAAAGGATGCGCCGACCCGACCTGCTACCATCAGGCCAACCAGCACGGGTCCGAGTTCACGCACCACAGACATGGAAACCACGAGGCCTGTCAAACTTTCAGCGGCAAAGCGGTGAAAGACGATATACGACTGCAGCGCCAGCACCATGCCGGTGAACAAGGCGGTGAGCATAACCACGGGAAGAGATTGTACGCCGACCTCTTCGGCCTGCTGCAAAAGCATTCGAAAGTGCCATGGTCTGGAGGTTAAACGTTTAAGCGCACCGGCAAAGGTTGCAGCATATAGCCCCAGCTGAATGCAGAAGCTCTCTACGAGTTTGCCGGTGGCGGTCAGCACACCGCTTTTCTTCTCACGCGTTCACCCACACCGGTGAACAGCGTGTAACTGATGGTATCCAGCGAGCTGGCCACATCATTGGCAAGTATATTCTCTCCCCAGAACTCCACAGCATCTCCCGGTTTGGCGTCGGTGCCTGTTACATCAATCATAGTATAGTCCATGCAGACGCGTCCGACGATAGCTTGCTTGCACCCATTCAGAAAAACCTGCCCATGATTGGATAGGGCGCGTGGCACGCCATCGGCATAACCAAGCCCGACCACTGCGATTTTCATGGCTTGTTTGGCCAGGAATGTGGCGCCATAGGAGACCGGAGCACCGGCAGAAATATCGCGTATCTGCATGATCTCTCCAGTCAAAGTCATGACCGGCTTCAGGCCGATGGGGCGCTCAACAACCGGTTCGGCACCGTAGAGGGCAATGCCCGGACGCACGACATCAAAAGCATATTCAGGCATGGAGATTATACCACCGCTGTTTAGCAGGGATCTAGGCAGCTCCGGAGCAATTTGATCACAGAGCTTGTTGAACCTTTCAGCCTGTTGCCGGTTCATCGGGTGATCCGGTTCATCCGCACAGGCAAGATGGGACATCAAACCACACACGTTGATTTCAGCCTGATGACAGGCTTCAAAAAGTTTTTTGGGTTTGTCCGCCCCCAGACGGTTCATACCCGAGTCAATTTTGATCCAGACATCACCTTTAAAACCTGCTTCCTGTAGTAGTTTGATCTGCCTCAGTTCTGTGACGTTTGGCGTGAGTTGGTGCTGGCAGGCCAGCTCAGCATCCTCTGCATCGAAGATGCCCGAGAGCAGTACAATTTGAATCTTTTTGTAAAAGCCGAGAATAGAACGAAGCTCTGTTCCTTCGGAAGCATCGGTCACCGCAAAGCTGTTACACCCTTCTTCAAGCAGGGCAGGAGCCACCAGGAACATTTCATGCCCGTAGGCATTAGCCTTGATCACGGCCATGACCTTTGCCTTGGCACTCCTGCTTTTGAGCAGGCGATAGTTATGGCGAAGGTGATCCAGATGGATGCGGGCTATGGCAGGGCGTGACATATTTGAATGATGTAGGAAATTCTTGTCGCGTCAAAGACATTGTTGAATTATTCTTTGGGCGCACTCGATTGTGTTGTGTCCTCCAAATGGTGGACAAGACGATCCTTCGGTGGTGCTGTAGGCTGCGCCAGGTTTTTGTTGGTGGGCTTTTTTCCGCTGATGTTTTGTGAACAGCTGAATAGAGGTTGTTGCTATATTCTGGAGATATTATTCGTTTGATGGATGCGCTACCGGTTCGGGCGAGTTTGGGTTAATTCCAAAATAGTCTATAATATACATTTTATAAACAAGGTGGGATGTTTTTGAAAGGAATAATATTGGCAGGCGGTTCCGGCACACGTCTGCATCCATTAACGCTTTCGGTTAGTAAACGGCTGATGCCGGTGTACGAAAAATTGGTATGGACTACCAATTTGGGCGAGCTATGTAGCTCGCCCAGTAGGGGTGGAGTACAGGATGTGCGACATCACAAAGCGATAATTGATCCATCCGATTATTTGGCACCCATGACTGTGGGGACCGTCATATCAATAGAGCAGGAGTCACAATGAAAGGTATTATTCTTGCAGGTGGGTCAGGAACACGCCTGCATCCGTTAACTCTCTCAGTCAGCAAGCAGCTGATGCCGGTGTACGATAAACCGATGATCTATTATCCACTCACCACTTTGATGCTGGCGGGCATACGTGAAATTCTGATCATCTCCACGCCAACTGATTTACCGAACTTTGAGCGGTTGTTTGGTGATGGTTCGCAATGGGGGCTGAAGCTCTCTTACGCTGAACAGCCTAGCCCTGATGGTCTTGCACAGGCATTTACCATCGGCCGGGGTTTTATCTGCGATGATTCTGTTGCGCTGATTTTGGGTGACAATATTTTTTACGGACAAGGCATGGTTGAGCAATTGCAACGTGCTGCAGGGCAATCATCAGGAGCTACGGTTTTTGCATATCGAGTAAATGACCCAGAACGTTATGGCGTGGTCGAGTTTAAAGATGGATATAAGGCTATCTCGATTGAAGAGAAACCGGAAAATCCGAAGAGCCACTGGGCTGTTACAGGCCTCTATTTTTATGATAACAACGTCGTGGATGTCGCTGCCGAGCTGAAGCCATCCCCCAGAGGGGAGCTGGAAGTCACCGATGTGAATAAGGTGTATCTTCAGAAGGGTGAATTGAGGGTGGAAACAATGGGCCGTGGTATTGCCTGGCTGGATACTGGTACACATGATTCATTAATGGATGCTGCGCGTTATGTTGAGGTTGTTGAACGAAGACAGGGTTTAAAGATAGGCTGTCCGGAAGAGGTGGCATGGCGCATGGACTACATTGACAGCTCCCAGTTGCAAGCGTTGTCTGAAGCGTTGGGTAAAAGCGGCTATGGCGAATACCTCAGTTCATTGTTAAAGGACTTTTGATGATATATAAACCTAAAACCATCCTGGTTACCGGCGGTGCCGGCTTTATCGGCTGTAATTATGTACGTTATATGCTGGGCAATGACCCGGATGTCTGCATTGTTAATCTTGACCTGCTTACCTATGCAGGTTCGCTGGAGAACTTGAAAGATCTACCTGATGAGGCGCGGCATAGCTTTGTGCAGGGCGATATCTGTGACCGTGAACTGATCGACCGGTTACTTCGTGAACATGAGATTGATGCTGTCGTTCACTTTGCCGCTGAATCACATGTCGACAACTCAATATCCGGGCCTGAAATATTCATCAAGACCAATGTGATGGGCACATTCACCCTGCTGGAGGCTTGCCGCAGCTACTGGTTGCAGGATAATGGGATGGATGGATCACAGTGCCGCTTTCACCATATCTCCACCGACGAGGTGTACGGCACACTAGCGCAGGATGATCCAGCCTTTACCGAGAGAACAGCCTATGCACCAAACTCCCCCTATTCAGCTTCCAAGGCGGGCTCCGATCATTTGGTGAGGGCTTATTTCCATACCTATGGCCTGCCTGTAACAACCAGCAACTGTTCCAATAATTATGGTCCTTACCAGCATAATGAAAAATTGATTCCGACGGTTATTCGTAACTGCAGGAATGGCACTCCGATACCTGTTTATGGAGATGGAACCAATATCCGCGATTGGCTTTACGTTGAAGATCATTGCTCAGGTATTGATGCAGTGATTCGTAAGGGTGTGCCTGGTGAGGTGTACAATATCGGCGGCATTAATGAGTGGAATAATATTAATATTGTGAGACGTATCTGTGGGCTTATGGATGAGGCTAATGAAGAGAGAGCCCCGCATGAGTCGCTGACCACATTTGTTACCGATCGCCTAGGTCACGACTGGCGTTATGCCATAGATGCTTCAAAGATGGTGAACGAGTTAGGCTGGAGTCCTGTTGAAACATTCGAGACTGGTATCCAGAAAACAGTTGAATGGTATCTGAATGCCTGAAATATATCTTCACCCACAAGGCTTGCTTGATGAAGGCGCAGTAGTCGGCGCAGGAACGAGAGTATGGGCATTTGCACATGTTGCCTCTGGAGCAACAGTCGGAAGCGGTTGTAATGTTTGCGATCATACTTTTATCGAAAGTGGAGCATGGGTCGGTAATGATGTTACTGTAAAGTGTGGCGTGTATTTGTGGGATGGTGTTGTAGTTGAAGATAGCTGTTTCATTGGCCCAAATGCCACATTTACTAATGACCGGGTTCCTAGGAGCAAGGTGCACTCAGGTGAATATGTTAAGACATTTTTACGAACCGGGTGTAGTATTGGCGCCAATGCAACAATCCTGCCTGGATTGGAAATTGGTGCCTATGCGATGGTTGGCGCAGGTAGTGTGGTGACATCGGATGTCCCGGCACACGCTCTTGTTTTTGGTAATCCAGCCAGAATGCGCGGATGGGTTTGTGCATGTGGCAAGAAGTTGTTGGTTGATAATGCTGAGGTTGCCACCTGTTGCGGCAAAATTTACCATTTAACAAATGGTCTGTTAGGGGTTTCACATGCCGATTGATCTGTGTCGAATTATTCAGCTGCCGAAAATCAGTGACCCTCGCGGAAATCTGACTTTTGTCGAAGGTGGGAAACACATCTCCTTTGATATCAAGCGGATTTATTATCTCTATGATGTTCCAGGTGGTGCAGAGCGTGGTGCTCATGGGCATAAGGAACTAAAGCAACTTATTGTTGCCATAAGTGGAAGCTTTGATGTTGAATTGGATGACGGCGTTATGAAAAAACGCTTTCACTTGAATAATCCCAGTCAGGGGTTGTTGGTATCTCCAATGATGTGGAGGGATATCAAAAACTTTTCTTCTGGCTCTGTCTGCCTAGTGTTGGCTTCGGACTATTATGATGAAATGGATTATTATCGGGATTATAATCAATTTGTCGGGGATGCCCGGAGGATACCCAGATGAAACCAATACCTTTCCTTGATCTTGGGTGTCTGAATCAATCCATACGTGAATCACTGGACGCGGCCTGCCGCAGGGTTATGGATTCGGGGTGGTTTATCATGGGGCCAGAACTGGAAGCCTTTGAGGCTGAATTTGCCCAGTATTGTGATGTTAAGCACTGTATCGGAGTTGGCAACGGACTCGAAGCGTTGCATCTTCTACTGAGAGCTTATGACATTGGGCCCGGCGATGAGGTGATCGTTCCTTCTAATACTTTTATAGCTACTTGGCTCGCCGTTTCTGAATGCGGGGCGACTCCGATCCCTGTTGAACCAAATGTGGATACGCACAATATTGATCCGGCGCTGATCGCTAGTGCAGTCACCAGTCGCACACGCGCCATTATTCCAGTGCACTTGTATGGACAGCCAGCAGATATGGATCCGATCAATGCGCTTGCTGCCAAGCTTGGTCTGATAGTGATTGAAGATGCAGCACAAGCCCAGGGCTCGCGTTACAAAGGGCGGAGTGCAGGTTCATTGGGGCATTCTGCCGCGACAAGTTTTTATCCAGGTAAAAATCTGGGTGCACTCGGTGACGGTGGTGCAGTGCTTACTAGCGATGATGCGATTGCCAATAAGGTGAGGCAGCTACGAAATTACGGCTCAACAGTGAAATACAAGCATGACCTTGCCGGGTATAACAGTCGCCTGGATGAGATGCAGGCGGCATTCCTCCGCGCAAAACTGGTAGTACTGGATGAGTGGAATGTGAGGCGAAGAGAAATTGCGACTCAGTATTCGGATTTATTGGTTGATGCAGGGATTATTTTGCCTTTTGTGCCCGAATACGTTGACCCCGTTTGGCACCTGTACGTTATTCGCAGCAAACGGAGAGATACACTAAAAGCGCATCTGGAGCAACAAGGGATATCAACGGTAATTCACTACCCGATCCCGCCACATAGACAAGCCTGTTATCAAGATTTTCAAGGCCATCACTTGCCCATCGCGGAAATGTTAGCGGAAGAGATTTTGAGTTTGCCTATATCGCCAGTAATGAGTGTAAACGAAGTTGAATTTGTGGCGCGCGCTATGGAGACATCATATGCAAAATAGGTTGCTGCCTATGAGGCATGTTAAGTATGAAGCACTTTGGGTGGGTTGTGTTTATTTTTTGATTCTTCTAACTATAGCGCTTTGGGTTCGAGATGTGCCCGGGCAACTCGACCCATTTAGTACCATTCAGCAAGTCATCAATCATGTCGGGTTGGACGATCCTACGTACTTTGGCATGGCTGCAGTTGATATTGTCGAGAATGGGTGGGTCAGTCATGCCAAAGGCACAGCTTTTGTCTTTAACCTCTGGCCTCCTGGTTTTGTATTGTTGGAAGCTCTGGTGCTAAAAGTACTGGGTTTGGACGCTCCAGTAATTCTGGTGTTGCAAGTATTAGCATCAATTTTATTCGCTTTTGTGCTGGTGCTGGTTTATGAGATTCTGAGCACGAGTGTGAGAAGCGCGTTTGCATTTATATTGCCGTTGCTGTTATTCGCATTTCCTGTCACACGGGTTTTTTTGCTTGAGCCTATTGGCATTAGTTTGGGTGAAAGCTTTGCCATAGGTTTTTTTCTGATCGGTCTTTTGCTGACCTTTCGTTCGATAACGCTCAGGTCAATTCGTTATGCGGTTTATGCGGGTCTTTGCATTGCGCTAGCCGCTTATTTCCGCTCGCAGTTTGAACTCATTTTACTTGCGCTGACGGGTTGGGGTATTTTACTGGGGGGGATTATTAAGCTGATGCACTTTCGGGAAAAAATTGATCCGGAGTTGGCAAAATCAGCTATAAAAACAATGGTGGTTTTGCTTTTGGTTGCTCATGCCGCAACATCGCCATGGAGAGCGTATCATTGGATGAATCAAGGAAAGCCAGCCTGGGTACTAACGAGCGGGCTGGTTTTTCAAAATGCTATAAAGACCACGGACGACCTCTCAGCTGCAGGAGGATTTGTCGCAGCTGGGGGGGGGAATCTGGTTTGCAGAATAGACCCAACGACTTGCGGCGATACAGTCAACGCGAAAGCTTCATTTATTAAGGTATTTATGGAACACCCGATTGAATGGTATTCACTTAAGCTTGATATAATAGGAAAATATTGGTTTTCTCCTCTGAATTACTCGGTGGCTGCTCCTGCCAGTCAATCGACATTGCTGGACTTGTTAACGAACGGAATCTTGCTGCTTGCACTGATTGTTGCAGTTTCATTATTGTTTGCTCGCAAGGTAAGGTCCCATTCTTCATGGATAACGCTGATGTGGTTTAGTGCTGCATTGCTTTCGGCATACCTGGCGATATTTACACTTGCTCATTTCGAAACTCGCTATTTTTATTTCCCGAAGATTGCTGGGGTTGTGATGTTGCTAATACTTGCCTGTCTGTATGTTCGACCGATGGATAAGGCTGAAATAGTGAGTCCGGAGGTTGAACGATGAGCCCATCTTGCCCGCATGTTTCCGTTGTTATTCCGGTTTATAAGGCAGAGGAGTGTCTTGATGAGCTATATCAGAGGCTAAATGCGGCACTTGAAAGCATAACATCGAACTTTGAGATTGTGCTGGTAGAAGATTGCGGTGATGATAACTCGTGGGATGTGATTGAGCGGCTGGCTGGGGCCGATTCGCGCGTGCGTGGTATCCAGTTCAGTCGGAACTTCGGTCAGCACTACGGGATTACTGCCGGCCTCGATTGCTGTCACGGTGATTGGGTTGTAGTGATGGATTGCGACCTGCAGGACCGTCCTGAGGAAATCCCGCGACTGTATGCCAAGGCACAGGAGGGGTATGACATCGTTCTGGCGAGGCGCGGCGAGCGTCAAGATGCTATGTTGAAGCGGATGACCTCATGGCTGTTCTATAAGCTATTTAGCTATTTAGCGGATATTAAATATGATGGAGAAACTGGTAATTTCCGCATCATGTCGAATAAGGTAGTGAAAAGTTTCCGGCGTATGCAAGAGCAATTGCGCTTCTTCGGTGGTCTGGTACAGTGGTTGGGATTCCCAACAGCCAGTATTGAAGTGGAGCACTCCAAACGTTTTGTGGGCAACTCCACATACACTTTTGCCAAGCTATGGAAGTTGGCTGCGGAAACCATTATTGCTTATTCTGATAAACCATTGCGTATCGGTGTGCGAATTGGTTTTAGTATGGCTGGGCTGGCATTCTGCTATGGAATGTATATTTTACTGCAAGCATGGCTATATGGCTCATTGATTCCCGGTTGGAGTAGCTTGATCGTGTCATTATACTTTATTGGAGGCATCATTATCGCCATGCTGGGCATTATTGGCATTTATCTTGGCAAGACTTTCGACGAAGCCAAGAAACGACCACTTTATATAATCAGGCGGACAACCTTTGATGAATCCAATACCACTGATTAATTCCACGCCATGGGACTCTGCGGTATTCGGCATGCCGACTTGGGAGCTCACTGAGTATTCGGAAAAAGCTTTGCAACAAGCAGCACAAATGGTCGGACATTTTACATTAAAAGTTAATTCATTGGCGGATAAGAGGCAGTTGCACGAATATGGCTACTACTATTGCGATACATTGATTGAGCCATATTGTGACAAGATACAGTTGCGTTCAGTGCAACATCCCGAGGTAAGTATTTCGAAGGATTTTGATGTTGGGTTGGCTATGGAGATTTGCCATGGTGCTTTCGAACATGGTCGTTTTCATCGAGACTTTAATTTATCAAAGGCTGCTGCAGATAATCGCTATGATAACTGGCTGAAACAGTTGATCGAGGCAGAGAAGGTTTACGGGTTATATTGGCAGGACGCGCTGGCAGGATTTGTCGGTTACAATGGCAACAATCTCGTTTTGCACGCTCTGGGGGAGCAGTGTCGCGGCAAGGGGTTGGCGAAATACTGGTGGAGTGCTGTATGTGGCGAACTGTTGGCAATGGGTTATAATGAAGTCCATAGCTCAATTTCGGCCTCCAACTTACCTGTTTTTAAACTCTACTCTTCGCTGGGATTTTCCTTTCGCAACCCACATGATATTTATCATCGGGTGAGTACGTGAGTAATTTTCCGTGAAGCAGAATGGGTCAATTTCATGCGGCAACTGATGCGTTACGGGTTGGTTGGGGTAGTGACTAATTTAACAATTTATTTTGGTTACATAATCATTACCTATCTCGGCATAGGCCCCAAATTAGCAATGACCTTGATGTATATTATTGGAGCATCGATCGGTTTCATCGGAAATAAGAAATGGACATTCACTTATCGTGGCGGTTCATTCAGCGCAGTTCTGCGCTATGCACTGGCTCATTTGTTTGGATACTTTCTTAATCTCATGATACTTTTCATCTTTGTAGATATTCATGGGTATGCACATCAATGGGTTCAGGCTATAGCGATAATAATCGTTGCTGGATTTCTCTTTGTCTTATTTAAATTCTTCGTTTTCGCGAGAAAACATGCGAGGCAATAATATGAATGTCGGATTCAAGACCCACTACTTTAAAGAATTGGCTGAATTGGAGGCAGGAAACTTTTGGTTCCGCGCCAGGAACAAGGCCATTCTCTGGGCGCTTCAAAAGTATTCTCCGGAGATGAAATCCTTTCTTGAGATTGGTTGTGGGACTGGTTTTGTGATTACAGCCATTTCAAAGCGCTTTCCCGAGGCAAGGATCTCCGGGAGCGAGTATTTGGAGGAGGGGTTGGTGTATGCCCGGGAGCGATTGCCTGGCGCAGAATTCACCCAAATGGATGCCAGGTATATTCCTTATGAATCGGAACTGGATGCAATCGGTGCCTTCGATGTGCTAGAGCATATTGAAGAGGATGAGGTGGTGTTGCAACAAATTTATAAAGCGCTCAAGCCTGGCGGTACCGTTTTCATTACTGTTCCACAACACCGATGGTTGTGGAGCGCAGTTGATGAGTATGCTTGCCATGTCAGAAGATATAACGCCAGTGAATTACACCAAAAGGTTTGTGGGGCTGGCTTCGAGATTATTCAAAGCACTTCGTTTGTTAGCGCGTTACTGCCTGCGATGTGTTTGTCTAGATTGTTAAAAGGGAACAATGTGGGTGCAAGCATGGATGGGATGACTGAGCTTCGTATCAACCCAATGCTTAACAAGCTTTTTGAATGGGTGCTAAATTTTGAGTTGGCACTTATTCGCATAGGTGTTGTCTTGCCCTTGGGTGGGTCAAGGTTGTTGGTCGCCCGAAAGCTGACGATGATTCAGAGGGATGAATAAGAATGAATATCCCATTTAACAAGCCTTACATGACAGGCCGGGAGTTATGGTGTATTGCACAGGCCCATACCAATGGTCATCTGGCAGGTGACGGTATGTTTACGCAAAAATGCCACGTTTGGTTGGAATCGCTAACCGGCTCTCGTAAGGCCTTACTCACTCATTCATGTACTGCGGCACTTGAAATGGCGGCAATCCTGGTGGATATCCAATCGGGTGATGAAGTCATCATGCCGTCTTATACCTTTGTCTCAACAGCGAATGCATTTGTTCTGCGAGGTGGGGTGCCGGTGTTTGTAGATATTCGCCCTGACACATTGAATATTGATGAAACGCTGATTGAAGCTGCTATTACGCCGCGTACCAAGGCGATCATGCCGGTGCATTACGCAGGGGTGGCCTGTGAGATGGACACCATCATGGATATCGCGAGCAGGCACAACCTGTGGGTTATTGAAGATGCAGCTCAGGGGATCATGTCTACGTATAAAGGTAAGCCTCTGGGCTCCATAGGGCACTTGGGTGCGTATTCATTTCACGAGACTAAGAACATTATTTCTGGAGAAGGTGGGGCACTTCTGATTAATGATAAACGCTTTGCCGAACGCGCCGAGGTCATTCGGGAGAAAGGGACCAACCGAAGCCAGTTTTTTCGTGGTCAGGTAGATAAGTACACTTGGGTAGATGTCGGCTCTTCGTATTTGCCTGGGGAAGTGATTGCTGCCTTTTTGTGGGCGCAGATGGAAGAGGCGCAGAGTATTACTCAGAGGCGCATGGATATTTGGCAGCAATACCATGAAGCTTTTAAGTCACTTGATAATGCCGGTATTTTACGCCGTCCCATCGTTCCCGAGGATTGTCAGCATAATGCACACATGTATTACATTTTACTCGAATCTCTGGCAAAACGTTCCGAGGTGATAGCAGAGTTGAAAAAACATGGTGTGAATCCTGTTTTCCACTATGTGCCACTTCATAGCTCCCCAGCTGGGAAAAAATATGGTCGAGCTAGTGGTGAGTTAAGACATACAGATAATTTGGCGGATAGATTGTTACGACTGCCTTTGTGGGTGGGTCTAGGTGAAGCTCAGGGTCTGGTCATCTCGGAATTACAGAATGCAGTTGTTTAATGTGCCGCTCGCTAGATGATTTTGTTTGAAGATGTGATTGTCACTCTTGGGAGAGTTGATGGCTTGAGGTTGATGTCGACCCGGCATCCACACCCATACATGATACATCAGTAATAAATGCAACAAGACTACCTGTGAATATTAAGCAATAAATTGCTATCAGGGTAAGGGTTCTGAAGCGAGGATGTCAGCATGGAAATTGGGCGGAAGAAAAATGGTATGAAGTTTGACATATTCTATTGAATAGGGCCCCTTTTAATAATCCCCATGGAACTGTAACGATTGTTCCTTCTGTTTGCATTATTAATGCTTTAGAATTCCCAGCCAATTTAGGTAATAAGATTTGGAGGGATGTCGATTTTTGTTCTGTTATAAGTCGAATTCAGGTGGCTATCGGGTTGTATTCTATGTTAGCTATAGAGAATCTTGCTAATCAGGCGGGAGGGTTGCATTTAGCTGAATCTCAAACAGACGTGATATGTGAGGAACTGATGAAGAGTATGAGTTATGTATAGCAAGAGATCTGCGACTTATTTGCCTCACCATAATATTGGTTACACCAAAGGGATGGTCGAGGAGCTAAGGTCACTTTGGAAAAGCCGCTTTGTCGGTGCGACTTTATTTCAGGTGAGGTTGTCAGAGCGTTACCAGGGTTCAGGGTTAGGTGTACTTTGGTCTGTTGTGGCTCCAGTACTGACTATGATTGTGATTGCGATTATTTTTCCGCTGTTAATGCGCATGAAAGTTGAGAATTATGTTGTATATTTATTCTCCGGTTTGATTGTCTGGAAATTTATTTCTTCTGCAATCACAGCTGGTGGGGATGCAGCTGTTGGCTATAAGGCATTGATAACAAAAGTTGCACTACCTTCATTTTTGTATCCCGTAGTGGTTGTTTCTGTTGAGTTTGTGAATTTCGTTCTGATATTAATTGCATTACATGGTATTGCATTATTGTTCGGGTTTGATATCAATACACATTTATTTTATTTGTTAGTGGCGATGTTTGTAACCTTGTTATTTTGTGTCGGTATAGCCTCTTTCTTTAGTCTTCTAGTCGCATACTATAGAGATGTCAGGCAGGTGTTGGATGTGATTGTTCAAGCCTGTTTTTATCTCACACCTATTATCTACCCAATAACAATGATTCCAGAAAAATATCATATGATTATTGAGTTTAATGTGTTCTATCAATTTGTAAGAATTTTTCATCAGGCAATTTATCAGCCAGGTCCTCCTGTGTGGCAGTATATGATTGCGCCTGCTGTGCTAGCCATTGTATTCTTTCTGGCTGGGTTGGCGGCACATCATAGATTCGGTCGCCAACTGGTATTCAGGGTATAGCTATGGATAATGATTTGGTGAAGATTACTGTTCAAGATTTAAGCATTACCTTCAGGCGTTATGCTGGACTCGCTCCTTCTTTCAGGGAAACAGTTGATCGATGGTTTACGAAGAAGGAGAAGGCTTCTCATGATTTCCTTGCGGTTAATCGTGTTAATTTTGAAGTGGGCCAAGGTGAGCGTGTCGCAGTCGTCGGTCATAATGGTGCAGGGAAATCTACCCTGTTAAAGTGTATCGCAGGTGTTTACCCCCCTTCTAAAGGGATGGTTCAAGTCGAGGGTATGTTAATTCCTTTGCTTGAGCTGGGTGCTGGTTTTTCTATGGCAATGAGTGTTCGAGAGAACATTTATTTGAACGGTGCGATACTTGGCTTGAGCCGGGAGAAAATTAGCGAGCTTGAAGAAGGTATTTTAGCTTTCGCTGAATTGAAGGAGTTCTCGGATTCACCTATGATTAATTTATCATCAGGCATGCGTAGTCGCTTGGGCTTTAGCATCGCTTCATTTTTAAAACCCGAAATATTGCTTCTAGATGAAGTGTTTGCCACGGGTGATATTGCATTTGTAAAAAAAGCTACAGAAAAAATGGAAGAGATGATTGATAGCTGTCAGATTGTACTCATGGTTTCACATCAAGAGGCTATTATTCGGGATGTGTGTAACCGAATGATAGTAATGCATCATGGGAAGGTTGTAATGGACGGTTCTGTTGATGAATGCTACAAATTCTATCATGAATTACTTAAAGCATAGTGAAGTGGCAGGAATGAAGATATTTTAGATGATCGGAACTCATTTTTCGAGCCGATATCCAGCTTGTGTAGAGGCTTGATATATATTATGCCGAAACGATCTGACTATATGGTTATGATCAATGAAAGCGTAGGGGAACTGATCATGAGTTATGCAGAGTTAAAAGAAAAGCTGACGTTGGTAGGAAAGGAAGGGCAGTTAGGCGAATGAGTCTGCAAAATTTTATTATTTTAACCAGGGGTCGCACTGGCTCAACTGCAATTGTGGATGAGATTAACAGTCATCCTGAAGTGATATGTCATCAGGAGTTGTTTCTTCCTGGTTCAGATGAATTCGGCAACCTCTATGAAAAATATGTGAATGGTGAGGATGTTTTTAACGCAGGTACATATGTCCTGTGCCCATTTCCTCTTTTTATCAGGGCCCATTTAAGTATTGAGAATTGGAATATCTTACCCATGGAGAAAAGGAGGGGAGCCCTTGATCTATACTGGGACTATATTATCTCATCGCATCATAAGCCGGGAGCTAAGGCTTTAGGGTTTAAGATGATGTGGCATCATGATGATGTATTTAATGGCGTTGTTAACTATCTGAATAAAAATAACTTTTCAGTTATTTATTTAAAACGTAATTCGGCGCGAATGGTGATTTCCGGTATGGTGGCTAAACAGCGCAATGTATATAACACCCGTCAGAGGAAGGCTATTGATGCACCTTTGCACTTGAGTGTTCGGGATTTTAAACGAGCTGTTGGTAATGAAAATATTGAAGTGCGACAGGAACTGGCATTTCTGAGGTTCAGGGAGTTGCCGTTTGTTGAAGTGGATTACGAAACCTACTTGAGCGACCGGAGTTGTTTCTTCTCAATGGTTTTTAGCTTCCTGGGAGTATCACCATGGGTTCCTGAAGGGACTGACTATCAGGTTCAGATTAACGATCTTCGTAAAACAATCAGTAATTTTGATGAATTATCAGAAGTAGCCAATGAAATTGGGTGCCCTATTGATGCTCCATAGTTAATCATTACTTTAGTTATATTTTCCTATGAAAAAAAATGGAGCTCAAATATGTCTGAAAGCATTAATGTCGTAGGTTTTTTCCATACCTATGCCCAGGATGGTGAACTTGACCCCTATATGGTGCAGGTAGCTGAAGCATTTGAGGCTAGCGGTGTTCACTTGCACGTATTGATGGCGAATGATTTGGTGCATGTTCTGTCTGATAATGAGTTTCATTCAGGTGTCTCGGAAGACAGGCTGATTGATTATATTAATTCACTCGATCCTGCATTTATATTTTCCACAAACCGTGCAGGTATCTCTCAGAGAATAATGAGTGAAACCTCATGTCCGATTCTTACCAGAATGGTGGACTTGATTCCCTTTTACCATCAGGGAGGAGATGATCAGCCACTGTTTTGTGATCGTGATTATCTATTAACTCCGACTTCCAACAGTGTTTCCTATTGGGAAAATAAATACCCAGCGTTGAAGGGTAAAGTACACTATGTGCCTTTTGCTACTGACCCATCAGGGTTTACTGCAAAGCCAGAGCAGGATATTAATGTCAGTTTTGTAGGAACGAGCTTCTACTGCGATCATATTATTAATATTTTTAATGCATATTCTGAAAATTCACAAGTGATTAGGTCTTTGAAGGCATTGATTCAAGATGTTGAGGATGATTTTGATTTGGATTTTGATAGTGCCGTTGCTCGACATGAGTTGAGTTTTGTATACAAAGAATTTGGAATCAATGCTGATGAGTTTAAAATTTTCATCGCGAACATGATTTCAATGAATTATCGCTTTAAATGTCTGGATGCAGTTGCTGATAAAGGTCTAAAGTTATACGGCACTAAAAATTGGGTGGATGTTGCTAAGTACTCGCGTAAATTACTTAATTGTTATCAGTTCGGTGAGTTTATCAAAACGCGGGAACAACTCATCGATGTGTATCAGCGCTCAAAAATTGCTCTCAATGTATCGCATCACCAGGCTGTGGATGGTTTGCCGTACCGTGTGTTTGATGTCATGGCATCCAGTGCTTTGTTAATTACAGAGTATAATAAAAACTCGGACCTTTTCACCCTGTTTGGCCAGGATATGCCTGTCCCAATGTATAAGGATGAACGTGAGTTAAGAGGGCTGGTGGAATATTATCTGGAAAATGAAGATGAACGTTTGAACGTTGTGAATAAATGTAACTTGCTGATTGCCCATAACCATTCGTTTTGTGATCGGGTGAGGGGTTATTTTCAGGTGCTTGGAATGCCAGCTCCTGAACCTGATGTTAAAGGTGGCTGCGCTCGTATTGAACGCTCTGAGGTGGCTTCGACTAGGGCAGAAGTGGCAGAGGTGGTCATTGAGAGGGTCGACCCTTCCAACTATCAGACTAAAATGGGAGTGGCTTTACAAAAAATGCGCAGTGCGCTTCCATTTGTCGCCGGTTCAACTCGGGTGTTTATGTTGAGCGTATTAGTCATGGCTGCCCGTGTGATGTTGAAATGCCTACCAAATATTGTGTTGCGCAGGGTTAAATTGTTTGTGATGCATTCATTTTCAGATGAGTTTCAAAAGGGTGTTAAGAAAAATTTGCATGGATCGCATGACTTAAGCAAGGGGGAATAGGTAACTTGGAAAATTTATGTTTGTATTGAAGTTCACCAGGGAGCTCAGATAAATGTAAGGTTGTACCGAATGCATGCTTTGTAAACGTACTTATTTTAATTAGTTTACGGTGAGTTTTTTTTGTTGAAACCATGTAGGTCCAAGTCACATAATTGTGACTAATGTTGTAGTTTGAAGTTAAGTGAACCAAGCAGGAGTGGGGTGAAAGAGTGGGAAATAAAACTATTCGTCAAGTAAAGTCCAATGATATTCAGGGTGAGAAGGAACTGTTTCTGCAAATAGTAACGGATATGCTGGAATATGCTGGAGTACTTCGGCCTGCTCCGAATTGGGATCTTGATCGCGGAGGGCAAGATGGCGGCGAGTATTTTCAAGAGGTTGTGCTGGATGGCGGGGTAGCACAAGTAAATACAGAGTATCAGTTTAATGAACACCACTATGAAGAGCATTTTTCATCTCTGAGTAGAATGATGGACCCATGGGTTGGTTGTACAGGAATGGGTACTGTCACTCCAGAAAATGTCAGACCGTATATAGATTATTTATATGGTATAGACCATTTAGGTTTAATGAACGAATATTTTGATATTGATGGGAACATGAAAGAAGGTCGCTTGCCACTGATGGTGACTGATCTAGGCAGTATCATGGATGCGAATTTAATTACTTCCTTACTTGATGGCGAGCAGGAGTTGCTCATTGTTGAAGTAGGCGGTGGTTATGGTCGCTTAGCAGAAGTATTCATAAATATTTTTGGGCCTGAAAGAATTAAGTATGTGCTGGTTGATGCTGTGCCTGCCAGTTTAATGTACTCAGAATTATATATGAAAGACCGTTTTCCTGATATGAATGTTGGCTCTTATTACCGTGGTGATGATTTTGATTTAGAGAAGTATTCTTGTTATGTGATTCCAGCTTGGCATTTTGAGCGTTTGAACAAGTATCAATTTGATGCTTGCATCAACATACAGAGCATGCAGGAGATGTCTCAAAATCACGTTGATTATTATTTAAATCTTTTTGACAAGGTAGTGAAAAATGAAGGGCTAATATATTTGTCAAATGAGAAGGATTATGTTTTCAGAGGGACGTGGGATTTTCCTCAGCATTGGCAAAAAGTATTTCAGGATAGAACACCAAGATCATGGACTAGGCACTCACCAACAGAAATGTTTTTGAAAAAGTCGGGTGAAAATTTTGATCGAGAAAATCAATTGATTGAGTTTATGTATCAAAAACAACTTCATGGATATGATGTGCTTGCTAAGCTAAAGGAAAAGGTAATTCAATCGGAAGCAGTGATGGGCATGTTGGAGTCCATTAAGCTGCAAGTTCAAGATGTGAACTCATCGGTTGAAGGTGTGAACGCTTCGGTTGAAGGTGTGAGCGCTTTGGTTGAAGGTGTGAACGCTTCGGTTCTCCTTAAATGGAAAAAACATTGAAAGTAGATGTACTGAGAGAGTGCCCTGTCTTTATATTGCATCATGGAGAATCATCTCTTCCAGAGGATGCGTTCTGAGATGACTGACCATTATATGGTAAGCATGATTTTGCTTGCTTACAATCAGGAATCATTCGTTGCTAAAGCGGTGTCAGGCGCTTTGGCGCAGACCTATTCCCCACTTGAAATTATTATTTCTGATGATTATTCAGTAGACCGAACGTTCGAGGAAATTCAAGAGTGTGTGAAACCTTATAACGGACCTCATAAGGTTACTGTTAGACAAAACCTGGAAAATATTGGCGTGAATGAACATGTGAATGTTGTAATGCGTGAAGCTCACGGGGATTTGATTATTATTGCTTCCGGGGATGATATTTCCCTGCCTGACAGAGTATCTGATATTGTGGATGTATGGAAAACTGGAGCATTAGGTGTCTATTCAAACGCAATTATAATAGATGCAGATGGAAATCAGAAAAATACAATTGCTCATGAAACTTATGCGGGATTAACCAATTGGAAGGATATGGTGCAATTGGGATCTCATGGATCCTGGGGCTGCGCATATGCCTGGGATAGAAAGGTATTTGATGTCTTTGGTGATGTTCCCCTTAATGTTGTAGGAGAAGATGCATCTATCCCTTTCCGGTGTGCATTACTTGGCACGGTGAGCTATCTGAAGCAGCCACTCGTATTATATAGAGACCATGGGAAAAACCTTTCATTCTGGGCGCGCCTAAAGGGTTGCCATAAAAAAGAAATGATGACTTTATCCATTGAAAGTTTATGGCAGCTATTGATTCATTATGAGAATTGGAAGGACGATGCTCGGGTTGCTTATGAGCATGGATACATCACTAAAGAAGAACTTGATTGGGCGGTTGTACTTCTTGAAGATCATATCCGGCTTAAAAAAGAGCAGATGAAAATGATGGGTTCAGGTGTTCCTAATCTCTTATTGCGCTTTGGTATTATTGTTTTGAAGGCTTGTTCTTCCAGGCAACCAGCGTATTGGATTCGACATTCCTTGAGTATTGTTCTGCAATACCGGTTCCCGGAATGTCGACGTATTCTTTTGAAGCTTAAAGCACGTGGTCAGCATGCATAAGTCATCCACGATGAATCGACTTCCGCTATTTTCAGTTGTGATACCCACATTGACCGCGGCTACATATTTGTAATGTGCAATTGCTGTTTTTGTAATTATGCATGCTCAAATATGAAGCTTATAGTTTTGGATGAAGGTTCGGTAGATCCATAGGCACTGATTCACTTATGAGCCGTAGTACGGCGGGTTGGAGCTAGTAAAGGAACTCACTTGTCTTTATCTGGTTCATCGCTGAGCATGCGTTGCATGCTGAATAGATGTGAACTGAATGCTTCCATTCTGGTGCCTAGAGACAGCCAGCTCCGAGTGGATAAAGTGTGAGTGACGTGTCGAGGGCGAAAACCCGCAAAGAGAGAATTATCAGGACAGCCTCGGTCGGAGGTTATGCGAAAGCGGTAAGTCTGCTGGTCTCATTTATGATGGTGCCGATTGCAGTTAACTACCTTGGCATTGAGCAATATGGGATGTGGATCGCTATATCATCATTGATAGCTCTCTTTTC
The DNA here is from genome assembly GCA_021772835.1 of Mariprofundus sp. Lineage (GTDB taxonomy): Bacteria > Pseudomonadota > Zetaproteobacteria > Mariprofundales > Mariprofundaceae > Mariprofundus. Next base: position 43,028 of record JAJFLE010000017.1, read on the forward strand.
TTTTGTTGACGGTGGTGCGGCAAACGCCCTAGTTAATATGATATCTCATGCTTCGGGGGGTAACAAGGCGAACGCGATGAGGAGTATTGTCTCCAGCGGTTTTTTTATGCTGCTCGCTATCGCATTGGTTGGTTGCCTGCTATACGTTCTGATCTATGATGATATCCCTTGGGCTTGGGTACTCGGTTTGCCAACAGAGTCTAATCATAGCGAGTTGCTGTTGCTGGCGCTTGTTGTAGGTGTGGCGGCCTTTATTACCATGCCCTGTTCAGTGGCTGGAAATGTGCAACGCGGGCTACAGGATGGAAATATTGAAGCATTCTGGATGGCGAAAGGCCAATTGCTATCGTTGCTGTTCGTGTTTGTGGCAATTCAGCTTGATTTGCAACTTGCCGGTTTCGCCTGTGCCATCATTCTAGGCCCGATCGTTGCATCAATTCTTAACAGCGTGATCTACTTTGCTTTTCGTCGTCGCGATATTGCGCCACATATCTCGAGCGTTCGCGGAGATGAGGTGCGGACGATGCTGGGGACAGGAGGGTTGTTTCTTGTTCTACAGATTACGGCCGTGATCCAGGCAAAGGCTGACAATGTGATTATTGCAAATATGCTTGGCCCATCTTCAGTAACCCAGTATGCCATCTGTCTGCAACTCTTTCTCTTTATTCCAACGCTGATGGGATTGATTCTGGCACCGCTGTGGCCTGCATATAGGGAAGCTTTGTCCAGTGGGGACCTGCTCTGGATCCAGCGCGTTTTCTACAGAAGTATGAAGCTTACCTTCTTCATCGCTGCTCCGGCTGCGTTAATTCTGGCACTGTTCGGTCGACAGATTATCGCCCTCTGGGTCGGAGAGGAGGTTATGCCTTCAGGATTATTGCTGGGTGGAGCTGCTGTCTGGGGCCTGATGCTGGTTGCCGGCAGTGCCATGGCAATGCTGCTTAACGGTTTGCAAATTATTAAAACTCAGATTGTTGTGGCACTATCCGCTGCAGTATTAAATATTGGCTTGTCGATCTGGTTTATCTCCCTGATCGGCGTTGAAGGTGCAGTTTATGGTTCAGTTATCTCCTATCTGGTATGCGCGATGATCCCATACTACTTTATCATACCCCGACTATTGCGGGATCGTTGTGAAGGGATTGCATAGGAGTGCGTTTGTTAAAAAGGCTCTGGAGAGCATTTGTTCCCGCCAAACCATGTTGCCTGGTTGGCGAGGGAGGCAAGGTCTATTCTGAGGCAAACATCGTAAATATGCAGGGAGATAAAAACCTGATCTCAATAGGGAGATCAAGTCATGTGCAGGCAGAGCTTCTTACCTTTGCTCACGGTGGATGTATTGAAGTCGGTGATGAGTGTTTTATTGGTGTGGACACCAGGATCTGGTCGGCATCTTCGATTCACATAGGTGACAGGGTGCTGATTTCGCATCAGGTGAACATCTTCGATAATCAGACGCACCCGGTTCTGGCAAGCAAGCGGCATGCGCACTTTAAAACGATATTTTCAAGCGGTCACCCGGGATCGATAGATTTGGGAGAGCGCCCTGTAATCATTGAAGATGATGTATGGGTGGGATGCGGAGCCATCATTTTGCGCGGTGTTCATATTGGTCGGGGAGCTATAGTGGGAGCTGGTAGTGTAGTCACAAAGAATGTGGCGCCATGGACGGTTGTCGCAGGAAACCCTGCGGAGTTGATACGGGAAATTCCTGAGGGCGAACGTTGATATGTACAGGTATGATTTTGAGGGTATAAACGCATGAATATTACAGGCAAACTGAAAAAGTATTTGTTGCTCTTGATTGAGATGAATGAACGGATGAAAGCTCTTCAGGAGGCAACCGGAAGAGTAGAGGCTAGACAGATGAATTCGGCTGGAACCGCTGATATTCAGGGACATGAATTCAAGGTTTATTCTCAGTGGGGAGAGGACGGTATCATCCAGTATCTCCTCGACCGGGTTCCTGTCGAGAGAGCAATTTTTGTGGAGTTTGGCGTGGAGACTTATCGCGAGTCGAACACACGATTTCTGCTGACCAATAACAACTGGTCAGGGTTGGTTCTTGACGGGTTGCAGGAGAATATTGATTACATCAGGAAAGATGATATTTACTGGAAGCATAACCTGAAAGCAGAGCGCGCCTTTATCGACAGGGAGAATATCAATTCGTTGATCGATACTAACGGTATTAGTGGTGACATTGGTCTTCTATCAGTGGATATCGACGGTAATGACTACTGGGTCTGGAAGAGCATTGATGTCATCAACCCTCGCATTGTAATTTGCGAGTATAATAGTATTTTTGGTTATGAAAAAGAGGTAGTTATTCCCTATGCGCCTGACTTCATTCGATCTGAAGCGCACTACTCAAATCTCTACTGGGGTGCTTCAATCGCGGCTTTCACTAGGCTGGGCAGAGAGAAGGGATACGCGCTTGTGGGTTCAAACTCTGCCGGTAATAACCTTTTCTTTGTACGAAATAACTTGATGGGAAATTTGACGGAGCTGACACCTGAACAGGCGCACATGGTGTCGCAGTTTCGTGAATCAAGAGATGAAAAGGGTAATCTGACGCTGCTTCCATTCGAACAACGTCTGTCAGTAATTGCAGATATGCCACTAATCGATCTCTCGGATAACAGCGCTCATAGTGTGAAGGCGTTATATGGGCATTGAGGAAGGGCTGCAAACCTGGGAGGAGGCCGTAGTGTGGTTGCGTGATCAACCAGATAAGCAGGAGTTGGTGAGGGCGGCATTTTTTGATGATCCGTTGATCGAGGCGGCAGAGCGCTATGCAAAATCGACTGAGTGGTGTGCTGTCAGATCACTGCTACCTCAGACTAAAGGAGATGTGCTTGATGTTGGTGCCGGACGAGGTATTGCATCCTATGCACTGGCGAAGGATGGCTGGCGGGTGACAGCTCTGGAGCCCGATGGCAGTGACCTTGTTGGTGCCGGGGCGATTAGGGCTCTGACAGTGCAGGCCGGGCTGGATGTGAGTGTCGTTGAAACCCAGGGAGAGTCGCTTCCATTTCCAGACAAGTGTTTCGATGTTATTCACTGCAGGCAGGTGTTGCACCACGCTGATGATCTAATCCGCCTTTGTAGCGAGCTTGCCCGCGTTCTCAGGCCGGGTGGGGTTATGGTGGCGACCAGAGAGCATGTACTTAGTCGAGAAGAAGATTTGAATGCATTTCTGGGGTCACATCCGTTGCAGGCACTTTATGGGGGAGAACATGCTTATCTGCTGGCAGAGTATAAGCAGGCTATAGAGTCGGCTGGTCTCAAGCTTTCGCACGCCTATAATCCGTACGAGAGTGACATTAATCTCTATCCTTTGACGCAAAAAGAGCTGAAGAGATCAATAGCTGCGCGTCTGCATTTACCCGAATGGATGGTACCGGATCTGCTGCTCACGATTATGGGGAGACTGAACCGAACGCCCGGAAGACTATATAGTTTTGTAGCGAGGAAACCTGAATGAATAGTGTACTGGTAACCGGAGCTTGTGGATTTATCGGACGGCATGTGGCACGTTATTTTTCGAATAACGGTTATGAGGTGGCTGGGCTGGGCTGGGGTAAGTTTCCCGATCATGCGCAGTGGGGTGTTACGCGCTGGTATGAGGCGCAGGTTTCTCTGGAAACGCTTTGTGAGTTTGCAGGAAAACCTGATGTGATCGTGCACTGTGCAGGAGGGTCTTCGGTCGGAGACTCTATCGAGCATCCGCGCCATGACTTCGGCCTGACTGTCGATGCCACTTCAAATTTGCTGGAGTTTGTACGCTTGTACACTCCTGAAAGCCGGGTGGTTTACCCATCGTCAGCGGCGGTATATGGACAGGTGCAAAAAGTGCCGATCTGCGAAAGTGATTCTCTAAATCCTGTTTCTCCCTACGGGGTGCACAAGCGGATGGCCGAATCGCTTTGTCAGATGTATTCGATGAGGTTTGGTGTGCATGTGGCAATTGTACGCCTGTTTTCGATCTACGGGGCAGGCTTGAGGAAGCAACTTCTTTGGGATGCCTGCAATAAGTTTTCCAGTGGCAACTCCGAGTTCTTTGGCACAGGGAATGAGGTGCGTGACTGGCTACATGTTGAAGATGTTGCTGAGTTACTGTTCCTGGCCGCTAGATATGCTGATGACTCTCCGGTTTTAAACGGGGGTGCAGGAGCAGGGGTAGCTATCAAGGATATCCTTAGTTGTGTAGGCCACTGTTTCGAGCCGAATATGGTGCCGCACTTCTCTTCCAGGCAAAAGGAGGGTGATCCGGATACCTATATCGCTGATATTTCAAAAGCTTCAGGCTGGAAATGGGCGCCTTCAATCGACTGGCATGAGGGGATCACATCTTATGTTGAATGGTATAAACAGTGTCGATAGTGCGTGTGGGGTTTGTGCTTGGCCAGGTGGGATGGACCGGAGGTGTAAACTACTACCGAAATCTTTTCACCGCGATTCACCTGCTGCCTGACTCGAAGCTGGAGATTGTCATTTTCACCGGGAACAAGTCGGATGTGAGTCACTTTGAAGGTCTTGTTGAAATCGTTCGAACGCCTTTGCTGGATAGGGGAAGTGTTTCGTGGTGGATCAACAAGCTCACTGGACGGGTGCTGTTCGGGCGTGAATATCTGTTGTATCTGTTGCTTCGCAGGTGTGGAATAAAACTGTTATCGCACGTCCCTCTGTTATGGAGAGGCGCGCCCATACCATCCTTGGGCTGGATTCCTGACTTTCAGCATGTAAAACTGCCGGATTATTTTGGTGAAAAGGCGCTCAGGGAACACAATGATCAGATCAAGAGAATTATCCACAATTCTGATGCGCTTCTTTTAAGCAGTCGGGATGCGATGAGTGATTTGCATCGTCATTTTCCGGAAGACCCGTTGCCTACCTCTGTCCTGCGTTTTGTCTCCTGTCTCGCGGCTCAGTCGGGTGATTTGCCGAGCCAAACGGTTCTGGCCCAGGGTTATGGTCTGTCGCGCCCCTGGTTTCATGTTCCCAATCAGTTCTGGGCGCATAAAAACCACGGTATTATTGTTGAGGTACTTGCTCTGTTGAAGAAGTCTGGAGCGTGCCCTCTGGTGGTTTCGACAGGGGATACTCATGACTACCGTCATCCTGGGTACTTTCCAGGTTTGATGGAAGAGGTTCGCAAGCATGGTTTGGAGAAAGATTTTCTTGCGCTAGGCATGGTGCCATACGCGGATGTTGTGGCTTTGATGCGGGATTCGGTTGCGGTGATCAATCCTTCTCTCTTTGAGGGTTGGAGCACTTCGGTTGAAGAGGCTAAGGCAATGGGAAAAACTGTGATTCTTTCTGATATAGCAGTGCATCGGGAGCAGAAGCCTGAGCGAGGTGTCTACTTCGATACGGAGGAACCTGAACAGCTAGCAAAAATTATGATGGATCAGCTTTCCAGTTTTGATGAAAGTAATGAAGCTTATCACCAGGACAGAGCTAAACAGGTGTTGATGGAAACAAGAGAGACATTTGCGAAGCAGTACGAAGAGATAGTTCTTTCTGTGATTTGAATTCATGAATATGAGTAGCAGAGCATCCAGCTGATGTATGATGTAGAGAAAGAAGTGGAAACAGAGAATCATTTGATTACTACTGAAAAACGATTGTTAGAAATGAGGATGAAATAGATTGGTTGAAGCGGTCGGAAATAGGACGGACCCATCATTACTGTCCGGGAACCCCCCTCTCATTACGGTTATAACGATCTGTTATCAGAGCGTAGAGTACCTAGAACATTGCATTCAGAGTGTGGTTAATCAGACATCTGATAATTTCGAGTACCTTATTATTGATGGGGGATCGACTGATGGTAGCGTGGATATCATAAAAAAGTATGAGGATCACCTGGCATATTGGCACAGTAAACCGGATCGTGGGTTATCCCATGCATTTAATCAGGGGCTGGAGCATGCAACAGGGCAGTGGGTCATTTTTCTAAACTCTGATGATTATTTTTCCAGCTCGACGGTGCTGAGTAAGCTGTCAGCTGTCCTAAATGAAAATGAAGATAAAGATGTTGTGTTTGGACAGGTTCAAAGAGTCTCTCGTGAACATGAGCCTGTGAGTCTTGAGGTTCCAATGGGGCAACCTTTTGACTGGAGTGAATTTTTAAAACGGGATACCATCCCTCATCCTTCTTCCTTTACAAATATGAATTTTATCAGGCGTGTGGGCCCGTTTGATGAAAGTTATCGGATTGCCATTGACTACGAGTTTTATCTTCGTGGAGGGCGTGGATTAAAAGTGTTATTTTGGCCTGAACTTGTCTCACATATGCGCGAAGGCGGTATAAGCCGAATTCATCGTCGGGCATGCCTTGATGAGTGGATCAGAGCATTGAACCATCACCATGCCAGCTCAGCGCTGTTTATCGCAATCTATGGGAATTATCTCAGGCTTCGTCTTATTGTTCGTGATTATCTGGCCTCTTTGAGGGGGAAGGGAGAATGAGAATGGATGCTGTCATCTGTGACACAAATAGAATAGTCCGGCGGATTGTTATTCGGGAGAACTGGCAGGCGAGGCCTCGGTTTTACTATCTTTATGAGTAAAATAATGCTCTTGCCAATTATCAGTGTTATGCTTTTTCACATGATAATATGTTCATTTCCCAGCTGGGTTTGGTTAACCAGATGTCTCTGACAGAACAGAGATATCAGAACTCCGATTACCTGGAGCATAACCCAACTTGGGATATTGAAGACAGTCCGTGGAAGGCATCTCATGTGGTTCGTATATTGAATGGTATGGAGCCAGGGCGGGTTTGCGAAGTTGGTTGTGGAGCTGGCGGCGTTCTGGCTTCATTACGGCAACATTATCCGCTTAACCCTCTCGATGGATATGATATATCACCCCATGCCGAGTCGTTTTGGTCGCAGCACGATGGTTTAAATATCAACTTTTATGTTGGTGATTTTCTGCAGGGCAGAGACAACTTTGATACGATTCTGCTGTTGGATGTACTAGAGCATGTTGCCGACCCGCATGCATTTTTAAACGCACTCAAGGGGCGGGCAGATCAGTTTATCATCCATTTCCCGCTGGATCTCTCAGCTGCCAGCGTATTGAGGGAGTCACCGCTGTTGTATGTGCGCAGGAAGGTTGGTCATATTCATTACTTTACCCGGGGACTAGCCCTGGAGCTGCTTGAAGAAAACGGTTTCGAGGTAATAAATAGCGTTTATACCGGTGCCGCCTTCAATGCTCCACAAGCGGCGTTACGAACCCGTCTGGCTCAGCTTCCCCGGCGTTTTGTATATGCTATGAATAAAGATGTCGGTGTTAGACTTCTGGGAGGAGAGACGTTGATGGTGCTGGCCAGACCAAGGTGAGCTTTAAGCGTTTGTTATATGCCCCCAATATCCATCAAGGGGGAGGTAGATCTCTACTATTACCAATATTGCTGGCACTGGAAAACGAAGTGGATATTGCTTTGGTGCTGGATGAACGCATGCGTCTGCCAGAAGGATTTAAATTTACAGGGACAATATTTCGGGTACATGCCACGCTTTTTTCAAGGTTGAAGTTTGAGTGGCAGCTTCGAAAACTCATAGTGTCTGACTCATTGCTATTATGCATGGGGAATTTACCCCCTCTCTTCGCTCATGCAGGTCGCCAGATTGTTTTTGTGCAGAACCGATATCTTATTGAATCATTGCCGCTTGCGGATTTCCCGTTGTCCGTTCGTTTGCGTATTCAGCTTGAACGCTGGTGGCTTCGTTCACGCATTCGGTATGTGCAACAGTTTATTGTTCAGACCAGAACCATGAAGAAGCTTCTTGATTCGGCACTGGGTGCCAATGCGACTGTATTGCCTTTTAGCGCGCTTACGGAAACAGATGCGGATTTGAGTGACAGAGAAGTTCAATATGATTTTCTCTATGTGGCTACAGGCGAGCCGCATAAAAATCACCGTGTGTTGATTGAGGCCTGGATTAAGTTAGCGGATAAAGGCGAATTTCCATCACTATGCCTGACACTGGATGTGCAACGCTTCCCAGAACTCTGTAACTGGATTGAACAAGCAATTAAATGCTATGAATTGAAAGTTGTAATGCGTGGCGAATGTTCACATGAAGTGATACTTGGTCTTTATCGGTCATCAAGAGCGATGATTTATCCCTCTTTGCTGGAATCCTTTGGGTTGCCGCTGATCGAAGCGGTTCTACAAGGATTACCGATTCTTGCAGCAGATGCAGATTATGTCTCAGATATTATCAACATTGAAGCATGCTTCGATGCGGAGTCTCCACAGTCTGTCGCGGATGCCGTTTCTAAATTTTCATTCCAGAAGGCGTCACTTAAGGTCAACTTACTGAGTGCTGATGAGTTTTTAAGTAATACACTATGCCGGGAAACGAACTTATGAAAATTCTGATCGTCTCTCACTACTTCTGGCCTGAACAGTTTCGCATTAATGATTTGGCGCAGGCGTTGAAGCAGCGCGGCCATGATGTTTCTGTACTAACCGGCATGCCCAATTATCCGGGTGGCAAGTTGTTCGAAGGATACAGTTGGTGGAAGAAACGCCATGACGATATGGACGGAATTCCCGTTTGTCGCACACCCATGTTCCTGAGAAGGGAGGGGCGGGGCTGGCAGCTGGCACTGAATTACCTCTCATTTGTGATCTTTGGTTCTCTGCTGGCACCGTGGTATTTCAGGAAGCAGAATTTTGATGTTATTTTTGTTTATGAACCATCTCCATTTACGGTTGCTATTCCGGGCATGCTAATGCGCCGGTTGAAAAAGGTGCCCATGTTGTTCTGGGTGCAGGACCTCTGGCCGGAAAGTCTTACTGCTGCCGGTGCGGTTAATTCGCCAGCAATATTGAATGCTATTGGTCGAATGGTGCGCTGGATATACCGCCATTGCGATAGGGTACTGGTGCAGTCACAAGCCTTTGTGAAGCCAGCGGTGCGGGCAGGTGCAGTAATGAAGGATACGCTATACTACCCTAACTGGGCAGAATCGTTTTACCGGCCATTATCAACCTCTGAGATAGAGCTGCAGGACATCACTATTCCGGATGGATTTCGAGTGATGTTTGCCGGTAACCTCGGTGAAGCGCAAGCATTGGAAACCATCATCGCGGCTGCTGAGAGATTGAAGCATGTGCCTGCTATTCAATGGGTTATAATTGGTGATGGGCGTCGGGCGGGGTGGATGCGTCAGGAGGTTAATCGATTGAACCTTACTGGCACGGTTAGTTTTTTCGGTTCACATCGATCCGAACTTATGCCACATTTTTTTGCCGTGGCTGATGCGCTTTTGGTTACATTGAAGGCTAATGAAGTGTTTGCCCAGACCATTCCGAGCAAGGTGCAGACATACATGGCGTGTGCCAAGCCAGTTGTTGCGGCATTAAATGGCGAGGGAGCCAGAGTTATTAGTGAGGCGGGGGCAGGCCTTGCGGTTCCAGCAGGAGACGACGAGGCTTTGGCTGAGGCAGTACTAACGCTATACCGGATGCCGGTAAGTGAGCGTGAGGATATGGGGCTCTCTGCTAGGGCATATTATGAACGCGAATTCGAGCGTGATATGTTGGTTGGACGCCTTGAGGAGTGGATGAAGCAGTTGGCAGAGGAGCATAAGTGAAAATATTGATACTTGGTGGTGATGGTATGTTGGGCCATCAACTGTTGACATCATGGTCAGACAAGCACGATGTGCGGGTGACACTCAGAGCAGATCAAGCCCGCTATGCTCACTATGGTCTGTTTGATAAAGCTAATGCTTTTTATGGTATTGATGTTCGAGCCTTTGAGGTCATTGAATCAGTGGCCAGAAACTTTCAGCCTGAAGCTATTGTCAATGCGGTTGGTATCGTTAAACAACGTTCAGAAGCACACGATGCGATTCTGAGCCTTGAGGTTAATGCTCTACTGCCTCATCGTCTAAGTCAGCTTTGTGGAGAGATAGGTGCGCGTCTGATTCATATGAGTACAGACTGTGTGTTCTCCGGCTCAAAAGGCATGTACACTGAAAATGATTTGGAAGATGCCACTGACCTGTACGGGCGTAGCAAGCTACTCGGTGAGGTTCATGACAAGCAGGCTGTTACACTACGTACTTCAATTATTGGTTTGGAGCTTGCACGTAATAAAAATAAAAGCCTGATTGAATGGTTTCTGGCACAGAAAGGGTCGATTAATGGGTTTACCGACGCGATATACAGCGGTTTCACCACACTGGAAATGGCGAGAATTATCGAATCGATATTGATTGATCACAGGGACATTTCGGGCCTGTGGCATGTGGCCAGTGATCCGATCAGTAAGTTTGAGTTGTTGTCGAAGCTGTCTGAATTCATGGGCAGACAGGACATTTCACTGTCACCGGACAGCGACTTTTGTTGCGAACGAAGTCTTGATTCATCAAGGTTTAATAAGAGAACAGGCTACCGGCCACCTTCATGGGATGAAATGTTATCAGAGCAGGCAGTGCAGATAGGAGAAAGAATAGAATGAATTTGCAGAATAAAAGCGTACTGGTGACTGGCGGCACAGGTTCTCTGGGTAAGGTGTTAGTTAGACGCTTACTCTCAGGAGAGATGGGGACGCCGAAGAAAGTGATTGTGATGAGCCGTGATGAAGGTAAACAGCATGACATGCGCATGGCCTATCTGCACAAAACGGTGACAACCGATGAAGTGATATTCAATAATTTTAAACAGGCCTTGGAGTTTCGCATTGGCGATGTCCGTGATTTCGGCGATGTTTGTTCTGCTGTCAAAAGCGCCGATGTGGTGATCAATGCCGCAGCATTGAAACAGGTGCCGACTTGCGAATACTTTCCAGATCAGGCTGTACTGACCAACTGTATCGGTGCAATGAACATTGTGCGGGCTATTCGTGAGAATGATTACCCTGTTGATACCGTCGTTGGTATCAGTACGGATAAAGCAGCCAAACCTGTGAATGTCATGGGAATGACCAAAGCAATTCAGGAGCGGGTGTTTACCTCTGCCAATGTGTTGAATCCGGACACACGCTTTATCTGCGTGCGCTACGGTAATGTGCTGGCATCGCGTGGGTCGGTGATTCCTCTGTTTCACGACCAGATCGCGCATGGCGGGCCAGTGACAATAACCGTCCCGGACATGACCCGGTTCCTGCTCAGTCTCGATCAGGCTGTTGATACGGTGTTTGCCGCACTGGCGACAGCAAAAGCTGGTGAAACACTGGTTCCTGATGCACCTGCGGCCACCGTCATCAATATTGCAAAGGCATTGATCGGAGATCGTGATATTGAGATCAAGGTAACCGGTATTCGACCGGGCGAAAAGATGCACGAAATCATGGTGTCCGAGGAGGAGTGCTACCATACCTCCCGTCGTGGTGATTATTATGCTATTCGACCAATGCTTCCGGAGCTAACTCAGGATGATGAGCCCAGTGTATTGAAAAAAGAGTTTAGTTCTGAGGATACTGTACTTGATTTCGATGGGACGCTGGCTTTGCTCAATAAATACAACCTGCTTCCAGGCTCAGTGAAGTTGGCAGAGGGCGGAGAATTACTGGCATGATGAAGGTGATGACGATAGTTGGCACGCGGCCCGAGTTGATCAAACTGTCGCGAGTAATGGCAGAGTTGGATCGCTGTTTTAACCACTGTCTCGTCCACACAGGACAGAATTATGATGATGAGTTGAATCGGGTGTTTTTTGAAGAGCTTGAAATCAGGAAACCCGATCACTACCTGGATGCGGCCGCTGAAACGGCTGCAGGGACGATTGCACAGGTGATAGAAAAATCAGATCGGGTTATCGCTCTTGAAAAACCTGATGCGATTTTACTCTATGGTGATACCAATAGCTGTATGGCTGCTATTGTGGCAAAGCGCAGAAGAGTGCCTGTTTTCCATATGGAAGCTGGTAATCGTTGTTTTGATGACCGTGTTCCCGAAGAGATTAACCGCCGGATTGTGGATCATATCAGTGATATCAATATGCCACTAACCGAGCATGCTCGAAACTACCTGATAGCTGAAGGTATTCGTCCTGAAACGATCATTAAAACCGGTTCCTGCATGCAAGAGGTGCTGGAATATTACACGCCGAAGATAGATAGCTCTGGTGTCCTCGAAAGACTGGAATTGAAAACGGGTGAATATTTTCTTGTCAGTGCCCACAGGGAAGAGAATGTCGATACGCCTGAACGGTTGGCAGGGCTTCTTGAATCACTGAATGCACTGGCCGGTTCCTATGATGTGCCGATTATCTTTTCAGTCCACCCGCGAACGCGCAAACGTTTGGATGCGTTGGCTCATGGCAATATTGATAGACGTATCCGCTTTATGAAAGCTATGGGGTTCCTCGACTATATCTACCTGCAGAAAAAGGCAAAATGCGTAGTTTCCGACAGTGGAACCATAGCTGAAGAGAGTTCATTGCTGAACTTTCCGGCAGTCACCATTCGCCAGGCTCACGAGCGTCCTGAAGGTATGGATCAGGGGACGCTGGTAATGTCTGATGTTGTGCCTGCTCGCCTGCTGGATTCGGTCGCACTTGTGTTAGGCCAATATGAGCGAGGTCAGATGATATCTGTTGTGCCGGACTACCAGGGTGGCAATGTTTCCATTCAGGTGGCCAGAGTGATCCAGAGTTACACCGATTATATCCGGCGGACCGTTTGGCGAGAGTCCTGATTTGAAATCGGTGCTGGTAACCGGCGCGACGGGGTTTATCGGGCAGAGTCTTTGCAAAGCATTAGCCAGTAAAGGGGTGGATTTGCATGTGCTGGGGAGGAGTCGCCCCGATTTTGATGCCAAGTTTCATAAATGGGATATGACTGATGGCATTGACGCAGAGGCTCTGGCTGGTATCGATACGGTCTTTCATCTTGCAGGAAAAGCACATGCTTTGGCTGAGACCTCACAGGATTCGGCTGAATATTTTCGCATCAACACCGAGGCTACAGAGAAGCTTCTGCAGGCGTGCAAAAAGCAGGGCGTTAAAACATTTGTCTACTTCAGCAGTGTGAAGGCCGCAGGTGATGGCGTTGGTTTGATGGATGAATCGGTTTTAGACGAATCCGATACACCTTATGGCCAATCGAAACGAGCGTCTGAGAAGCTAGTTCTCGAAGGTGGATATGTTTCGCACCCAACAGTAATTCGGCCTTCGATGGTTTATGGGAATACGGGAAAGGGCAACCTTCCAAAAATGATTCAGGCAGTTCGTAGTGGAAGGTTTCCTCCGCTGCCTGAGGTGAATAACAGGCGTTCCATGGTGCATGTAGATGATGTGGTAAGAGCGGCTATCCTTGTTGCCGAACATGCGGCATCCGCTGGCCAGGTTTATATTGTCACCGATGGTAATGCGTATTCGACACGCCAGATGTATGAGTGGATCTGCAATGCCCTGAATAAGCCTGTGCCGAATTGGAGTCTGCCTCTCTTTGTGCTGAAGCTTTTAGCCAGCGTGGGGGATCTTATTGGTACAGTGCGAGGTCACAGATTTATCTTCGATAGCGACGCATTGGAAAAATTAACCGGTTCTGCGCACTGCTCATCGGCTAAAATTGAGCAGCAGCTGGGTTTTAAAGCGCGCAGGAATTTACGAGAGGCGCTGCCGGACATTGTTCAATATCTTGGAGCCTCCGGGTGATCTTGGTTCTCGCATTTGGTGTATCACTGCTGTTTTGCTTGTTGCTGCTGTCACGCTTTTCGCCGTTGAAAATTCTTGATGCGCCAAATGAGCGCTCTCTGCATGAAGTGCCGACGCCACGCACTGGTGGAGTCGCTATCATGCTGGCGATTCTCATCGCTTGGGCACTGCAGTCCTGGTTGTATGGCATGCCTGAAGCGATGGTTTGGATCGCGGCTTCGGCGATGCTTGTGGCTGGCATCTCTTTTGTCGATGACTTGAGGGAACTATCCCCACTGGTTCGGATTATTGTGCATGCACTTGCCGCTATAGTTTTGATTGTTGGCGGCATGGTGATGTTCGATGGCGTGATCGGGATAGTGTTTACCTGGTTTGCGATTGTCTGGATGCTCAACCTGTATAATTTCATGGATGGTATGGACGGCTTTGCCGGAGGCATGACGCTGTTTGGTTTTGGCTTCCTTGCCTGCGCCGGGTGGCTGACCGGGGCAAACGCGTATGCAATATTTGCAATGCTCGTTGCAGCCGCAGCGCTTGGTTTTCTCTGTGTGAACTTTCCACCTGCAAAAATATTTATGGGTGATGTGGGATCCGCATCACTGGGCTTGATTTCAGCCGGATTTAGTTTGTGGGGTATCCGCGACGGTCTTTTCGACTGGTGGTTTCCGTTGCTTGTTTTTTCCCCGTTTGTTGTTGATGCGACGGTGACATTGATTCAACGCATGTTGAATCGTGAGCGAATATGGGAAGCGCACCGATCCCACTATTACCAGCGGTTGGTTCAATTGGGCTGGGGCCATAAAAAGACGATTCTGACAGAATATCTACTCATGCTGCTGGCAGGCTGTTCAGCGTTGGTGACACAGCAGATCAACTCGCCTGTTGTGGCTGGGGTTGTTCTGGCTGGCTGGAGCTGTATCTATCTGGTGATCGCTATTCTTGTCCAGCGCTTTGAGTCAGGTTGCCTCAAATGAGGTTGTTAGCTGCTACTAATCTGCTTTTCTGTGTTGCTGCAATAGCATTTCCCTTCTCGGTAGCTGCGACAAATATTGCTCTTGGAGGGGCGTTGGCAATAGGGATTGTATCTGGCCTCTGGTGGCTGGGGGCTAAAGTATGCTGGAGTGAATTTCGCCAGCTGAGCATCGTTTTTTTTGCCTATTTTTTACTGCTTCTTTTGGGACTGATCTGGAGTCATGATGTTCAGTGGGGTGTTCATATTCTCGGACGTCAATGGTTCTGGTTGTTAGTTCCAATTCTTGTTGCTTCGTTGGCGGAAGAAAGGTGGCGTAGATATTTTCTATTTTCCCTGTCGACCGGACTTACGCTGCATCTTCTATACTGTGTATTGCAGTCATACGGCTATGTTCATTCGAGCACGGATGGTTCAAATGCGGATAATGCTACCGGCCACATCGGCCATATCGGCTTTGGTGTTGTTTACGGAATATGGGCTGCTTGGTTAGTCTTTTTAGGTTGGGATTCGAATGGATGGCAACGCTGGATCTTCTGGTCTCTGGCTGGTTGGGCCTATGTGATGATTTTTGCGGCTCAGGGGCGAAGTGGCTATATAGTGGCTTTTGTGCTTGTGCTTGCCGTTGCTGCGAAATGCTTTAAAGGTCGAGGGCGCTGGAAACGCATAGGGCTTTTTTTTGCTGGCTCTCTTATTGTTTTTAGTTTGGCAATGGCCCTGGGGCCAGCTAAAGAGCGCCTTCAGGGGACCTGGATGGCGATGATGGGCGAACAGCATGATACAGCTAATCATTGGCAGGATTATGCAGCGAAAGCTTCAACTGATCGTGTTGAAATGTGGAAAACCAGCCTTGATATCTATATGGAAAATCCAGTATTCGGTGTTGGAACGGGAGGTTTCCCAAAAGCGGTTGATAAAATGATAGCGCAGGGGAATTCGGCATCGAAGCCCACTTCGCATCCGCATAACCAGTATCTGTTGGCTCTGGCTCGGTGGGGGCCTCTTGGTCTGATTCTCCTGTGTACATTGCTCTATGTCTGGATGCGAGAGGGATGGCGTATGGATTGGCATAAGTCACCCGTAGCTCCCCTTGTTTTTTTGCCCCCACTAGCCCTTGCAATTCATGCACTGAGTTCAACTTCTGTGGAGGAACATTTTTCTGCTATACTAGCTGTACTATTGCTTGGAACAGGATTGTCCGGCAACAGAGATCATAATAAAGCAGGAGGAGAATGATGAAAATAAGACAACTTCTTGTGGCTCTGTTTGTTGCGTTTTTTATGGTGGCTGGCCCGATATGGGCAGGAGACATGGTCAACCTTAATACAGCAACTGTTGTGGAGCTACAGGCTGTAAAAGGGATTGGTGAAAAGACCGCATCGGCAATCGTTGCATATCGGAATGAATTTGGAGCATTCCATAAAGTGGATGATTTACTTGATGTCAAAGGTATCGGTGAGAAAAGTCTGGCTAAATTCAGAGATTCACTGACGGTTGAGAATAAGCACGAATAAACAAAAAGATAAAACGGCGTGGTAATTATCAGGATAGAGATTGCCGCGCCTTCTTTTTTGTGAAGCATGGCTGGCATGAGTAAACTCATGTCACTTAAAAATCGCTGGCTGGTTTTTCTCCATGATGCGTTATGGGTACCTGTTGCACTGTTTCTGGCCTTCTGGTTACGATTTAATCTCGGTGAAATCCCACCTCTTTATGTCGATGCATTAGAGGTGTTGCTGCTGGTTGCCCTGCCTGTTCAGGCAGCCACGTTCTATTTTTTAGGCCTGTACCGCGGTATTTGGCGGTTTGCCTCTATTCCTGACCTACTACTCATTATTAAAACGGTAGCTGCAGGCATGGTGGTAACATTTATTCTGGCGTTTATATGGCAGCGGCTAGTTGATGTGCCGCGTTCTGTGTTCATCCTGTACCCTGTTATTCTTGCACTTGGACTTTCTGCCCCCCGCTTACTCTACCGATGGCTAAAAGACCATCACCTGAGTTTGGCCGCATTTGAAAAAAAACGTGCATTAGTTATTGGCGCAGGCAGGGCCGGTGAACTTTTGGTACGTGATCTGCTGAAGTCAGGCCCATATGTGCCCATTGGATTTCTGGATGATGCAGAAAGGCGACAGGGTCAGGAAATTCACGGTGTTCGGGTGCTTGGCAGTCTGTCTGACATAGAAAAAATAATGCAGAGCTTTGATGTAGAAGTCGTGTTGCTGGCAATGCCCACCGCACCGCATCAGGTTATTCAGTCAGTAGTGAAACAGTGCCAGAAGCGAGAAGTCCCGTGTAGAACACTGCCATCGGTTGCTGATCTGGCGGACGGTAAGGTTGAGGTATCGCGTTTGCGGCAGGTTCAGATCGAAGACTTGCTCGGGCGTGATGCGGTTGAGCTGGACCAGTCCGGTATTCATGAACTGTTGGCCGACCGGGTGGTGCTGGTGACGGGAGCAGGTGGTTCGATCGGCTCAGAGCTATGCCGACAGGTGTTGCGTTACAATCCAACTGATCTGATTCTGCTTGATCATGGTGAGTTCAATTTGTACACCATCGACAAGGAACTCGCTGCGATTGATTTGAACAATAAGGCAAGGCTGCATGCTGTGCTTGGTGATATAAGAGACGAGCCTAGAATGCGCTGGCTATTCGATCATTTCAGGCCGGATGTAGTGTTTAATGCAGCAGCTTATAAACATGTACCACTGGTTGAGGACAACCCGGCCGAGGGTGTCAAAACCAATGTGCTAGGCACATGCCAGATCGCCGATCTGGCCGTTGAATTTGCAGTGAAGAAATTCTTGCAGATTTCCACCGACAAAGCGGTGAATCCGACCAATGTGATGGGTACAAGCAAACGGACCGCTGAAATTTATTGCCAGAATCTGAATCTGCGCAGCGAAACTACAGCCTTTGTGACGACCCGTTTTGGTAATGTGCTGGGCTCTGCCGGTTCCGTAGTGCCGCTGTTTCGCAGTCAGATTGAAGCCGGTGGGCCGATTACAGTCACACATCCTGATATCACACGGTATTTTATGACCATCCCCGAAGCGGTTAGCCTGATTTTGCAGGCGGCTACGATGGGCCACGGTGGTGAGATCTTTGTGCTCGATATGGGCGAACCGGTGAAGATTGTTGATCTGGCCGAGCAGATGATTCGCCTCACTGGCCTGGAGCCGGGTAAAGATATCGAGATTAAGTTCACAGGCCTGCGTCCGGGCGAGAAACTGTACGAGGAGCTGTTCCACGAGTCCGAAGTACTGCAACCGACATCACACCCGAAAATCCTGCTCTCAGGCAGTCGCGAAGTGGAGTGGAGGCAGATTCAGCAGGTGTTGAGTAATCTGCGTCAGGCGTGTGGATCTCGTGATGTGCAGAGTCTGTATCAGGAACTGAGAGTGTTGGTGCCGGAGTTTGTTTCAACCCCGGCTGAACAATCTCGCGAGAAAGTCGTTTCCGATATTACCAACTAACCCCACGGGATGCCAACAGCAGACGTGCAAAAAATCTATGTGGAAGTGGCAGTGTTTTCACCGCTTCCGGGAACATTCACCTATCAATGGCCTGAAAGCCTTGGTTCGCCTGTAACCGGTATCCGTGTTCAGGTGCCCTTTGGCAGGAGCAGGCGCTTTGGCATGCTGATGTCTACGGCTGTAGCTGTTGATCCCGCTATCGATTATAAACTGGTGCTGGACAGGCTCGATGAACAACCACTCTTTGATGATAAGCGACTGCAGTGGCTGGAGCGTGTGCGCCGCTACTACCTGACTCAACCGGGCGATCTGTGGAGCAGTGCGCTGGGCTGGGCATCGCAGGACGATATTCGCCGTTTCCGTTGTAAGGACTGCGAAGTGCTTGGCCAGTCGGAACCTGCGTTGGCTGGCCTGTTCCGTACGCGCGCAGCGATTGCATTGAAAACCATGATTGAACGCGCTACTCAGGTGACTGGCATTCGTCATGCAGTGAACTGCGCCCGTGCAGATGGCTTGATTGAAGAGCTTAGTTCCGAACCGATGTGGGTATCGCAGGGTGTCGGGTTTGATAAATCCGCAGGACTCACGCCCAACAAGGCTCAGCAGCAGGCCATTGCTGCAATCACGGATGCCCTGCAAAAGTTTCAGCCGTTTCTTCTGTTCGGGCGCACAGGCTCGGGTAAAACCGAGGTCTATCTGAGAGCTTCCGAATCCGTGGTTCAGAACGGTGGTCAGGTACTGGTACTGGTGCCGGAAATCGGCCTTACACCCATGTGGCTGGCACGCTTAAAACAACGCTTTGAAAACGTGGCTCTGTGGCATTCGGCCATGACAGCCAAAGAACGGCTGGTTGTGCGCCAGCACCTTGATCAAACCGAAATTCTCATTGGCACACGCTCGGCTCTGTTTTTGCCTCTACCAAGGCTGGCTCTGATTGTGGTGGATGAAGAGCATGATGCCAGTTTCAAGCAGCAGGAGGGCATGAGTTATTCCGCCCGCGATATGGCTGTGTTACTGGCACAGGAGCTGCACCTGCCCATTGTGCTGGGTTCAGCTACACCGAGTCTGGAGAGTTGGAGACAGGTGCAAACGAGTCTGTACCAACGGCTTGATTTGCCGGATCGAATCAACCCGGAAAATATGCAGACTGCCGCGCAAGTGATTGATATGCGCAGTGTGGAATCACCTGTATCCGATGCTCTGTTGGCAGCATTGCGACAAACGCTGGCCGACGGGGATCAGTCGATCCTGTTTCTCAATCGCCGTGGTTATGCACCGGCGTTGCAATGCACGGCTTGTGGTGACGTGCCTGAGTGCCCGTCCTGTTCCATGCGGCTTACCCTGCACCGCCGGGCGGCTTCATTACGATGCCACACCTGCGGCTACCGGCGCAGGGTTCCCAAAACCTGTGAATCCTGTGGTGAGGCAGCATTTCTGCCTTTGGGTGAGGGAACTGAGAAGCTAGAGGAATGGTTGACTGAGATGTTGCCAACACTGCGTTTTGCCCGCTTCGACCGCGATGTCTTTACCAGTCATGCCCGTCTGGAAAACACACTGGAACAATTTGAAGAAGGGGCGCTGGATTGTCTGATCGGAACCCAGATGCTGGTCAAGGGGCATGACTTTCCCAATGTCACACTGGTGGGTGTGATCAATGCCGACCTGGGTGTCAGCCTGCCTGATTTTCGTGCCTCCGAGCGCTGGTGGCAGCAGATGACACAGGTGACAGGGCGTGCAGGCCGTGGTGATAAACCCGGGCGGGTTATGATTCAGACACGCATGCCCGAGGCCGGCTGGTTTAGTCGTATCTCCGAGACAGAGGCGGAGGCTACGTTGACTGATGAACTGCAGTTAAGAGCGATGCTGAGCTTCCCGCCTTTTGCGCGCTGGGTGCGCATCGTTTGCTCATCGACAAAGGTGGAGCGCGCAACGCAGGTCGCGACGTCCATTGTCGGGCAATGTAAAAAAATTGAAGGCCTTCAGATTGCCGGGCCTATGCCGTGCCCGATGGAACGCGTGGCAGGTAAATATCGCATAGAAGTGGTTCTGCGTGATGCCTCGCGCAAACTTCTGCCATGGAAGCTGGAACCTGTGATGATGGCCATGAAAGCACCTTCTGATGTACGGGTGAAAGTGGATGTTGATCCGCAGGATATGATGTAGCCCCGTCGTGGGGCTACACCCTTCGGGCAGCTATGCAGCTGTCCAATCCGGCTGTCCTGCCGGATTGTGATGTGAGCCCATCCTGGGCTCACACCCTGCGGGCTCGCTAAAGCGAGTCCAAATCTACTATCCTGTAGATTTGTGATGTGATTCGACCTTTCCTGGGTCTCACCTTTCAGGCGGGCTAACGCGCGTCCAAATGGCGTCCTGCCTTTTTGTAGGCCCCTATCCTGGGTTCACACCCTGCGGGCGTGCTAAAGCACGTCCACAATTGTACAGGATCGTACAATTGCACGCGTAAGCGCCTTGGAAAGGTGGCGCACATGGACGTGCGCCATGATTATTTTTCAGGAAGCAGAATAACACGCATAAGCGCCCTGAAAGGGTGAAAGATTTTGGCAGTAGTCAGTTTTCCGCTGGCACAAGGGAATTATCAACTGCAGAAGCCGGGGAAACACCTTTCTATTCATACCTGTATATTGATTTTCCTCTGCGTAACTTTGCGTACTCTGCGGGGAATGATTATGTTTTGAATCGTAGTGGTGGCCGAATAACTTTCCGGAGTAATAATGGACAATAATATCATTCGCGTCGAAGGGGCGCGGGTACATAATCTGAAGAACATCAGTCTGGAAATTCCGCGTGATAAGCTGGTGGTGATCACCGGTGTATCCGGCTCCGGCAAATCGTCGCTTGCTTTTGATACACTCTATGCCGAAGGACAACGCCGCTATGTCGAGTCGCTCTCGGCTTATGCACGTCAGTTCCTCGGTATGATGGAGCGCCCTGATGTGGATGCCATCGAAGGATTATCTCCGGCCATATCCATCGAGCAGAAAACCACCAGTCGTAATCCGCGCTCAACCGTAGGTACGATTACCGAGGTGTATGATTATTTACGTTTGCTGTTTGCCCGCATCGGGCAGCCTTACTGTTATGGCTGCGGTAAACCGATCACATCGCAACCTGCATCTGTCATTATCAATCAGCTTGAAGCGCTTGAAGTGGGTAGCAAGTTGCAACTGCTGGCGCCTATTGCGCGCGGCAAGAAGGGCGAGTTCCGCAAGGAACTGGAGAAGGCCGGTAAAGACGGTTTTGTGCGCGTGCGCATTGATGGTCAGGTGATGGAGCTTGAAGAAGCACCGGCGCTGCAGAAAAACATCAAACACAATATCGAACTGGTGGTGGATAGGCTGGTGATTCGCGATGGCATTCGCACGCGTCTGGCCGATTCGGTGGAGACCGCCCTGCGTTATGGAGAAGGTTTGATGGTGGCCCTCATCGGAGCTGAAGAGCAGGTCTTTTCCGAGCGTTTCGCTTGTGCCGACTGCGGCATATCGTACCCCGATATTGAGCCGCGCCTGTTTTCGTTTAATTCACCTGTCGGTGCCTGCACATCCTGTGATGGCTTGGGAAACAAAACGGTGTTTGATCCGTCGCTGGTGGTGCCGGATGCTTCGCTTTCCATTGCCGATGGTGTGATTGAACCCTGGGCCGGGCGTGAGACATTCATGTATCGTCAGACACTGGAAGCGGTTGCCAATCATGTTGGTGCCAATATTGATACGCCATTCAACGAGCTGTCAGCTGACGCGGTAAAGGCCTTCCTCTACGGCACGGGACGACAGAAAATCCAGTTTGTTTATGAAACCCCGGGTCAGAACCGCACAGTGGAGCGCCCTTTTGAAGGCGTGCTTCCGAATCTGGAACGGCGGTATCGCGAAACAACGTCCGATGATGTGCGTGAAGCACTCTCCAAATATATCAATACTATCGCCTGCCCCGCCTGTGAAGGTTCGCGCCTGACGAAAGCGGCCCGCTTTGTGCGCATTAACGATAAGTCGTTGCCCGAAATCGTTGCCATGCCTTTGCGTGACGGGCAGGTATGGGTGAACAGTCTTCAACTGAGCGAACAGCAGCGAACCATAGCCGACAGGGTGCTGGAGGAGATATCCTCTCGCCTCGGCTTTATGATTGAGGTGGGGCTCGATTACCTCAGTCTGGAACGCACTTCGGGCACACTCTCCGGAGGTGAAGCGCAGCGCATCAGGCTGGCTACCCAGATTGGTTCGGCACTCGTAGGCGTGCTGTATATTCTTGACGAACCATCCATTGGTCTGCACCAGCGTGATAATGATCGTTTGTTGGCGACACTCAGACGCCTGCGCGACCTGGGCAACTCCGTGATTGTGGTTGAACATGATGAGGATGCGATCCGTACTGCCGACTGGGTGATTGATATGGGGCCATTGGCCGGTGAACACGGTGGTGAGGTGGTTGCGCAAGGAGCGCTGGAAGATATTCTGAAAGTGAAAACACTGACCTCCGATTACCTCTCCGGACGTAAGCAGGTCAGAATTCCGAAACGACGCAAGGTGTTAAAAAAACATGCCATGATCGGTGTGGATGGGGCAAGTGAGCATAACCTGCAGCAGGTCAACGTCGAATTCCCGTTAGCCCGTTTCTCCTGTGTGACCGGTGTTTCCGGTTCAGGTAAGTCTA
>JAJFLE010000018.1 GCA_021772835.1 Mariprofundus sp.
TCACCACGATAAAAGCGTTCAGAGACATGCGGCAATGCTTCTTTTGATATGCCAATCCCCGTATCCGAGATAACCAGCTCAATGGCATCGCCTTGCCTGCCTGCAGCACAGGCGATACGCCCACCGTCAGGGGTGAATTTGATGGCGTTATCCAGCAGGTTAGCGATGGCACGCTGCAATCTGGAGACATCACCGGTGAGAAACAGATGTTGCTCACCCGTTTCCATAACCATCTCAATGCCTGCATCTTCGGCTACGGGTAAAAACAGATCACGGGCTTCATGCAACAACGCTCCGATATCCACCTGCGTCAGTTCCAGATGCGTAAGACCTGAATCTGTTTGCGCAATCTCCAGCATCGTATTGATCATGACTGAAAGGCGATCACTTTCTTCAACGATCACGGCCAGAGCTTCGTCTTTTGTAGCGGCCACACCCTGATGATTCATCAATGCGTTCTCAGCCACGCCCCGGATGCGTGCTACCGGCGTGCGCAGATCATGTGCGATATGGTTGCTGACGTCTCGCATTTCCCCCAGCAATCGCTGAATACGATCCAACATGCCATTAAATGCATCGGCCAGTTCGACCAATTCCTGCCCATGCCTGTCCAGTTCCAGTCTGCGGTCGAGATCACCTTCTCCGATTTCCATGGCCGTACTGCGTACTTGATCGACAGCGGACAGCACATGGCGTACCTGCCACCAGCCGGTCAAAATGCCCGCCAGCACGACCACCAGCAGAGACCAGCCAAATATCCAGATAATATTTTGCAGCTGCATCTTATGCGCCTGCAATGATATACCGATTTGAATCCACCCCTTATCACTGGCCTGCGCGGTCAGTATTTTAGCCGTATCGCCGTTCTCATTAACGGTGATATTTAACCACTGAAACGCTTTTCCACGCACATCTGGCAAAGGTAGTGGCAACGTCCATGCTGGTGGCCGGTTAACCACGATCATGTCACCTTCACTATTTATGTAGCTGGCAAAAAACTTGTCACTATCGTGTGAAAGCACCTCACTTTCCATTCCAGAACGCAGGGCTTGGGCACCGCCACTGTGGTACAGTCCAGTAAACTCTATGGCTGTGTCTTGCAGATCTTCGTTCAAGGAAATAAGCAGTTGATTGGCCGTGGTTTTATAAGCAATGCCGAAGATGAGCAACGCCATTCCGGCAAATATCAGTGCGTGCCAGAAGGTCAAACGGAAGCGTAGCGTATTGAACACTAGAGGCGATATTCCAGAACATAACCAACGCCACGAATGGTATGGATTAATGCTATCTCGAAGGGGCGATCTACTTTTTCCCTTAAACGGGAAATGCGTGCTTCAACCACATTTGTCTGCGGGTCAAAATTATAATCCCAGACATGCTCCATAATCATAGTCTTGGAAACCACCCGGCCCGCATTGCGCATCAGGTATTCCAGCAAGGCAAATTCTTTGGGCTGCAAATCAATTGTTTGCTCGCTACGCGATACCTTGCGTCGTTGCAGGTCGAGGCGAAGTGGCCCCAGTGCCAGCTGAGTCGGCTCTGCCATGCCTGTCGCCCGCCGGTAAAGTGCCTGAATACGTGCATACAGTTCGGAAAAGGCAAATGGTTTGATCAGGTAGTCATCACCACCGGCATGCAGACCCCGAACCCTGTCATCCACAGAGTTACGCGCGCTCAGCACAAGGATGGGCGTTGTAATACCCTTGCTGCGCACTTCATGAATCAGCGACAGTCCATCCCGAATCGGCAACATCAGATCGAATACAAATACATCATATGGAGCACAAAGCGACTGATGCAAACCCGCCTCTCCATCGGCAACGTGATCGACACAGACACCTTCCTGTTGCAGTCCGTGCACGATGAACTGCGCCTGCCTATGATCATCTTCTACCAGTAGAATTCGCATTTCCTGAATTGTGCATGGATCATAGCATCAAAACAAACTCGTCATCACCGTATCAACAGATACCTAAGCATACTCTGAAAAAATCCGAGCATGTTTGCAGGTCATGGATACCACTACAACGGTGCCCAATCGGCTGAACTTTCCCAGCACTTCCTATAGACAGCTGTTAACAACATAAAGTCTACTTTAGAAACCTTTAAAGCTTCTTCTCAACGTCCTCTAACACAGCCAGAGCTGCATCAAAGTCATATAGATTCAGATGTTTACGCATCTGCTCAACCTCTTCAATCAAATCCGGAGAGGAGAGATGCGCTTCAATCTCGTCAATCAGATCAACTGCATCACCATCATAGGCTTCAAGCATGTCACGCATGCGGGCCAACAAATCACGTGCAAGTTCAACATCCACATCCATGCTGGAATCTTTCTGTTCAGACGAGTCGGCATCACGCCATGTGCTGATTGCATGTGTAACTGTGCGCACCTTCTCAGCCACTTTCTCCAATTGTTTTTCACCAACATCTGCACCCTGCTTGAGCCATTGCTCCAGCTTGGACACTTCAGCAAACAGCGCTTTAGCGCCAATATTTCCGGCTACCCCTTTCAGGGAGTGAATCAGGCGCTCTACCTGTGCCCTATCACCTGCCTTGAGTAACTCCAGTGAACGGGACACCACATCGCTGTGCGAATCGGCAAATTTAAACAGTACCTTCTGATACAGGGATACATCACCACCGATACGCTGCAAGCCCTCATTCGTATCGATTCCGGCGAGCTCGGGAATCTCTATAGTCTGCTCTGAGACAACCTTGTTCGATTGCTGAGCCAGCCCTGTCACATTCAGTCGTGAGTTGGTGATCCACTTGTCCAGTTTATTATACAGGTCATGCGGATTTATAGGCTTGGCAACGTGATCATTCATACCGGCTTCCAGGCAGTCTCTCACATCAGCCAGCATGGCGTTGGCTGTCATGGCAATAATAGGCAGGTCTTCCGCATTAAAATCTCGGCGTATCAATCGTGTTGCCTCAAGGCCCCCCATCACCGGCATTTGCATATCCATCAGCACACCATCAAAACTGTCATGTTTCACAGCCTCCACAGCCTCTTTACCATGATGCGCAATAGCCAGACTGATACCTGCTTTGGTCAGCAAGCCTTCAGCCACCAATTGATTGATATCGTTATCTTCCACCAGAAGCAGCCTTGCCCCCTTTAAATGAGCAATGACTTCGACCGGCAGCCTTCGCTCTTGATCAGTAGTCTCAACTTCCGACTCACCACGATTAAACAACGATAGAATGGATGCCAGCATGGAGGTTGATGTGACCGGTTTGAACAATGTGGCGCTTATTCCTGCCAGTGCTGCATCCTGATCGGACACAACCTGGCCATAATTCGCTGCAAGAATGGATGGCGGCATGTCAGCAAGACCTGAAGCCTTCTGGATCTTTTGCACACTCTCCAGCCCTTTCATGTCGGCAAGCGTCCAGTCAACCAGCATCACATCGATAACAGGTTCACGCTTAAGTATTGCTGCAGCCTCATCCACCGTAGATGCCTTACTGACTGCAAAACCATAAGACTTCAGATACCTGCACAGAATAGCTTTTGAGTCCTCATTGTCGTCAACGACAAGTACCTGTTTCCCCTGCATAGCTTCGGGCAACAGCATGTCATCTTCCAAACACTCTATCCCGATACCGAACGTGGCCGTAAAGAAAAATGTACTGCCCTGACTCTCTTCACTTTGCAGTCCGATTTCTCCACCCATCAACTCGACCAACTGCTTGCAGATAGCCAGTCCCAGCCCGGTGCCACCAAATTTGCGTGTAATCGAGCTGTCTGCCTGAGAAAATGCCCGGAACAGCTTTGATTTCTGCTCGTCATTCAGGCCAATGCCCGTATCCGTGATTTCAAACCTCAGAACAAAATGATCGTCATGTCGCTCAAACACACGCGTTGAAACAACAATCTGGCCGCTTTCCGTAAATTTGACTGCATTATTCACCAGATTCAGTAAAACCTGTCCCAGCCTGTAAGGGTCACCTTTCAGACGCGGCATGCAGGTAGGGCAATCAATGAGGAAGTCCAGTCCCTTTTCACTGGCCCGGACTCCTCCGATACCGGCCAGATTATGCATCACCTCATCCATATCGAAATCAATGAGATCCAGATCCAGTTTGTCCGCTTCTATCTTGGAAAAATCGAGAATATCGTTAATAATTGACAGCAACGACTCTGAAGCTTTCAGAGTTTTCGACAAATAATCCCTCTGTAATTTATCTTCCTCGCGATCCAGAGCCAGGTGGGTCAAGCCTATTACGGCATTAATCGGAGTACGGATTTCATGACTCATATTGGCCAGAAACTCCGATTTACTCTTATCCGCCTGAATCGCCCGGTCCATGGCCAGAGCTAACTCGCGAGTACGCACTTCCACTCTCGATTCGAGTATCTGGCTATGGTTTTCCAGCTGATCGTGCGTCTGTTTCAGACTGGCCGCCATCGCCTCCAGTGAGCAGACAAGTGCACCGATCTCATCGTCAGTCTGAGTGCTGACGTCCGCTTTTGCATTAAAATCACCTCTGGCAATCTCATTTGAAAAGTTCACCAGACCACGCAGTGGCCGTGTCCACCTGCTGGCTAGAATAAAGACGAGAATCGTGCCAACAATCAGAAATATTATGGAGGTGATCACTGAGCGGATCACCATGTTATTGATCTCTTCATCCACATAGATCTGAGATTCAGTCAGCGTCTGATTCAGATCATCGAGTGAAAACCCCAATCGCAGTGAACCCCATTTCACCTTCCGGTTCAGATAAATAGGTACAATGGTTTCCATGAACTCATGCTCATGCACGATAAACTCATAACGTGTGGTAGCCATCTGATTTTCAGCGAATGTGGAAGCCTTGCCGGATAAAATTTTGCGCCGCACTTCGGGACTCAGATCCTGACCATAGGCGATCACGGGTTTGCTTGAGCGCATCAGCATCACATACTCAAGGTTGTCCACATCCTTGACCGCATCGTGAATAAACTCCTGCAGAGCTTCGTAATCAAAGACAACTATACGCTTCTGAATATGCTCAGACATGTAACTGGCAGCCTTTTCTGATCGTCTGATCATCTCTTCCTGCAAAAAAGTGCTATGCGTTGACAGTGCTTTCATCAGGTTTTTTCGCTGCGAATCCATTTGCACCAGCGTCAACAACGTCACCATAGCCAGGATCATGCCGATCATGGCTACCTCAAGTTTCCAGCGTATACCTTTGCGAATTTTCTGGCCGATTGCTGAATTTTCTTCTGTCATAAACCTTTCTCACCACCGCGTAGATTCCACATATGATACATTCTGCATGCTTAGGATAACGGCTAATCCAGCATTTAACATAGCTGATTTCGTGTTCAACTGACAAAGCTGCAATGTGCCGGGAAAATCAGGGTAGGCTGAATCGGGTCATGGCGTTATGATTGCCAAATGACTAACTCTCCTGATCTTTCCGTTTCATTTGCCGGTTTAACACTTCAAACGCCTCTGGTTTTATTATCAGGCTGTGTCGGTTTCGGTGAGGAGTACACGCGTGTGGAAGGCTGGGACAATCGCCATGTCGGAGCGGTTATTCTCAAAGGCACAACACTTGAAGCACGCATGGGTAATGCACCGCATCGTGTGTATGAGACACCTTCAGGCATGCTCAATGCCATCGGTCTGCAAAACCCCGGTGCACGTTATGTGGTGGATCACATCCTGCCGCAGCTTCCGCATGGTGAGACTCAATTCTGGGCCAATGCCAACGGCACTTCCCCGGAAGAGTATGGTGAAGTAGCTCGCATTTTCGATGATTCGCCGGTCACGGCAATCGAAATTAATATTTCCTGCCCCAACGTTAAGGAAGGCGGTGTGCATTTTGGCAATGATCCACGCATGGCAGCGCGCGTGGTCGAAGCCATGAGGCCGCATACCAACAAACCCTTGATCACCAAGTTGTCGCCCAATAGTGCCGACATTGCTACAACCGCCCGCATGGTCATTGAAGCTGGAACCGACGGACTCTCCGTGATCAATACGCTGGTAGGTATGGCTGTTGATATTGAAAGCAAAACACCGGTGATCGACAATATCTCCGGTGGCCTTTCAGGCCCGTGCATCAAACCGGTTGCATTGTGGAAAATTCACCAGACACGTGCTGTGGCCGCCAAACACGGTATTCCGGTTCTCGGTCAGGGCGGCATTACTTGTGCAAAGGACGCTATTGAATTTGCTATCGTTGGATCCGATGCCATCGGTCTTGGCACAGGCTTGTTTTATGACCCTCTGATGTGCGGCAAGCTGCTCAAAGAGCTCTCCGATTACCTCAGCCGCAAACAGCTGGCGTCGTATTCCGACCTCGTAGGAACACTTGTTACGAAATAGATTCAGGATACTGCTACTGTGTCTGCTGCTCAGCAGCACGGCACATGCAGGCTCATTTTCAGTTGTCGGTCAGTCACGCTGGGTGACAGTGGCCTCAGTATTCGATGGAGATACCTTTCGAACGAATGCCGGTGAAAAAGTACGTCTGCTGGGCATCAACTGCCCTGAAGTTGCGCATGACCGGCAAGCCGCCCAACCCTTTGGCAATGAAGCCAAACGTCGGCTTGTATCCTTGATTGCCGGTAAAACCGTACGACTGCTACTGGACGCTGACAAAAAAGATAAATATGGACGCACGCTTGCCCATGTTTATTTAAGCAATGGTGCCTGGATCAATGAAAACCTGCTCTCCGAGGGGCTGGCTTATGTCTACACATTCATGCCCAATCACCGGGGCACTGAGCAATTGCTCAAGGCAGAACGTCTGGCCAGAAACAATATGGCAGGCATCTGGAAAAACGAAGCGTTTCGTATACTGGACAGCCGTGAACTTACACCTCGTTTTATCGGCCAGTTCCGCCTTGTTCGCGGCACGGTTAAATCCGTACAGCCATGGCGGTTTAATATGGAGCAACTTTCTATCAGCGTACCACGTAAACACCGACAATGGTTTACTCCTGCTCAGCTTCCACAGGTTGGAGATAAGGTGATTGTGCGGGGAACCGTACGCATATCGATGTCCAGACAACTTTATCTGGCCTTGCACTCGCCATTTGATCTGGAATAATTAATTTAAGGTAACGCTAATGTATTCAGAGCTATCTTGCCCCCCTGATTCATGGCTGCAAGCCAATAACATCTGCTTAGAGGTATAAATATAATGAGATCCTATTTCACAGCCCTGCTGATCCTGATTCCACTGCTGGCCTCATGTGCCAAAAACCCGGCAACCGGCGATCAGGACTTTGTCATGATGAGCGAAGAGGAAGAGCTGAAGATTGGCCAGCAGTATTTTGCAGAAATAAAAAAGAACTTGCCTCTGTTACCTGAAGATGATCCCCTGGCTCAGTATGTTGATCGCATTGGTCAGAAAGTTACCGCCACGGCTGATCGCAAAGATCTGTTTTTCCGTTTCTATGTGGTTGATGATGACACCATCAATGCATTTGCCATACCCGGTGGTTATATCTTTATTCACAGAGGTCTGATCAACCATATGAACAATGAAGCTGAGTTGGCTGCTGTGCTGGGTCATGAAGCCGGCCATGTCACCGCCCGCCACTCCGTAAAACAGATATCCAAGGCCCGCGCCTATCAGACCGCAGCGATGATCACATCTGTGTTTGTGCCTGTTCCTCAGGCTGTCGGCATGCTCAGTGACGTCATGGCCAGTGCCATCCTGAGGGGATATGGGCGCGATGCGGAATTGCAATCGGATGAACTCTCCATCCGCTACCTTACTCAGGCCGGTTATGACCCCCATGCCACCATCGGTATTCTTAAAACGTTAAAACGTCTGGATGACATCGATACAAAAGAAAAAATCGATGCCGGTGAAAAGGTGGAGAAATATCATGGTGCCTTCTCCTCTCACCCAGAAACCTCCAAACGCATCAAAGAGGCCATTGCCCAGGCTTCGCCTCTTCAGGGGCGACCCGGCATCATCAATCGAGGCGCTTTTCTTGCCGCGGTAGATGGTTATGCATATGGCGACAGTGCGGAGCAAGGTGCGGTAGTTGGCAGGCGTTTCCTGCATCCGGAACTGGGCATCCAGCTTGAGTTTCCTGCAGACTGGGTCATCACCAATTCACCACAGGCTTTAACAGCGCGCATCAGAAAGCAGAAGGTTTATTTCATGCTTGCTATGAAAGATTTACAGAAGCGCCTGACAGCCGAAGAGATCATCAAAAGAATGTTTACCGACAGGCATATCCTGAAGATAGAAAACAGTGTGCGCCACGGCATGCCTTATGCCCATGGGAAAATTAAGCAGTCTGCTCCCAAGGTCAGCAAAGCCATGATTGATGCACATGTTTTTCTCGACGGCAGAAAAGCGTATATGCTCACGATGTGGAGTGAACGTGATCAGTTTGATAAATATGTCGCCCAGTTCAGCCGGATCGCCGATAGTTTCAGAAAGTATGAAAAAGAACTTGATGGAGATATCCCGCGCATCACCTTGTACACGTGGAAAACTGGAGATTCATGGCAGCTACTGGCCAGCCGCAGCAAGAACATGCTTGGCCGTTTCACTGCTGATAAAATAGCAGCCCTCAACGGCATGGAACTGACAGATAAACCAGCGACAGGTCAGATCATTAAAAGCGTGAAATAGCATTACGGCCTTGAACTTGCTTGTACACAGAGAACCAGCACCCCAGTTATTGCAGCAATAGCAAGAGGATATTATGACACTGAAAAATATACATCCACTCTATATTGAAATAGCCGCATCCTGTTCTGTCCTTAATCACGATGAACCATAATGCCGACAATTTCCCACTACTTGACCATATTTCAAGCGGCGTGCTGGCCATTGATTCCGATGGCAAGATTGCGTTATGGAATAAAGCGCTTGAGCAGTGGCATGGAACTAAACGCGAAAGCATGCTCGAAAAGAATATATACGACTGCTTCCCGCACCTGAATCAGGACGTCTTCAAAAACCAGGTCAACGATATCTTTCAGTCACACGATGGTTCAACATTTA
Source organism: Mariprofundus sp. (assembly GCA_021772835.1). Classification (GTDB taxonomy): domain Bacteria; phylum Pseudomonadota; class Zetaproteobacteria; order Mariprofundales; family Mariprofundaceae; genus Mariprofundus. Next base: position 8,983 of record JAJFLE010000018.1, read on the forward strand.
CCTTCGGGTCGGATCAGCCCCTTTTCCCTTGCTTACTTGAAAACGGAACGGCAAGAACGCTGCAAGTCACGGTATCGCTACTGGCGGATCACTCCCTGGCGCTTTTCAGCATTGAAGACCAAAGCAAACAGCATCAACTCATAGATAGCTACAAACAGATGGCTAAAGATCTAAATACGGAACTTGAACAAAGAACAGCGCTGGAAAGCCAGAATGCCCGACTCGTCAGTGCCATAGACCAGGCTGGCGAAGCAGTAATTATCACCAATAGCTGTGGCAATATTGAATACGTAAACAAAGCCTTTTATCAGCAAACCGGCTGGAATATGGATGAAGGTGATCCCATTGGCTTTTATCATGTATTGTTTTCTGACTCTGATGAAAATTTCAAAGCACATATTGATGAGGTGCTTACTGCGGGCGAAACCTGGCAAGGCAGGCACGACATTACCTGCAAAGATGGTAATACCTTCACCGCTTCCATCAGCATTGCCCCTATTACCGACTCGAATGAGCATGCCACACATTCTGTGATCATACAGGAAGATATCAGCCAGCAAGTTCTGGTCGATGAGAAGCTGCGTCGTTCACAGAAACAGGAAGCGCTGATTACACTGGTGGGCGGCATCGCCCATGATTTCAACAACCTGCTCGCAGGCTTGGTCGGCCAGGTCTACCTTGCATCGCGTGAAGTCAAGGACCTTCCGAAAACAGCTGAACGTCTGAAAAAGATCCAGAAAATTTCTCAGGAAGCTGCAGAAATTGTTAAACAACTACTCACCTTTGCCCGTCAGGGAGAGCATGATGCCAAAGAGTTCCCGCTTGATGCATTTATTAAGGAGTTTTCCAAACTGGCCCAGCATACCGTACCGGAATCCATTCGTTGGGTTATTGATTTCAAACCCGGCTTGTATGCTTTTCGCGGAGATGCCAATCAGCTCCAACAGGCACTGCTGAATATTGTACAGAATTCAGTGGAAGCATGTGCCGATACCGAGGGTGCCCAGATCGAGCTGATATTAAAACCGCTGGATGGAGAAGACTCCTTCAGATTCATCAAAAAGTATCCTGTCCTGCGCCATGGTAATTTTGCTCATATTCTGATTCAGGATAATGGCCGAGGCATCCGTCCTGAAAATATCGATAAAATATTCGACCCATTCTACTCCAGCAAACAACTTGGCAGCGGTCTGGGTCTCGCCATTGTGATGGGTTGTGTCAGACATCATCATGGAATTATCGATGTTGATAGCTCACTGGAATCCGGGACCAGGTTTCACATTTTTCTGCCCATGAAAGCGGTCAAACGTGAACAGGATTTTTCGCATCCTCAAGGTATGATCAGTGCAAAAATTCTGCTGGTTGATGATGATCCAAGGGTATTGGAACCAACTCAGGAACTGCTGGAATCCATGGGCCATGTGGTTGAACTGGCCAGCGACGGACAGGAAGCTTGTGAAAAATTTGAACTGCAAGTCGATGCCTGGGATATCGTGATTACCGATATGGTTATGCCGCGCATGAACGGTCTGGAATCAGCCAAGCGGATGCGACTGTTGCGGCCTGAAATACCGATCATTTTTGCTACGGGTTACGACCAGTCACTGGTCATTGAAAACACCCGCAAAATGAAGGATTCCATTCTCATTGGCAAACCCTTTAATCCGGATGAACTCGATCAAATTATTCTAAATATGATCAAAAAGAAATAGGACTGATCTCTAAGGAGTGCTGATTTATTCACTGTTGCCGGGCAAGTCCATGGACCGACTCGCCAAACAGGCCGCGTAAGTAGCTGGTTTGAAAGCAAAAGAGGGATGAGGTTTTTTCTATTGCGAGCTAATTTTTGGCAGTAGCCAATAAATCAGCATCGCCCTAAATCAGTTCAGCGTGCACATCATGCAGCAACAGTTTCGCCATTTCATTCATATGCTGCGGAAAGAAGTGCCCCGCTCCCTCAATCGCATGGAATTGGATATTACGTTTACCTTTTACGCTGCGTTCCACCTTCTCAAACGGCACTATCTCATCAGCCGTACCTGAGATGACTGTAATAGGCCGGTTTTCTCCTATCATAAAAGAAAATGACCACAGATTTACGGCCGGTGCCACAGCAAACATGTGTGTTACACGATCATCCGTTCTTGCCGCCTGCAAACCAGCGTAACAACCAAATGAGAATCCCGCCAGCCACAGCCTCGATTCGGGTTGGGTTTCATCCATCCAGTCCAGTGCAGCGCGGGCATCATCGGCTTCACCTCTACCTTCATCCCACTCACCTTCTGACTGTTCAACCCCACGAAAATTAAAACGCAAAACTGAGCAACCCGCATCTTCAAATGCCCGTGCCATCCAGTAGACGACTTTATTGCGCATGGTGCCACCATAAACCGGATGAGGATGGCAGATCACCACCGCGGGTCTATCCGGGCGGCCCGGATGATAAAGTGATTGCAATACGCCTGCAGGCCCCTGAATGAAGATCTTTTTATGCTGATAATCGCTCAATTAAACAACTCGCTATATCTCTGAACTGAGAATCCCACCTCAATATGGCCATCAACAACCAGAACAGGGCGTTTGATCATGGATGGGTTTTCACACATCAAGGCAATCGCTTTGTCCTGATCGACTCCCACTTTCTGATCATCAGCAAGCTTGCGCCAGGTTAACCCGGACCGGTTCAACAGCACTTCCCATGCAACCGGCTTGCACCAGGCACGCAGCAATTCAGCATCAATGCCCTCTTTCTTATAGTTGTGAAAATCATATAAGATATCGTGTGTTTTAAGCCAAAGCCTGGCTTTCTTGATCGTATCGCAGTTAGGAATACCATACATTTTTACCATTGTTACATCCTTGATCATTCACCCCTTAATGTGGGAAGTTTTTATGCTAAATTGATCTTACTTCGCCTTTTCAGAGCCCCTTAACTACTGCGTTCTCGTATAAATGCAAAAAATTCCGGTGCCCCATCTGATTTAAGTGGTGTTATCACCATCTCAACTGCAAATTCAAAACCGTCGCGATGCAGAGCCTGTGTATACATCGGCTTGTACAGCATGGGGCCTATATTAGAACGCTGATATTGCTTCATCCCCTTATGATGCGCCTCCCTCAAACGTTCCGGGATAATCTCATCTACCAGCTTGCCAATAATCTTATGACGAGGCCAGCCGAACAACACTTCCGCACTGCGGTTCCAGTCATTGATTCGACCGCCCGCATCTATACTGATGTAGGCATCATAGCTGCAATCTATCACCTCATGCAGCCGATCACCCTTTTTGCGTATCTGTTCCTGCATCTGCTCCTGTTGCTCAACTGCACGCTGAGCATAATACCCGAAACCGATCACCACGATGGAGATTAACGTACGCATCCAGATCTCATTCGGATCAGGTTTCAACAAGCTATTGAGAAAAGTACTTTCGCCAAAAACAAAGGAGTGTAGCAGAGCTTCGACAAACCAGAACAGAATAGCCACCAGAATGCCTAATTTACACAAGCCTATCCGCTGCAGCATGTATCCTCCCGAAGAAATGCACCATCCATGGTGCAACAAGCATAATATGAACTTCTGCTATTCCTGTTGCAACGCATATTGTGCAAAAAACTGGCCGCTTGACTCATTCTGTTCGAGGTACAGACTCAATAAAATCAACCTGGCAGGACTATCGAGCGAATCAGATAATACGGTATGAAAACAATTTTGACCCAGCAGAGTCAGATGCGTGGTTAAAAAAAGGCGATCAAGCACCCGATCAGAAATCAACGTTTGGTGTACTTTAGGACCCGCAATCATATAAGCACTTCGATACGCAGCATGGATAAGCCACTGCTTCAATGCCTTCCCACTGACAGTCTCAGTTTCAAACACCGTTACGTTGATGCCGGCCTGCTCAAGCCGTTGCACCCTTCCAGGCAGTGCGGCACAACCTGTCAGAACCGAAATCTTTCTACCCTGCAGCTTGACCAAGGCTGACAACGGAATATCAAGACTATTGGAAATCACCACCACATCCGGCTGTGGTTTCAGTCCATGCGTTTTGCGCCAGTTGAGAAGATCTGCATATGCAGGCTCCATACCCACAGGCAACAGATCCTGTGCTTTACCTTTGTCCAGCTGACGAAAATACCGCGCCGAAGTAATCAGCACATCGCTTTGCGCCGCCAGTTCCTGATAAAGCCGCCAGTCACGTTTATTGGCTATGGATGCTGGCACCTCATACTCACCACAGTCTTCATTGAACAGTGAGATTCTACCGTCGACACTGGCAATATAATTGGAATAGATAAGCACATCGCCCTTTTCTACCTGCCGATGCAATTCCAGTTTCAGATAGAGTTGATTCAACTCCACCGAGCTGACTGAATCGGGATAAAGCGAGAGTAATGACATGGTGCAAAACTAATGGATAGCAACAGAGTTCGCATCACAGAATATGCAGATAAAATCATCTGCCACAGGAATGACACAATTACAGTTTATATTATAAGCCATGACCATCAAAGAGAAGCTCTATAGCTACCATCAATCGCTATTGATTCTTGCAGCAGGCCTGTCGCTAACCATGTTATTCTTCTTCCTAGCAAGCAATGATGAGCAAAGAGGCATGAAAGAAAAATTTCTACTTCAATCTGGGATCCAGTCCCAAGACCTCAACCTATCCCTGACTCAACTTATCGGAAAAGTAGATGCCATTCACGGTTACATTCGCAATAAACTTGTTATCGAACCGGGAACGCACCAACAACAAAAAGGTCATAAAGCCGATTTCGATCCCCTTTCACATATCAGGTTCCAGGATTTCCTTTTCCTGAACACCAGCAGTGAAGGTATGAATGGATGGCAAACCTATGCGTGGTTTCCCAAAATAGATGCAGAGCAACTACCGTCACTCCATGCTCGGGCAAAGAGCGATTCCTGGACTGACTATACCATTTTCCCTGCCACGCCCTCCCCCATATACCCTGTCTACTACATCGATACCAAGGAGCCATCCCGTTATCCAATGGGGTATAATATCTCCGACAATCTTCATTTCCATAACGCTATCTTACGCTCTCCAGACTCCCCTATCGTCATACAGTCAGATGAATCTGGAAACGCGACCATTGGTTTTTTAAAACCGGTTTATAAATATGGACTGGCACCAAAAAACAGCGTATTAAGAGAACAGAATCTTCTGGGTTTTGTATTTGGCGAATGGCAACTGAATGCTGTTATCAGTCCGATACTGGCAAAATACCAATGGAATGACCGCTCCATCATGCTCACTGACAAGGCAAGCGGGATAACCCTGTGGCGCAGCGCTGGAAGCCCCGTTAGCGACATATCACTCTCGGAAAAGATGTTATTAAACATTGGCGGAACAGAGTTAATTGTCGAATTCAAAGCCGGGTCGGAGTTTATCGCGAACCACACCACACAATATGCTCTGCGTGTATTAATAACCGGCATCATCCTCACCCTGATGCTGGCTTACTACCTGTTTTTGCTGGTTAACCGACAAAAGATCATTGAATGGGAAGTTGAGTATCAGACCTCGGCCTATAGACAGACATATTCCAAGCTCGAATCACTGCTTGAGAATTTCAAGGGAGGCATCGTATTTGAGAACGCGGAACACAAAGTGGTCCTGACCAACAAATGTATTTATGAATTACTTTGTCTCGATGATTCCCTGTCACTGATTGGTCAAGGCAGAACGCAGTGGATACAAGCCCTGCAAAAGAACAGCTCTCATCCATCCGCTTTGAAGATATCCATTGATCAGGAGAGCCCCGTAAGTGGCCTCACCGTCAAAACCCGTGACAGCAGGTATCTCGAAATCGATTTCATCCCGATTCATCACGGCAGCAGGCATGAGGGAAACATCTGGATCTTACGTAATGTGACCGAAAAAGAGCTGATGCACCAGCAGCTCGAGCACTCGCAGCGACTCGAAGGTATGGGGCTATTGGCCGGTGGCATTGCCCACGATTTCAATAACATTCTTACCGCAATTATCGGTAATACGGCACTGATCGAGCGAAAACAGAAACAGGGGCTGGGCATCAGCGAATATCTCGGACGTATCAACTCCGCATCGGATAAGGCAGCCAACCTGTGCAGACAGATGCTCGCATATTCCGGGCGCGGTCAGTTTATCGTTCAAAAACTCAACATTGCGCATCAGGTAAAAGAGATTACCGACTTTCTCAAGGTCTCGCTGTCCAAGTCGATCATGATCGAGCTGGATCTGGACAACGAAAACCTCGTCGTTCAGGCCGATGCTACTCAGGTTCAGCAAATTGTACTGAATCTGGTTAAAAACGCTGCCGATGCCATCGAGGGAAACAGCGGCCTTGTCCGTGTGTCGACCTATCGGCACCACTTCAAACCCCGACCTCTGCCACACTATCTTCCCCCCATTCCGGGTGAAGGAGATTATCTGGTACTTGAAGTAAGTGATAATGGCTGTGGCATGAGTAGCGAAACCCAGCAACAGATCTTTGAACCGTTTTTCACTACCAAGCAGGATGGACACGGGTTCGGCATGAGCGCCGTACTTGGTATCATTCGCGGACATGATGGGTTCATTGTCATCGACAGTGAAATCAATCGAGGAACGACATTCCAGGTCTGCTTCCCACTCTGTGAAAGCGAAGACATCAACGTCCCCGATCAAACTCGCACAATGAAACCACTGAAAGGACGGGTGCTGCTGGTCGATGATGAAGCCGACATTCTTGAAGCCGCCACAGCTATGCTAGAAGAGCATGGCATGGAAGTGACCACCGCAGTCAATGGCGTCGATGCGCTGGAAAAGTTTCAACATCGGCATACACAGATTGACCTTACAATTATGGACCTCTCCATGCCTCTAATGGGGGGGATTGAGTGTATGCAACAGATGCGTAATATTGATACAAGCTGCAAAATAATTCTCACATCAGGTTTCCACGAGAGTGAAATCAGGGAAAAACTCACCGACTTGAATCACACGCAGTTCCTACAAAAGCCGTATCACCCCGATGTGTTAATCAATTCCATTCAGCTGTAATAAGCTCACCGGTTGCTCATACATGCTTGTTACAGCCGCGGCTGAACATGTATGCGGCAGATCAAGCCAGTTGGCATGTGCAATTCAAGCTCTCATTTTCTGCCAATCCGGTTATGCTTTTGCATGTGAAAATCGTACCACACATATCCGAATCCTGGGCTCCTTATCTGGCTGAAGAGTTAAAACAGCCCTACATGCTGGAGCTGTTCGCATTTCTGGAGACTCAGAAGCGTGCAAACATCTATCCGACCAGAGAAAACTGGTTTGCCGCCCTCGAGCAGACAGCGTTTGAAGATGTAAAAGTGGTCATCCTCGGTCAGGATCCCTATCACGGGCCCGGCCAGGCGCATGGCTTGAGTTTTTCAGTCCCGTACAATGAAAAGATTCCTCCATCTCTGCGCAATATCTATAAAGAACTGCAACGTGATCTGGGCATTGAAATACCCGACCATGGCTGTCTGACTGCATGGGCCAAACAGGGTGTGCTTTTGCTCAATGCCACACTGACGGTGGAAGAAAAATCACCCGGCTCGCATCAGAATCGTGGTTGGGAAAAATTTACCGATGCCGCCATCAGCGCACTCAATGAACACAGGCAAGGGCTCGTCTTCATGTTATGGGGGAAATATGCTCAGGATAAAGGAGCCAGCATTGATGCCTCCCGCCATCTGGTGCTGGAAGCCAGACACCCCTCTCCATTTTCGGCCTATCGGGGTTTCTTCGGCTGCGCTCACTTTTCCAAAGCCAATACATACCTGGAGCTGCATCAGCAACAGCCCGTAAATTGGCAACTTTCAGATGCGGTTTCTCAGTTAGGATTCGATTTTTCCTCTCCAACATCCTAGACTGGAATGCATCGCAGCCCCATTGGAGATCGCCATATGCCTAAATCAGCATGGAAAACAGTTGCAATTTCAGCGTTACTTTTCACCGCACCAGGCATCGCTATTGCCGGCTGGATGGATCAACTCGGCGGAATTCTTGCAGAGACCAATACCAGCCAGCCCGCAGCAACCACCTCGCTAGCCAGCCTGAGTAATTCAGACATGGTTGCCGGCCTGAAAGATGCCCTGCGTGTGGGTTCAGAGCGCGTCGTTGGCCAATTAAGCAAGACCGATGGCTTCAACAAAGACCCCCAGATTCATATCCCGCTGCCGGAAAACCTGCAAACTGTAAAATCCGCACTCCATGCCGTCGGCATGGGATACATGATGGATGATCTGGAACTGAAACTGAACCGCGCCGCCGAATCCGCCACCCCGAAAGCCAAGCGCATCTTCGGAAACGCCATTCAAGCCATGACCATCAATGATGCAAAAAGCATCCTTAACGGCCCTGACGATGCCGCCACACAATACTTCAAGGGCAAGATGAGCCAGCCCCTCTCCGATGAAATGAAACCGGTTGTACAGCAGGCTTTAGGTCAGGCCGGTGCAGTTCAGTCTTACGATGCTGTCATGGGCCAATACCAGTCACTGCCTTTTGTGCCTGATGTTAAAGCCAACCTCACCCAGCATGTACTTGATTTAGGCCTGCAGGGCGTTTTCCACTACATGGCTGCGGAGGAAGCAGCTATCCGCAAAAACCCGGTCAAACGCAGCAGCGAAATCCTGAAAAAGGTCTTCGGAGCGCTCTAGCCATCGCAAGAAGGGAAGCGTCCCCCCCTTTTTTTGTTCATCGCGCAATCGCGGGATTGATCGACAGAGGCACTGATTTGACGACAAGTATAGATCTTGCAAGTGAATGAATTCACTGTCCTTTCTTACCGCCCAAGAAAGGACCAAATAAGGGCGCCCCGTGACCAGCCTGTCCTTCGGATACCCGATCCTGAATGTTCAAAATCGGCCGCGGCCCTGCCGCTCTTCTCCGATTTTGAACATTTGTCTCGGCAGGCTGCTAGCGGGGGATCAAAAGCCTGCTATCCAGGTGCTATTTCCCGCTAATCCGCGATAAACTTTTTTTTAGGGCCATCTGAACCAGCTACGCTTATTGGTTCTAGGTTTTACGTTCCCAGCCGCCATGACATGCAGGTTAAACACTGATATAGCCATCATGCCATTTGGAGATTTTCAGACCCATAAATCATCGCTCCATCATCTGGCCTACATCAAGCTCTATTCATCTCATTCTATTTTGTCTGAACGGTAATGTTCTGACCGTAAAACCCATTACCAGGAAACTGGAAAGTCTGGATAGGAGCAGATTCATTCTTCATGTCACACCGCTGTCATACACGCTGCCGATAGATATTTGTAATCGAATACGATGACAGGGGTAAACGCCGTGGAAACATTGAAAACAGTGGAACGCATAAGCAGTGATCTGGAAAAAAACAGCCATTTACTCAAGACAGAGCTGGTATCAATTATCCAACGGCAGGACATCAATACATTGTTCCAACCCATCTTTGGCTTTGCTAACAATGCGCTGTTTGCTTATGAGGCCTTATCGCGAGGCCCTGACAACTCGGTACTGTTCCAGCCTGATATGTTGTTTGAAACGGCATACCATCATCAGCTTGCAGACGAACTGGATTACATTTGCCGACGCAAAGCAGTAGAAAATTTCGCTGCACGTAAACTGACTGGTAAACTGGCGCTCAATATTTGTCCGAGCGTGTTGGTCAACCCAGATTTCCGCAGTGGCCGTACCCTGCAGATGCTGAAAGAGGTTGGATTAGACAGTGAACGGGTCATCCTTGAGCTAACCGAGCACCAGCAAACTGATATTTCGAAATTGAAACAGGCGGTGAATTACTACAAGGACCAGGGCTTTTCCATTGCCATGGATGACCTTGGTGCAGGTTATTCCAACCTTCGTCTGTTGGCGGAGCTGCAACCTGATTTCCTCAAGCTGGACAAGTATTTTGTATCAGGTGTCAATTCAAACTGCGTGGAATCTGAGTTTGTAAAATTGATTGTCGATCTGGCCGCACGTGTTGGGTGCAAGGTTGTTGCCGAAGGCATTGAAAGCGCCGAAGATCTGTTGTTTGTACAAAGCATGGGCGTCGGTTACGGACAGGGTTTTCTGCTTGGAAGACCTCAGGAGCAGGCAGTAGCGGATGTGCCCGACATACTACTGGAAACAGCCATACGTACAGCCACAACAACGGTTGTAAAAGACAGTCATGCTGGCAACGCAACACAGCATAATCATGAACGGGTCGGTTCCTTATGCCTGCGTACAACGCTGCCCTGTTCTTCAGGCGACAGATTAACCTCCATCCTGAATCGTTTTCAGTCCAATCCAAAACTGCAGGCTTTACCGGTCGTCGATAACGGCAAAGTGTCCGGTGCAATCATTCGTGATCACTTGCTCAATGAATTTTCCAAGCCTTTTGCCCACAGCCTTTATCACCGCGCACCGGTTTCGAAGTTAATGCTTAAGAATCCGCTTGTGGTTCAGGTCGCAGATTCAATTTCACTGGTAAGCCAGATGGCGACCAGTCGCCCATTCGATCTCGTCTATTGCCCTATCATAGTCTGTGATAATGATACATACATCGGAACACTTTCCATTCGCGAATTGCTGGAGAAAATCACTAAAACTCAGGTCGCACATGCCCTGCACAGCAATCCGTTAACCGGTTTGCCGGGCAATGTTCGTATTGCCAGCGAAGTACAGTTACGCATTGATAAAAATGACAGTTTTGTACTCAGTCATTTCGACCTCGATAATTTCAAGGCCTTTAACGATAAATATGGCTTTGAGCGTGGCGACAACATGATCTGTCTGGTTGCCGATCTCCTGAGCCAAACGATATTGGATGGGGATTTTGTCGGACATATCGGCGGCGATGATTTTGTCATGATCTTCTCCAGTGAAGCGTGGGAATCCAGAATCTGGAATATGCTTCAGCTCTTCTCTGAGCAATCGCTGTTACTCTATAATGATAGCGAAAAAGAACGCGGTTTTATCGAAGCGACAGACCGGCTCGGTCATATCAGGCAGTTTGCTCTGGCAAGCCTTTCAGTCAGTGCAGCCATATGTTCACCGGGAAAATTCAGGTCGCATCTTGCAGCAACTGAAGTTATTGCCGGCATCAAACACCAGTCCAAAAAAATTGATGGAAACAGTCTGGTTGTTGATCGCCGTGAAGGCTGAGCGACAGACATTCACTGCAGTACTTTTTTCAGCACTAAAAATAATTAAAACAGAGCTTTAAGCACTCTCCAAACAGGATGTAAATACCATGGAACGATTAAAATACTTTGGAAAAACCATGTACCCAATAGATACATTCAACAGGTGCATATTCTGCGATAGAAAAATATTACAGGAACCGTGGTATTCGAAAAGGTGTGCCAAATGCGTGCAAACAAATACCCCCCAACGAAACGCTTAACACTCTCGCAGAATAACTTGAGCAGCGACAACGCTATCCATCTTGATCTTCGAGAATGGTAGCATAAGAAACAGCGGCCAACGCTGAGATCTGGGTAAACCACAGGCAGACGGCTCTTTTGCCTGAATACAAATGCAAGTCATTTGACAGTACCGGGATCAACAGAGACTACAGGGTTCTCCCGCCCTTAGTCATTCGAAAGCTATTGGGCTTGAGACTTCAATCACCGTAATCCTGCAGGGACAGCTATCTGCACGGGCTCCGCCCCAAGGGCGAGGCGCATGGATGAGCTAGAACCAGCTACCGTCATCCAAATCGCCTTTGCAGCGTTTGAGCTGGGCACTGTAGGTGGCGGCTTTGCGCTTTACTTTTTTAGCCACCTGAATCAACCACGGTTTTTTGTTATAGGTTTTACGTTTCCAGCCGCCATGCCCCTCGTGATAGGCCAGATACTGGTTATAGGCATCCCATTTGGAGATACCCAGGGTTTTATGGGAATAGGTGCCATACCAGCCGATAAAATCAGTGGCATCTTCGAAATCATCCCGGTCCGCACCCCAGTTGCCGGACTGATCAATATACCAATCCCAGGTTTCATCCTTAACCTGCGCATATCCGTAAGCTGAGCTAATCCGGCCGTATGGAATGAATCCAAGCAATGTATCTTTGGGCGTTTTGGCCTGGGCACGAAAGCGCGACTCCTGCCACATAATAGCCATCTGCACATGCACCGGTACACCCCACGTCTCGTAAGAGTCGTTGGCATATTCGTACCAGTCATCTTTCTCCTTAAAAATTTTACAGGCGTCATCGACATTGCGTGGTGGACCACTGGCACAGGCGGCCAGTGAGAATAGGCATACAATCAATAACAACCTGGTCACTGACATACTACATCAGCACCCGTTCGATTCCGCCGCTTTTGACCTTCTGGATAAACTGTTGCTGCCAATCCTCGCCGTGCAGATGTTTGACCAGTTCGATAACAATATAATCAGCCTCGACGCCGGTTTCCCCTTCCAGTCGTGACAGGCCCTGCAGGCATGAGGGACACGATGTGAGAATCTTTTGCGGTGCATCACCCGGCAACTGTGCTTTGGCCAGTTGCATCTGCTCTTCCTTGCGCATGCGAATCTTGCCAGCAATAGCAGGTTGTGCGACAGCCAGCGTTCCGGCCTCACCGCAGCAATCTTCCGATTTTACCGCGTCCTGGCCCAACAGCGTTTCAATGGCCGCTTTGGTTCCATGACGTTTGAGCGGAGAATGACATGGCACGTGATACATATACTCAGCACCGCTCACGGCTTCGGTTTTCACACCCTGTTCCATCAGATATTCATGGATATCAATCAATGGTGCATTTGGGAACACCTGCCCCAGTTCATACTTGGTCAGCTGGTCGTAACAGGTGCCGCAGGAAACAATCACCGCCTCAAAATCGAGATAAGAGAGCGCATTCTTGATACGGTGAAACAGTACCCTGTTGTCATAGGTGATCTGATCACCCTTCTTATGGTCACCACTGGCTGTAGAGGGATAACCGCAGCAGAGATAGGAAGGTGGCAATACCACATTGACACCCAGATCGTACAACATGGCCTGTGTAGCCAGCCCTACCTGAGAAAACAAGCGCTCGGAACCGCAGCCCGGAAAATAGAAAACAGTCCGGCCATTGGCTTTTTTCGGGTCACGCAGTATCGGAATCATATTCTTGTCACTGGACTCAATGCCCAGCTTCTGGCGTGCAGTTCCAGCTTTCAGAGCTGGCAGGGGCCGCTCAATGAAGTTAATCAACTGCGCCTGCACACCCTCGAGATTGCGGCTGGCTGCCGGTTCCGCTTTCACCAAGCCTGACATCTTGCCCAGACGGTTCAGCATACGGTGACCCGCATAACCCCAGCGAATCACAACTTCACGCATGAAGCGTACTGCATTGGGATCCTGTAACGTCAGAAACAACATGGAGAGCTTTGAACCCAGATTAAATCTGGTCTGTCCCTTATCCTTGAGCAGTGCGCGCATTTTTTCGGTGACGTCACCGAAATCGATATTCACAGGACACGGCGATTCACACTTATGACAGATCGTGCAGTGATCGGCGACATCATGCATGCCTTCGAACTGTTCAAATGAGATGCCTGATCCTGTCTGCGATTCATACAGGAAGGCTTCGATCATGGCACCAGATGCCTGAATCTTGTTGCGCGGACTATACAGCATATTGGCTCGCGGGAAGTGGGTATTGCAGACCGGTTTGCACTTGCCGCAACGCAGGCATGGAGAAATGGCTTCGGAAAGGTCAGTCAGATCAGCCGCTTCGAGTATCATCGACTCCATTTCCAGCAAGTTGAAACTCGGTGTGTAAGTCAAACGCAGATCGGTGTCCGGCAGGAGTTTTCCGCGATTAAACAGATGGCCGGGATCCACACGCTTCAGGTATTCTGCCGTCTCCTGCAGAATCGTTTTATCCATGTATTCGAGTTTGGTGATTCCGATACCATGTTCACCGGAAATCACACCGCCCAGTTCAACAGCTTTGGCCATCACCTTCTCAACCACACGATGTGCCTTTTTCATCATCGAGTAATCGTTGGAATTGACCGGAATATTGGTATGCACATTGCCATCACCGGCATGCATGTGAGTGGCTACGACAATACGGCCGGAAAGTGCTTTTTTATGCGCCTTCTTCAGCCCATCAATCAGCGTATCATGTCCACGCAGCATATCAAACAGCGGTTTTTCCACCTCTTCACGATAAGAGATGCGCAACGCTGAGCGCTGGATCACCCGGAACAGCGGTTCAGAGCCTTTGTATGTGATGCCCTCAAGCAGGTGTGCCACTTCGCGGGCCGGTTCATCCATGCCTTTGAGCAAACGACACCAGTTTTCGTTTGTGTTCGCAATCAGTTGAATGCATTGATCGAGCTTCTCAGTCAGGTATGGATCATCATCGAGATTCAGATCACTGGTTTCCAGCCGGTTGCCGGAAATGCGTTTACGCGCATCATTGAGGTAGGCAGAAATCGCTTCAATCGCATCCTTTTTATTGAGAATCGAGTTGTCGATATTCAGGTGTTCGACGTAATCGTTATATTCCGACAATCGATCCAGCGGAATCACCACATCTTCATTCATTTTGAAGGCACGGGTATGCTTGGCAATGGCCGCCATGCGACCGCGATCGCCCCAGAAACGTTTGCGATCAGCTGCGGATGTAGCCACAAAACCTTCACCATTGCCGTTGGAGGTAATGCGACAGATATCAGCACAGGCCTTGCCTACAGCATGTTCTTCATCTCCGGACACATCGATCAACAACACCACACGCGGTGCCTCGCGGCGGGGTGATTTGGAAATGTATTCGATCGCTTTGACATATTTCTCGTCAAAGTGCTCCAAACCTTCCAGGTGCGCGCCTTCCAGCTCATCAACATGGTGCTTGATCTTCACCATGGCCTTGGTCGCGTCAGAGAGTTCCTGGCCAAAAAATTCACAGCATACGGTACGGGTTACTTCGAAGGCACGATGCAGTATGAATGTAGCTTCCACGATAAAGCCATCGGTACCCTCTTTCTGCACACCTGGAAGCCCGCCCATGGCTTTGCGTGTAACATCCTTACCCAGCCCCTCTTTACGGAAGTCTGATGCCTTGATGGGCAGAATTTCATCACTGATCTGTGAACCGGTAAGCGAATCGGTCTTGAGCAGGCGGAAGCAAACTTCCTGCTCATCATGCACCTTGCCCATATTGTGGTTGATACGCTCCACCAGCAGCCAGTTACCGTCCGGTGTCACCATCTTCCATGAAAGCAGGTTATCGACACAGGTGCCCCATATCACCGCATGTTTACCACCGGCATTGGATGCAACATTGCCACCGATGGTGCAAGCCCAGAGGCTGGTAGGGTCGGTTGCAAATACGTGAGGCTGGCTAGCCTCCATCACCTTGCCGGTCACCGCTCCTGCACCAGCTGTAATCGTCGCGACTTCACCTTTGTCGCCAATATTCTGGGGGAGAATAGAGCCGATCTGATCCAGCTTCTCAACATTGATCAACACGGCATTATTGGACAGGGGTACCGAACCACCGCACAGGCCGGTTCCTCCACCGCGTGGAATCACCACCAGATCCTGCTCGGCCGTAGCGCGAATCAGACCAGGCAGCTCATCGGCCGAGTCAGGTGTTAACACACAGAACGGAGCATGATGGC
Organism: Mariprofundus sp.; assembly: GCA_021772835.1. Classification (GTDB taxonomy): domain Bacteria; phylum Pseudomonadota; class Zetaproteobacteria; order Mariprofundales; family Mariprofundaceae; genus Mariprofundus. The sequence goes on from JAJFLE010000018.1 coordinate 24,591, forward strand.
GCCAGTCTGTGGCATCGGTTGCATGGTGCGTCAGGGTATAGGCATCAAAATGGACATTGTTCGGATGCGTATGTTTGGCAAAGGCCTTACGCGCCCTTTTACGGCGTAGCGGCTCCTCATCAAACCATGCATAAAACTCTTCCAGCATACGGCTGGTGCAAGCCGCAATTTTCTGCGCACGAGGATTATCTGATGCCCCTTTCGAGATACGCGCCAGACGATCGTAATGGCGCTGGTACATTTTCTGGCGCCGTTTCTGACTATTCAGCAGGTCATTACGCAGGTAAATGTTGCGCTCTACTATCCAGAGATCACCAAGGATCTCAAACAGCATGCGGGCAGAACGGCCAGTACGGCGCTGGGTGCGCAATACATTCAGGTCATCCCAGGCATCTTCGCTAAGAAATCGAATAACGATTTCACGATCTGAATAGGATGTGTAGTTGTAGGGTATCTCGCGAATATTCTCGGACAAAAAGTTCTCCATCTCCTGAACAGACTGGTCTGGCGGAACGCAGCATAGTAAAACGACCAGATGAATAAAACCTTAATTCTCACATTGCAGCCACACTTACCGCAGCATTTTCGCCACAACGAGGTAGAAATAGGGAGGGTCGGGATTGGTTTCGTGCAGCCCATAAGGAATGAGGGCGTGCTCACTGGATGCAAAAAGCTAATCCGGGTCACGGATGTCACCATGCAGGAGATTGCAACTTTTGCCAGGTAGATGCTGATTTATTGGCTACTGCCAAAAATTAGCTCGCAAAAGAAAAACATCGTTTTTCTTTTGCTTTCAAGGCAACCTTCTTACGCAGTCTGGAAGTCACCCATGGACTGCCAGAAAACACCGAACAAATCAGCGTTTCCCTAGCAACAATCCTCTTTTCCAGGTTTTTTCGAAAAATCAACCAGCTTATTTTTTTTATCCAGTTCAATTTCACAACAGTCCTGTAAGAGACCTTTTAATAACTTGCGTCCCCGCTGGATTCTGGATTTCACACCGGATAGTGAAATACCCTGTTGAATGGCAACGTCCTTCTGATTCATACCTTTGATTTCAGATAAATATACTGCGTCGCGGTATCTCTCTGATAACTGATTAATCATAGGCTCCAAACAGGATTCCAGCTCCTGTTTGGCGGATTCATTTTGTTCGATATCGGGTTGAATGAGCTCTTCGGGCAGGGTTTCTGTTGGTTTATGGGTGCGGTAATAATCATAGACTGTATTTCTTGCAATTTGATAGAGCCAACTTTCCAGCTTGATCTCCTCTTTGAGTGAATCAATTCGACGGTGCACTTTTACAAAAATTTCCTGCAGGATATCTTCTGCCATGGCATCATCACTCACCCGTTTTTTGATAAAAGAGAGTAGTTTTCTATGGTATTCGGTCCATATTTGTTCAGTCATGCTCATGAGTGATTACCCTTAATGTTTTATATGTAGATGTATAATCAAACAAACAGCGTAAAATCAATTACGCTGCTTGTTATCATTATCAGTTTTTATCTACCGATGTCATGCACAACAGTGTGTGGCATCATTTTCATTGGGCAGACAACATGCCACATCCTCATCGTCTGAATCGGATTGACTCAGTGGAATGCAACAGGCTGATGATTCATCGGCGTTATGCGATTGTGTATCTTCACCAAAAACCGGACTCTCACTCAGGGTGTGAAATGATTCCCATGCAACACCTTGAGGATCCATTGCCCAGTGTTTGTTCGAATGCGCATAACAACAGGAAGCCCCTTGTTGCGCAGATGATGTTATTTCAGCTTTCTGCAGTCGATCGGCAGTTTCTTTTAACTCAGATTCAGATTCAACTTGAATACCCAGATGATTGATGCCGCTCGCATGCCCTCGGTTGGAGATCGCAAAATTGACAGCGGGTTCAGTCACCTCCCATTTGGCATAATCTTCACGTTCAACTGTTGGTTTAAGATCAAAGATGGTTGAATAAAACCCTATACTGTCTGCCATGTTATTTACTGCGATATGGATATGCATACGTTTCATCATTTTTTCTCCTGTCATTGAAGCTAGGACTGCCACAACGTGGTGTCCTTAACTAAAGACGAAACAGACAATGAAAAGACGCAATAATTTCAAAATAAAGTTGCAGCAAAAGGCGTAACCCTCGGACGTTGCTGGTAGGAAACTGTGTTTAAGATCAAGAGAAATGAATGTATTGCAAGAAGTAGAAGAGTGGCTGTGAGTTTTGATTCGAATATCACATTACCGCCCGTGATGATCAATGCCATTTTTGGCCACCACCTTCTTGCTCAAACTGATCCGAATCAGGTATTTTGTACTTGAAATACCTTGCAGGTCCATCAAAACAGCCAAGTCACTGAGCTTGGATTTTATGTCAGCAGGCCCTAAGATAGCGACATTGAATGACAGGGGCTGATGTTATGGAAAAGAAAAATACGCAAATCATGGATATTGTCATTTTCGGCGTTTGTCTGTTCGCCATACTCCTGCTTCGTGAATATCGTGAAGAGCTGGCCTCAACTGTTCAGTGGTGGATTCCCGCCATGCCGCTGGCTCTGGTCGCCCTGTTTTTTGGTTTTCGCGGTGCCAACGCAAGCAGAATAAACAATGGTAAAAAAGCGAAATAATCACCAGAGCTGATGTTGTTTCAGCTGCTTAATATTTTTTCGGTACAAATGTCTGCGTTTCCATGTCCGGCCTCGCATAACTCCCCTGCTGCTTACGAGGTGGAAGCTCCAAAGGCGCTGGCATAATGTCCTTGTAGGGGATTGCCCCCAGAACATGACTTAAACAATTCAAACGTGCGGCCTTTTTAATATCGGCATCGACGACAGACCACGGTGCTTCCGGAATATCAGTATAGAAAAACATCTCATCTTTGGCTTTAGAGTATTCCACCCAACGGTCCCTGGATTCCAGATCCATAGGGCTCAGCTTCCAATGTTTGGTCGCATCGGTAGCCCGCTTCTGGAAACGACGCTCCTGCTCTTCATCACTAACTGAAAACCAGTATTTTAGAAGAATAATTCCCGAGCGTACGATCATGCGTTCAAATTCCGGACAGGAACGCAGAAACTCTCTGTATTCTGCATCACTACAAAAGCCCATGACGCGTTCTACGCCGGCGCGGTTGTACCAGCTGCGATCAAAGACAGCGATCTCGCCAGCCGCAGGGAAATGCTGCACATAACGCTGAAAATACCACTGCGTTTTTTCCCGGTTTGAAGGGGCAGGCAGTGCCACAATATTACAACCACGTGGATTCAGAGGCTCCATCAGGCGCTTGATAGTCCCGCCCTTGCCCGCCGCATCGCGACCTTCAAACACAATCATCACGCGCAGGCCTTTTTCTTTAATCCAGTACTGCCATTTTACCAGCTCGACATAGATATCTGCCAGCGCTTTTTCATAATCGGAAGTGGAAATTTTTTTAGGTTTATTCATCTCGACCCTCCACAGGATATGATATCAGCTCAATTTCGAATACCAAGTCCTGTTCGCAGCATAGGGTTATGACGTCAGTAAGTCAGTAAAGGTGTTTGATGGATATAGTTAGGCGCTTCCAGTTCAGTCAACATGAAGTGAGCCACATCAGCTCGTGAAATCTTATCCACCTTGCAACCTTCAAGATCGGTCAGAACCCGGTAATCACCTGTTTTATCCATTCGTGTGAGAAAGGCAGGCCTCACAATCGTCCAGTCGCATGTACTGGCCATGATCAATGCCTCCTGCCTGTTCTTATCGTCATAGACGTGCCGGAGAAGTGCCGCAAGGGTGAGCTTTTCAAAGAAGAAACCACCGTGTCCCTTGCTATCACCTGCACCAATTCCAGTGACGGCCAGTAAACGTTTAACCCCGGCCTTTTTCATGCCGGATAATACATTGGCAGTACCTTCAGAAAACAGTGTCACCTTCTTACTCGATGGTATCATACCTACCGCAATACAGACTGCGTCCTGACCGATACAGGCACCCTCAACTATATTTCTGGTCGTGATATCGCCCACGCGAACCTTGAACCGCTTGTGCTTAACCCCGTCGAACACCGACTTGTCGCGCACCAGGGCGGTCACCGTATGCCCTGCATCCATAGCTTGGCGCACAAGTTCGAATCCGATACCGCGTGATGCGCCGATGATTAAGATTTTCATCTCAGGAGCCCTCCATGCCGCCAGATACCCTACAGAATTTATGGCAAAAAAAAGCCCACCGAACCGGATGGTCAGGTGGGCTTTTTAAAAAACTAGATAATCAGGCGATAGCTTTTACTTTCGCATTCAGACGCGATACACGGCGTGAAGCCTGACTCGCGTGAATCTGATTTTTACGGCCAGCGCGATCAAGCAGGGAAGTTGCCTGACGCAGCGCTACAGTTGCAGTGTCTTTGTCACCAGCTTCTACAGCGACCAAAACCTTTTTGATTACAGTGCGCATTGCAGATTTCTGAGTGCGGTTCTGCAGACGTTTTTTCTGATCCTGACGAGATCGTTTCAGTGCTGATACATGATTTGCCACGTTTCTTTGCTCCTTACAGCCTTCGCTGCACCTATATTGAGGCGCGGAAACATACCGCCTCATATTCAGCTGTCAACATATTCATATCAAATATGTCTATGCACAAGCTGTGAATTCCATGATATGCTGCGCCTTGAAAACGGCCAATTGATCCCGGTCGTTTCTCTTATTGGGAGGAATCATGAAAGTTTCTGAAGTAATGTCACGTGGCAGTCTCACTTGTAAGGCAGGCGACACGCTGCATGATGCCACACAAAAAATGGTTATGCGCCGCTGTGGATCACTGCCGGTAGTCTCTGATGATGACCAGGGTAAACTGATCGGCATTATCACTATCCGCGACAGCATGCTGCCGCTGTACCCCAATTTCGGCGAATACATTCACGATGCCAAAACAGGTCGCGACTTCGAAGAGATGGAAGAGAACTACAAACGTGTGATGTGCATGAAGGTGAAAGAGGTCATGACCCCTGATCCTATGACTGTGGAGTCCGACACGCCGGTCCTGAAAGCTGCATCCTACATGGGCCTGAAAAACCTGCGCCGTATTCCTGTAGTCGATGATGGTGTGCTAACCGGTATGATCAGCATCGGTGATATCAACCGGGGCATGTTCATCAACCACGGCTGATGCAATTACAGCTCTTGTTTGTCACAGGCTCCGGTTTTCCGGAGCCTGTTTTGTTTGGTACATAGGCATGCCTGAGCTGTCTGATCAGCTTCGTTCGTTTTATTCAGCTGAGTTTTATCCGCACCCTGTTCACCGGATAGAGATGATCCAAACTCATATTTCCTGGGTGTTTCTCACCGGTTTATTTGCCTACAAAATCAAGAAGCCGGTTGATTTAGGTTTTCTCGATTTTTCCACACTTGCACAGCGCAAGTATTACTGTGAGCGCGAACTAGAACTGAACCGCAGATTCTCAGCCGAGATTTATCTGGATGTACTGCCTGTCAACAGAGTCAACGACGCCTGCAACCTGAACGGAACCGGTAAAACCATCGATTATTGCCTGAAGATGAAGCAGTTCGCGCAATCAGACCTGCTTAAGCAAAGACTCACAAGCAACCACTTCGACCCGATCTGGCTGGATATTCTAGCCAGGAAAACCGCACTGTTCCACAAGCTGGAAGCGGCTGTCTGCAGCAGTCGAATCGACCATGCCCTACTGCTTGATGTGCATATACAGAGCAACCTTGTCATCGCAGAAAAGCACATTGGTCGGGCATTGTCATATTCAACAATGCAACAGCTCTCCGACTATGCCGAACAGGCAAAACAGAAATTTTCCAAACTTCTGATCGAGCGGCAATGGAATGGTTTTGTACGCCACTGCCACGGAGATCTGCACCTCGGGAACATCACGCTATTCAATCGGGATCCACACCTGTTCGACTGCATCGAATTCAACGATGAATTCAGCGTTATCGATATAATGAACGATGTGGCATTTCTGGCCATGGATCTGGATGCCCATCACCACCCTGAACTGGCCATGCGATTTTTGTCGCGTTATCTGGAACACACAGGCGATTACGCAGGTCTGATGCTGATGCGTTATTATCTTTATTACCGAGCCTGTGTGCGCGGGAAAGTCGCATGCCTTCTGGCTGATGAACTGGATCTCGCCGAACAGGCGGCTTCACATGAAGAGGGAAAACAATATTTCACACTGGCTGCCGCATACACAAAACCTGTTTCAGCTAAACTGTTTGCCATTGGCGGATTGTCCGGTAGCGGTAAAAGCCATCTTGCCCTGCTCGGCTGTGGTGTGGAACGGGCGATCATCATTCGCACCGATGCCACACGCAAACGTATCGCTTCTGATTATCCCGAGCTCGAGCTCTATGGCGCGGAAATGCATGCCATCACCTACAAGGCAATGTTCAGCGATGCAAGGATCGCCCTGAAAGCCGGTTTTTCGGTCATTCTCGATGCCACCTTCCTGCATCCTGATTCACGACATAGCCTGTTTGACCTGGCAAACGAATGTGAAGTCGCCCTGCTCTTCTACTGGCTGGATATCGATAAAAGAACATTAAGACAACAAATTATAAGCCGCCAAAAAGCTGCCAATGATATTTCCGATGCAGACCTGCGTGTACTTGATCTGCAGCTGGCCGAGTACATACGCCCCTGCGAAGCCCGGATTCAGTTCATTCATTCAAATCAGGCATGGCCTTCGACCGACTGAACGACCACGCTCAACCCGCCAGCCCCCTTATCAAGGGTCGTCTGACTTATTGCTGACTAACACCGGTCTGATTTCATACTTCCATGAGCTTGTACCACGCCTGGTTGCTACATCGCAGCTAAGTCTGGATTCAGCTCCTAACCTCAAAACAACGGCAGACCCTTAAAAAAAACGGCTCGAATTACAGTTATTTAGCTTATAATCATTCATCTTTTCGTCTATTATCCTGGATAAGAAACTTCAGGGAGCATAATGCCAAGCACATCGCATTACTGCTGTAGGTCAAATGGCTGTAAATCACGAAATAGATCAAACGAATCAACTGATTATTACAACCTGGACTGGTGAAGCTTCAGACAATGAATTCATCGATGCATTGACACGTTATCAGCACGACATCAAAGGTAGTTCTGATTACCAGTCATTTAACGAGCTGCTGGATTTCAGCCAGATCAGCGAAATGAACCTAACCACCAAAGGCCTGATAACCCTTGGCATAATCGCTCGTAAAACTGACAATGAGCATGTTAAATCAAGGCTTGCCATTGTTGTAAACTCAACCCTGTCATTCGGTCTGGCACAAATGTACATCACCTACCGGAATCTGGATCCAAGCAGCCACAAAGAGCTTAATGTATTCAAAAACAAAGCCGATGCTCTTAGCTGGCTCATGACACCCGTCAACTAGCCCGCGATTTTCAGAGTCCCCCTGAGAGCATCGACCTGGATTTTTCACAGCCCGCGTTAAAGCACCTCAACTGCCTTGGCTGCTAGGCGTGATCGTTCACTGGCTTTCAGGGCGATCAGACCAGCATGTTCCCAGCCTGCAAAAGATGACACTGCATGCGTAAGGCCATTGGTATGCGCAGTCAGGTATGGCGTATCAATCTGGGCGTTATTGCCAAGAATAATAATTTTCGAGTCCTCACCCATACGTGTGACAATGGTTTTCATTTGATGGGGAGTCAGGTTCTGAGCCTCATCAACAATCAGCCAGGTTTTGGTAAAGGTACGACCGCGAGCATAAGAAAGCGCAGCAATCTCAATGCGATGCTGACCGAGTATATCGGCGACATTCTGTGCCTCATCACCCAGCAGCAGAGCAAGATTGTCAGTAATCGCGCCCATCCAAGGCTCAAGCTTTTCACGTTCCGTTCCTGGCAGGAAACCGATATCCTGTCCCATTGGAACAGTCGCACGTGTCACCAGAATCTTTTCATACAGGCCCATATCCAGTGTCTGATGCAGGCCCGCCGCCAGTGCCAGCAATGTTTTACCGGAGCCGGCAAGGCCCAGTATGCCAACCAGATCAAGCTCGGCATCCATCAACAGATTCATGGCCATATTCTGTTCAAGGTTCTTGGCCTGAATACCCCAGATGGCATGCCGCTCATGGCGATAGGATGTGATATCACAGATATGTACTCTGCGCCCTTCATCGATCTGCGTGCACTGCATGGCGATTTCGCGCTCACCCGGCAATACCACAAAGGATTTAATGTATGGCAGTTCCATCTCTTCCGGCCAGGTAACAACATAATGGTTGCCGTGATCGTGCTCGCTCACTTCCATATTCTCTGCCATGGTAGTCCAGGTATCGAGATCGAGTCGCACCTTACCGCTTGGTAAAATAGAGAGATCACTGATCGCACGATCAGAACGGTAATCCTCAGTTTTCAGCCCCAGAGCACGTGATTTGACGCGCAGATTGATGTCCTTGGAAACCAGAATGACCTGACGATCAGGATGCTCCTTCTGCACCGAGAGACTGACCGCAATGATACGATTATCACCGCCGCTTCTGGCCAGTGATTCCGGCAATAATTCAAGTGCCTCCTGGTGCGACATCTCGAAATAAAGCCTGCCGCCACCGGGCAACAAACAACCCTTGGAAAGGTCCTCGCACGCTTCACTGAGTTCATCCAGCTGACGTGATGCTTCGCGTACGTTGCGAGCTAATTCATCCAGCCCTTTTTTGATCTTATCCATCTCTTCAAGCACGACAATCGGCAGCACCACATCATGCTCATCGAAACGTTGCAGCGCATTCGGATCATGCACCAGCACATTGGTATCAAGAATATAAATCTTACGGTCTTGTGCGTTCAATAGAACTCTCCCTGTGTTACAGAGTGGTGTTAGTCGGACTGAACATATATTGCCATAAATAAATGGCTTCGCCTACCGGATTCGTTGCGGATTCATTACAACTGGCCTTCATAAAAAAATATGCATCTAAAACTTGACAGCTCACGCCTGCTCGTCATTATTCGCGCCGATTGCGGGTATAGCTCAGTTGGTAGAGCGCGACCTTGCCAAGGTCGAGGTCACCGGTTCGAGCCCGGTTACCCGCTCCATATATAAAGGGTCCGCAAGGGCCCTTTTTTTTTTGTTCTATTCATATTGATTCATATGGCAGGGTGGCTCAGTGGCTACGGCGGAGGACTGCAAATCCTTTATTCGCGAGTTCGATTCTCGCCCCTGCCTCCAATCGACGTCCACACGACTAACATCCTTCTTTCGCCCGCCAAACATCATGCTCACACAAGTGACAAAATAGTTATCGCATCGTTACCTTTGACAATGGCAAAACAGACGGCATTATTCGCCCCGTTAGCGGGTATAGCTCAGTTGGTAGAGCGCGACCTTGCCAAGGTCGAGGTCACCGGTTCGAGCCCGGTTACCCGCTCCAAATTAAAAAGGGAGGATTACAGCTCCCCTTTTTTTTACATGGTTGTTAACGGCAGGGTGGCTCAGTGGCTACGGCGGAGGACTGCAAATCCTTTATTCGCGAGTTCGATTCTCGCCCCTGCCTCCAACCTCTCCTCCAAAGATTTCCAAATCATGACATGCACCATCAAACCACAGTGCTACCGGCATTCGATTGTTGGTCTATCCGTAGTTCCGGCAAAGAAACACAAGACATTGGCAAATTCACGTGAATACAATGATAGACCTTTCGGGTTCTTGCCCCACATCTTTCAGAAATCATTCTATTCTAAGCCGAAGGCTTATGCGTTCTGCCGATAAACCTGAAGTACATTCTGTAACTGCATGATTTTGTCAGTGACTTTTTGCAGTTGTTCAAGGTCTTTTATTTCCATCATGGCTTGAATATCTGCCACTTGCGTATCCTTGTTTAATAAAGTCTGAACACTGAGTACGTTTACTTTCAGGTCGGAAAGTATGCTTGTAATGTCTTTTAACAGACCTGTTCGATCAATGGCTTCGATTGCAAGGTTGATCTCAAATGTTTGATGATCATGATCTGCCCACTCAACAGAAATGAGTCGCTTTTGCTTGTCATGCCCCAGGTTGAGTATGTTTGTGCAATCAGGGCGATGAACCGAAACCCCATGGCCTTGGGTGATAAAGCCAATGATCTCATCACCGGGGACGGGTTTACAGCAGTTGGCCATATAGGATAACAGGTTACCTACACCACAAACATTGATCGATGGATCTGCACTGCCTCTCTTGTTCGCTTTGGGTTTAAAGGGGAGTGCCTTCAATGATTTGTTGGCATAAATCTGGTTTAAACCCTGCGTTAACTGAGCTGATGTAATATCGCCACGGCCAACTTTAGCTTGCCACTCTTTTTCACTATTCACTTTAAAATGCGCGATGGCTTTATGCGTATCAGGGTTTAAAATATGCATGCGTTTGAGTTCACGATCGATTGCGATTTTACCATCCATCACATTTTGCTCATAATTCTGTTGCCGAAACCAGGCTTTTATTTTTGCGCGTGCCTTGTTGCTGGTGATATAACCCAGATTCGGATTGAGCCAGTCTCGGCTTGGGGCTGCGTGATTTGTCGTTAAAATTTCGACTTGCACACCATTTTGAAGTGGCGTGGTTAGCGGTACGATTTGACCGTTCACTTTTGCGCCTCGACATTTGTGCCCGACTTCTGTGTGAATGCCATAGGCAAAATCAAGAGGGGTTGCGCCCTGCGGCAAGTCAATGATTTTGCCGTCAGGGCTTAACACAAATACTCGGTCAGAGAACAACTCAGTTTTAAAACTGCCTAAAAGTTCCTCATCATCATGTTCAGATGTTTCCAATAATCTTCGTACGGAATGAATTGTTTTTTCCAGCACTTCGTCCTGTTTGCTTCGCTCTTTATAACGCCAGTGTGCTGCCACACCAAATTCTGCAAACTCGTGCATGGCTTTCGTCCTGATCTGAATTTCGACAGCTTTTCCCTCAGGCCCATACACGGCCGTGTGCAGACTTTGATAGCCATTGGCTTTGGTGTTGGCAATATAATCATCAAACTCATTAGGAATATGATGCCAGCGACCGTGTATCAGTCCCAGAGCGGTATAACACTCTGCGATGGTGCTTACCGTGACCCTTATAGCCAGAACATCAAACAATTCTGAGAACTGTTTGTCTTTATGCGTCATTTTTGACCAGATACTATAGATATGTTTTGGCCTGCCATAAATCCTGGCATTTATCTCGGAAGCTTTGAGTAACGTACCAATTCCTGCGACAACCTGTTTAATATAGGTCTCACGTTCGCCTCTTTTTTCCTCAAGCATCTTTGCAATGCGTTTATAGGTTTCAGGTTGCAAATAGCGGAATGATAAATCTTCGAGTTCCCATTTCAGTTGTCCGATACCCAAGCGATTGGCAATGGGTGAAAAGATTTCAAGTGATTCTGAGGCAATGGCTTTTTGTGTCTCTTCATCTGCCTTGGACAGCTCTCTGAGCCGCTGCACCCTGTATGCGAGTTTGATGAGCACCACGCGCACGTCATCAACCATGGCCAACAACATTCTCCTCAGGCGCTCAGACTGCTCAAGACCATCGGATCGACTGGCTTTAAATCCATGCAGTTTTTCCAGGCTCTGAACCATGTGAAGTGCTTCGTCTGAAAATTCATGTTGAATGCGCTTGTGAAATTCAGTTGAGCGTAGACGACTGTCACTGAGTAAACATACAATAATCGTCGTCTCATCAGCACTTAACTGACTGAGCAATATGGCGACATCCAGACTGCTTGGCATGTCAGAATCAACATCTTGTGCATCCCAAACATACTGACATGCCTTTTCAAGCAAGGCAGAGCTTTGCTTCAGATGCGCTGAATTAGCAATAAGCATGTCGATATACTCTGAGACAGCGTATATCGATGTAATATTTTTCTTTTGCTTTGCATTTTCCATAACCATGAATTGATTAGCTCTACCTGTCGGTGATTAGATTCGCGTCACTCTGCTTGCACATCCTATAGGAACATATTTTGAAAAGAAGTGAAGCTCAAATGATTCATCATCCTGCAATTTCTCAAGTGCCTTCGAGGTCATGCGTTCGGAAGCAGCAACAGCTCTTGCAACCATACATTAAGCTACCCTTTACGGGCATCAAACGCGGATTCGTCGATTGGCTTGACACAGTTCTGGGACGTTTACAACAACTGACCGTCCGGCTTTTTCCGGAAGCAGTCTTTCGTAACACTAAATAAGCTAATGGTTGACTGTTGTTTGGGGCACGGCATCACGTCGGACCCAAACGTTATCAATCTCAGGCTGCGATACCCATGGCATCACGATCAATCAACCACTCGCCATCAGCGATGGCGGCAATCGGCAGTCTCTCCCCTGCTCTTATGCGCGCCAGCGCCTCCGCCTTGCCCTTGCCTGTAACCATCAGGATGCGATGACGGGCAGCATTGAGTGCAGCATAACCCATACTGACACGCTCAGGCGGCGGTTTCGGTGAATCATACACAGGCACTGCAAGTCGATGATCCTGCAAGGCAGGATTATCCGGGAACAGACTGGCGGTATGGCCATCCTCGCCCATGCCGAGCAGCACAATATCCATGACAGGGGCAGCAGCGAGCAGCTTTGCATAAGCTTCAGCCGCAAGTTCCGGCCCCAACTCAGCAGGCATGCGGTGTATCTGCTCAGGCGGCACCGCCACATGGGCCAGCAGTGCTGCATTCGCCATGGTATCATTTCGTTCACTGTCCCCTATCGGCAAACAGCGTTCATCTCCAAACCAGATGTGCACGGATTGCCAAGGTAGATTCATCTCGCGCAGCAATTCATAACAGTGCTTCGGGGTTGAACCACCGGCCAGCACCAGATGACACACACCGTGTTTATCCACTGCATCGCAGCAGAGTTCGGCCACCCGCCTGGCAGTGTATTTGGCCAGCACTTCCGGATTATCAAACAGCTGTTCGCACATCACTCTGCATCTGTAGCAATAGCTTTGATCGCATGACCACCGAAGCCAGCGCGCTGCGCATTGACAATCTTGCCCGCAAAAGCATCTTTCTGACGGCTGCGGAAACGCATCTGCAGAGCCAGCGTCAGCACCGGTGTCGGAATACCCAGATCAATCGACTCATTCACCGTCCAGCGTCCTTCTCCGGAATCATCCATCCAGTCGGACATGCTGGAGAGATCACCATCCTGCTCCAGCGCATCGCCGGTCAAATCAAGCAGCCAGGAGCTGACCACCGAACCGTGTTGCCAGACGCGAGAAATCTGGTGCATATCCAGATTAAACTCTTCCTTGGCCTGCATCAGTTCAAAACCTTCGGCAAAGGCCTGCATCATGCCGTACTCAATACCGTTATGAACCATCTTGACGAAATGGCCTGAACCAACAGGCCCGACATGGCCCCAGCCCTTGCCGTCATTGGAAGCAAGCGTGGTCAGTGCAGGTGCAATCAGTGCAATCGCAGCTTCAGCACCACCAATCATCAGCGAATAGCCGTTCTTGAGTCCCCATACGCCACCGGAGGTGCCGCAATCGGCAAACAGGATACCGGCTTCAGCCAGTTCGACTCCGCGGCGCTGGCCCTCTTTGTAGTTCGAGTTGCCGCCATCAATAATCAGATCACCACGTTCAACACCGGCGGCTTTCAATGCGGTAATAGTGCTATCAACAAACTGGTGCGGCACCATCACCCAGATCACACGCGGAGCCTGCAATTGCGCAACAACATCCTGTAAATCTGATGCCGCACTCACTGAATCGAACTCAGATGCCAACGCCTGCCCCGGAGCAGCATCCACATCGTAGGCCACCACATCGTGGCCGCCGCCTGCCAGACGTTTTACCATATTGCCGCCCATGCGACCCAATCCAATCATTGCCAGTTTCATATGCTCTCCATTTAATTTTTTCAATTTCTCGACAGCTCAGACGATCAATGTCTGAACCTGAACCTGTCCAACGCTTATGACTCAACCTCAGGCTCACCAGTTAGCAGCTCAGTTGCATCGACAATCACGTTGTAACGTTCGCGTGCCACCTTCATCAGGCGCTCGGTAAATTGAGGCCTGTCCATCAACACTTTGCAAAAATCGCGTTTATCCAGTGTGTATATGGCGCAATAGGTCAAAGCCCGTACCGTCGCCTGCCGTTTATCAGTCAAAAGCAGACTCAACTCCCCAAACACCTGCCCATCGGAAAACTCGGTTTTCACTCGCCCGTTGCGGTCAATCACTTCAACTCTGCCCTGATCAATAATAAACAATTCACCACCCACAGAGTCGATATGAGCAATCTTATCACCTGCGTTGAACACTTTAGGTTTGAGCATCATGGCAAACGTCTGAAGCATGGTTTCATCACTTCCCTCAAACAGCGGCACCCGAGTCAGCGCCTCTCTGGGTTTGCGGGCAAGCCAGCGTCGATGCAAAGGACTCAACAACTCAAAGGCTGCCTTCGGCCCCCATGAACCGAATGGATAATTGGGAAAATCATCCGCTTTTTTTGATGCCCATGCATCAAGCACCGGCTGCACGATGGACCAGGAGGTTTCCACCAGATCAGAACGGGAAAACAGCGATGCATCGCCGCGCATACAGTCGTGCAGCATGGTCTCATAACCTGTGCCCGGATGGGCGGCAAAAGCCTCGTCGTATTCAAAATTCATATTCACCTTGCGCATATGCATCGACGGGCCCGGTCGTTTGGCCAGAAAACGTAATTCAATGCCTTCATCGGGCTGAATACGGAATATAAGCTGGTTGGCTTCCAACTGATCTGCAGCCGGTGTACCTCTGAACGTAAATTCCGGTGCGCGCCGGAACTGCACCACAATTTCGGTCGACTTGGTAGCCAACCCCTTACCCGAACGCAGGAATACCGGCACACCATGCCAACGCCAGTTATCAATACGCAGCTTCAGTGCCGCATAGGTTTCGGTATTCGAATCAGCATCAACAAGGTGCTCCTGACGGTACGACTTGGCCGGGGAGCCATCCGGCTTCACCCCTTCAGCATATTGTCCGCGCACCACATTGTTCGGCACATCTTCGGGTTTCATGATTCGGACAGCACTGAGTAACTTAAATTTTTCATTACGAATAGCTTCGGGGTCAAACGATGTTGGCGGTTCCATGCACAGATAGGCCATCATCTGAAACAGGTGATTCTGAATCATGTCCCGAATCACGCCGGATTTATCATAATATCCGCCGCGCCACTCCACACCGACCTGCTCGGTTGCGGTGATCTGGATATGGTCAATATGGGTACGGTTCCACAACGGTTCAAACATGCCATTGGCAAAGCGGAAGGCGAGCAGATTCTGTACAGTCTCTTTACCCAGATAATGGTCGATGCGGTAAACCTGACTCTCCTTCCAGTAACAAAGGATTTCCCGGTTCAAATCCCTTGCTGATGCCAGGTCTGAACCAAACGGCTTTTCGACAATGATACGTCGCCAGCTGTCATGCTCCTCATTCAGGCCGACGGACTCGAGACCGGTCGAAATCATGCCGAATACAGTTGGTGGTGTTGCCATGTAAAACAGTATATTGCCACCGATATCGTGTCGGCCATTGAGCGCTTGCAAAAACGATTTTAATTGATGAAATGCCTTTGCATCATCAAAGCGACCCTTCATGTAATGGATTCTGTCGCAAAACCCTGTCCAGACAGCGTCATCAAATTTGTCCTGGCGCGAATATTTACGCACATCTGCGCTCATCTGACCACGGAAGGTATCACTGGTAAAATCATCCATAGCCATACCGAGAATGGCGAAAGAGTCGGGCAGCAAATTATCGCAATAGAGATTGAACAGGGAGGGAATCAACAGTCGCTTGGTCAAATCACCTGATGCGCCGAAAATTACCATGATACAAGGATCGGGCGTCTCCCCCTGAAGATCCAGTGCTGTGAAAAAGTCCTGAGACATTTCCTGCCCGCCTTGATTATCCATAGTATTCACGTCCAGAGTTGCGGACTCACCGCGGGAGATTACATCCAAGGGTTAACAAGAAATGTAACCGCAATCTACTCCGGCTCACGCTGCAGTGCCAAACAAATAAGCCGAATCATTCACTACCATTGCTCTGTTCCCCATTCAGCAAAACAGTGAAAATACTGCGTACCCTCTGCATGCGTTGCATCAGTTCACCCGGAGATTGTATGCTAGCATGGCGTCGCATGGTCTCCCATTCGGTAGCTTCAACATCGTTCGGAAGTTTGCCGATTGAACGCCATAACTCCACACGCAGGGCATTCTCCATCTGGCGGTAATCGAGATAGGTATCAGCCAGCCAGCCAGCCTCCTGCTTCCAGATTTCCGGTGCGCATTGCGGCAGACTCTGTAACACATCAATGGTTCTACGCCCTGTGCCACCAAAAGCCAGCCGTGCATACTGAGCAAGAAACTCAATATCAACCAACCCTCCTGCATCATGTTTGAGATTGATGATTTCATCACTCTTGCTGGCCAGGTGATCAATCATCTTCTGGCGCATCTCCAGCACATCAGCTGCCAACGCAACCGGGTCACGATCCAGATCAAGCACCTCTTTAACAGCCAGATCAACACACTCTTTTGCAACCTGTGGACCTGCTGCCGCACGGGCTCTGCACAAAGCCTGATGTTCCCAGGTATGAGCCTCATTGCGCTGGTAGTTCCTGAACCCGGTAATGTTGGTCACCAGCACACCTGAGCTACCGGAGGGGCGCAAACGTGCATCAAATTCAAAACCTGCACCAAACGGAGGATTTCCGGTGAGATACTGGATCATGCGCCGGCCAATGCGCTGGGCATGTTCCCCCATGCTGCGGGGGCCGATCATTTCAGATGGATCATCGCACACCAGCACAAACACCATATCAAGATCAGAAACCAGACCCATTTCGTGTGATCCGTGTTTACCCATGGCCAGTGCCACAAAAGGAAAACCGGCAGGCAGACTCATTTCATGCAAACACAGGCGCAATACAGCCGAAGTCGCCGCATCAGCCATATCTGCCAGCCAGCCGCCAACAGTCATGGTATCGGTTGCATGTGCATCCACAGCCAGCGCGCTCAGCAACCTTGCCCGATCCACCCAGTGGCCAACATCAGCCAGAGTCTGCTCCACATCATCGAAATCGTTTAAATCATCCAGCTGTGTGCAAATCTCACGCACATCGGTTTCGCTATGTTCGCTCATGATCGGCCATTCCAGCCACGAAGGATCCCTGACGATATGATCGGCCAGATAACGACTGGCAGAAAGTACGCCGACCAGCCAATCCAGCACACCCTGATGCGTGGCCAGCATATCGATCCAGGTCGCTCGCCCGGAAATCGAATGAATCAGCCTGGCAAAGGCTTCCAGTGCAGTGACACCATTTTCGTCATCCAGCCAGCGTGGCATTGCCTGCCCTAAAATACGATCGACCTGCGCCCGGCTACGCTCAGGCAACAAGCCGCGCAAAAGGCAATTGTCAATGTGCTTCAATGCCAGATACATGCGCTCCCGCATTGTCTCTTCTAATCGTTCCAATTCATCACGTTTACCTGACAACCAGCCCCGCCCTTGCTGCTTATCTTCACTGACCGGTTTGACGAATTTACAAAATGCATCCTCGACAACAGCAGCGTGCCGGATCATCTGCTGTTCAATATCCCTGATACCGGTTGCACTGCTGAGGTAATCGGCGAAATCATCTGGCAATTTATGCGTTTGCTCGCCGCGGCGGGACTGAATGGCATGTTCGATTCTACGCCAGAAACGATAGGCATCTTGCAGAGCATCCACATCGTCTTTCCCAATAGCTCCTGCTTCCATCAACAGGTTGATGGCCTGCATGCTAGGCTGAACCCTCAGATAAGCATTCCTGCCTCCGTGCAACATCTGCATGGACTGGATAATAAACTCAATTTCCCGGATACCCCCCCTGCCTCGTTTTACATCATAGCCCGGTGCTATGCCGCCACTTCCTGCCTGCCCGTCAATGCGGCGTTTCATTTCGGCAAGTGCCGCCACAGTCGTATAATCGAGATAACGCCGATAAATAAATGGAGCTATGGCATCAACAAAGGCCTGACCGAGTTGTTCGTCTCCGGCTACAGGACGAGCCTTGATGAGCATAGCCCGCTCCCATGTCTGCCCATATTCGAGATAATGATTCACCGTGGCATCCCGATGCATGGCGATAGCCGCGCCATCTCCACCAGGCCGCAGACGCATATCAACCGGCCAGACGATGCCATCTACCGTGCGCTCACTCATCAGGCGAATCAGCATACGCGAGAGATGCATGTAATACTCAGCCGCTGGAATCGATTGACGCCCGCCTGCCGTCATACCCTCTCCTTGCCAAACAAACAGAGGATCGACATCCGATCCCAGATTCAATTCACGCCCACCGAGTTTTCCCAGGCCAATCACGCAAAATGAACCACCTTTAACCTGACCATATCGAGCTGTTATCAGGCGTGCTGCCATGTTCAGTGCTTCATCCATTAATCCCGAAGCCAGGTCGGCAATGGCTCTGCATGAGGCATCCATTTCGCCTCGCAAGCCCATCTCCCACCAGATCAGATGACGATGAGCACGATGTTTACATTGGCGTAAATGAGCCAGACACGAAACAAGATCGCTACTGCCATTATGCGGCACCCATATGTCACTCCCATCGGGTAGCACTGCCTCAGTGAGCGGCTTAAACAGAAGTAGACACTCTTCATCGGATGCTGTGCGCATTAACATTGAAAACTGCTGAGACTGCTCAAACAACCTGCGAATATCCTCGTGCAGGTTCTCAGAGGTGAGCTGAAGAATGGAATTAACCTGATCATGCATTGCATAACTATAACCTGCATCTCAATCAGGAAATACCTCCAACTTAAACAGACTTAACTCAAATGAATTTGAACCGATAAATATAAGAAGCCGGGATGATGATCTGCACCGGTCAAAATACGAAGGAGGTCCCCTGTCATGAAACAGCAAGCTGTCGCATTAACCGGCATCTCCAACTTTGGAGCAAGATCTGTCAGCAAAATGGGGAATCCCTGGTGCGTACAAAAAATCACCGACCATGTACTGTTTTCAACACATCCCGGACCGTGGATGTTGCTTGAACGCGGCCATTTCCAACGCTGGGTAAATCTAAGTAAGGATCAAAATTTTTCAATCCGCTGGCAAGGCTGGTTACACTGATGAACCTGCAACACAGTCTGGATCATAAGCTCAGAGCAGCTGGAACAACTCTACCATTATTGCGTATTCAAAAGCATGGATGCGTCTTGTGTCGACAATTGGTACGACATGCCATATCGACATAAATAAACGGCTTGTGAACCGACTTGATCGATGGAAGACAGTCCGCCATGATCACGACAAACACCTTCACCAATAGCCATCAGACTCACTCTCTGTTCCGGGTTCTGGGAAGCGCATCCGACACTCAACAGGCCAAAAAGGATTATGGATACCAGCAGCGTCAATTTTTTATTTGGGTGCATGGCTTTCTCCCTTGGCAACAACATAGGATCAATGATCGTTGGCAGCAAGTATAATGATAAAGAAGGCAAATCCAAATAAACAAAAAAAAAGGCCACCCAATGGGCAGCCTTTCTTATTTCATGCCATCTGTAACGATTAGCAGGAGTAGTAGAGCTCGAACTCTTTCGGATGCGGACGCATACGAACTTCATTTAGCTCTTCCATCTTCAGCTCGATATAAGCATCGATCATATCGTCGTCCATCACACCACCGACTTTCAGGAAGTCGCGGTCTGCATCCAGTGCATTAAGAGCCTCTTCCAGAGAACCACAAACAGTAGGAATCAACTTGCCCTCTTCCGGCGGCAGGTCGTACAGGTTCTTGTCCGCAGCTTCGCCCGGATCGATCTTGTTGGCGATACCATCAAGACCGGCCAGCATCATGGCCGTAAAGGCCAGGTACGGGTTAGCCGTGCAGTCAGGGAAACGCACTTCGATACGGCGAGCCGGATCGGAGTTTACAACAGGAATACGGATAGAAGCGGAACGATTACGGTTGGAGTAAGCCAGCATGACCGGCGCTTCAAAGCCTGGAACCAGGCGTTTGTAGGAGTTGGTAGAAGCGTTGGTAATGGCATTTAGTGCCTTGGCATGTTTGATGATACCACCGATGTACCACAGCGCTTCCTGTGACAGGTTGGCATATTTGTCGCCTGCAAACAGGTTCTTGCCTTTAAGCCACAGTGACTGGTGCACATGCATTGCAGTACCGTTGTCACCGTAAATTGGTTTAGGCATGAAGGTTGCGGTTTTGCCGTGTGCATGCGCTACGTTATGAATCACATACTTGTACCACTGGACCTCATCAGCCTTTTGGATCAACTCAGCGAATTTCGTCGCCAGTTCACACTGGCCTGCGGTTGCTACTTCGTGATGATGAGCTTCCACCTCGATACCCAGATCCGTCAATACCAGCGACATATCACTGCGGATCTCATGCAGAGAATCAACCGGAGGAACCGGGAAATAACCACCTTTCACACGTGGACGGTGGCCTGAGTTGCGCATCATGCCTTCAGAAGTATCCGCAAAGTTCTTGTTCGAGTTCCAGGCTGCTTCTTCAGACTCGATCTGGTAGCCAGAGCTACCCATATCGTTATTGAATCTCACACCGTCAAAAACGAAAAACTCCAGTTCAGGGCCGAAATATGCAGTATCAGCAATGCCAGCAGAGCGAATGTAGCTCAGTGCGCGCTGGGCAACCTGACGCGGACAGCGATTATAATCCTGACCTGTAATCGGATCGATGACCTGAGCAACCAGCACCAGCGTGGAGGCTTCGAAGAATGGATCTATATTGGCACTTGTCGGATCAGGAATCAGCGCCATATCTGAATTGTTAATATCACACCAACCGGCTACAGATGAGCCATCGAAGGCAAAACCGTCTTCGAAAGAATCTTCGCTCAACTGCTTGATTGGATAAGTCACGTGCTGCCATTTGCCACGTGTATCGGTGAAACGTACATCAACAAATTCGCACTCATTTTCATTAATCAGGTCAAAGACCTTTTGAATTGCGTCACTCACAACTAATTCTCCTGTTTAATTAAGAAAGTCCCACCCGGTAAAATAGGCAGTGGCACTTTGTCACAAGCCAAATAAAAAGGCAATCTCAGACTGGCTATAGCGCCTCATCGTCACGTTCACCAGTACGGATGCGGATGGCTTGATCAACGGTGGACACAAAAATCTTGCCATCACCCACTTTGCCAGTTGAAGCCGCTTCACAAATTGCGCCAATGCAGTCGTCCACACGATCATCGGAAACAACAATTTCCACTTTCACTTTAGGTACAAAATCAACCACATATTCAGCGCCGCGATAAAGCTCGGTGTGCCCCTTCTGGCGACCATGCCCCTTAACCTCGGTAATGGTCATGCCTGCAATACCGATTTCTTCCAGAGCATCCTTCACATCATCAATTTTGAACGGTTTAATCACTGCTTCGATTTTTTTCATGCCTTCTCCTTTCCCGACTTCCCATTTTTTCACCGCAGAGTAATACCGAGTCTGTGTAAAATACTCAAGTTTTACTCATGCGCACTGCAATAGCGCCGCCCCACCCTGTCGCATTCCGCGTTGAAAATCAGTTCGCTACAACCCCGCCGAAACGATAATCACTCTTGAATCCTGATTTTGTTTTCCTCTGTGCCCTCCGCGGTGAACGATTTGTTTCTATTCCCAATAACCATGTGTGATCGGATAACGTCGATCCCGACCAAAGGCACGCTCGGTGATTTTCACACCCGGTGGAGACTGGCGGCGTTTATACTCTGCCAGCTGTAACATACGTACCACGCGTTTCACCTCGACCACATCATAACCACGCGCAGCAATGTCTTCCACACCCAGGCACTCTTCGATAGTTGCAACTAGAATGGCATCAAGTTCATCGTAATCCGGCAATGAATCCGAATCCTTCTGATCAGGCCTGAGCTCTGCTGATGGTGGCTTGATGATAGTATTTTCAGGAATGACTTCTTTTTCGCGGTTAAGCCAGCGGCACAGTGCAAACACCTGCGTTTTATACACATCCTTGAGTACGGCGAAACCACCAGCCATATCACCATAGAGTGTGGCATATCCGACTGCCATCTCCGATTTATTACCGGTAGTAAGCACCATGCGGCCGGTTTTATTGGAAATCGCCATCAACAGCACACCGCGAATACGCGCCTGAATATTCTCTTCAGTCAAATCCGATTCAGTTTTACCCCAGGCTGCGAATGTCCCGCTCAATGTTTTCTCGATCACATCCACGCCGTCTGCGATGGGCAGTGTGATCGATTCCATGCCCAGATTATCCACCAGGCTCATTGCATCAGAAATCGAGTGATCACTGGAATAACGCGAAGGCAGCAGCACACCGAGCACATTTTCGGCACCGAGTGCATCCACAGCAATAGCAGCAGTGAGCGCTGAATCTATGCCTCCTGAAATACCAATCACCACCTGAGAGCAGCCGTTGCGCTTCACATAGTCAGCCACACCCAATACCAGTGCCTTGTACACCTGCTCTAAATCTTCCGGCATCGCTGCCAACTCCTCACGGCCAACTGCGGCAAGATCCAGTACGCCGCACCATGCCTCAAACATTGGCGCTCTGAGCAACAGGTTGCCCTGACTGTCTGATGCACATGAACCGCCATCAAAGACAATCTCATCCTGCCCACCCACCGGATTCACGTAGAGCACGGGAGCAGCAAACTGTCTGGCCCGGCGTTGCACCAATGCCTCACGCACTGCCTGTTTACCCATATGAAAGGGAGAAGCATTAAGGTTCAGCCAGACGTCGCAACGGCTGCCTGCCTGTCTTGAAGCCAACTCATCGTGCCAGAGATCCTCGCAAATGCCGACACCAATGCGCCAGCCATTCGCTTCAAAAATGAAGCCATGTCCACTGCCAGCGGTAAAGTAGCGTTGCTCATCAAACACACCGTAATTCGGCAGTTGCTGTTTATCATAATAACCAATCACTTTGCCATGTTGAGCCAGCACCACACTATTTTTCAACACAGTGCCATCACGGCGCGGTGTGCCGAATGCCACACACACATTGCCGCTGGCAGTCACAACCGCCTGCACAGCTTTTTCTACCTCATCGAGGAATTGAGCACGTTGCAGAAGATCTTCGGGTGGATAACCGGTGATCGTGAGTTCAGGAAAGACAACCAAATCGCAGCAGCAGTTTGTAGCCTCTGCCATGGCCGCGTGAATCTGGTGAACGTTGCCATCCAGATCGCCAACTCTGGGGCTGATTTGTGCAACAAATATCTTCATGACTGATTCAGTCTCGGTACAAACATCGCATCGCCATAAGAGTAAAATCGATAACGCTGTTCTTTTGCAAACGCGTAGGCAGCCATCACCCGTTCACGTCCGGCGAGTGCTGCCACCAGCATAATCAGGGTTGATTTCGGCAAATGAAAATTAGTCAGCAGTGCATCCACAATCTGGAAATGGTAACCCGGAAAAATAAAGATGGAAGTGCGATTTGCACCGGTCTGAAGTTCACCACCCACTGAAGCCCCTTCCAGTGTTCTCAAACTGGTTGTACCTACAGCAACAACCCGCCGCCCTTCCGCTTTGGCACGGTTCACCGCATCCGCGGTCT
The DNA here is from genome assembly GCA_021772835.1 of Mariprofundus sp. Lineage (GTDB taxonomy): Bacteria > Pseudomonadota > Zetaproteobacteria > Mariprofundales > Mariprofundaceae > Mariprofundus. The sequence continues at coordinate 48,195 of JAJFLE010000018.1, forward strand.
CTTGGGATACAATATATCCCTCTTCGTGCATCACGTGATTGTTCACATCATCCACCTGTACCGGCTGAAAGGTACCCGGCCCCACATGCAGAGTCACATGGGCAAACTCGGCTCCCGCCTCCTGCATGGCCGCTATCAATTCGGCTGTCAGGTGCAGACCAGCTGTTGGGGCCGCCACAGCTCCTGCATGTTTGGCAAAGACGGTCTGGTAACGCGCTTTGTCTTCTTCGGTATCAGGCCGATCAATATAAGGCGGCAGCGGCATATGCCCGAAGGATTCAATCGCAGCCGGAACATCTTCTGCAATCAGGCGTACCTCGATATTCTTTCCGTCGCGTTTGATTACTTCGGCGGAAAAGCTATCGGAGAATGTAACAACCGTACCCGGTTTCAAGGGTTTATTGGACTTACCCCAAGCATACCAAACATCGGTTTGATCTGTTGGCTCAAGCAACAGCACTTCGGCCTTGCCACCACTAGGCTTCTGCCCGATAAGCCGGGCAGGAATCACTTTGGTGTCATTGAGCACCCAGAGATCACCCGGTCTAACCAACCCTGGCAGATCACGAATCAGCCCATCCAGAAACGGCGATTCTTCCGAACCGGAAAGAGAAAGCAGACGCGAAGCATCGCGCTCCTGCAACGGTTTCTTGGCAATCAATTGCTCAGGCAGATCAAAATCAAAATCGCTTACTTGCATGGTCACGAAGACTATCCCGAAGAATCTCCTGCGTCTTTAGCTACAAGACAACAGCAGCACCAGCATGGCCTAGCAACTATTTACCCAATGCAGGCATTGCTAAAATTCAACATTCAAGACTTGGCACCATCTATCCATATTTTGACACGATTAATTTTATAATTTCTTGCGCATTACTTTCAATCTCCTGGCTATCAATTCCGATAAATTCTGAATGAATACGTATAGCTAATACAGCTTGTTGAGGACTGTTTCTAGGAATAAACTCTTTTGGAAAGTGATCATGATATTTTTCTATGAATTGTGATGAAGCACGAACTGCCTCAATCGCTTCAATATCTTCAGATGATGAAACATCAAAGTTCCAGCCTTTTGCTTTCCTTAATATCTCTGGCTTTTCGTTATCAGGAAATATCCCTGTTGCCGGGTATATCCTACAGTCATATTGACGACATGTTTCAGGGCGATAAGAATATATTGAGCATCGACCACCTTTAAACATTGGACAATGCCCTTTATCATCGTAACCTAATAAATAATGCCCTTTGGGTAAGCCCGGCGCAGGAAACATCAATTCTCTCGGAATATGTTTAATGCTTTCTCTATCAGTCGGCTTAATATGAATAAAATACGATGATGTACAGCACCCCACACATTCTCCGCATGGAACACTACCATCATTTATTCCTTTTAATGCTCCAGTGAATTCTTTAAGCCAGATGGAAAACTTCATTGAATCCGCGAGATTTGAATTTTTAACTACTTTATCCATGAATCACTAAACCATTCCATTACACAGTACTTTATATTCGCCTAACGATTACGCTCGGTTGAGATCAAATATGGGCCGACGATAGGGGCACCACTGTTGTGAATCAACTGGAGCACTGAACGGCTGGGCTGAACGGTGCCAGGTCTTGAATGTTGAATTCAAACGCTCGCACCAATTTTTGGAGACACTTGCCACCCCGTGGAGAGCTAATTAAATCTCAACTCAACATATCCATTCAATTAAAGGCTGGCGTCTCCCCTTTTTCAAAATTACGAAATTACGGTGACAGTTTACTAAATACACTTAATCCCAATGACTGCGGCTACCCCTTCCGGCACTGTATTTAACTAACAATCATGCCATTCACAGCAGCCATCGGCAGGCCTTTGGGAGCTTTGCCTCTTGGTGTAAGATAAAACTCGTTGATTTCTTCAACGCTGATCGTCGTGGCCCGTTTGTCTGTACCAACCCTGATCTCATCCACACTGTTGACCGGTGCGGCATCACGAAGCCCTTTGGAGCCCTTCTTCAAGGATACGGCTGTAACACCCTTGCCTTTACCCAACAGAGGAAAATCGTCCTTTTTAACGATACCCAAGCGGCCATCAGAATCGATGAAAGCGACGGCATCATCGGTTGGCCCGAACTCCCGGATACAGAGCAGTTTTGAACCTGCCGGAAAATTGATGAACGCTTTACCTTTTTTATTCGCCGAGATCATGCCACTACCCATGCTTCGGAATGCGTGGCCTGCTGTGGTTACGACAAGGTATTCAGATTCCGGTTTCACCATAACCATACGCGTCGGTGCATCGCTGATATTGAATACGAAATTTTTCGAGATCGGATCACCTGCTCCCCGCCCGCCGGCCAAATCTGCTGCCAGCATGGAAAATGCACGGCCTGTTCTGCCGACAAGGATAAGCTGGTCGGTCGTATGACCGGAAGCCGAATCAAGCAGCTTGTCGCCTTCCCTGAATTTCACCGTGGACACATCAATACTTGAACCGCGCATACCCTTGAGCCAGCCCTGCTTGGAGAGCACTGCGGTGATCGGTTCGCGCACGACGATCTGCTCCCGGCTCATGGTGCGAGCTCTTGGTGCATCGGGATCAACGACGGTTCTGCGTTCATCACCAAACTGCTTCAGTGCATCGGTGAGCTCTTTTGTGATGTGTTTCCAGCGATGGGAACCATCATCAATCACCTGATGCAGCCTTTCTGCTTCTGCACTGAGCTTGTCATGCTCTGCCTGCAACTTCATTTCTTCGAGTTTACGCAGCTGCGAAAGCCGAATGGCAAGGATCGCATCGGTCTGGATTGCAGAGAGTGAATAACGTTCCATAATGATCGGTTTTGGCTCATCGTTATCGAGAATAATTTCGACAATTTCACGAATGTTCGGGTAAGCCAGCAGCAAACCATCAAGGATGTGCAATCTGGCCATAATTTCAGCCAGCCGGACTGTTGAGCGATTCATAACAAGCTGCTCTCTGTAATCAAGGAAAGATCGAATCATCTTATCCAGAGGGAACAGGCTTGGCAGACGGTAGCGCTCACCATTGGCTGTCTCATGCCACTCTTCCAATGCGTAGGTCGCGTATTGAATGGTCACCTGCAAATTCGTGGCCGAGAACAGGTGTAACATGATCTGTTCCGGATCGAGATTCTTCGATTTTGGGTACAGAATAATGCGGATGCCATCATCAGCACTGGATTCATCACGCAGATCGTCAATCATCGGTAACTGGCGGGACTCGGCGATGGTTTTATCCGACACACGCATGCCCATTTCAATCAGCAGAGGTGACTTCTCAATACCGTAAGGAATCTCTGTAACAACGATCTGCCACATGCCCCTTGGCAACTCCTCAACATGCCATTTGGAGCGCAGCAGCATCTTGCCGTAACCGCTGGCATACATGGCTTCCAACTCTTCATGTGTATTGGCAAGGATGCCACCACCGGGAAAATCGGGTGCCGTGATAAACTTGCGCACAGATGCAAAATCTCTTGAGGACTCCATCTCCCCGGTTCTTGCCCGCTTTCTGGCGATAGCGATACATGCGCCGAGCAGTTCAGTCAGGTTGTGGGATGGAATTTCCGTTTTGAAACCTACAGCCGGATTGCCGGTAGATGAGTTCATCATCACCAGCGGAAATGGTGCAGGCAGAACCATAGGCTCCTTATCCTGATCATCGTAGTTCGGCTGATACATGGTGATGCCATCTTTCAAATCACCGGAAAGCAGAGCCTCGGCAATCGGTGTCATTTTGGCTTCGGTGTAACGCATGGCAGCTGCCGAATCGCCGTCGATCGAACCCCAGTTTCCCTGCCCGTGCACAAGCGGGTAGCGCATCACCCAGGGCTGTGCCATACGCACCATAGCCCCGTACACGGCCGAATCGCCATGCGGATGATATTTACCGATCACATCACCGACTACGCGAGCCGCTTTCTTGGTTTTTGCAGTCGAGCGCAGCTTGAGCATCTCCATGGCATAGAGGATGCGGCGGTGCACCGGCTTTAATCCATCGCGTACATCAGGAATGGCGCGATCACCTACAACCTTCAGTCCATAACTGCGATACAGTTCGCGGAAAACGGTTTCAAACGGAGCGATGGTGTTGTTGCCGGAGTCGTATAATTTAAAACGTTTGCTCTCTTCAACCTCCTGCGTCACGTCGCAAGGGTCCGTAACAAACTCTGCAGCCTCGATTTCCTTGCCCATGAGCAAGTCTCTGCGCTGAGACGCATCGTCGCCCATGAGCTTGCTCATCAGCGCATCCATACGGCGTGCAACTTCGGGTTTTACCTGAATGAGGATTCTGTTCTCGACATCCATACAGGTCTCTGCCAGTTCCGGCGGATCCATTTCACCCAGACCTTTGTAGCGTATGTATTCGATCTTTTTGCCTTCGGCCAAAGCCATGGCTTTCAGTCCGTCAAGTTCCTCATCATCCTGGGCGTAATGTTTCTGCTTTCCTATGGTGACACCATAGAGTGGCGGCTGAACAATATAGATGCGCCCCGCCTCCACCATCGGCCGCATCTGCCTCCAGAAATAGGTGAACAGCAGGGTCTGGATATGGGAACCATCGATATCGGCATCGGTCATGACGATGATTTTACCGTAACGCCGTTTTTCGACATCGCAGTTCTCACCAATACCTGTTCCGATAGCAGTGTTGAGATCGGCCACAGCTTCACTGTTGGCGGCATCTTCTGAAGTGACACCTTCGCAGTTGAGGATTTTACCCTTGAGTGGAAATACCGCCTGCAAGTCACGGTCATTGGCCTGCTTGGCAGAACCACCGGCTGAGTCACCCTCGACAAGATAGAGCTCAGTATTTTCAATGTCGTTGCTGCGGCAATCCAACAGCTTGCCCGGAAGCGGTGTACGGCCAGTAAACGTTTTGCGATCCACTTTCTTTGCCTTGCCATTTTCCGCAGCAGAACGTGCGGTTGCCCTGTCGATAATCAGCTTGACCCAGGCATCAGAGACTTCGGCATCGCGGTTAAGCCAAAGCGTTGCCGAATCATGGATAACGCCACCTACAAACTTGGTGGCTTCACCGGAAGTAAGCTTTTGTTTGGTCTGACCTTCGAATGAGACATCCTGAATATACACAGAAAGGCCAAGTTGGGTGTTAATCATAAGGTCGGAGGCAGCAATCTTTGTCTTTTTACCGAGTGTCTTTTTCAGTTCAGGACGCATCTCGATGTATTCACGAACCGCCTTGAGCAATCCGCTTTCAAAGCCTTTCTCGTGGGTGCCCCCGCGAGGGGTAGGAATCGTATTCACATAGGACTTGGAATAGACCGGTGTTGTCTCCTCAAAGGCCGCAAAAAACCAGTGGATTTTCTCCATATCACCCAGCTGTCCGGTGAATTCAAAGATAGGTGTCTCATCCATAAGTGATGTCATGAATTCGGACAGACCATTTTTGAAACAGAATGTCTCATCTTCCAGCCCGGGTGCCTTAAATACCACTTCCAGACCGGGAATCAGAATAGCCTTGTCCATCGCCTGCTGACGCAGCTGCTGAACCCGGAATTTGGGGCGTTCATAATATTTAGGGTTAGGGGAAAAACGGATTTTGGTGCCGTGGGTGCGTGGGCCCACGTCGGCGATCTTCTTCAGCTTATCTACAGTGCGCCCGTTTTCAAATCGCATGCTGAATTCGCCGCCATCGCGTTTGACTGTGGCCTCAAGCCAGGATGACAGCGCATTGGTTACGGTAATACCTACACCATGCAGGCCACCGGACACCTTGTAGGAGTTGTGGTCAAATTTGCCGCCGGCTTTGTCTTTGGTAAGCACAAGCTCAACCCCGGACATGCCCTTGGCGTTTTCCTTGACCGGAATGCCTCGCCCGTTATCGGTGATGGCTACGACAGTCTCCGATTCCATCTCAACGGTGATCTTGTTGCAGAATCCGCCGATTGCTTCATCACCGCAGTTATCAAGCACTTCCTGTGCGATGTGATGACAGCCAAGTTCCGGGCCTGTGTCGGAATACATATTGGGACGCAACTGAATGTGTGAAATACCATCCAGGTCTTTGATATCATCAATATCGTAATCGTTGTTCTGACTCATAAACACAGTCCTTTTGTTATCCAGTTGATGCAGTTGCCTACCGCCTGATCAGACGGTGCAATTATATATCCATGACATGAAGCTACGAAGATCGAAAAAATATGACCCGATGTTACGCTGAATGTCGAGGTTACAACAATGTGGAAGTAAATTGCAAAAAAATACCCTTGGCTTGTTAACTTTTGGCTATCGCACCCAATGAAACCATAGCCATGATCTGTTCCCTTTCAACTATCTCGCCCGATAAAGCCATCCCGCGCGCTGTTCTGCTCTGAAACTAACGCACCGATTGAAATCACCCCCATGGTTTTAATCGGCTTGTTCACGCATAATTTCATACAGGGTGGATTTAAGGACTTTGGCTTTAAACGGCTTCTGCAAGAATGCATTCGGGCGATCGCCGCTGACCAGCAATCCAGCCTCTGTTTCCGAATAACCGGAAACCAGCACGATAGGCACACTGCGATCAATTTCACGCATGCCTATCATTGCATCCACACCACCCATTACAGGCATCGTCATATCGAGCAACACAGCCACCAGTTTTTTGTGATGTTCTTTAAACAGCGCAAGTCCTTCCTTGCCATCATCAGCCGTTAACACATCAAATTCCAGATTCTGGATGAATGCACTGGCGACAGAACGCACACGCAAATCATCATCGACAATCAGCACAGTACCATCACCATGCCAGACCTCCACTTCCATCGTGGTCACTATTTTTTCTTTAAAGGACTGATCCGTGGCTGGGAAATAGACCCGAAAAGCCGTGCCTCTGCCCGGTTCACTGAACAACTGAATGGCTCCATAGTGACCACATACGATTCCCAGCACAGCTGAGAGCCCCAAGCCACTGCCAGTCTCTTTGGTGGTGAAAAACGGATCAAAAATTCTGGCCTGTAAAGCCTGATCCATGCCGCAACCGTTGTCCCTGACTTCGATAATAACATACTCTCTTTCCGGTAATTCTTTTCCGTTATACAGCTGATCCAGTATTTCCCGCATTACAAATTTTGCGCCGGTACTGATCTTAATTTCGCCCGTCCCTTTACCAATGGCGTCGGCGGAATTGACAATAAAATTGAGCAGCAGTTGCTGCACCTGTGCCAAATCGCCTTCAATACCGGGGAGATCACCATCAAGCTTCATTTTCAAAGAGATATTACTACCCACCGATGCCCGGATCAGTTTACCCATCGATTTGATCAGCTCATTGAGATTAATGACTTCCAGCTCATAGCTACCTTTACCGGCATAAGCGAGCATCTGTTTGCACAACTCAGCCGCGTGATCACAGCTACCGATGATATTCTCGATATGCTCAGCAGCGGGGGATTGCATGTCCACCTTGATCCTGGCCAGTTCGGCATTACCCATAATGGCTGCCAGCAAATTATTCATAGTTGGCTACATTAGGCAAACCACTATGTGGTGGCGCTTCAGGGAAACCCATTCCCGGATTTCAAAATGACGCGCAACTATTTAATTTTTATAGACTTTCTCAATATTAATTGAATTGAGATTGCCACCCATTCGTCAATACTTGTACCAAGTGACTGTACCCAAATCAACTTATTGCGGCTCTTCTTACAATCTACATCTTAAGTTTAGAATGCTGATGGCTAGGAGTTTCATCTTTTAGTGGGTCTAGATACTCATCTACTAAACTGTTTTGGTGATTGCCAATGTACTTTAAACCATCACAGATACCGCTGAGTGATCCTTCAAACTCGGCATCAATTTTCACATCGCTAGAGTTATCCTCTTTGATAGCAGTGCTAATGTCATTTAAGATCAAGTCCCGGCACTCGCCCAATTGGATGCTCAACTCCTTGCTTTCTACAATAGAAGTAGAAGCAATCCCTAGCGCCTCACAACACAGGCCATACAGTTTGACTGCATCTTCTAGGCTCATACTGCCTTTGGACATAATGGCTTGAATTTGCGTAATCTTTTCTTCAATACTCATTTCCCATAGTGCTTTATCCATAGCTTTCTCCATTCAAGTTTAAGGCTGTTAACTGTTGTTTACAGCTGTTAACAACAGTTAACAGCTGTAAAGCGGCTATAACTTCAGCTATTCGACTGACCTTTCCTGATTCAGTGCAAACAGGCGAGAAAGGATTTCTTCGTCGGGCATCTCGGGAGTGTAGTCGTCCCAGCCGTAGGCGGCGGCGACTGCGGCATCGAGTTCTTTGTGGATATGATCCAACCATGCCGGACGAGCATTGTAGAGATTGGTCAACGTGCGTTTCTTCAAATCAGCTTCATGACCGGGCTTGGCAATTATGCGGTCTGGATAACCAGCCACCACTTCCGGCACACGATCCACCCACTCCGGCGGATTCAGCCAGTTGTTCCGCAATTCATCCAGCCGCTTCGCCGCCTCAGCAATCCGCACAGCCTGAACATCATCAGCATAATCCGCCGCCGCAATATCCGGGGTCAGTCCCTCAGGAAACGGGAAGGTTTCAAAACATGACTTGGCATTATATGTAGGATCGTTACCCACGCCATGCATTGAAGCGTTGGCAAGTGACCAGACCTCATGAATACGTGAGGAAAGCACCCCGAAAATGGTGTCGTCAGACCTTGCAATAGCGTTTAAACGAGTATCTGGCAGTACTGATATAGGAAGCCAAACAAAGAATCTGTGCTTTGCTACTCTAGCTGTTGCAATAAATCGAGATAGTCCTGTTAATGCAGCGCGAAGTTCTGGCCTTGGGCGCTCATGCAACCACCACTTTTTATCCTTTCTTTTTGGCCGGACATGCTCCAACACGTAAGCGAAGGGTGCCTCGAAAAGAGCTGCATCGCTTTCAGACATCGAGGTTCCAAAATCAATAATCCATGTGCCGGATGGCCGCGAAGTGATATCTCTTCCATTCGCCCAAGGCTTTAATACATCAGAGTTGGGCTTTCCATTAGGGTTAGGAAGATGAAGCCAGCTTTCAGCAAGTTCTCTTGGAATATCAAATGCACCGTACTTTTTTGTTCCTTCAAAGCCCACCGCTTTGTTTTCAATCAGCAAACGCGCTCGAGTTAAATCAAATGATGGTAAAACCGTTTCAACTAAAGGGGTAGATACTGAACTACTGACTGTTGAATTAATCCCTCCGACAAGGTTGGCATATATTGTATCTACCTCTTGTCCATCCAATGACGCTTTACCTGTTGAATGACCAAAGCATACAAGGGAGACACGAACGGCAGCGCCTTCCACCACCCACGGCTCATCACTCCATGCAGCGAAAATAGGAACATCATTAATAATCTTCGCCAACACCTTTTGATTTGAGCCCATGCGGATAGATTGGGTTGTAACGAACCCGCATCTTGATACCAACTTGGCATCAAGATGAGCCCGACCTTTTTCAAACCAGTACGTTACCAAATCAGCACCACCTGGAACTCGCCCATGATAAAGGGACCGGAGGTTTTCGGTGTACTCATCACCTAATTCTCGCCGCATTTTTGAACCACCTACGAATGGCGGATTCCCTACAATAAACTCTGCTTCAGGCCATATGGATTCACTGCCATCAAGATTTATTAGCGCATCGCGGTTTTCGATAGTATCCAGTGTTTGCAGTATGGGGCGACGATTGGCAGAAAACCCATGTTGTATCATCCACTGAATTTGGCCGATCCACACGGTCACACGAGCCAGTTCGGCAGCATAGGGGTTCAACTCAATACCTTTCACCGCCTCCGGCCCAAGTTGCGGCATTTGTAAGCCCATTCCCATAGCTTCGGCCTCTAGCAACACCCTGTGCTCAAGGTCTTTCAAGTTCATTAGCGCCAGATAGAGAAAATTGCCAGAGCCACAGGCAGGGTCGAGCACGCGCACATGGCGTAACCGGTTCAGAAATGCAGCCAACAGACTCTGAGCTGCCTTCATGGCCTTAGTGCGGGCCGATTTCGATTTGCCACCCTGCGCCTTATCCAGTGCATTCTGTATTTGAGTCTGAGCATGTGCCCATTCTGCATTGAGCGGATCGAGAATCACCGGCTCTACAATCATCATAATTTTTTCAGCATCGGTGTAGTGCGCGCCAAGCTGGCTGCGTTTGGCCGGATCAAGGCCACGCTCAAACATGGTACCAAAGATGGAGGGTTCAATCGCACTCCAATCCATGCGTGCGGCAATCAAAGTCTGTTTGATGGATTCTTTATCCATTGGCAGTGCCGTATCATCGTCAAACAGGCCACCGTTAAACCACGCAATCTCATCACGCCCAAAGAAGCCACCCTTGTTCATCTTGGCAAACAGTTCAGTAGCCATTGGCGCGAAACGTTCGGGATGATGCTCGCAATTCTCTACCATCTGTGTGAACAGCTTCTCAGGTAGCAGACCGATATCCTCTGCGAACATGCAGAAAAGCAGACGATTCACAAAATGTGCCACGGTATGTGCCTCATGCCCCGCTTCACGAAGTCGCTGGGCGACTGAGGCAAAAGCCTTGGCAACTTGTTCAGTGACAGCTTCACGAGTCTGGTCTGGCTTGAGGCGTTCCGGCTCGGTGAACAGCCATTTGAGTTTGCGAAGATTTTCGGGGTCGCCGATCTCCTCCAGTGGGATGACATGGGTCTCCTGCACTGTGTTGGTGAAGTTGGTGTGGATGTATATGTCGCGACAGTCGGAGACGACCAGCAGCGGCGGATTTTCCAGTGCCACGGCATAGCGCAACAGTTGCTCGTAAGCCGGGTTCAGATCACGCTGGGTCGGGCCTTTATACTCCCAGCCGAAGCAACCACGCTTCCACACATCGGCCCAGCCGTTGCCGCCACCTGTTTTCTTGGCACCGCGCTCGAAACAAAACCATTCGCCTTTAGGGTCCGCATCAGTCGGCGTTTTCTCGCCAAGCAATGCACACAAATCATTAAAATGCGATTGAGAAGCTGAACGCTCTTTCAATTCCGAAGCTGACCACTTGGAGATGAACTCCTGAGGTGTCATCAAGTCGCTCTTCTTAAAAGTTTTCGCCTGAAATCATCTTCAGCGTTTAGCGATGAAATCATCTCACCGCCAACGTTAGATAAGCGTGCCAAGTCTGCCCTTGGAATTTCTTCCTGATTTTCAAAAACAAGAATGGAATCAAACTCAACGCCATTCTGTAACAGGTACTGGAGAAAGATTGTGGTCAGGCGAGCCTTATCCCTATTTGGAACTCCATAAAGAAACAGCGGCGCATGATTTGTTTCAACACAGAAGTCTACAGGGTAGTTGTCGCCACTAGCCAATCCCGGAACAATATAATTCCGTTTCACCCGTTCCTCAGGCACTAGCGAAGTAATCTGCTCTTTCAGATCATCATAAAATGTAGATGCTACATGAGAGCGATTCAAAAATGTCAGGTCGTATATACGGGTTACAGCCTGCCCAAGTCGAAAAACACCTTCAGCCAGATGGTCGATGGTGGATTCGACGAAAAACTCCCCGGTCGATTCACTATAACCAACCCTATCCTGAGCCACCACCTGAGCCATCATGACACTACGGGTTCCCTCAAAGAACTTATCAATATCGTTTTCGTAGCTGAGGTGCATCAGTGTATGGCCACCATCGCTGATTCTCACGCCACCTGTGGCCATCTGCTCAAGATAAATCGGATAGTGATCTCCATCCGGATAATGGAACGGCGTTTTCAGCATCACTTTTCCATTCGGGCGGGAAACCACAGATACATTAGCGCATAGCTGAGCACACAGTGTCTTTTCATCAATATTCAACAATGTATCCTCCGTTATGCCTGAAACAGATTAGGCTGATCGGGTTCAAAATCTTTAAATCCCGTTATCGTGCAATCCAGCATGATGCAATGGGTCGCGCCACGAAGTGTAGAATACCTATCCGTTTCATCAGCATGCCCTTCAGGCTTTCGGCCAGCTGATATCTCCTCAGCAGTCGCTTTATGAATATGGCAAAGATACTCAATTTCACCATGAGCATGACTACTGCCATTATAGCGACAAAGCGTAAGCGAAGTACCATCAGGCTTAATTACCCGCAAACCACACGAAAAGTCAGTTTCATCATTCAGGTTCTGGCGCTGATAGAGTTCGAACTGATAACGGTCACTGGCAACTTTCAGGTTGCGCTGACTATGTCCGGGTTTTTCAGACCATCGCGCTCCGGGGTTTGTCACCCGTTTTGCCATGGTACGAAGATGATCCAAGTCAACGTCTGACAGATTATCAAAGTTCATTTATTCATTCCCACCCACATAGCCCGTTATCTTGTCAGGATATTCAACCCCTGAAAAGAACAAGCCACCTCAACTCATCACAACTGCATCATAACCTATTGAAATAAAAATGCTATTATGATATAAGCTCCCTGCAAGGGCGCGCTTAGGCGTTTCTCTACGAGAAACGACGCGACGTAAGGGGGATTTCCCCCTTAACCCCCAAAGCATTCGGGCTCATTTGTATATGACCCACGTATTTCACCCAAGAGGTGCCACGTGGCTATATATCATCTGAGTTTGAAAGTCGAAGCAAAAGGCAAGGCATCACCACATTTCCAATATATCTGCGCTGTTGGAAAGTATACGCAGAAAACAGGCGTGGTACATGTCGAGCACGGTAATATGCCGATATGGGCAATAGCCGAGCCTAGTATGTTTTGGAAAGCATCCGATGAGTTTGAGCGTGCCAACGGTACAGCATACCGTGAACTGGAAGTATCACTCCCCAGAGAATTACCCCTTAGCCAGCAAGTTGAACTGGCCAGATCATTGGCTGAGAAAGCATGCGGGGACAATCACGCGTTTACCTTTGCCATTCACCACGCCAAGGCCAGTGATGGCGGTATGAATCCGCATGTGCATTTACAATTCTCAGAGCGCATTGACGATGGAATCGAGCGCGACTGCAAGCACTACTTCAAACGCGCCAACAAAAAACAGCCGGAGAAAGGCGGATGTATCAAAGACCGTTCATGGCAGGCTTCCACTCGCGGTCGCCAGAAGTGCGGCGCAGCATCGAGTGAACGATTGCTAGCAATTCGCCAGTCATGGGAGGCTATGTGCAATCAAGCATTGGCAGATGCTAATGCTCCAGCACGCATTGATTGCCGTAGCCATGCAGCATGTGGCCTGTTACAGAAGCCACAGCCAAAGGTGGGCGCAAAGTCATGGCACCAACAGAAACGTACAGGTCATAAAAATGAACGGTTCAAACGCTGGGAGGAGGTTGTCCAAAGCAATCAGCCCATCTTGGTGGATATGGCCAGAGTTTGCAGAGATACGCTTGAATCACACCATGCCACATTGCTGGATGAACAGACTTTTGTCAGGGATGAGCTGAACAAGCTACGCGAGGCCACACCGGCCATGCACTCGCAAGAGCAAATCATCCGGCAATTAGTACCGGATACAATGCATGGCAAAGCAGGTCAGGCAGCTATCACCCATGCTCAACAGGTAAAACTCAAAGCTGAACGGCGTCACCGGCACTACATGCAAGTAATGGATACACCCTTGTCTTTCGGTAATCTTGGCAAGAAGTTGGCTTGCTGGTGGAAGTATAGCAGCCGAAGCACTGAGGCCGGATATGTTCGCGAAACTGAAAGCGCACTGAAAAAAGCCCTGCGGAAATATGATGCGCTGTTGACCAAGGCGCAGGAAAGCCCCGCCTTGATTGCCAAGGCTGCTGGCTTGCTCGAAGAGGAGCAGCAGGAATCCCAACTATGGCAGGATAATATCAACGCAATGGAGCGCAGGCTGGCCGTATTGGATGACAGGTTACAGGTAGATCAAGGCGAGCTGGTCATCTTGGCGATGAAATATCCTGATATGGATGCGTTGCCCGTATTATCCGGCACGCTATCCACGGCTGCACCATAGAACTGGAAAAACATCTATCTTGAATAAATAGCACAACTCTACTTCCCCTGTGTCCCAACGCTTTCCGCCCTGTTCGGGGCAAAAGTGGTACAGTTCTTCGTAAAACGAAACAGTAGGGTGTGATACAAAAAACGCTTTCCCGATTTTCGTGCCGGAATCACCGGCCCAACGCCCATAAATGCCGGTTGGCATTTCTAACGCTGCACCCCCATTTAAAAGGCAGAAGCCTCCGTGATATACATGCGTCTGAGCGCATGCTCAAAGGATAGCCGCAGAAATCGCAGTCTGGTCACCGTTTTCTGTAATAATCCTTATTGGTTTGAGGTGGTTGGTTTCGGCATGGGGTAAGCCGCCACTCGACATGCCTAACATTTTTTATCATGAAAAAACACCGTTAACCATTGTTTACAGCCGTTTACAGGCTTAAACTCAAGCAAACAGGTGTTTACAAATGTTTACCCTTATTTGGTCAGCGTAACTTCCTGCATATATGCATCCATGCCGTTGATGGAATGCTGGAGCATATCCAGTTCGGCAGCCATCGATAGCATATCCTCATGCTCGTCGGTCAGCAGAATGTCCTTCTGGCCTGTTGTTTTGACGTAGTAGTAAACGCCGTGCCGGTTGAAATAGAGCAGCAATCCGGCATCACGGAATATGCCGTTAATCTGTGCACGTAGCTCATACAGCTTGTGCACATCAGGCTCTGAACCAAGTTCATAAATAATCCGGTTCAGCCTGTCCACGTTATGCTGAACCGGTATGAAGGTACGAAGCTCTGCATCCTTCACCTCAATATCATGCCGCAAGTCATCCGCTACCTGCATGGCTTTCATATAACGGGTTCTGGCATCGGTCATCATGGCACCATCGGCCATGCTAAACAGTTCAGCGAAGCGGCTAACCTGTTTCTCCGTATCTGCCAGCTTCACCCGTAATGATGCTATATCCAATTCCAGACGTTGTTTGCTGTTGGTTTGACCACCAAGGGCACTGAACCAGTCGATCTTCTCACTGAGCATGAGCAGCGCGGCATTTTCAACATCATGGTAACGCCAGCGTTTGTCGCACTCGCATCCATTAGACATATAGTTGTTGTTGCAGCGAAACATATGTGAGCGCCCATTCTTGATCAGGCGATAGGTAGCACCGCACTCCAGGCATTTACACAGACCCGAAAACAGATTGGAAAACTTCAATCCTTTTCGACCTGCCGATGATGGATTCATCCTGCTTACCCGTGCTGACTGCGCTTTGCAGAACATATCTTCACTGACAATGGCCGGATAATAGTTTGGTATCGGTTCACCGACAGGCTCACCTTTTTGCTTTGGCTGGTATTCACCAATCACGGACTTGCTGCGAATAATCTTGGCAATGTACGATGAATGCCACATGTCGCCACGACTGAAGGTTGGCACACCGCCTTCATTCAGATTGGCCGCGATCTTCCTTTGGCCTGTTCCAGCAACGCTTTGTTCAAAAATTTTACGCACAATGTCCGCACGTTCCTCGATGACTTCAAAACGGGCTTTATCATCGGACAATCGCAACCATTTGGGGCACTGACCAGTCATGGGGCGTTTGGAATCGACAGCAAGCCTGCGCCTGTTCTCCCAACTTGCAGACAAGCGTTTGGCTTTTAATGCCGACTCTTCGTGGCTTCGACACATAGACATCAAACTGAACATAAGCTGGCCAACGTCGTTGATACTTTCTGCGGTGTAGTGTTGACCATCGGCTAAGGTAACGATTTCAACACCTGCTGATAGGAGCGAGGAAAACAGCCCCAAGGCGGTGAATACCTGCTGGCGAGATAATCTATCAAGGCTCTCCAGAATCAATACGGAACCTTTTTCAATACGACCAGCCTTAACCAGTTCAATGAAGTCGTTCAGTGCGCCTTCAGTGGCATTTTTACCTTTATATGCACTCACACCAATATCTCGAAGGGAATCGTCCAGTATCAGGTCATTCTCTTCAGCATAGACACGACTGGCTTCAAGCTGACGGCGTAAGCTGTCACCCTTCAGTTGTTGTGGCGTGGAAAATCGAATGTAGGAATAGGCTTTCTTTTGCATATGGTAGGCTCCTTATTGGCAAGCCTACCCATCTATCGGCAGGCAAGCTCTCTAATGTAGCCGAATTGTTTGAAATCGTGCGCGATACCGCCAGCCAGCACACCAAGCGATTCCAGACGCTGCGCATGTTCGAGTTGCGTTTTTAAGCTGTACCGTTCCTGCTCATGACATCCTCGTTCAGTCGAATCTTCAAAGGCCACCAGAAATGCAGGCTGGCCTTCAAGATCGACAGGGCTTGCCTGTAGCAACCCAACAAATGATTCACCTTTTTTGCGCAGCATCTTCACATCCTGCAACGTAGCCGGGCGACTACTTTCGGACATATGCCGGATCAAATCGAGCAAACGCTGATGATCACCCTGGTCAATATAATCCAGCAGAGGGGTGCCAACCATCTGCTCAACACTGTCAACGCCAAGCAGCAGAACGGCACTCCAGTTGCAATAAACCCACCGACCTTCACTAAACAAGGCAATCGCATGCGGAAGTGCATTAAGCAGCTCCCTGTGGCTGATTTTACTGGCAGCCAGCGCATGCTCTTCATGCTTCAGTCGAGAGGTCGTTTCATGCAAACGAATTTCTTTGAACCGCTCGCTATTTTCTCTTGAAATCACCGTATAAAAAGCAATCAGACTGAAGGCAAAATAAGCAAGGCCAATATAAGCTACCTTCTGCCAACCCATCTCATGCAAACCAACACCCAGCACAGCAATAACTACCGCATATACAATCGTCCAGACCATACCAATGCGCGAACCCGCACTCAGGCAGGCAATGAACGGGAAACCAAAACTCCATATGAAACCAATATCACTGTAACCTCCCTGCAGAAACAGGAATGAGAATAATACAGCAGGATGCAGAACAAACAGATTCTTGAGTAAAAATTCAGGAGGTTTTCTTTTCGACCACCAGTACAGACCGGCAAGGGATAAAACCATGAGCAACTCGCTTTGCCCAAGCACGTGCAAACCAAACGTGACATTTATTAATGAGAAAATCAGGACAAAGGGAATAGCGACAAGTATGGACAACTGCAATGGATTCATCTGCAGAATCAGATTTGACATACTCGTATTTGTTTCCCCGTTTCCCATAGCCAGAAGTCCTTTAATAGCGTACTTTAGTCTTAGCAGAAAATAGGAATTCTGTAAACGTTAAACACGGCTCCCCCTATTCTATTTGGCCTGATCAACAAGCATGCCACGTAGTTTTTCCCGCAGATCTTCCGGTGTATATGGCTTCTGAAGAAAGCCTGCCAGGCCCTGGCCTACAAAGCGATTGGTAGCATCCTGCTCATTATAACCGCTGGAGAGTAAGACCTTCACGTCAGGGTTAATGCGGCGCAGCTCACGAAAACACTCCTTGCCATCCATTTTCGGCATTGTCATATCCAGCAGTACCCCCACCACTTCGCTCTCATGCGCGCGATATACATGCAGCGCTTCAGCGCCATCGCCTGCACTCAAGGTCTTAAAACCCATATCTTCGAGCATCATGGTTGCAACTTCCCTGATGGTATCTTCATCATCCACCACCAACACGGTTCCGCTTGCCCTCCAGTTACCTTCATCCACGTCCTGATCTTTACGCAATACAAAGCTATGTTCAGAAGCTGGCAGAAGGACTTTAAAGGTAGTCCCCCTCCCTACCTCGCTGTACACGCGCATAGCGCCCTGATGGCCACGCACGATGCCCAGGACGGCACTCATACCCAATCCGCGACCGGTAAACTTCGTAGTGAAAAATGGATCGAATATTTTCTTCATCACCGCCGCATCCATACCACAGCCGGTATCGGATACTTCAATAAACACATAACGGCCTTCGGGCAGCTTTGCTTCAGTGATGGTTTGACTGAGGTAGCTCTTATCCGCGTACATCACACCGGTGGTAAATGAGATCACTCCGCTTTTACTCTCTATTGCTTCATTGGCATTGGTAATCAGGTTCAGAATAACCTGCTGCAGTTGTGCGGCATCAGCTTCCACTGCGGGTAAGTTGTCGGCCAAGTGATATTTAATGGCAACATTTTTCTCGATGGAAACTTCCATCAAGCGTGTCATCTCTTCAACCAGCTCCGATAGATAAATGGATTTCACCACAAACCTGCCCTTGCCTGAATAAGCCAACATCTGCTTACAGAGATCCGATGCCCTTTGCGTTGATGTCTCAATTCGCGCCAAAAAATCCTTGGCCGGAGAAGCATCATCCATGTTTCGCCCGGCAAGCGCTGCATTCCCCATCACTGCCGTGAGAATATTATTAAAGTCGTGGGCGATCCCGCCAGCCAGAATTCCCAGTGACTCCAGTCGCTGCGTATGCTCCATCTGCTCATTGCGGCGTTTTTCTTCGGTGACATCACGCATGGCAGTCACGTAGTTGACAACATGGCCACTTCCATCGCAGATCGCCGCGATGCTTCGCTCGGCAACAATCACCTCGCCGTCCTTCGTCCTAAGCGGCAACTCTCCGACCCATGTCTGGCCGCTGTTCACTCTGGCCACCATCGCGTCGTATACTTCAGGGTCACCAGCACGCAATAAACGGATATCACTTCCAATTGCCTCAGATGTCCCGTAACCGGTCAGTCGTTCAAAAGCAGGATTGGCGTACTGAATGGTTGATTCCCTGTCGCTCACAACTATGGCTTCCGCTGTATTTTCGACTGCAGCTATCAACTGTCTTGTCTTCTTCTCAGCCTCAACACGATCACTCACATCCCGGATCATTGTCATTGAAACGGGTTTACCATTCTCAATAAACGGTATCCCCTGAACTTCTCCGAAGAATTCGCTGCCATCCAGCCGCAGGTTTTTCTGCAACATCAGTGGTGCCGGTTTCAACTCGTCCCGCTCCAGCTTAATGCGCTCAGTCTCCTCTTCACGGTTATCCGGATGTACACGTTCCACCACCGCTGTGCCGATCAATTCAGCCTCGGTTTGTGCACCATACATCTTCACCAAAGCCGGGTTACAATAAATCCAGTGAGCATTCCGATGGACTCCGACACCATGCGGGATCAAATCAAACAGCACATGAAACCTGTTTTCACTCTCTGCCAGTCGAATCGCATCGCGCTGACGGAAATAGAGTACAAAAAATAAATAAATCAGCAGAACCGCTCCCAGCACAATAAGCAGCACCTGATCTCGCTGGTTTCGCTGAACACTGGTCATCAAGTGACGTTCATAGGCAGCAGACAACAGATGTGCATTTTCGGATGTGCCGCAGTTCACAACGGTATTCATCGCCTGAGCAACGCGCGGAGCATAATCTAGAATCAGCTGCACATGCCGTGATAACTGTTTTAACTCTAATGATTCAAACTGACCGGAAGCTTTAATAATACGATCATGTGCTTCCTGGTTTTCAGGATAAAGTCGCCAGAGGAAAATATCACTGTTCAATTGTATCAGCCAGCCAGCAAGCTCCGGCCTCTCTTTTTGAAGCTGCGATATCAGCGTGGGCAGGTAATCCGCTGAGCTCGAAAAGATAGCAAAGCTAGCTTTAAACTCATTCGTACCGCTACGTTGAATTTCAGCTGAGCGCTTCAATGCTTCAAGCTCTTCGTGAAATAACGTTTCAGAAGCGATCTCGGCCGAAAGCTCATCAAGCACACCCTGCATCTGATCCACATCAGCTGTAATACTATCGTAATCGAATATATTGCGACTATAAATCAGCATGATACCTTGCTCGACCTTGGTATCCAGTTGACTCAAATCCTCTATCAGGTGCAGGATACGATTGGGCTTTTCCGCATCAAATTCACGCATGTGTGACCATTGAAAAAGCAACAGCGCTGCAATACTGCCTAACAGCATCACATGGGCTTTCATCGACATCATCTTCACTGACTAGCAACCTTGTTTTCAGGTAGAAAGTTCAGATGTTCTCTGGTAACAGGCTCCAGAGATTTACCCTCATATTCACCTGGAAGTGTATAAAGAAAATGAATAATCGAACGAACATCTTCATCGGGGATATTCCTGACCAACTGATATTTGGCCATCGTGCGGATCGTTTCTGCTAGTGATGTGTGGCTACCATCATGCAAATAAGGGGCTGTGAGCACAGCAAGTCTCAACGAGGGCACCTTGAATCGATATTTGTCTTCTTGCCTGCCAGTCACATTAAATCGACCGTAGTCAGCCTTGTTTTCAACCTTATGATCTGAGAAATAGTCCCCCATCACACCCAAAACCTGAAACATGTTACCGCCGACATTTCTGCCCTGATGACAGGCTACACATCCGTACGACTTAAACAGCCTGTATCCGTCTTTCTCTTCCGCATTGATTGCATTTTCATCACCTTTCAAATATCGCTCGAAACGTGAATTGGGTGTGAGCAATGTACGCTCGAATTCAGCAATAGCATGTTTGATGTTTGCGGGATTGATGTCAGTTTTGTACGAACGCAAAAATAGCCTGCGGTATTCAGCATCTGCACGCAGCTTCTCAACCACCTGCGGCCAAGTCGATGCCATCTCAGCATGCGCCTGCACCGAACCATCAACCTGGTCCTCCAGCGATTTAGCCCGTCCATCCCAGAACTGCGTGGAATTCAGTGCACTGTTGAATACTGTCGGAGCGTTCACCAGCCCTTCCCGCCCCTGCACACCGAAAGAGTGCCTTAATGCATCGGCACCGCCTTTCTCATCCAGATTGTGACAGTGTGCGCAACTAATAGAATTATCGACTGACAGGCGGGGATCGAAGAACAGCTTCTTGCCTATTGCTGCCTTGTCAGGGCTGACATCAAGTGTCTGTGGAATCCGCTTAATCGGCTCGTGCAAAAAATCCAGCGCATAAACTGGGCTCATAGCGATATACAGGGAGCCTATGGCAGCAGCCAGACGCGTTATCATCCGAGCTGTTTCCTTTGCCATGTCAGCCCCCTACGCATCCGGTATGCCGTTACAGTTTCTCTACACCCTCAGGTGTAGCCATAAGCACAATGTCGGCACCCTGATGTGAAAAGATACCATTGCTCACCACACCCGGAATACTGTTCAGATGGTCTTCCATCCCCCGTGCGTCGGTTATTCTCAAACCATGAACATCAATAATGATATTGCCATTATCGGTGATGAAACCTTCGCGCAATACCGGTCTGCCGCCAAGCTTCACAACTGCCCCCATGAGCAATTCCTGCGCCATTGGGATGACCTCAATCGGCAGTGGAAACGCTCCCAGGTATTCAACCTGCTTGCTCTGATCAACAATACAAACAAACTGCACTGCTGCCGCGGCTACAATTTTCTCTCGTGTTAAAGCTCCGCCGCCGCCTTTGGTCAGGTTTCTTTCCGCATCAAATTCGTCAGCGCCATCGACATAGACCGACAGTGAATCCACCTGCTTAAGTGCTTCATTCAAATCGAGTACCGGAATACCATGCCCGGCCAGGCGTATTGCCGTTGCTTCTGAACTTGCGACCGCACCCAGGATTTCACCCTTCATTCCGGCAAGTGCGTCAATAAACATATTGGCTGTAGAGCCAGTACCAACACCAACAATCGTGCCTGCTCTTACGTATTCCAAAGCAGCTTCGGCTACCTTCTGTTTCATTTCATCCTGGGTCATTCATCCCCTCCTGTATAAAACTAAGGATACTCTGAAAAAGTCAGCGTATCCGTGCAGGCCATGGACGGCCTGCCAAAATCATGCACGATAAATGCCTGATTTTCATTGCTACACATCCATGTGTAGCAGCGCGGGTGCATCCCATGTGGGATTGCTGGTCTGCAATCTCACATGGGCATAGTCAAAATGACCTGTGCCTCGGGCGCTTACCCTTCGGGCGATCCTGATATGAGCCTGTCACGCAGCGGATTCACCACTGCTTGCTCCTGCCTGTTTGTCACGCTATTGCCTTTGCGTGCTGAAAACCACATGCACGTAGTTTTTCAGTCCCCCAGGGAAGCGCTGATGTATTCAGCGCGACCGCACCCCCATAGAAGAGTCGCCAAAACCAATGGTGTAAACCATTGGTTTTGTGAGAAAAGGCAAAGTCACACCTTTGCCGTTTCGCACTGATTTTGGCAAGAGGCCAATGAATCAGCATCTCCCTAACTGGCAAACTAACGATAACAGCTGCTTTCGGCAAAGGAGAAGAGTGGCTAGCGTGCTGGCATGATTGAAAACATCGAAGTCAGTGATCTCGTATTAAGCGGTCTGGTTGCATTTGGCATCCTGCAACTGGCGTGGTTTTCAGTCATGATTCTGCGTCGTGGAATCCCGGCGCAAACTATTCAACAAACCGTGCCGCCACTGCTATCGGTGTGGGTGCTCATGTGGCCGGTGTATATTGATACACGCTGGGTATGGGCAGGCATCACTATTCTTGCAGTTCTGGGGCTGCTAGCAGTCACCATTCGCAAACCATTCTGGCTGCACTTGCGTTTCGCCTGGAGCAGGCAAGCCGATGATAGCCCGCTTGCTATTTACCCCACACTCAAACTGTTACCTTTGATTCACACCACCGCCGCACTGTTTATTGCCAGCCTCTGGTTCCAGGCAATTCCAGAGTTTGGTTTCGGGCTGGCGCTATGCTTGTGCCTGGCTTTTCCTGCAGCCTATTGGATTGATTATTTGGGCAATATCAGGTTTGGCTTTCTAAAACTGGGTTTTCCTGCTCATCCTGAACAGACTCTTGCCGGTCACCTGACTCTTATTTGTGTATCAACGCTTCTGCTCTGCTGGAGCCTGCATGTCTATCATGGCACTGACTGGCAGACATTGTTTATTGCAACGCTTATCGCCAGCATGACTGCATCAGCCACGCGCGCCATCATTCCCGGTCAATGGAATATGCCTGCTGCAATGATGAGCGTCGGTTTTGTGATGTGGCTTTTATAAGGATGATCCGAATTGATCTGCAATTCATAAGTGACCAATCTCACTGAATAAACAAACAACAATGTCAATATTCGCTGACAAATATGAAGACAATCATCTCGGTGTTGTGATTTGATTTTATTATCATACTCTACTATACCATAGATGAATCTGCAGCGCCCCGGAGGCCCTCATGGCAATTGATTTTGCATGGATGGAAGAAAAAATAATAAACAGAGCACTATCTGAAAACGAAAGGCAGGCGTTGTCATGCATCAAAACAACCGCTGTCGCGACAGGCGCAAAAATTATCACTGAAGGGCAACCCGGCGGAACACTTGAAATCATGTATTCAGGCCGAGCCAAAGTTGAAGACAACAATCGCTATGAGGGTCGAGTCACGCTGGCTGAAATCGAGCCTGGCACACTGTTTGGCGAACTCACATTCCTGAACAAAAAACGACGCACTGCTGACGTAACTGCATTGGAAGCATGCGTGGTGTATTCGCTGACTCAAGATGATTTCACTTCACTGATGCAGAATCAACATGAACTCGCCTATGCTATTCTTGCAGCTATCATGGAACGCCAAAGCAGTGTCATCATGTCCCAACGCGTGACCCTTGCCCCGCTGCTGCGCAACCTCAAAGACAAAGCCAAGAAGCTGCCACTTTTTGTCAAACTTGCGCCACTGATATTCATCCTGCTCTATATCAGTGGATTCCTGTACATCAGCTGGAAAGATTTCGACTACAGCGGTTATTAAGCAACATCAAAGCAGCCCTGTTTTCGGGGCTGCTTTGACTTGCATCAATAAATCAGGACAGGAAACTGGTCAGTACGGGACTGTATTATTCAAATCCGGGGGGATGAAACCCTCAACTCGCTCAACCCCGGTACTCATTTCACCATCACCTTCGAGCTTCAACCATCGATAACCCGGCGAAACCCCTTCCATAGCAAAATCATCGCTGCCCGGCACAAACTGAATACATGTGGACGGTGACCCAAGCACTCTGACATTGTTATGTACGACATCAAATGCCTGATGAATGTGCCCACAGAGCAAAGTTTTCACATGAGGGGATGCATCAACTATCTCCCACAGATCTTGCCGGTTTCGCAAACCAATCGTATCCATCCAGCGGCTACCTATCGGAATCGGATGATGATGCAATGCAATCAGCGTCGGCTTATCGGATGTCGCGGACAGCAGCGTTTTCAGCCTGATCATCTCATCTTCAGCAATATAACCGCCAACATTGCCCTTCTCGTGCGTGCTAAGCGTAATCACTTGCCACGATTCAAGCTGTAGGTGATCACTATAGGAAAACAGCGTCTTCAAGCATGGAATCAAATTGCCCTGCAACACAGTCAGATTGGCATGGTTGCCAGGAGAGATCATCACCGGAGCATGCCAGTCATACTCGTGCAGCAGCTCTACAATCATTCTATACGTCGGAGCTGATTCATCCTGAGCCATGTCACCACCGAGAATAATAACATCCGGCTCCGGGTACCTGGCATATGCATGAGCGAGAACAGCTCTAAAACTGTCAAAAGGCCTGATACCCTTTAGCTCTTCCAATTCGTTGGCATACAGATGGGAATCGGAAAAATGCAATATCAGGCTCATCGGATTACCTTAGCAGCAACTGACTTCAACAAAAACCCTAGTTGCAGCAGTTGATTAATGCGACTCATATCACACGGTATTTCAAAAAGTTGTCGCAGCAGAAGCACTCAGACACACCGCTCAAGCAAACCCTGCGCCTCTACAGGCAAATAGGTTGCGTGCAGTCGTATAGTAATGGGTTCATCGGCAATCTGCCTGATCACTTTGGCGTAAAATTGCGTATCCGATTTCTGCCCTGATGCAGCCAGCAGACTAACCCTTAAATTACTGAAATTATCGTAGATGCGATCACTACTAACCTCCATCACCCTGTCGGATATGCGAAGTATTTCCCCCTGAAATGATGCTTTTGCCTGTGTGCCTTTGAGTTCAGTCATGCAAATTTTAACCGGTGTGACGAACTCTCTGAACTGAAGTACAGATTTTCCGGCCAGTGCTAACGGCTCATCACCATTGACTCCACCAACATCAAAAATGCTAATCTCCTCAGCGATCCCTTTAGGCATGACTTTCATCTCATCATTCACCTGCAGCAGACCGGCGCAGGCATCCCGGGTACTCTGGGAAACCAGGATTTGACCGCCAACCGTATACGACTCAATTCTTGACGTTGTATTCACATGCCGCCCGACCACTGCATATTTACTGCGTTTCTGGGAGCCAATATTGCCAACGATCACCTCCCCTGTATTGATACCTATGCCCATTTCCACACGTGGGTAACCTGCGACCTCATAACTGGCATTCACAGCTTCCATGGCCGTCTGCATCCCGATAGCACAACGCACTGCCCGTATAGCGTCATCCTCACGCTGAATCGGAGCACCAAAAATAGCCAAAATCGCATCACCGATAAACTCATCGATGGTTCCTTGATATTCCTGAATCACATCTGTCATAGCCGAGAGGAAAATATTGATCATATCAACCACGGATTCGGCAGGAAGGCGCTCACCAATCGAGGTGAAGCCACGCAAATCAGCCATCAGAATCGTCACCATGCGCTTCTCACCACCAAGCTGCAGGCCCTGCGGGGAATCAATCAGGTTATCGACGATCTCTTCGGAGAGATAACGACCGAAAGTGTCGCGAATAAAACGGTAGGCCGAGCGAAGCTTCAGCTGGGTTTTCACCCTGGCCAGTACAATCGCAGGTGTGACCGGCTTGTTGATATAATCGACCCCACCGACTTCAAAACCAAGCACTTCATCATGGGTTTCGTTCATGGCTGTCACAAAGATCACCGGAATACCCTCTGTTCGCGGATCAGCCTTCAGTCTGCGACACACCTCGTAGCCATCCATAACGGGCATCATTACATCAAGCAGAATCAAGTCGGGAGGCGCGTCTGACATCGACAGTTTCAATGCTTGCTCACCATTAATTGCTACCTTCACTTTATAGTGCGACTTCAACAGCCCACGTAGCACATCAATGTTTTCTGGCGTATCATCCACAACCAGCACTGTTGCATTATCGGTATTCATTCACTCTCCAAGCGTGTGATCATGCTGGCACTATAGCACAAACATAATCTGCTGCATGCTCATAATAAACGCCTTTAGTAACATGATACAAATCACTATGATGACATTTCACTGATGTCTCATAGAGTTGGCCTGATGGAATCACTTCACCTCCCCCTGATTAAACTTGCTCTGGAAGAAGATGCAGCATTTAACGATCTGACATCGCTGGCGACAGTTTCAGCAGATGCTTTGGGCTCGGCTCGAATTACAGCCAAAACCAACGGTATTTTGTCCGGTATATCAGTCGCTCACGATGTATTCGCCAGAGTTGATGAGAAGATAGTCTGCGATTGGAAGCTCTCCGATGCCGATCATGTCAGTGCTGGTCAGCTGGTGTGTGAGCTGAGCGGCCCTCTGCGCTCACTGCTCGCAGCAGAGAGAACCGCACTAAACTTTATGCAGCATCTTTCCGGCATTGCTACAGCCACGTATTTGTATGTGGAAGCGGTTAAAGACACACATTGCAAAATTGCCGACACACGCAAAACTGCACCGGGACTGCGCCTGCTCGAAAAAGAGGCCGTCGTACACGGCGGAGGCATCAACCATAGGCTAAACCTGCAGACTGGCATGCTCATCAAAGAAAATCACATCCAGGCATGCGGCTCCATCACCGATGCGGTGAATGCCTGCTTTAGCACGGGTAGCCCGGCATGGGTGGAAGTCGAATGCGAAACCATGGCAGAGGTAAATGAAGCGATCATAGTCTGCCCCGACATCATCCTGCTCGATAATATGACTCCGGAGCTGGTTCGTCAGGCACGGGCGATCATCCCGAAATCCATTCTGCTGGAGGCCTCGGGCAACATCACGCTGGCCAACGCCCATGATTATGCCATAACCGGCATTGATCGTATTGCCATCGGTGCCATCACGCACTCCTCCCCTTCGCTTGATCTATCCATGCGCATCACTGGAAAGCTTGTATCTTGAACGCATCGCGCGAATTTATCCTGACCCGGCTCGGCCTGAGCTCAACTCCTGTTTCGGGTGATGTTTTGGCCGCAGAGTTGGGTTTGTCGAGAACAGGTGTATGGAAACATATCGAGAAACTGCGAAAAGATGGTGCTAATATTCAGGCCTGTCCTGGTCAGGGGTATCTACTTAAATCGGAAACATTTACCGCTGGCATGTTGACCTCGCGCCTTTCAACGCACTGTATCGGCAACACTGTAATCATACTCGATGAAACCGGCTCAACCAATCGTGATGCCATGCAACAGGCCGAGCTTGGAGCAAAAGAAGGTCTGGTCATTGTTGCCAACCGCCAGTCGGCAGGCAAAGGGCGTTTGGGCAGAGTCTGGCACACCCTGCCTGAATCACTGGCCTGCAGCGTGCTGCTGAGACCTCCCCTGCCACCGGAACAGGTGCCACAACTTTCCCTGCTCACCGCTGTTGCCCTGCACCATGCCTTAAGCCAATTTGTGCCGGATCTCTCAATCAAATGGCCAAATGATTTGTTGCACCGAGGTGCCAAACTGGCCGGTATTCTCACTGAGATGCGCGCTGAGCCCGGACGCGTACATGCTGTGGTGCTGGGTTTTGGCATCAATCTCAATCCACCTGCTGATGGATGGCCAGCAAGCATTGCCCAACAGGCTAGCGATCTTGAATCGGCTGCATGCCAGAAGGTATCGCGACTCGATGTTGCCACTGCTGTCATTCAGGCACTGGATCATTGGTATGCACTCTATCTTGAGCAGGGCTTCGCACCTGTACACAGAGCTTGGTGGCAGGCACATGCTGCTTCGGGGCAACAGGTACGCGTCCACGACGGCAAAGATTATATCTACGGTCTGGCAACAGCGCTCGATGATGACGGCGCACTGCTACTGGATACAGGCAATGAAATCCGGCGCATTATTGCCGGAGATCTGGAGTTGTTATGAGCACTAAACATATCCGCATCCTCGTTGCCGATATAGGCAATACGCATATGGTTTTCGGACTATATGAGAACCGCAAACTGCTCACCGACTGGCGACTCTCCAGTGAACGGCAGCTCACACCCGATGAACTGGCCTGGCAATTGCACGGCATGTTTGAGCAATCAGGCCAACCTGCAGAGCAGGTTTCAGGCATTCTCATTGCCAGCGTTGTCCCTCACCTTGACGCACCATTAGCTGCCGCCTGCGAGCGGATCTGTAAAACAAAACCTGCTTTTGTCGGCAGCATGGATGTCAAAACCGGCATGGCAGTAGATTATAAAAACCCGCGTGAAGTCGGCGCTGATCGCATCGTCAACGCTGTCGCCGCCAGAGAAGAATTCGGAGCACCGGTCATTGTGCTCGACTGCGGCACGGCTACGACTTTTGATATCGTATCCCCTGACGGCCATTATGCTGGCGGACTGATTCTGCCGGGCATCGAGGTTTCATTGGCAGCCCTGTGCAAACGTGCTGCAAAACTGCCGGAGGTGTCGGTAAAACGCAGCAGTACACTGATAGCACGAGACACTGCCAGCAGCATGCAGGCCGGTGCCTACTGGGGCGCAGTGGATAGTTACGCAGGTATTATCAAACGCCTACAACAGCAACCCGGTTATGAACGTGCTCCGGTGGTAGCCACCGGTGGCATGATTTCGCTTCTGCTCCAG
>JAJFLE010000019.1 GCA_021772835.1 Mariprofundus sp.
CAGTTATCTGGCAACCAGCGGTTTGGCTCCTGTGCCCAACTTTCTCCATGTTGATTGGTTGTTATCGCAATTTAATGCTTCTAAAACGAAAGCTCGACAAATATACATGGATTTTGTGGCCAAGAAAGATGGTCAGCCTCCTTGGCAAGCGTTGAATGGCCCTGATATTCTGGGTGATGATAAATTTAGAGAACGCTTACAGGGGAATATTGATAAAATTCCAACTGGAATAGCAAAAACCAAAGCGATATTGAGGCACCTTCCATTGTCTGAAATTGCAGATGATAAAAAGAAGAGAAGTGCATGGATGCGAGAAGCATATTGTGAACATGGATACACCATGCAGGCTATCGCTGATTTTGCCAACCTGCACCACTCTACGGTAAGTAAGTTGATTAAATCTGACGATGGAAATCCGCGAGTCTAGACCTGACCCCACCTCCCTTTTTGATTGAACTATGTTGAAAAATTTAATTCAATCGCCAGATGGTTATACCAGTTATCCAGCTAAACTTGATAAATTGAAATTTATGGTCTTTGATAAGAGAAGCTCAGTAAGACAGCTATAGTTGGGGAGGATGCCACTATGTCAGATGATCATGTCATTCACCTGGAAAATGGAAAGATGGCTCCGGATACACCCCGGTCGACAGTAAATGCAATTGTTCAACAGGCTGTGTCCAATCCAGCCCCCGGTGGGATCATCCTGCATTTTCATGGTGGTTTGGTTTCCTATAATTATGGGAAGACGATCGCCAACAAACTTACACCCAAGTATATAAGTGCTGGAGCATACCCAATATTTTTTGTTTGGGAGTCAGGTCTATTAGAAACATTAAGCAATAATATGAAAGACATTGCGAAAGAGGCTGTGTTCAAAACCATCTGGTCTCGTGTCGCTGGTATAGTTGAGAGCAAAATCGGTCAGAGCCCTGGTGACCGAAGTATGGAGATACTGCCAAAATTAGACGTTGAGTCAGTTGAAAAAGAAATTTCTTTAGCCCTTGATCAAAATGATTTGGTTACTCTGGCTGAATATGACCCTCAAATTCCAGATGACTTAGAAGAGTTGAGCGGTAATGAACAAGTCTTGATGCAAAATGAGCTAGAGCGTGATGCTAAATTAATCCAGGAGTTCGGATTGGTTTCAGACAACTTACGTGATCATGGTGATATCGAACAAGATATACAAAATCGTAGCCCTTGTGTTCAGGGGGCAACAAACACATTAATGGATCCTCACGCACTAGAACGATTCGTTGAAGGTAACGATGGGGGAAAACGAGGATTCATATCCACATACAAGATTGTTAAAGCTCTTATCAAAATTGCTGCCCGAGTTATCAAACGCTACATTCAAAAGAGCCACCATGGCTTCCACGCAACAATAATAGAAGAAATATTGCGAGAGCTTTATTTATCTAATGTCGGTGAGTATATCTGGGGACTGATGAAAGAAGATACCCGGGATGCATTTAAGGATGATGCCTCTGTTTATGGCGGAACAGCTTTAGTCACAGCGTTGCAAAATAACATTGATGTCGCTAAGCCGCCAAAAATAACGCTCGTTGGTCATAGTACTGGTGCAATATATATCGCATCATTCTTGGATAAAGCTTCAACTATGTTTCCTGCAAGCGTGAAGTATGATGTGATATTTTTGGCTCCGGCTTCTAAATGCGAGTTAACAGCCTCCATGCTTCAAGCTCACGCTAATCTGATCAGTAATTTCCGAATGTTCACCATGACTGATGAATATGAGAAAAAGGATAAGCTGGTGAAGTATCTTTACCCTCACTCGTTACTTTATTTCATCTCGGGTGTTCTTGAAGGCGATTGCGATGTGCCTATCGTTGGTATGAACAGATTCTATGATTCCGCCAACTTTCCAAGCTCAGACTTCCCTGATGTGGCCATTGTAAGAGACTTTGTGCTTGGCCAGCAGAATCGTGTGGTTTGGTCTGTTGATAAGCAGGGGCCCGATGGTCAAAGGTCTTCATCTCAAAAGCACGGTGAATTTGATGATAATGATTTAACTGTAGAAAGTATGCAGCACATCATTTCATTCGGTTATTGATATGGCAGCCGATGATTATGCAGTGGTTGTTGGCATTGATAAGTATCCCGGTCTATCAGATTTAAGTGGGCCTTCTGCAGATGCACGTGAATTTTATTCTTGGTTAATCGATGGGGATGGGGGAGATGTACCTGCGGCAAATATTGGATTATTAATCACTCCGGACTTTCAACTGCCAGAGCCCTGTCCGATAACTGATGCCAAGCCTATGGACTGGCAGATCTCAGACTTATTCAGACCGTATGTGGTTAAGGCTGCTAATGGGAGAGTTGGGCGTCGCTTGTACATTTTCATGGCAGGGCATGGATTTAGTGATTCAAATAGAACCCATGATGTTGCCTTGTTTTCAGCGAATGCTGAGCTCTTTTTTCCCAAGCACGTTGCTGCAACTGCATACGCAGACTGGTTCAAGAGAAATGCATTGTTTGATCAGATTGTATTGATTATGGATTGCTGCCGTACCAACAGCCAAATCCACAGTATACCTGATGTAGGCCTTCCCAATCTGACAAATAGAAACGGTGGAGATGTGAGAACGTTCTATGCATTTGGTACCACCTGGGGCTCTCCTTCAAGAGAACGGGAAATTAACGGTGAAGTGCGCGGTATTTTTACCACTGCACTGGTTCGAGCGCTTGAAGAAGCTAAACCGAATAATCGGGGACGTGTAACTGGTTCAGCAATCCAGAATCACATCCATACTATCATTGATGATATTGCTGATGGTGTAGCCATTAAACCGCCCGACATCCAAGTGGATCCACATCGCGAAATTGTCTTTGCTGAAAGAAAGGAAATTACAACTTCCACAGTAACGATTTCACTCGATCCATATAATGGTGATGAAACAATTATTGTATTAGATGGTGCTAGGAAAGAGGTGGCTAGGATAGATGCCACTACCGCCACAGTAGAGTTGAACTTAGGTATAGGTATCTATAAAGCATATGTTGATCAAGCAGAGAATCGCTCAGATTATATTGAAGTAACTGGAGGCGATCATGCAGTCAAACTCTAGGCCACTCGTTCAATTAGACATAGATGCACAAAACCCGTTAACAGAAATATTTCTTATTGATTCGAATTTCAAACGAATTAATCAAGGTCTTGGTGAACTTAAAGTGGATGTCAGTCCAGGCCTTTATAAGGTTAGATTTAGATCAGGTTCAGAACAAAAAGACCAGTTTGTGGAAGTAGGTGAGCATCAGTCTTCAGTAGCTATTAAATCAGAGTCTATAGAAAACAGGCCTAATGTTCTTAAAGCCAGCGAGGAGATGTTAGCTCAAATCGAAGCTCAGAGTCTCCAGTTTCATAAACGGTGTGGAAATGGTTCAAGTTTGTTTATTCTCTATCAGGATAAGAAAAACCGTGCGGAGGCCGAGCTTTGGGATGGGCTTACCGTCTATGATATGGACGGTGAGTTAGTTGCTTCCCAACCAGAAGGTTATTACAGCGCAGAGTTTAATTTTTCAGCTTTGAATATTGAACTTGATCCTGGAACCTATTCCTTGCGAGTAGAATCAGGAGTCTTAGGCATTTTTCAAATGTTTGTTGTTACAAG
Organism: Mariprofundus sp.; assembly: GCA_021772835.1. GTDB lineage: Bacteria > Pseudomonadota > Zetaproteobacteria > Mariprofundales > Mariprofundaceae > Mariprofundus. The sequence goes on from JAJFLE010000019.1 coordinate 3,639, forward strand.
TCGTAAGTGGCAAACACAGGTGTTCCTAGATGCCGGAAAATTTAACACTGGAGAGGATAAAGCAAGGCGCCCAAGCTTAAAGAAAACTATGGTCATGATGTCCAATATTCACATGGGCTTTGATCGGAGCTGTAAGGATCTGGAATTAACAGAGTTGGCACGCCAAGGGTTAATATCCGGTCGAAATATCATCAGCCATTCTGTGATGGAACAATTGTTATCAGGAAAGTTTGGTAACCCTATGCTTGGGATTTACAGTGCGCACCTGCTGCTACGGTCAAGTCGCCCTAACTACGAGCTTTTTGATACGGTTATTCACAACCTTAGAAATATGCTTGATAAGCATCCAGATGTTGAGGCATTGGCTTTGCGTCTTAGAAATAAAGATGAATCAATGAGCCGCTCCAACAATCTAAAGCAGAGTCGATTTAGCTCTCCTCCTATGCTAAGTAGTAGTTGGGATTTGATCGTGAAGCATAGTTTTAGAATGAGTAGCCGGGTCATAGAAAAGTACTCATACCTAGATAATATGGTTGATGGACTTGTTGCTACGCCGACCTGGCTTCTGCACCGTTCAATGGTCTCAAGTAGTAAGCCGGCGGATGCCCGATCTATTCTGGAAAAAAAATCCATAGAACTGCTAGAGCTCTTTAAGATTCAGGATATAAATCCTGATACATTGTCAGCAGCTAACTATCTGTTTAGTAAGGCTGTAAATATCTATAATAAATCCGGTATAAAATCCGGTTTGAATTATGCTGATGTAGAGCGGATAATTGATAAGCTACTTGATTCAGATGAACTGGCTCGTGTCCGGTCTGGATTAGAACAATTACAACGAGATCCTGAGACAACGCCAATGGAAAGAAATATTATTACTTCTGTATTGAATATCGGCGAAATGAAAGAAATGTTTCTTTCAAATAATATGATTGAAAATATTGAGCCTGTCACTGCTAGGAAATTTATACGTCAGATCAAGGCGCCAAAGTCGGCTATTTCTAGATCAGTCATAAACATTGCAAATAAGCTTGCGAGAATGAATTAAAGTTAATTGATCCATAAATGTGATGATTTCAATATTTAGCCCAATTTATTCATGGCAGGTATATAACTGAGAAGCGAATGAAACAGTGAATCGCCACCGTTTTCTAGACATAATCGAACTTCATTTGCCTACACTTTTGCCATTCGCTGACAGTCTGATTATGGCCTAGACTGTGTGGACAGGGTTCACTTCTGGTCATGGTTGGCCGATAAACCCTATAATTCACCACTTTTAAAAAAGGCTTTTAGTTTTCACACAGCCTAGGCCATAATCAGTCTTTCACCTATGTATGTCTAGGGTATAAGTCGACTTTCGGACTCTTGCTAGCGGAGTTGGCAAATGATTGTGACTTGCCGACGATGTAAAACGCTGTAACGGTTCGCTCATGCCCGACACCGGATTCCCCTATTCAGCAAGTCCCCATGCAAAGATTCTGATTCTGGGTTCAATGCCGGGAAGAAAATCTCTGATTGAAGATCAATATTATGCACATCCACAAAACGGCTTCTGGCCTATCATGGGTGAGTTGATCGGGTTCGAGGCGGGCATGGAATACGAAGAGCGACTGACGCGGTTAAGAGAAGCTGGAGTGGCACTCTGGGATACAGCCCATCAGTGCGTGCGTCCGGGCAGTCTGGATAGTGCGATTGAGCTGGAAACTGTGCTTGCCAATGATTTTGAATCATTTTTCAAAATACATCAGAAAATCCGGGCCATATTCTTTAACGGGCGCAAAGCCGAAGAGCTGTATCGCAAGCTCGTACAGCCCGATCTCTCATCGGAATTCAAACAGATAGAAACGCATATCTTGCCCTCCACCAGCCCGGCCAATGCCGTCATGAACCGGTCACAAAAACTGGAAGCATGGAATATTATCATCCAGACCCTTGAAACTGGATAAGTCAGACCCTATTTATCCACTTCACAGTAACCATATGCCTTTGCTCTGCGTACCTTCTGCGTACTCTGCGGTGAAAGCTTTTGATTTTGATTCATTTTGAGGAGAACACATGACTGCAACAAAAGAGACCCGCGCCTTTCAAACGGAAGTAAAACAGCTGCTGGATCTGATGATACACTCGCTTTATTCCAATAAAGAAATTTTCCTGCGTGAACTTATCTCCAACGCGTCAGATGCAGCTGACAAGCTGCGCTTTGAAGCCACCACCGACGACGCCCTGTTTGAAGGTGATTCCGATCTGAACGTGTTTATCGAAGTCGATAAAGAGAATCGCACGATCACCATCCGTGATAACGGTATCGGTATGAACCGTGATGAAGTCATCAGCAACATCGGCACCATCGCCCGCTCCGGCACCAAGGAGTTTTTTGGCCAGCTCAGCGGCGATCAGGAGAAAGATGCCCACCTGATCGGCCAGTTCGGTGTTGGTTTCTACTCATCATTCCTGGTTGCCGACAAAGTAACACTGACGACCCGCCGCGCCGGTGTGGAAAAAGAGCATGGTGTGCGCTGGGTCTCCTCAGGTGATGGCGAGTATGATCTGGAAACCGTGGAGAAAGCGACCCGTGGTACAGAAATCATTCTGCACCTGCGTGAAGAAGCCGATGAATACCTCGATGACTGGAAACTGAAAACTATCATCCACAAGTATGCAGACCATATCCCTTTCCCTATCCGTATGATGGGTGCACCTGTTGCTGCTGAAGAGGGTGAAGAAGTTCAACCTGCTGAGCTTGTAACCGTCAATCAGGCTTCGGCTCTGTGGACACGTCCGAAATCGGAACTGAGCGATGAAGAGTACAACAATTTCTACAAACATATCGGACACGATTTCGATGATCCGCTGGCGCGACTGCATCAGAAGCTGGAAGGAAAATATGATTATTCCCTTCTCTTATACCTGCCAAAGCGTGCACCGTTCGACTTGTTCCAGGTTGAAGCCAAACATGGTGTAAAACTCTATGTGCGCCGTGTATTCATCATGGAAGCGACCGAAGATCTTTTACCTCGCTATCTGCGTTTTGTGCGTGGTGTCATGGATACCAATGACCTGCCGTTGAATGTATCACGCGAAATTCTGCAGAAGAGTCCTGCAATGGATGCGATGAAGAAAGGTGCCACCAAACGCGTGATTGCTATGCTCGAAGAGATGGCACGCGATAATGCTGAAGATTATGCCACGTTCTGGAATGAGTTCGGCAATTGTATCAAGGAAGGTGTCATCGAAGATGACAGCAATCGCGACAAGATTGCCGCCCTGCTGCGTTTTGCGACCACTGAAACAGATGAGAAGCGTGTCTCCCTGGCCGATTATGTATCCCGCATGAAAGAAGCTCAGGATACCATCTATTACATCACTGCCGAATCACTGGCCGCTGCCAAGCACAGCCCTCACCTGGAAGTATTCCGTAAGAAGGGTATTGAAGTTGTACTACTGCATGACCGCATTGATGAATGGCTCACTTCCCATCTGACAGAGTTCGATGGCAAGAAACTGCAGTCGATTTCCAAGGGTGAGCTGGACCTGTCGAACATCGGTGCCAGTTCCGAAGAAGCCGCTGAAGAAGAGAAAAAAGTGCATGAAGAGAAGGCCAAAGCTGTCGAACCGGCGATTGAGAAGATAAAATCAGCACTGGGTGACAAAGTAAAAGACGTGCGTACAACCGATAGACTGACCGAGTCTCCTACTTGCCTTGTTTCCGATAGCTTTGATATGAGCAGCAATCTCGAACGCATACTCAAACAGGCCGGACAGGCTGTGCCGGACATGAAACCGATTCTGGAAATCAACCCGGATCACGAACTGATTCAGCGTCTGGCCAAGATGCGCTCACAAGATAAAATCGATGACTTCTCCAGCATTCTGTTCGATCAGGCCGTGCTGGCAGAAGGTGCTCTGCCGGAAGATCCGGCTGGCTTTGTTCGCAAGATAAATGCCCTGTTGAGTAAATAATCGCTGACACCATCCCCTTCCATATGGGAGGGGATGGCTGTTTACAACACGGTATAACATCAACATAGCCTGACAAATCTGGCACCTCTCTTGCGTGTAAGGTGGATCATGAAGATTAGAGCCCTGGCTTAAAATGCTGTCGAAACCATTACATATACACCTGATTGGCCTGCTATGCCTGTGTATGCCGTTTACTGCTACTGCTGAGCGTAGTGTATTGCCATGGGTTGATGCAGGTTGGTCTGAGCTGCAAAATGATAACACGACTGCCGCTTTGAACGTGTGGCAGCAGGGTACAAACAACCTGCCAGACAAACAGTTGCTTGGCTTCCTTGGAGCATATTCCAGTCTGGACAATGCCATCGACACCATTAAACGCGCTGGCCAAAACGAAAATGTTTTTATTGTCCGCAACAGTGCTAAAGGCAAGCTGTACTATTATGCATTAACAGCACAAGCCTTTGCTAAGGATATGGCAATTCGTCAGGTGGAAATGAGTGTATTGAAAGAACGTCTTGGCATTCACGGTAAATTGCTTGCCAACGAGGCCCGGAAATTCAAGCAGGGCTATATAACAAGTGAACCGCTGCTCGTGCATAATAAAACATCAAAAAAGGTTGCGGAAAAAAAACAGCAACCGATTCTTGCTGTCGCTGATGAATCATTCACCATCAACAGTTTTGAAGTCAAAGGTAATAAACGTGTATCAACAGATACTATCCTGCTGAGCCTGAGGGACTACTATGGCTCTGAAAAATCACCGTCAGAGTTCAAAAATATCAGGCGTCAGATTATGGATATTTATAATATGGAACGCGTTTATAATGTGAAGATAAATACCCCACGTTTCATCGAAGAAGATACAGTGCTCATCAGTATTACTGAAATGTAGTCAGTAGAGTCCAACCGCGTAACTATTCAATACCTACCCCTTCAGACTGAAACAACTGCTCACCTGTCAAGCGCAATCGGCGACTGATTTCACGGCCGATATTCATCTGAATAATAGTGAACTGTTCCAGATCATGCTGGTAGAGCATGAACAGGCATTTCTGGCTAATCTCAATCACGGTGCACTGACCTACGGCCTTGACCGCACAACTGCGGGGATAGAGATCCAGCAAAGCCATTTCACCAAAGCAGTCGCCCTGACTCAACTCCATTAATAGCAACGCCTTATCATCCCGGTTTTTAAGCACAGCGACTCGACCTTCCTGCACAACAAACATCGAAACCGCATTGTCACCTTCATGGAAAAAGTATGTTCCCGATGAAACCGTACGCACATCAGCCAGGTTCAGGAGAAAATCGAGTGTACCCTCACAAACACCACCAAAAACTGGCATGGTGTGCAACAGATCTCTCTGCACACTGTTGAGTCCTATTTCAGCCGATTTCAAAGATCCAGCGTCAAACCACCCGGATATTCGAGTGATTCTTTAACCGTCACCAGAAAACGAACCGCATCAGCGCCATCAATCAGCCTGTGATCATAGGATAGTGCCAGATACATCATCGGTCGGATGACGATGTTATCGTTCTCCACAATCGGCCGTTTCTGGATATTGTGCATGCCCAGTATCCCGCTCTGCGGCGGATTCAGGATCGGGGTGGAAAGCATGGACCCGTAAATACCACCGTTGGTAATCGAAAATGTCCCCCCTTTGAGGTCATCCGGACTCAGGCCGCCATCACGAGCTTTAACCGCAAGCTCAGAAATACCTTTCTCAATCTGGGACAGCCCCATCAAATGGGCGTCGCGTAATACCGGTACGACCAAACCCTTCTCGGTACTGACTGCAATGCCGATATCAACATAATTGTGATATACAATATCTTCAGCTTCGATATAGGCATTCAAAGCAGGATATTGAGAAATCGCCTGGCAGACTGCGCGCACGAAAAAGGACATGAAACCAAGCTTTACACCATTTTTCTGCTGAAACTGAGCACCATATCGCGTGCGCAAATCCATCACGCCCTGCAGGTTCACCTCATTGAAAGTAGTCAGCATGGCTGCTGTATTCTGGGCACTCTTTAGTCGTTCAGCGATACGCTTACGCAGCCTTGTCATCGGCACCCTTTCTTCGTGTCGTTTGGATGAAACAGCGTGAACTGGCTGGGAAGGCTCATCGGGTGTTTTGCCATATTCATCTTCGTCCACCACTGTATCATGCGCCTGTACAGAAGAAGTCACGATCTCAGCAGCAGGCTCTTCAGACTCCGGTTCGGCCCGCACTACAGTGGCAGCTTCTTCAGGTTCAGGTACGGGCTGCACTGCGGCGGCGGCAGGTTTCACAGCTTCAGGCTGCTCTACCTTCTCACTGTCATCAATAACACCGATGACTTCACCGGGCTCGACAATATCATCCACCTTTTTCAAGACAGACTTCAGCACACCTGCATCGAGAGCCGTGATTTCCATGGTAATCTTGTCGCTTTCTATCTCGGCCAATACATCATCCACGGCAACGGCATCACCCTCTTTTTTCAACCAGGTAATCAGTGTCGCTTCGGTTTCAGATTCACCCAGACTGGGAACCTTAATCTCAATATCCATTGCTAACTCCTTAGTGCTCTGATTTCATTGCAGGCTGCAACAAATCACTGTCCCAATCCTTCAGACTAACAGTCCATCGGTACCATCCGCAAAAGCTGCAGCAATCAGCTTCTCCAACTCATCCTTATGCCGTTTAATTGAGCCCACTGCAGGTGCGGCTGATTCCGGGCGCGTCAACCCGTAAATCTTCTGATGCTCAAGCAATACTTGCCTGATCGAACTGTTCACCTGCAGCCACGCGCCCTGATTTTGTGGCTCTTCCTGTACCCAGATGACCTCAGCAACACCTGCATAGCGTTGCACCTGAGCTTGCAGTTCTTCAAGCGGGAAGGGATAGAGTCGTTCAATGCGGACAAGGGCCACATCCATAACGGCGCGCTCATTCCGTTCTGCCAACAGATCGTAATAGACCTTTCCCGAACAGATGAGCAGGCGCCTGACTTGAGCTGGTTCGATCTGCCTGTTTTTATCCGCCAATACGGGCTGAAAACGGCCTGATGTAAAATCCGCATAGGGTGAAAATGAGAGCTTATTCCGCAGCATACTTTTCGGTGCCATCAGAATCAGGGGTTTACGTACCTTGGACATCAACTGCCTGCGCAACAGATGAAACAGTTGTGCCGGCGTTGTCGGATAAGCTACCAGCATATTATTCTCGGCGCAGAGCTGCAAATAACGCTCCAGCCTGGCCGAGGAATGCTCTGCACCCTGCCCCTCAAAACCATGCGGCAACCACAAAACAATGCCCGACATACGATTCCATTTGCTTTCACCAGCTGCTATAAACTGATCAATCACCACTTGTCCGACATTGGCAAAATCGCCGTACTGAGCTTCCCAGATCACCAGAGCCCTCGGCTCAGCAACCGAGTAGCCATATTCATAACCCATCACGGCCATTTCAGAGAGCATCGAATCGACGACGATAAAATGGGATAACGGACCATTTTCCACTTTCCGCAACGGAATGATGCCTTTGCCGGTTTTCTGATCATAAACAACGGCATGGCGATGGAAAAAGGTGCCACGGCCCGAATCTTCGCCAGATAAACGAACCCAGCCACCTTCATTGACCAGTGTTGCATAAGCCATGGTTTCACCACAGCCCCAATCTACTGGCTGCTTGCCATCCATCATCTGGATGCGGCTCTCATATATCTTTTCCACCTTCGCATGCATGGAAAATTCAGCAGGAAGACGATGTACCTTGCGAGCCAGCATGGATAACTTGTCTGCGCTGACGCCAGTATCGGGTTCTTGTGCTCCCTCAAAAACAAAACCTTCCCAGCGTCCTTGCAAGCTATTGACCGGGCTTGGCGCAGGTCTGTTCGTCGCCCGTCTGACCTTATCGAGGCAATCACGGTAAGTACTGATCATCTGATCACTTGCCTCAGCCGTCAGAACACCATCCTGAATCAGTTTATCACGATATAACTGCTCAATAGACGGCAACTCACCAATACGCCGATACATCGTAGGCTGCGTCACTTCCGGTGAATCAGCTTCGTTGTGCCCATGCCTGCGATAACAGACCAGATCAATAACAATATCTTCATGAAAGATGTTTCGATATTCAACAGCAATTTCGATAGCCAGGCAGCAGGCTTCCGGATCATCACCGTTCACATGCAGAATCGGTGCCTGAACAATCTTGGCAATATCGGTGCAGTAGTTCGTTGAGCGTGCATCAAAGGGGTTCACAGTAAAACCAATCTGATTGTTCACCACGATATGGATTGTGCCGCCTACCCTGAAACCTCGCAGCTTGGAGAGCTGTAGTGACTCGGCCACCACACCCTGACCGGCAAACGCGGCATCGCCATGCACGAGCACAGCCATCACTTCCGTCTTGTTCTTATCCTTACGTCGGCACTGGCGTGCGCGCACACTGCCGAGCACCACCGGCGTGATAATTTCCAGATGAGATGGATTGAAACCAAGCGACAGATGCACCACACCACCGGGCGTCTGCACATCGGATGAAAAACCCATGTGATATTTAACGTCGCCCTGTCCCTGCGCACTCTCCTGTAGCTGGGCACCTTCAAACTCTGAAAATATATCGGATAGTGACTTGTCCATAATATTGGCCAGCACATTCAAGCGACCGCGATGTGCCATACCCAAAATGATTTCGTGTGTACCATTGCTGCCTGCCTTCTGAACCATGGCATCAAGCATCGGAATCAACGATTCACCACCCTCCAGCGAAAAACGTTTCTGACCCACGTAACGGGTATGCAGGAAACGCTCGAACTCTTCGGCATGCATAATACGCCCAAAGATATGCCTGCGTGTATCCGTATCGTAATCAGCTTTGGATCGAATGCGCTCCAGGCGCGACTGAATCCAGTGACGCCGCGCGGAGTTGGTAATATGCATGGATTCCGGACCAATGTGACCACAATAGGTCTGCTTCAGAAGTTTGATTATTTCTCCAAGCGGCATCTGATGATCGCCGGTCAGATCACCGGTAGGAAACATCTGATCCAGGTCGGCTTCAGACAATCCATAATAGGAAAGATCGAGTTCAGGACTGGCAGGTCTTGGATTCAAGTGCATGGGATCAAGGTCAGCATGCATGTGTCCGTGCATACGGTAGGCATGAATCAGGTAAATGGCTCTTGAGGGATATTCGATATCACCCTGCTTTGCCAGGGTGGTAATATCATCAAAGTGCTGCTTGCTGCTGGAGCGGTTCTGAGGACGCATCTTTGCAAGCATGCTCTGATGGCTGCTTTGCTCTGGCAGTTCCTGTTGATGTGAAAAATACTCTGCCCACTCGGCTGGAAGGGATTCCGGAGACCTGTTGTACTGTTCCTGCAGCTGCTCCAGATAGCTACTGCCTGCACTGAAAAGTTCATCCTGAGTAGATGTATCAGATGGCTTTGACTGACTCACATGACCTCCAGATTGATTCACCCGTTTATAGACCTATTCAACACGGTTGACCAGCTATAACAAGATTAAATATCCAGGCTGAATCATGCATTACGATTAATGCTCAGTACATGAAACGATACCAGAACATGCCCAAATACTCATGCAATCCATCGCAGGAGTCGGCAAACACATCACCACGAGGCAGATAACTGCGCAGTCCATATGGCTCTCGCTCAACCACATAGGAACAGGGGGCTGGAATGACTTGAATGCCCTGAGCTTCAAATGCCCGCACTGCACGTGGCATATGCCAGGCTGTAGTCACCAGAAGTATATTCATGATCCCCTGCTGCTGCAGAAGCAGTCTTAGATTCTCTGCATTTTCCCTTGTGTTGTTTGCAAGGCTTTCAACCGTGATTGATGTCTCAGTAACGCCGAATTCAATCAGCCAGCGCTTCATCACTACACCTTCGGGTTCTGTCGTTTCAGATAACACTGCGCCGCCTGTTGCAAACACCCGCATTCCATTCTGACGGGCAAGCCGGGCAGCGTATAAGGTTCTCATCATGGCATGCCCGGACAAGCTGTCGACGCCGCCATATTCGGGGGCCTTTTTATACAGCCCTCCACCAAGAAGCACGACAGCCATTTCTTTTGCATCAAAGCGGGAGTCTACAGAGAGCGTTGGATAAGCATTTTCCAGTGGAGACAACAACATATCTCGGACCGGTTCGGTGGATAACAACCAGAACGCGGCCAGAGAAAGAACGATTAAACCCCGACCCCAGAGGCGCTTGTGGAATAACAGGCCGAAAAGAGCCAGGAGAATCAGGCCTCCAGGTGGCAGCAATAGCTGTGACAGTGATTTGCTGATCAATAGACCCATGAAATTAAGACCGCATCATACCAGTTTCAGCACCTGACGCTCGGTTGCAATGCCTTCAACCATATCAATAATTCTCTTTCATCACATTCTTGACTGTGATCAGCGTGTTTTTCACACTCATAACTGATCCTCCACATCATCCGTCAGGCCCATAATCTGACCGCCTAGCCCAATCGCATCTTCGACATCCAACTGAAAGGCCACACCCGATCCCGGATTCTCTTCAAAGCCCGCTTCTGCAGCAACACGCTCCAAAATCTTGCGGCTCAGGTGCTCTTCCACCACAAACATCACCATATCCCGTTGTGATTCCAGGGTCAGCCCGAAGAAGGTTTTTTTCGGATTCATGCCTTCGCCGCGGGCATCCCCCACTATCGTTGCACCTGTAGCACCAGCCTCACGCGCAGCGGCCATGATTTGTTCCGTTTTTGTATCTTCCACCAATACAATCAATAGTTTAAAACGCATCTCTCTCTCCTACTTACCATGCTTCTCCAGCCAGCGAACGATTTGGGCATAAGCCATCACACTCATGATTGGAAAAACACTGGCAAACGCAATCAGACCGAAGCCATCAATTAACGGGCTTCTGCCCGGAATCGTTGCTGCCAAACCCAAACCCAGCGCTGCCAGCAGCGGAACTGTTACCGTAGATGTTGTCACACCACCTGAATCATAAGCAAGCGGTATAATCATGCTCGGGGCCCTGAAAGTCTGGGCAATGACAATGATGTAAGCCACAATTATGTAGAGCCACAGATCGGTGCCTGTAACAATGCGATAGCAGCCTATCGACACGCCAATGGCGACACCCAGAGACACCGCCAAACGCAAACCCAGGGCGGAAACCGCACCACCGGAAACCTGTTCAGCCTTCATGCCTACGGCAATCAATGAGGGCTCTGCCAGCGTCGTGGCCAGTCCTATGGAAAAAGCAAAGGCATAGACCCAAAGATAATCATCCCAGCGCACCGTTTGAATGGTTGTAATGCCCTGTGCGTACAATTCGCTATAAATAAATTCAGGATTGGTCAGCTGTGAGGCCATGAGTTCACCAAGCGGAAAAATAGCCTCCTGCAAGCCCATCAGGAAAAATGCCAGGCCCACCAGCACATACACAAAGCCGCGAATGACCCGCCAGACATTGGCAATTTTCTGACGCAGTACCAGCAGCTGAAAACCAACAAGCACTGCCGTAATCGGCAATACATCGCGCATAGTGCTCACAAAGGTATCGATAAAAAGATCCAGCATACTCATAACATCAGCATGCCATAGAGCATAACAAAGATCATCGGCACCAGAGAAGCAAATGCGATCAGCCCGAAACCATCAAGCATAGGATTGCGCCCGCGAATCGATGAGGCAAGGCCTACGCCCAGTGCAGTCACCAGTGGCACGGTAATGGTAGAAGTCGTCACACCACCGGAATCGTAGGCAATACCAATAATTTCCTGCGGTGCAAACCAGGTCATCATCACAACCAGAAAATAACCACCGATAATGCAAAAGTGCAATGGCCAGCCGAGCAGAATGCGTAGTACGCCCAATACAATGGCTGTGCCAACCGACAGGGCCACCGTCATACGCAGGCCAAAAGCATAATCAGCCATCGCCTGTTCTGTTGTTTCGATGATGCCACCTTGCGCGGCAACCTCGGCTGCCTTGCCTGCCACTGCAATCAGTGCAGGTTCTGCAACCGTTGTAGCAAACCCAAGCAAAAAGGCGAACAACAATAACCAGAATATATTGCCCTTTTTGGCAAAAGCATGCGCCATACCCTCGCCCATAGGGAACAGGCCAATTTCAAGACCGCGCACAAACAGGGCCAGGCCAAACAATACAAACAGCATGCCGATGAGCATCTCTTCCATATTAGGAATCGCTTGCTTGAGCACAAAAACCTGGAAGAACAGGATAACCAGAATAATTGGGGTAAGATCACGCAACGCCTCCAGCAGAGGACGGGTAGCTTTAAACAAACCAGACAGATTCATCATTTAAGCTTTCTTCTGGTGGACAAGATTTAATACTCCTGCGCATTTTGGAACGAATTCCAAACCGGGACAAATAGAATGGTTATCATGTTATAGCAGTAGCAGAAGCGCTGCAATGCACTGCTTTGTAATCTCATTATTTTCATGCGATGTGCAATGATGACTGGAAATCATTTGAAGGGTGCGATGCATTGCGTATCATGCATGTCATGAATATTGCCGTCGCCATACTAGGAGCCACCGGATATACCGGTGCAGAGCTGATCCGGCTCATCGAATCCCACCCGCACTTTCAGGTGAAACATCTTGCTGCACATTCCCAGGCTGGAAAACTGGCTGGCGATGTGCTGCCGGGTTGTGCAGGAAAAATTGCAGCCATGACACTTGCAAGCGCCGATGCGCCTTTACCCGAAGACGTTGAACTTGTTTTCACTGCCCTGCCGCACGGTGCAGCTGCAACCAGTGTATTCGCAGCCCTGAAAGCCGGTAAAAAGGTGGTCGACCTCTCGGCTGATTTTCGGCATAAAAGCAACGACGTATATAAAGCTGCCTATGGCGCAGATCATCCGCATGCGGAACTGTTCGAGGAAGCCGTGTATGGGCTGACTGAGTTCACCCGGTCGGATGTCGCCAGGGCGCGGCTGGTTGCCAATCCCGGCTGCTATCCCACCTCAGTGTTATTGCCGCTGATCCCGCTACTCAAGGCAGGTGTTGTAGACAATACATCCATCATCGTGGATTCCAAATCCGGTGCATCCGGTGCGGGCCGCAGTGCCAAGACCGACCTGTTATACTGCGAAATCAATGAATCAGTTAAAGCTTATGGCCTACCCCGGCACAGGCATGTCTGGGAGATGGAAGAGTGGGCTGAAGGCTTTTCCGGAGCCAAAACAAAAATCAGGTTTGTGCCCCATATCCTGCCCATGAACAGGGGCATGTTGAGCACCATGCATCTCAGTGGCTCTGATACAGACAGCTGGCAGGACATACTGAACACAGCCTATGCCGATGAACCGTTTGTGAAGGTCCTGGCCAATGGTGCGCTGCCATCAACGGCTGGCATTTCGGGCAGCAACCGTTGTGATATCGGTGTTGCTGTACTCAGCAATACTGAAGTCGTAGTTGTCAGTTGTATCGATAACCTGCTCAAGGGTGCAGCCGGTCAGGCTTTGCAAAATGCCAATCTGATGTTCGGGTTCGATGAAACCATGGGGCTTGCCACACATGCTCTCTGGCCTTAAGGCACACTGATTCGTGATTTCTTTTGTTGAAGCTCTGATTAAACCGCTTCGAATCACCATCGACGCTAACAACAGTGTACGGGTTTATCATATGCGACCTGTCGTGATCATCACCCTCACACTGCTACTGCTTGCCGCTGCAGTGGCGATTGGCGTGGCCTCTGCCCCGCAGGAACAACAGACGACCATGCTCGCTCAGGTGGCCCACCTCCAGCACGAACAGAAACGACTCAACGGTGTGCTTTCTGAAACAGAAGCCATGTTATCGCTGCGCGATGGTCAGATCGAAGGCCTGAAACAGGAGATGGTTCTGCTGCGTAGTGAGAAGCTTGCCATGCAGAAACGCCTGGAAGTATTTGATGATGTTCTGGCAGCCAGAAAGGTGAAGGGCATTCACTTTCTCCGACCTCAGTTTGTCTGGCAAGATAAGCAGCTCATCAGTTATAAGATGATTCTGGTCAAAGGTGAGAACTATCCGCGCTGGATTATTGGCCAGCTGAAGTTTTCTGTGACTGACAGCTTGGGCAATGTCCTGTTTTTGAACAATGAAAAGGGTAAAGATAGTCATACCATTGAAATGACTACCCATGAATACGTCGAAGGAACGCTGGTGTGGGCACAACAGTGGCAACCTGAAAAGCTGACGGTATCACTGATCAATCATCTGGGCGTACAGACAGACAGCATAGAAATCCCGATTTCCAACAACCATGGCTCGCGGCAAACGGATGCAACGATGGAGCAAACACCATGATCAAAACCTATCTGCACTGGTCTCCGGAAATCGATGAATCGGCATTTATTGCGGAATCAGCCGATGTCATGGGACGTGTTAAAATCGGTGCCGACTCCAGCATCTGGTATCAATCCGTGCTGCGTGGCGATGTACACGATATTGAAATCGGTGAACGATCCAACATTCAGGATCATTCTGTTTTACACACCAGCACCAATGTCGCCCCCTGCATCGTCGGCAATGACGTCACCATCGGTCATCGTGTGATTCTGCACGGTTGCGAAGTACAGGATTTTTGTCTGGTCGGCATGGGCTCGATCATCATGGATCAGGCTGTGCTTGAAGAGGGTTGTTTCCTTGCCGCAGGATCTCTGGTGACCGAACGTAAGATTCTGCGGGGCGGTTATCTCTATGCAGGGTCACCAGCCAAAGAGCGTCGTGAACTGACTGACGAAGAGAGGGTATTTCTCAAGCGCTCAGCCAGCCACTATGTTGAAGTCTCCAAAAACCATAAAGGTGGGTAAAGCTCGATACGCTGCCATTGACAGCGGCTCCAACACGTTTCGTCTGCTGATCGCTGAGCCCTCTTCCGGACCCAAACCCTGGAACATTATCCATTATGGCCACTGCATTACCCGCCTCGGTCAAGGACTGCATCACACCGGCCTGCTTTCGAATGCAGGCATGCATCGGGCCATTGATGCCTATCGTGAGTTTGCCGCTGCATTGGAAGCGTTTGATGTGGCAGCCGCGCATACACTGGCCTGTGCCACTTCAGCTGTTCGGGAAGCCTCCAACGGGCTCGAATTTGTAACCCGGGTTAAACAGGAAACAGGTATTGGGGTTCAAATTATTGATGGTGACACTGAAGCAGCCTGGTCTTTGACCGGTGCCTGCGCTGTACTGGATAAAGGGATAGCCCGTGACATGCTGCTGTTTGATATCGGTGGTGGCAGCACTGAATTCATTCGTGCCCGTGATACACAGCAAACCGATGCCATTAGCCGCAAACTCGGCGTGGTCAAACTCTTTGAAGCTTTCCTGCACTCCGACCCGCCTTCACCTGATGATTACAAGGCAGTCATGGCTGCGGCCCATGAACATCAGGTCATGGGGGAAAATAGCTCGCCGGAACGTCGCCCACCCGAATACATGGTTGGCACAGCTGGCACTGTTACCACGCTGGCCGCTACAGCATTGGGCCTGACTGAATACAATTCAGAAAAGATCAACAATTACCGCATGAGCAAGGCCGCATTCTTCTCCCTGCGTGACCGTCTGCTGACCATGAGCCATGAACAGCGCGCAGCGATCCCCAGCATCGAAGCCGGTCGCGCCGATCTGATCATTGCAGGTCTGGCCATCATCGAAGCGATGATGCATCGCTGGGGTTATAAGGAACTAGTCGCAGTAGATGCCAGCCTGCTCGAAGGCATCTGGTTACAAGCATGTAAATATAAACCCTGATTGACTGCGTTCGGCCAAAACCCGGACAGTCAGTGCTTGTGAAATAATTCTGTATTATGCTGCCCCCGGAACTCCCAACAGAATGTCTCGATGACCTGTGTAAGTTTAAGTGTCATTACACTTTGAACTACCCTACATGGCTGGAGTAAGGCTTGGTGTTATTGGTTTGGCAAGTTTGTCAGCCTGTCTCTCGATATAACTATAAAAATGGTCAATGTCTCTCTGTGGAACTTCATTCCGAGCACAAACGCCGTGCCAGTTTGCACTGACTATATCTACCACCTCATCCACGATCTCTACTGCCGCGCCTGAATCAATTTTGAAACGACCAGCCAGAGTACCGATTGCCTCACTCCTTCTTGGCCCAACATCACTGTTAACGAAAGAGAGCGTATGCGCTGATTTCTGATTCACATCAGGCAACAGATCATAGGCCGGTGTTAACTCATA
Source organism: Mariprofundus sp. (assembly GCA_021772835.1). Classification (GTDB taxonomy): domain Bacteria; phylum Pseudomonadota; class Zetaproteobacteria; order Mariprofundales; family Mariprofundaceae; genus Mariprofundus. The sequence goes on from JAJFLE010000019.1 coordinate 19,822, forward strand.
TCCTTTATCACAATAGTACATTGAGAAATTTTTAAGATGGTCATCTGTATTGCCTACTACGGCATTAAAAATCATTTGCCTGAATAGGGCGTGCAAATCACCTGCAGGATTGCTGGAAACCGAACGCAATACATCTGCCATTTGAACATAGGTAGCATAGTAGTACTCGTTGGTTGCCTTGAGCAGCGTCTGCATACTGATCATGTGTCTGCAGCCTACATCCGTCCTGTCGAACCGATCTAGGCAAAGAGCTTTCCTGCCACCTGCCTCAATAATTTCAAAATCAGGTACTCGCATACCTGTCATTCGTGCCAAGTTCCGGGGGTGTCCTGAATTTTGTGTAAACGGTTAAATTGACGGATAGTTCCGTCTTACTCAAAGGAGAGAGTATGACCGTTTCAAAATTACCAGCAGACCTAATTGATGGTCTGTTAGCTGACTACAAGAAGCCCGAGGATC
>JAJFLE010000020.1 GCA_021772835.1 Mariprofundus sp.
TTGAAAAACATCAGCAAAAAGTGGACGATGCCTATCAGAGATTGGAAAGCAGCACTAAACCGCTTTAGCATTCAATTCGACGACAGGATGCCAAGGCAGTAAACCAAAGCCGTTTACACAAAATTTCTTACACCCTCGAGGTCAGATTCAGCATGCGGATAACTACGCTTATCTCGTGAACCTGCATGCAACAAGTCAGATTCTTCTTTTTTTCGGCCTGTTTATTCTGGGTTTTGTCTATACCGCCGGTTATCACCTCAACGGCGGCCAGCCCAAACCCGTCAAACAAATATTCTGGGTGCTTCCTGCCATTGCAGCAGGCTATATTCTGCATCTGTTTCCGCCCCTTGAGGAGGTCGGCAAGCTGATCATGTCAGCCGCCTTTGCCTATACGGAATACCTGATGTTTGCTGCTGCGAAAGAGGGTCGCTTCTCCAAGCCCTCAATTACAGCACTATGTCTGCCTGGCCTGATCACCTTCACCGCAGCCCCCTGGCTTGATCTCGCAGATATAAAGATCGCTTTTTTCGTTGTTGTTACCGGGCCATGTTTCTTCGTCCTGATGGCGGGACTGCAACTGATTGCCAATGTCATGAAAGGTGATCGTTTGTCGGGAAAACCGGAATGGATTTTCATTGTTTTGATCGCGATAAGTTATCTGCTGACTGCCTACGCTACATTTATCGCCCATGTCGCCCCGGTACTTATTGCCCTGTCGTTTGTCCTGCCCGTTATGCTTTATCTGGTTTATGTTAATATATTCAAAGCGCTAAATTTTTGCGGGCCTACCTCTCTGGCTGTCGCATTCATCGCCGGATTCTCATGGTTTCTGGCTGCCATGATACTTCTTGCCGTGTTTGGAGAACCATTCATGGAGAATGCTCTGCACATGATTATTCTCGGGCAGGTGACAACGCATATTATAGCTGTCGGGGCCAGAGTCATCGGCTTTTTCTCCGGAGGAGATGTTATCAGTGATACCAAACTGACACTTCTGATATTACTCTGGCAGCTGGTGCCATTGACCCGAGGTTTGGATATACTCATAGATTTCCCTGCCGGGACGGTATGGGTTGCAACCGTGATCACTGCCGCCGTTTTTGTTCCCTGGTCCATACTAATGCTAGCCAGAATTCGCAAAGTCTAAAATGAATGCTACCAAGTGTTGAATTCGTACGTTTTGATTGGTTCAAACTGAGGTAACAGGGTTATGCTTTGGCTACAACCAGTCCCATAGCCTGCTGTTGATCAAACTGCTTTTTATCCACTTTCAGGTAAGCCACACCATCTTCCAGAATCACTTTGGCTTCGTGAACGCCATCTAGCTGCAAAATCTTCTCTGCAAGCTGATCCGCTGCACTCTGATCAGCCACCTGCACCTGCAGCATGAATGAGGAGAGATAAGCCGGCACACGCATACCGAGCGCCAGCAGCAGCCACAACAGGGCTGCGATGGCGCAAGCGTAAAAGACAGCCTGAATACCGAATGCACCGCTTAACCAGCCACCGCCTGCCCCGCCGATAAAAGCACCGAGAAACTGTGACGTAGAATAAACACCCATGGCTGTACCCTTGCTGTCCACAGGTGCCATACGTGAGATCAGCGATGGCAGACATGCCTCCAGCACATTAAACGCGATAAAAAACAACAACAATCCAAAACCAACAGCCCACAAAGAGCGCTGGTCGGTTCCCAGCAACAGCTCTGAAACAGCCATCAGGATAATACAGCCGATAAACACCTGTTTCATTTTCTGCTTCTTTTCGGCAAACATCACCAGTGGCGCCATGCCCAATACTGAGATCATCAACACGGGCAGGTAGAACCAGGCATGTTCATCCGTTGGCAGCCCCAATGTATCTCTGAGCACAAAGGGCAGTGCCGTGAACATCGCCATCATAATGCCGTGCTGAATCAAAATACCGGCATCGAGCCGAAACAGTTGTCGATCTAACAGAATCTGTTTGAGCTGAGCAGGAACAGTCTCAACCTCACGATGAAAATTCAGCTGTTCCGGATCAGGCACAAGCAGATACAGGATGGCTATGCCTGCAGCTGCCAGAATAGCCGTCAGCCAGAATATACCCGCCACACCGATACCGGCATTAAGCAGTGGCCCTATCATCAATGCCAGTGTGAATGACATACCGATAGAGATGCCCATGATTGCCATGGACTTGGTACGTTCCTGCTCCCTGGTCAGGTCAGCCATCAGCGCCATCATGGCAGCAGCAATGGCTCCTGAGCCCTGAATAGCGCGGCCTATAATCACGCCCCATATCGAATCGGACATCGCCGCAACCACACTGCCTATGGCAAATAGCAAAAGGCCTGCAGTAATAATCGGTTTACGACCGAATCGATCCGATAACATACCGAACGGAATCTGGAAGATCGCCATGGTCAGCCCGTAAACACCGAGGGCAAGGCCTACCAGCATTGGGGTCACTGCTTCCAAGCCTTCTGCATACAGCGAGAAAACCGGCAGGATCATGAACAGCCCCAGCATGCGCAGGCCATAAATGCCCGCCAGCGAAAATACGCTGCGACGCTCTAAGCTATTCATCTGTAGTTTGCAGGCCTATCTTTGTTCAGTCGTCTGAAGCATACGCAGGGTATACAGAGCGAAAGCAAACAGCAGCATGGCTCCCCCCTGATGCGCAACACCCAGATGCAGTTGCACGACCGAAAGCAGTGTAGCCAGGCCGAGCAGGAACTGAATCACAACCATGCCCATCATCATGTGCATGCCACGTTTTGCAGCACCTACCAGTTCAAACTTTCTGGAATAGATAAAAGTAGCGATCACCAGCAGCAGTGTCGTTTCAGCCAGCAGCCGGTGATTAAACTGAACAGCCGCGATATTCTCGAACCAGTTCAGGTGGTAGGGCTGCAACATGGCATAACCTTCAGGAATGAAGTGACCATCCATCAACGGGAAGGTGTTATAGGCAAAACCGGCTTTCAAGCCAGCCACAAAACCACCGGCTGCCACGGTAATGGCAATCAGCAGAGTAAGCCCAGCCACAGCCCAGAACAGCGGTTTAACGCTGTACAGTGAAGGTTCGCGTTTCGGGTAAAGCAGGCCTGTCGCTACCCACAGGATATAAGCAAAAATGGCGAACGCAGCCATCAGGTGCGCTGTCAGTCGGTACTGGCTGACATATGCCTGATCAAATCCACTGCTCACCATATACCAGCCCAACACACCCTGCATGGCACCAAGTGCAAACATGATCACCAGTTGAGGTCGCAACGGTTTACTGATTTTACCGGCAATCAGGAAATAGAGGAACGGCAGCAGGAAGAACATGCCTATCATACGACCCCATACGCGGTGAATATACTCGAGCATAAAAATGCCCTTATAACCTTCTACGTCCATATTCGGGTTCAGTTCATGAAACTCGGGAATCTGTTGATAGTGTTTGAATGACTCCAACCATGCGGCTTCAGTCAGCGGTGGAATCCAGCCCATCAGCGGATCCCAGGTCATCATGGAGAGGCCGGAATGCGTCAGCCTTGTTGCACCGCCGATCACCAGCATGATGAAAATAGCCACGCATACAAACAGCAGCCAGTAGGCAATCTGCCTGTCGTAATTCATTTGAGTCGAATCAGTCATGATGTTGCAACCTCGCTGTTGGTATTTTTACGTCCCTTGATCATCACCGGTAACACGACAAAGGCAAACAGAATGCCGGACAATACTGCAATCACACCACCTACACCCACCAGATCCTGTGGTGTGATCATGCCCTGAATGCCGATATCCTGTGTGGTGCCGACAACTTTACGTTTCATGCCGTGCCCCCCACCCCAGGCAAGGCCACCGATATGCATAATCTGGCCAACCGCATAGGCATAAACCTGGATCCTCGCCCATTTCAGGTTTGGTATGGCAAAACCAAAAGCAGGCAACCAGTAGTAGGTCATAGCCATAAATGCCATGGTAACCGCTACAATCGAGCCATGATAATGCGCAGTAATCAACGTGCTGCTTTCACCAATAAACAGGCCCAAGACGCCTCCAAGACCGAACAGCGTAATGGAGAAGATCAGCGCGACGTATAGATGGCGATGCGCCTTATCTGCAGCCGACTGCCTCATCAGTGCCCAGACAACCGGCAAAGCAATCAACAGTGGTGCAACACCATTACCTTCACGCATCAAGCGGACAAACCAGGTAATAAATTCAGGCCCGCCAATATCATAGGCGATAAATGGCCACGGCATCATCAACACAGGTGCCACGCCAACAAGAAATGCAGCCATGATATATTTCGGTTTGGCTGCCACTTCAATCGAACATGCCTGCGCCAGCCATAACCAGCTCACACATAAGAGAGCCGTATGCGCAAACTGCAAGACATGGCCACCTGCCCAGTAGAGTGATTCATAATAGGCGCGGCCACTGGAGATCGGTGAATCAACAAAAGTCCAGATCAGCGCCAACAAGGCAACCAGTACTGCAATCGCTGCAGTTAATGTGCCAAAACGCAGTGCGCCCTCACCTGTGAATTCGCGGCTCTTACCACACTGCAACGACCAAAGGCTTCTCAGAACCAGCAGCAGGACACCACCGCCGAATACGATCAGTCCTTTAATAAATATACGGTTTTCCAGCATCGGGATATAATTGTTGGTCAGTGGATTGGCATCCCCGGTCAACGGAGATACACCGACAATGACACCACCAGCCACGACCAGAATCAGGGAAAGCCAACCTGTCATCACCTGCCTGCTGCTTGTATTAAGCGTCCAGAATACACCAGCAATAGCCACCAACCACCAGAGCACGGTGAAATCCACATGCAAAACGAGTGCGGTATAGAAAAAATCTTTCCATGGCATCTCATAGGTCGTGCGCGCCATGGCCAGTAACAACGGGTAAATGCCCGAAGCCAGCAAAAAGCCTACGGCCACATAGAGCCAACCAACAGCAAGCGTATGTTGTGGAGAGTTATCAATAGGAAGTGAATATTTTATTGTCATGGGTAATCCTGTGATGCCATTTTCGGTGCGCACTTTAACACCTGCACAAATCCAGCGCAGCAGGTTTATCAATAATCGCAAAAATCATGACTTCATTATTGCGTTAATTATGTAAGGATTCAGACATGAGACACGAACGCACCATACGCATATTACATATATTTATCATCATTGTCGTATTCACCCAGCTGCTCACTGAGCTGTTTATGCAAGTGCCCAAACCCGGGGAAAAAATAGATGTTCTGATGGGCCTCGTTTTCTCCGTCCACGAGATAATGGGCATGATTGTGTTAATCGTCATGATTATCTACCTGATGATAGTCGGTGATAACGAGCAGCACCGTAACCGGCTGTTCCCCTGGTTAACACCTGAAGGTAGAGCGGGTCTGATCATAGAACTCAAACGTGATGTTCCCGGCTGGTTCAAAGGTATTCTGGCCAAACCCGAAGACGCTCATCGCATTGCCGGTAGCATCCATGGTCTGGGCGTCATACTGACAACACTGCTTGGTGTTACCGGTTGCATCATCTATCTGGGTATGAAACATGACGGAAGCATGCCCCCTGCGATTAAAAGTATCAGAGAGTTCCATGAGCTGCTTGGAACGCTGTTGTGGATCTTTATTTGCGGCCATATGTTTATGGCAGCAGTTCATCAATTCAAAGGTCATCGTGTATTGCAGGGCATGTTCAAGGGAGAGTAGCAACAGGTTCGGGTTAACAAACTCTCCCGACAAAGCTATGATCGAACCATATTGGCAGGTGCTATTTTATGACATTCTGCCAATAATCAGCTCGCATAAACTAAAGCGCGGCTTTATGCTTACAGATTGGTCACTTTCGGTTTGCCGACCCATCCATGGGCCACACGGAAATGCTGAATAAATCAGTGTTTCCCTAAGGGAGCATCAATGAGACAGTTTTTTTCCAATTGGGCAAATCTCAGCAGTCATGCAGGCGCAATGCTGATGGCTCCTGCTATTCTTGCCATCGGTATTCTGGCTTACAGCCACTTCTCCTGGAATAAACAGATGATCGAAGAGGCGCCTCTGCTTGATGTGGTCATGGAGATCAAAGTAGAGCTGGAACGCACTCACATGCATCTGCATGAAGTCGAACGTGGCATGATCATATTACCCGGCATCAGAGACCAGAAGATTTTACAGGATCAACATGATCAAATCATTCACAACATTGACCATACACTTGAATCGCTGGTCAACCTGGACACCTATATTGCTCAGTTATTGACAGGAAACACGGTCATTGGTGCTGTGACACTCAGCCACCTGAAGGCGAAAAAAAGTACGGATGATGAACTGAACAAACGACTGGAAACTTTGAAAGTTACTATTATCGCTCTCAAAGAGTACCTGATTCCCCGTCTTCAAGGTGATGCCTATCAATCTTTTATCTACGATTCCGAAAACGACATGATGTTTGATGATGCACTCGAAATTGCTCAGGCGGCTGATGATCGTGTGCATGAGATCATTAAGGAAAAGCTATCGCTGCAACGCAGGGCTTTTCTATTGTTCGTTGCTTTTTTCACCCTGTTGACCGGCTTCTTCCTCATCAAATGGAATAAGCTCAAGAACAGACATCATAATGACCTGGCAGACCTCTATCTTGCTACGCAGGCCATCGAACAATCGGATGAAGCTATTTTGATTATTGATCGCGATGGCATGATTGAATATGTAAATAACCAGTTCACTGAAGCCACTGGCTACAAGAGAGATGAAATAACCACACAAACGCTGGCTGCACTGGATACGGACAAGAACTCTCTCATGAATGACGCGCTTCCTTTTGTACTGGAGGGCATTAAATGGCAACTGGAAGTCGATTGCAAAGATAGTCAGGGCAACAGTTACCGTTCCCACACAACAATTTCTCCACTACTGGATCGTTCAGGCAATGTCGCGTTTTGTGAAATCAGGCAGAAGATCCTCTAACCCGGACAATTCATAAATCGTTGTGATGATTGCGCCGGGCAATTGTTTGCAACGGCTTCTGAAGCAGGCGTGCGTAGCAGTGCATACGGACAACTGATAAAGGGTTGTGCAGGCAAAGCGGCAAACAAGGGCGCAACTGAATCTTATGAATAGTCAGGGCTAAAGGGTATTCAAACGCTTACAGCACATCCTAAGATGCCAGTCACTCAGGCTTCTTCACAGCCTCATTAAGCTTGCCTTTCTTTTTGTCATGTTTAGTTACAACCTGCATGCCGAATGCGCGCAACTGCTCGGCGAAACTGGGATTGGCTTCTGCTGTTTCAGAAATAAGATCAATCGGAAAGGCAAAAGCCAGCACATTGTTTTTTGCAACCACATCAGCAATCGGAAGACTCAAACCCGATGCAGAGACCTCACCAAAAATATGACCGGCCTGAATCGTGGCAACATACACACCATCCTTGACCACATCAGCCTCACCCTTGGCCAGTAGAAACAGGTAATAATTAAATTCTCCCTGTTTGATCAACGCAACGCCGGGTTCAACTTCCATTACTGTTGATTTCTCGGCCAGGTTGATTCTGGCCTCTTCAGGCAATGAATGGAAAAGAGTATGTCCGGAAACAAGCTTGTTCAGATCATCCACGGAGCTTTCAGCTCGCACAATCTTCATCCACTTGCTATCTTCATAGCGGACCAGAGAAGCCCGGTGGGTGGCCCCTTCCATAATCAGAAACATAGCAACTGCCAGATAGATCGAGTCAATCAACAAGCCGAAGATAGCGGCAAAAACAAGAATGCTGATCCAGCGCAAAATATCGGAATCGGCTTCATGCTTCAGATAGGTGAAAAACATACCACCGGCAGGAATAAATATCAGAGTAGCAAAAGCAAGCTCAAGATTGTAACCAAGATTGTACACACCGAGAGCGGTAAAAGCTCCACTCAAGGCAAGCTTGATAAACAGCTTCCAGTCATGCTTGTTGGCACCGGGAATATGCTCTTTGGCTAACAGGTCCATTAAATATAACGCTCACTGAGTTTGATCATAACAAGGATTATGACCCGCTTGCGGCTGTATGGGTAGCAGCTTTTTCAGTAATGATCATTTTACCCACCATTCCGCCATGACCTGAACCACAAAATTGCCCGCAAATAAGATCAAAAGTGCCCGCCGTAGATGGAGAAAATTCGATCACTTTGAATTCACCCACTTTGATACGATTCATTAAGCGCAGCTCACGCACAACAATTGCATGCGCCATATCCAGCGTCGCCAGATGCAGGCGATATTTCTCACCCTGTTCCAACTCCAGAGTAAACTGGCCCCAATCGTAGTTTTTCGACAACAGGTACACGTCGGAGCCTGGAGGCATATGAACGATGGGCATCTTTCCATCATGGCGAACCGTGTACTTGGCGACCATAACATCAACCTTCGACTTAAAACCTACCAGGTCTGCTCTGGTAATTTTCTCTTTGGTGACCACAAAGTCAGGATTACTTGATTTCACTTTCATGATAATAGGCACCAGAACAATGGCACCAAATACTACCGTCAGCAGGATCAGTTTATAATTTAAGCCTTTCTTTGGAGCTTTATTCATCGTGAATTCCTTTCGATAGTATTTGAATACAGCATCTTACCTTTACCAGCGAGCCCATACAAAATAAGATGCGCGACGCTAACATGTACAGCTCTCGCACTAAACCATAACAGGAAGGTATGAATCATGGCGACTCCGACACCAATCTCCTCCAGAATGCTTATATTGGCCTTGCTTGGCCTGGTTACAGCAGTAGGTGGTGGTGCAGTTGTCATGCTCTATCTTGGCGCATTTGATGAGCCAGAAGTCACTCGCCAGACAACGCAGGACTACCGTATCGCATATATCGAACACAAAGGTTCATACTCCAAGGTCGAACCGATCTTTGCTGAGGTCGCAGATTATCTGAAACAAGCTGAAATTGAACCTGGCACAGCCTGCGCGCTCTATTTAAACAGTGTTTCAGAAGTGGCCGAGGAAGAACGCATCAGTAGAATCGGTTATATTGTAGGGCGTAACGACTATATCCCCTCACCTCTTGAAGAGATTATCATTACTTCACGCGAAGTAGCTGTTGCAACATTCGAAGGTGGCACCCTGCTGGGATCATACAAGGCTTATAAAGCCATGCGCGAATGGTCCAGAGCCAATGGTTATGTGCTTTCACTGCCTGCACTTGAGATTTACCACACCAACGGCGTGGTTGAATACCAGCTACCTATTCACAAACAGTATTAAGTCAGGGGGATTCTGAAACTACGTCCATGTAGTTTGTATTCGCCACATCCATGTGGCGCTCCTTTGGTCTCTCACACTCATGCCCATCCATTGCTGTAACATGGTCTGCACGCAAAAGCACTATTCTGTGCAACGCGGCAGCGGCAAGCTGCCACGAAATGGTGCGAGTTATGGTACCGAGATCAAAAATGTGAAGAAATACCGCTAGAGCGGGCTGATCCCACTCTGCGCATAGGCTTATATCAGGCTCGCCGCTGGGTAAACACACGCCGTTTCACCCTTGCGCACACACTGCATAAACATAATCAGTGCACCTGTATAGGAATCACATACATTGCATAAGTAAACACCTATGCCCTGAGTATATTCAGAGCATAAGTTACAGTTTCACCGACTGAAACGTGTCAGCTCTACCCAGGAATATGTGAAAGAAGGTAGTAGAGAAACCAGGCAAATATTGCGGCGGTTAGCGCAAGACCGGTTAATATTTTCTTCTTCTCTCTTGCTTTCTCTTCCTTGCTTAAGTCGTTCATCTTTAGCACTCCTGTTTATTGGTGAAAATGGCCTGTATCGCACAGGCTACAGCTGGTTTTAGTGAAGCGATTGACGATCAATTTTCAAATCGTGGGGTATCTCGGCATAAAGTTTAGTGGACAAGGTTTTAGCGCGACCCATTTCTTCAGGGGTAAGTCTTGGGGCAACCGTCCTTAAACGAGTTTCCGAATATCGGTCACCCAAGGTAGTACCAACCCAGAACCAGGCCAGTGCTGTAACATGATCGACAGCAACGCCCTCGCCTTTCACATGCATCTCACCCAGATGATATGCGGCCTTGGGATGCCCACCCATGCCTGCTTTATGCAACCATTTAAAGGCTTCGTCATAACTTTGCGCTACTCCGTCACCGCGAGCATAGAGAAGGCCCAGAAAGTATTGGGCGGGGCGATTGCCTTGCTCAGCGGCCTGCCTGAACAGTGGTGCGGCTTCATCAAATTTATTGGCTAAAGAGAGTGCCAGCGCCTGATCGGCAATTTCTCTGCCAGGATCATTTACTGAAGTTGTAGGTGGAGTGACAGGGGCACTGGTTTGCTCGGAACCGCAAGCCAGCAGTGTCATGGCTACCAGTATAATAACGACTCTTCTGAGCATGTATAAACTCCTGTTTATCATTGGTTCACTTAGGCGAAGCTGAAGGCAAGGCATTCAGCCATTTACGCAATGCAATTGCAATATCAGAAGGCTTGGTATGATGACTCATCATGTCCGAAACCTTTCCGTCACCATCAAGCAGGAACAGAAAACTGCTGTGAACCACTTCATATGCATCATCTGTTTTATTATCTTCAATGAAAAACTCGACATCGTACATGCTGGCGGCTTTTTTTATCTCTTGCGTTGATCCAGTCAAACCAACCATATTCGGGTGAAAAAACGCCAGATATTTTTCAAGATGTTCAGCAGTGTCGCGTTTTGGATCAACCGTTACGAACAACACCTTGATACGATCAGATTCACTAACTGTAAGCTGGCGCAGTGCTATGGCGACATTATTCATAGTTACAGGGCAGACATCGGGACAATGTGTATAACCAAAAAACAGTAAAACGACCTGATTACGGTAATCCGACAGGGAAACCGAACCACTCGCAGAGTGCAGGGTAAAATCATTGGCTTTAGTCTGTTGCTCAGAAGAACAGGAGCTCATAAGCAGACCTGCAAGGCAAATCAGCAGCATTCCGGAGTATCTGCGTAGAGAAATATTCATGGCCGAAATTCTAACATGAGCTGCGATGAAACAGGAATGAAATCGTATGATAAGGCAAAGGAACGCAGTTTTTTTAGTGCTTGCGTGCAGGCTATGGATGGATTGGCAAAGCATGCAAACTGCTTGATTTCATGCCATACATCCGTGTATGGCACCCTGCGGGTACCGGATGTGCAAGATTGCTTTCCTGTAATCTTGTGTAAGCAAAGGTAAAATCACGTTTTTGCCTTTGTCAGCTGAGCATTTCGCAGGAACGAAAGGATATGACGATCAGGAAACGAAGGCAGCCGCATGGAAGCGGCGAATATTATTGCCAGAATGACCATTCATCAGCATGCCTGAAATCAGATCGAGTCTATAATCATCACTGCAAAAAGAAGGATCAGATATACAATCGAAAATGCAAACACTCGCATATCGCTATCGCGTTCAGAGCGATAGAAACGCACTGCCGTGAACAGGAACATAGCGCTCAGGACAATAGATGCAGCAAGGTAGATTGAACCTGCAATATCAAAATACCATGGTGTCATCGCGACAGGCATCAGCACCATTGTATACAGGAGAATGCGTAGTTTGGTTGCATAAACACCACAGGCAACCGGAATCACTGGCACGTTGGCACGCGCATAATCTTCGCGATATTTCAATGCCAGGGCCAATGCATGCGGTTGCTGCCATACAACCATAATAGCAAACAGAACCCATCCGGCGGCACCAAGCTCATTGGTCACCGCAGCATAACCCACCATAGGTGGAACGGCTCCTGCAATACCACCAAACTGATTGGCCCAAGGTGTGCGACGTTTCATCCACATGGTGTAAACACCAACATAACCAACGACACCGACAGTAGTAACAGCAGCTGCAAGTGGATTTACCATCACAGCCATCAAAATCAGTGACGGGATGGTCAATAACAGTGCAACAATCAAAACACGTTTTTCAGAAACAACACCGGCAGCCAGTGCACGATTCATCGTACGTTTCATCAATTTATCAATGTCACGGTCAAAATGATTATTAAGCATGCACGATCCGGCAGTAGCCATACCCAAAGTCAAAAATGTCCAGGCAATCAGATCCCAATTCGGCATCACACCATGATTGCCAAAATAAATACCGGTTAGTGCCGCGACCAGGGTCAGACCTACAATGCCGGGCTTACTCAGAGAGATGTAGTCCGAGACGACAGATTTTATTGAGACTTGTTGTTCTGCAATTGACTGATTCATGCTGACTTCCCTCCTATTTTATTGATACGCTTAATCCGGGAAACAGTTAAAGGACTGCTTGCCGGATGAAGTGATGAAATGAAAAGGTGGCCCCCCGAAGGAGGCCACCCGGTCATTGATCTACTTAGTGGTGCCCAGAAGTGCCAGGGTGTGGCTCAAACTGTGGCTTAGGATTGTCGATGAAGTTGTATGGATGCCATCCTTCAGGAACAATCACAGGTGTTGGGAAGTTACCCTGACCTGGAATAACTGCAGTTGCAGTGAATTCCAGAGATTCAGCGCCCCATGGGTTAGCGGAGGATTTCTCACCAGCGATAGCGCCATGCAACCAGGTAACGATCATCAGCAATGCAGATACGAACGTGATGTACAGACCGATCGTAGACCAGTGCTGTGCGTCAACGATAGTCGCATTGTTTTCGAACATCGCGTAATCCATGTAACGACGTGGCATACCTTCGATACCAGCGAAGTACAGTGGACCCATTACAATGTTCATGCCGATGAAGAAACCAACTGCAGTCAGCTTGGTCATCGCAGCGCTGCACAAACGTCCGGTCAGTTTAGGGAACCAGAAGAATACGCCTGCGAAGATCGCCATACCGCCGGATACTGCCATCACATAATGGAAGTGAGACATGATCACGTAGGAATCGGAAATACCATAGTCAATGGCTGACAGTGCGTTTGGAATACCAGTCAATGCGCCGATGATCAGCATCATGAATGCGCCAATTGCCCAGTACATAGGACCTGTGTAGCGGATAGTGCCGCGGAACAGGGTACCAGTCAGAGACAGCATCAACAGACCGAATGGCAGTGAAATCAGCAGAGTGGTGAACGTCTGCAGCAGACGCAGCCAGTCAGGCAGACCTGCAACATATGCGTGATGCACCCATACGTCAGAAGATACCGGGATAAACGCGATCACAGACCATACTGTTGCTTTGTAGTTGAACACGTCGTTACGTGCAGATACTGCAAAGATTTCGAACATAATGCCCATGAACGGCAGCAGGATCACGTATACAGCTGGATGCGAGTAGAACCAGAACAGGTTCTGGTACAGCAGCACGTCGCCGCCTACTTCCGGATTGTAGAAGCCGAAGCCCAGGTACTTATCCAAAGACAGCAGCAGTACGGATGCTGCCAGTACAGGTACGAAGATCAGCTGAATAACGTTTGCAGTAAATACGCACCATACTGTCAATGGCATCTGGAACCAGCCCATGCCTTTGCAGCGCATGAATGCAACGGTACAAGCCAGGTTAACCGCACCGAACACAGATGACATACCGAGAATGATAACGATAAAGGAATAAAGCGCGGTGTTACCAACAGCGTCAGTCAGTGAATATGGAGGATAACCCGTCCACATACCGTTATATGAATCCGGAATAACCAGGTTCATCAGAGCCATAATGATACCTGACCACAGCAGCCATACAGACATTGCGTTCACACGTGGGAATGCCATGTCTTTACCGCCAACCATGATAGGCACTGCCCAGTTAGCTACGAAGCCCAGCAGGGCAGGAATCTGGAAGCCCAGAATCATTACAGCACCGTGCATAGTCAGCCACAAGTTGTAGATGTCACCGTTATCGGTGATGTCCGGACCAACAGAGCCCAGCTCCAGACGCATTGCGGATGCAGCCAGACCAGCTACGATGAAAGATGCAATCGCACCAATCAGGTACCAAACACCGATGACCTTATGGTCAAGGGTAAATACCCATTCTTTTACTGTTTTTGGTTGACCCGGCCTACCGTCGGGTTCATGTCCCATAAAACCACTCATAAGTTCTCCTCCTCTATTATTTTACTTAAAATTTAGCTGCAGAAGCTACAGTTGCTTCAGTAGGGATCGAAGCAGTCTGTTCAGCAACATACGCGTCATACTCTTCCTGTGTTACGACATTAATTGTGCCGTACATACCAGAATGCATAGTGCCGCAGTATTCGCGACAGGTTACAACAGACTCACCAAGCTGATCAGGCATGAACCATTCCCAGGTAACACGACCCGGCATCAGATCTTCGGTCAGACGGTAACGGTTCATATAGTGAGAATGCAGCACATCGTCAGACTGCATACGCAGAACTACTGGCTTTCCTACGGGTACAACCAGTTCGTTGTCTGTGTCGATACCGTTGGCATCAACATAGTTCCAGTTCCACATAGAACCAGTCAGCTTTACTTCTGCAGCATCAGTTGGAACGTTGCGCATGTGGTTATGCAGATCAAAACCTTTCACATACAGGAAAAGGTCATCGCCCAGGAACAGCATACATGGCAGAACAACCCAACCCAATTTAGCCTGTGGTGACAGCTTAGGCAGCTTGCCACGCTCACCGTGGCCTTTACGGCGATAGATGATCATGAATGCGAACGTGATCAAAGTGAAAAGCACGCCGATAACGGTAATATCAACCATGGTTTCATGCCATACTTCGTCCCAGTGCTCGTGTGGCGTCCAACCATTGTAGTCTGCACGTGCAGCAGGTGCAGCCTGGAACGCATGTGCAAGTGACGGGATCAATGGCAGCAGTGCCAGGGAACCAATCACTTTATGCATAAGTGATTTAAATTTCATGTTTTTACCCTCCAAAATTTCATATAAGAAAAACTTCCAGCAATCAGTAATAGTCCAAATATCAGTGCCCCGGCAGCGATAAACAGAGGAATATTGACTGTATATTTACCATCTTTGTAGTTATAGCTGTAACAGGCGCCAACAACAAAATCGATAACGTTGGCTGCGGCGATCTTCTCGCCCATTGCCTTGGTAATGGCCAGTTCCATATCAACAGGTGAAATTGTACCACCGTACAGGTAACGCGTTACACGCCCCTTGGGGGACAACATGATATAGACATTCGGATGCAAAAACAGCGCATCGCGCGGTGACCAGAAAAATTTGAAACCCATTGAACCAGTGAGTTTCACGATATCTTCTTTTTCCCGCATCGTGGTCATTGTCCAACCGGATGGAACGCCATCCGAAAACCCCGCCTTTTGCATGAATTCCACTAGTGTCGCCGGTGTATCGTGCTGATCGAAAGATACTGTCAGAACATTGTAATCCTGACCCATCTTCCAGCGCTCCACACCCTTGAGCGTCTCATTCAGATTCTTGTTGATCACCGAGCAGGCTCCGTCGCATGTATAATAGCTCAATGCCAGTATCAGCGGCTTACCAATCAGGGATCCCAGTTTAAAATCAGCTCCGGTTTCATCCTGGAGGATGAAATCGTAGTTTATTTTTTCACCGAGAAAGGCCTTCTCATCAATCTTGAGAACACCTGGATCAACGATCGAATCTTTAGTTACATTGCCATAAGCGGCAAACACAACACCAGAGCAACCAAACATCGCAACAAGCATCAGCACCACAGCATGGAAGATTCCACACTGTGATGCTTTTGCATGATACGAGGAGGTTTTAATCATTACAGTTTAACTCTGCTTACCAGTAATAAACCTGAAGCAGTACCCAGAAGCCAAGTACGTTCACAAAGTGGACATACATGCTCATTGAACGGGTGTAAGAGAAGCTTAATTTGCCTTTAAAGGCAGATGGTACGCAAGTCAGCATCACCAGAATGCCCATCACCAGATGCGCAAAGTGGATACCGGTAAAGCCGTACAGAGATGTTGCATAAGCGTTCACACCGATGGTGAAGCCCTGTGCAGCCAACTCAGACCAACCAGCGATAGTCATATACATGAACACGACCCAAATAGCTACTGAGATCAGCACAAAAGTTGCAAAACCGGAAGCATCGCCGTTCATTTCTTTCTTACGTGCGATACCTATGGTGAAGCTCGATACAAACAGAAGCAGTGTTGCGTAAAGAGCCCCGGTTGCGCCAACATCAGCAGGAGTACCTTCAGGTGGCCATGAAGTTGCGCCCAGACGAGCAACCCAGTAACCAGCCAGCACGCCGCCGATTGTCATGATTTCAGTACCGATAAACATGAACATGGCCGATGGAGACCAGTTTTCATCATCGATAACACCGATTGTTTCAGCAGCCCAACCCAGACCGCCCATGATTGTCATGCCCGCGCCAATTGCCAACAGGACAAGTGCTGCAGTGTCCATCTGGTAATTGAACTGTGCCATGAACGCCAATGGCAGGAACAGACCAGCACCGAAGCCAACAAGCAACGGATTAGGACTAGTATGCCAGTGGGCCGTATAGTGTTTAATTTCTTCACTCATTTAATACCCTCCTCGTATTTACAGCCAAAGATTTTTTCGCCACACACAGGTGTGGTCAAAACATTGGTTGCGGCATTCTGCCGTGCTGAAATAGGCATATCAAGTACAATTTTAAGTAAAATTTAATGTTACTTCATGTTCGGTTCATGTATGGAAACCCGCACGAGCACCCTTACGGCAGGGCAATGACACAATATATATGTGTGATATCATACAGTTAGCAAGACCTTAACTTTTTGCACACTGGCGATCCTCATACTTGAAACATCATGACACTGTAAATTGATGAATGCCGCCCACGATATAAAGGTTACTTATAAGAAAACTTAAAATACACCGTTTTTCATTTCGGGAACGGCTGGACTGAACCCATCTGCGCATTGCCTATATTATAATAACATACAAGAAGATCCTGTTTGTCAGATATCGAACAAGCCAACGCCCGCTTAAAGGCCTTCAACTTCGATAATCGGAATCAGGATCATCGGTTCAATGGGTGCATCAGAAAGCACCTTCTCAACGGCCACCTCATCGCAATCAGCGAAGCGATCGCAGTGTACACAAACAGTCCATATCTTATGAGGCAGACTCTCCTTGGACACAACACGGTAACCCAGATTGTTAAAGAATCCCGTCACATAGGTCAGGGCAAATACTTTGGCCACACCAAGGCCAGCCAGCCATTGCTCACAACCTTCAACCAGAAGCCTGCCAATACCATGTTTCTGAAAATCAGGATTCACTACCAGGGAGCGTACTTCTGCAATATTTTTACCGTAGACATGCGCACAAACCACACCAGCGAGTTCACCGTCGTATTCAGCCACCA
The DNA here is from genome assembly GCA_021772835.1 of Mariprofundus sp. GTDB lineage: Bacteria > Pseudomonadota > Zetaproteobacteria > Mariprofundales > Mariprofundaceae > Mariprofundus. The sequence continues at coordinate 17,298 of JAJFLE010000020.1, forward strand.
AAAATTCCTGCAAATGCTGAAAGATATTATCCTTATCCCTGTGCAGGATGATATCCTGATCAGCAAACGGCTTTAATAAGCTGTAAATAGCATCCACATCATCAACGCTGGCACTGCGCACACGTATCTGATGACTCATGACGCAACCTGCCCGCGTTTTAACATGTCACCGGCATGCTCCATTGTACCCTCACCTGCTCCACCGAGCATGCGGGCAATTTCGTTTTGTCGCAACTGCGCCTGCACGCTGGTTAAGCCGGTCACAGTGCGCCCTTCTTTTTCAGCCTTGGAAATAACCACCTGAAAATCAGCACAGGAAGCCACCTGAGGCAGATGAGAAATAACCAGCACCTGCCTGTCTCTCCCCATAGCTGCGAGCAATTGACCTACACACCAGGCCGTTTCACCACCGATGCCGGTGTCGACTTCATCAAAGACAGCAATATGCGGCATATCCGACAAGGCCCCACACCCCTTCAGCGCCAACACAAGTCGCGAGAGCTCTCCACCGGATGCCACCGAAGCCAGATCACGCCATGGTTCTCCCGGATTGGACATGACTTGCAAACGGACACTGTCCCATCCTGATTCACCCCATGAGGCCTCATCTTCTGCCATACTCACATCGAAACGGATCTGCATACCTGTCAGCGCCAGACTGTCCAGAAAGGGGCGCAGCTGCCCGGTGAGCTCATCACCACACGCCTTGCGCGCTGCATTCAGATCCCTGGCATGTTGTCGGTAAACTTCGGCAGCCTTATCCAGAGCCTGAGTAAGCCTTGCTACATCCCAGCTGGCAGTATCCAATGCAGAAAGGCGTTCCTGCCAATCCTTCATCAGCCCCAGCAAACCAGCCTCATCACAAGCATGCCTTCGCATGCCTTCATGCAGCCTGATCAGACGATCTTCAGCCTGCCTCAGAGACTGATCATCAAATGACTGATCCATCACATGAGACAGCTCCGGAGTAATCTCACCAAGCAAAGCATCCATCTGGTCAATCAGAATCCGACTATTTCGCAAACCTTCATGATAATCTTCAACGGCTGCTATAGCTTGACCTGCCCGGGCAATCAGATCGCGCACACTGGGTTCCGACTCATCGAGCAACATCAGGGCTTGTGCTGCTGCCTGCTGAATCTGTGCGTGATGTCGCCCTGTATCCACCTCGAGCTGCAATATTTCAGCCAGCCCCTCTTCCAGATCCAACGATTCCAGCTTGGCCAACTCTTCGCGCATCCAGTTCGCCTGCTGCTCGCTTTCCCCGCGTTTTGTGTGCAATGACTGCAGTTGATTCTTCAGCTGCTTCCAGGTTTCAAAAACCATTTTCACACCCTGCAAGTCAGCAGCAGGTAATCTGGCATCAAGCACTAGCTGCTGCACGGAAGACTGCATCAATGACTGATGTTCATGCTGGCCATGCAGATCAAGACAGATTTTACCCAGCTGCTGCAAAACCTTCACAGCCACAGGGACACCATTCAAATAAGCACGCGAGCGCCCATCACGTGTAACAATGCGCCTTAATATTAACTCATCTTCAACATCAATATCGTTGGCTTCAAGCAGGGCATCTATCCTTTTATCTCCACCCTGCCAAAATGCAGTGACTTCTGCCTTTTCTGCCCCATGGCGCACCCAATCGACGCTGGCGCGCGTACCAAACACAGCCCCGAGTGCATCGACAAGCATCGATTTTCCGGCACCTGTTTCGCCGGTAAACACGGTCATGCCTGCATTCAACTCGAGATGAACCTGTTCGATCAAAGCAAACTGCTTCACTGTCAGGGATGTAATCATGTCAGACCAGTGCCTGTTAACACTAATTCTTCTCCGGTTGGCCAGCCCAGTTTAATTTACTTCTAAGCACTTCGTAATAATGCCTGCCCGGCAAGTACACCAGTGAAATCAGACCGCCTTTTCGGACTTTTACACAGTCACCTTCTTTCAACTGCAACAGTTCGATACCATCGAGATTCAATGCCGCAGCATGCGGAGACTCTACAAGTTTCAATTCAATGGCATGATCAGCCGACACCGCAATCGGGCGATTGGACAGTGTGTGCGGGCAAACCGGCACCACAGTAATGGCATTTACAGCCGGATGTACGATAGGCCCGCCTGCAGACAGTGCATAGGCAGTAGAACCGGCAGGTGTTGCCAGAATCAGGCCATCTCCTCGCATACGGAACACATACTGGCCCTCGACCAGCATCTCAAAACCAACCATGCGCGGATGCGAGCTACGCTCCAGCACAACATCGTTCATTGCACTTCCCTGGGCAACTTTTTCGCCATCACGCCACACTTGCGCAAACAGTGAAAAGTGACGTGTGGTTTCAAGGTTTCCGGCCAGAATCTCTTCAACCACATCAAACATACTGCCAACTGGAGTATCTGTCAGAAAGCCCAGTCTGCCCAGATTAATGCCAAGAATGGGAGTGGCAGAACCGATGAAGTGCTTTGCTGCATGCAATAATGTTCCATCTCCGCCGATCACAATCATGAGCTCAACCTGATCCGGCATTTCGGATACATCGAGCTGCTCACACTTGGTAGCACAACCCAGGCAGCTTTGCAGAGCATGGTCAACAAAGACAATGCGCCCTTTCTCAACCAGCCAGCGGTGCAACTCGCATAACAGCGCACAGGCACGAGCGTCATTGGGTTTAACGGTAATGCCTATACGATTCACTTTTTGTCCCCCACCCACCCATCCGGCTGCGCATGACACAAGAAGCACTTGTCGACCTGAGTGTGTTTAACCTGACGAGGGCTGATGCCATCTGCCCCATGGCATGCCAGACATTCAGCTTTCGATGTGGTTGTACGATGGACATCATCGTTCGGAGTCGGCGTAGTTTTACGCTCACTTGTTCCCAGCACCAGAGCAATCACAACAGTTGCGATGATACCCAAAAATAACAGGTCACGCTTTCCCGGTTTCCAAGGCTTTTTCTGTTTTTCAGTCATTCATATTTCTCCGCACACACGTTGTTCACTGAGCCAACCAACCCGGGCTATTCATGAATAGCCCGCACTAAAGAGCAATACTTATGCATAAGCAGACTTGATTCCACAACTATATACAGCCAGTGATCAACAGCAGAGCAAGGCCACAAAATGGTAAGGGATTACAGAACACGTCATCAACTTTTTATTCACCTTCGCCGATGTTAGTCTGCCGCACACAGTGAATTTTGAGCACTGAACAAGCTTGCAAGAGGATAACCAATATGAACGTAGATCAGCATTTGAAAGTAGCACAATGGCACATTGAACAGGCCCGTCTGCATGCAACAACCCAGCACGGCTGTGGCTGCCCGGTAAACGAGCACTACCAGAAAATTATCGATGAAGTTGAATCCGGCGCCAAAATTGAAGAAGAACTGGTCTGCTCAACTGAAGGTTAATAACAAACCATGCAACATCTAAAAAGCCGCCCGAATGTTGAAACAAACGGGCGGCTTTTTTATTGCATCAAATCAGATCTCGCGATCAGGTGATCACTTCGAGGCTGCGACTTCCCAGTCTATGACATCCCAGATTGCCTCCAGATATTGCGGCCGAGCATTGCGGTAGTCGATATAATAAGCGTGCTCCCACACATCAATCGCCAGAATCGGTGTTTTATCATCGGTAAGCGGGCACCCTGCATTGGCTGTATTGGCGATTTCCAGTCCGCCATCACCATTGCGCACCAACCATGTCCAGCCAGAACCGAAGTTGCCGGCAGCAGCTGTATTCATAGCCTGCCTGAAAGCAGCAAACGAACCGAAGCTGGCAGCGATAGCATCACCCAGCTCACCGCCCGGCTCACCGCCACCCGTGGGACTCAGCCCGTTAAAATAGAATGTATGATTCCAAACCTGAGCGGCATTATTGAATATAGGGCCCGCAGGAGCAGCAGCTATAATTTCTTCCAGCGACATGTCGGAAAATTCGGTGCCTGCAATGAATTTATTCAGATTTGTAACATATGCAGCATGATGTTTATCGTGATGATACTCCAGCGTTTCCGCAGAAATCACCGGTGCAAGCGCATCTTTTGCGTAAGGTAGTGCTGGTAACTCAATAGCCATAAAACTTCTCCTTCAGGCGGGTTGATTAGTCATCGTTTTAAAATCTGACCCGCAGAACAAGCTTAAGAGCCCTGAATCTGTTGCGCAATCTTATTCAGTGTAGGGCTATTGCAAAGGCAGGTAACCGGCCTGCTTGAGGATACGCACGACGTTCGGTGAAGTCAGAAAATCCAGAAAAGCACGCACATAATCCGGCGCATCATCCGACACCAGTAGATACAACACGCGGCTTAACGGGTAAGCACCCGAAAGCACCTCATCAACAGTCGGAGCGTAAGCTTTGCCATCTACAATGATTTCAACGCCGTGCACATGTGCATCCAGTTCCCCGAAGGGAAGAAAGCCTATGGCCTGATCACTGGCTGCCAGCAAGGTTCGCATGTGCTTGTTCGGCCCGACCACCACAGCCTGTGGCAGAACAGGTGCTTTACTCTGGCCAAGAATACCATGGGCAAACACCTGCCTGGTTCCCGTGTGCATCGCTTTCTCAAGTACCAGAATATGTCGATCCGGGCCACCCACAGCTGCCCAGTTATCAATCTCGCCACTATAGATAGCCGCAATGCTCTCCTTGCTCAGGCTATGTATGTGGTGCCCGTAGAACAACTGATCGGAAACTGCCACAGCCACCGCATCTATGCCGACGGCAATCTGCTTCACACCGCTCATGCCAGCCTTTTCAGACACACTTAATTCACGCGAAACCATGCCGATATGCACACTTCTGTCGACAACCCCGGCAATCCCCACACCTGAACCGCCGCCCTGCACGTCAATCTGTACATCAGGATGCAGTTTTTGGTAAGCCTCGGCAGCCGAATCCATAAAAGCCTTCACTGTCGTTGAACCGCCAACCTTGATGATTTGCGCAGCAGCAGACAGAGGCAGCAACAGTACCAGCAGCAGGATGAACAATCTGATTTTCATGTGTCATCCCCCATCACTTTATGCATCACACCGCGCAAACGATCCGGCGACACCGGCTTCTGAATGAATGCAGCCAGTCGCTTGCCGGCAAAGTGCTGAATCGCGTCCTGCTCGTTATAACCGCTGGTGAGCACAACCTTGATGTCCGGATTGATGCGGCGAAGTTCCCTGAAACACTCCTCACCGCCCATTTTCGGCATCGTCAGATCCATCAACACTCCGACAATCTCAGGCCCGCGCTGACGGTATAACTCGAGTGCCTGCAGTCCATTTTCCGCACTGATGGTGATAAAACCAATATCTTCGAGCATCATAATGGCGGCTTCGCGCACCGCCTGCTCATCATCGACAACCATCACCAGACCATGACCGCGCCACTTGTCCTGCGCCTTAGGCTCCATCATCTGATCCATTACAACCGAACTACTCACCGGCAGCATAAATTTAAAGCTGCTACCTCTTTTCGGTTCACTGTAGAGTTTCAGCGCCCCTTTATGGCCACGCACGATACCCAAGACGGCACTCATACCCAACCCGCGGCCGGTAAATTTGGTAGTAAAAAACGGATCAAAAATTTTATCCCGCGTTGCTGCATCCATGCCGCAGCCGGTGTCATTGACCTCAACATAGGCATAACGCCCCGGCACAGGGTTGTCGCCATAACAGTCCAGCAGGTAATTACTGTCAGCCTGCATTGCACCGGTGGAAATGGAAATCACCCCGCTTTTTTTGCCTATGGCTTCATTGGCATTGGTTACCAGATTCATAATCAACTGCTGAATCTGCGCTTCATCGGCCTCGACTGCAGGCAGTTCTTCTTCCAGCGCATATTTCAACACCACCCCTTTTTCCAGTGACACCTCAAGCAGGTGTGTGATCTCTTCTACAGAAGCAGACAGATTCAGTGCCCGCACAATAAACTTACCCTTGCCCGAATAGGCCAGCATCTGTCGGCACAACACCGCAGCCCGATCACAGGATTGTACAATTTTTTCCAGCTTCTGTTTGGCATCAATAGGATCGTTAATGACCTTGCGCTGTGCCAGCGCCGCATTTCCGAGAATGGCGGATAGAATATTATTGAAGTCATGTGCAATGCCACCGGCCAGAATACCGAGACTCTCCAGGCGTTGGGCATGCTGAACCTGCTTTTCGATGCGGCTGCGCTGCCTCTCGGCATCACGTAGCTCCGAAATATCAAGGAAGGTCACCACGCATCCAATGGTTTCCCCCTGTTCGTCAAAGATCGGGTGCGACCAATATTCAACGGGGAAAGCACTGCCATCACGACGCCAGAACACTTCATCACGCTTGTAAACACGTGTTTTGTTGCGGAAGGCACGCATGATATGACTGCTCTGCTCATCGTATGCTGAACCATCGACGTGCGAATGGTGAATCAAAGCATGCATATTCTTTCCCATCAACTGCTCTGCACTATCAAAACCAAGCAAGCGCACACATGATTTGTTGGCAAACGTGCAGCAACCCTGAGGATCAATGCCGTAAATCGCTTCAGCTGTAGATTCAAGCAGCAGGTCTTTGTGGTAAGTTGCCTCACGCTCCAGCTTATGCCGATAGCGGCTGTAAGTGCTATTCAACAGAAGCCCAAGCAGCATCAGTCCAGACAACAAAGCAATCAGAAGGTTGCGGATATTGTAATATTCAGACAGCGCATCATCAATTTCAATTTCGGTGATAACACCCAAATTCAGGATCTTGTCCCACTGCCAAACACCGAACACCTGAACACCACGGTAATTGCGGTAACCCTGCATATCAACACCATCAGGATGTTTAAGCAGGTCTGCTACTGCATGCGTCAGTGGCCAGTCGTCTGTATTACCAGATCCCCTCACGGCATCCACAAGCTTCAGGCCCGGATCAGCAACACGAACAGTAAGCACACTGTTCTGTTCAGGTTTCAGCAATCCGGCTGAGTGCAACCCATCTTCAAAACGACTCCTGGTCAGCAGCGTCCCCTGCCTGTTTACCAGATAGGTCTCATTACTCAAACCACTGCGACTTTTCACTACTATCGCAGTGAAATGACGCTCCTCCGCCAGCACCAGTGCAAAGATACCAACAACCTCTCCACTGGCATCAGCTACCGGCACCATCACCCACGTGTCAAAACCGTCAGGGGTAGCAAATGGGTGTGTGAGTTTATGATTACCCGCCAGAATTGTTGCAAGGTGGGGCAGCAGTGGCTCCGGCATGGAGGCACCTACATCCGCCTCGCGCATACCTGCGACCACACGGCCTGATGCGTTGAAAACAAAGAAATCCCTGAATTGATGTGAGACCATCCACGCGGCCATATCACGGCGAAATTTAAAATGCGTATCCGCATCACCCAAACCACGGATCTCCGTAATTAGCGCATGTTGAATCGAGAATTCAGATACCAGCGATATCGTCTCACCGAACATCTCTTCACCTTGTGTGGCAAGACTGCTATCCACCCAATGATTAACAGAACGTAATTCAGACTGTACAACATTCAGCATATTAGTCCGGATAGCATGCAGACTGAACCATGAAAGCAGCGATGCCAGCAGCAAAAAGGCTACAGCTACGATCCAGCCACTGTTACCTACTGCATGTCGACTCTGTTCAGATGCATTCCATTGCATATCCGAAAATCCCCCGTGCCCAGCTGCATCATCACCACTCTCTGCTCATATTTCAAGCCTGATGAACACCGCATTGCAAAGCTCATGCCAAAAGACCAACACCTCAAAATTACTGCCGGGCAACTTAAAACCACACCGTATGTGTTGATGCCACCTGAGATTTTTTTAGACCGGTGGGCACCCATGCATGAATTAGCACGCTTCTTGCTATGAGTTGGGAAAGTTCCCGTTTAGATACGGCAACCCACACTAATTGATGGATCATAGATGGATCTGGGAGGTCCCCGTGGATATCGCAACTATTATTGGAATCGTCGTCGCATTCGGCCTGGTTGTAAGCGCAATCGGTGGTGGCATTGGTAGCTTTATCGACCCGCCATCCATGCTGATTGTAATCGGCGGCACGGTAGGCGTACTGCTGGTCGGCTATCCCCTGAAAAATTGCATTAGCGTCATTGGCGTGGTGTTGAAAACCTTCATGTACAAGGTGGATTCCGGCACGGAAACCATTGCAAAACTGGTCGAACTCGCACAGACCGTACGCAAGGATGGCATCCTTGCCCTGGAAAGCGAAGTGGGCAGTATCGAAAATCAATTTATGGCCAAAGGGTTGCAGATGGCCATTGACGGGCAAGAGCCAGCTGCCATCGAAGAGATTCTCTACCTTGAGATGGAGAAGATATCCGCGCGTCATTCTATAGGTTCGGACATGTTCACTGCACTGGGCACATACGCACCATCCATGGGCATGATTGGTACGCTCGTTGGTCTGGTTCTGATGTTGCAGAACATGTCTGACCCTTCCTCCATCGGCCCATCCATGTCGATAGCACTGCTGACCACATTCTATGGCGCATTGATGGCTAACATCCTGTTTCTACCCATGTCAGGAAAGTTAAAAACGCGCAGCAAAGATGAATTACTTATCCATGAAATCATTCTGGTGGGTATTCAGTCTCTGGTTGCCGGAGAGAACCCGCGCATCATGGAGCAGAAGTTGCTGGGTTACCTGCCACCCAAAGATCGTAAATCCTCTTTTGATTAAATTGTGAACGTTGGTTAAGCATGGCTAAGCGTGATAAAAAACCGGATCCACTACCGTACCCTTCTGATCCGGGTGCGGCACTGTTTCTGGAGCTCATGATGCAGATGTTGGCATTCTTCATCCTGCTCACGTCCTACGCTGTCATTGTAGAGGAAAAAAGGCTCGCCGCCATGGGTTCACTGGCCGGAACATTCAATCCTATGCCTCGCGGTGCAAACCTGTCAGAAGGGCAAGGACCCGCACTGCCAGCCCGTGACATTGTGGAAGGTTCAAGTGCGCCCAAACGAACCGCCAAAGAACTGACGGCCATAGCCAAAGACCTCGGCGTGGAGGACTCCATGCAGGTCTTACCGCTGGATCAGGATACAGTTCGGGTTCGTTTCAGTGAACATATCGGTTTCGCATCAGGCAAGGTCACGCTCAATGACGCGGCACTGGCTCTGGTGGATAAACTGGTTGAAAGCTTCAAACGACCGGAAGTGATTGAAATTCAGATAGAAGGCCACACCGATGACCTGCCCACTCGCGGCTCCGGTTACAGCTCCAATTGGGAGTTATCAGCTGCACGTTCAATGAGTGTATTCCACGCGCTTGAACAGCGCGGTGTAGCCAGCACACGAATGATCGCTGCCGGCATGGGTGATAAACATCCGGTTGCAGGTCGCCCGGATCTGTCCCGCAGGGTTGATATTACGCTGAAGTTCCGCCCTGTGACTGATCAAAATGTGGAGAAAGGCCAGATCCATCAGCTTCAACGCCCTGCCATTTCTTCACCAAAGAGTTCGTTCTAATGGCCAAAAAGAAAACGTGGCCCGTCGAATACCAGCCCAACAGCGAAGCGTGGATGACCACATTTGCCGATCTGGTCAGCCTGATGTTAACCTTTTTCATTCTGTTAATCTCCATGTCCACTATGGATAAAACAGGTCTTTCGGACGTAGAGTCATCATTCCGCAAGGCTGTATCCGTACTGAGTTCGGGCGATAAAACAGAGCTTCAGATTGTTCCACCCTTTGAGATGCAGAAGCTGGTGTCTACACGCGAACTGATGCTGGCCATGCGCCAGAACAGCCACTCCATGCTGCAAAACAGCACACTGGAACACAAGGTAAAGGGAGTGATCATCAATGACCGCCTCTACCTCAGAATACCGGCCTCTACCCTGTTTGAGGAAGGTTCTGCAGAACTCAAAGGCGAACATCTGGAGGCGATCCAGAAACTGGCACAAATGCTGGCCATATCACCGGGAAACATCCGGGTTCAGGGCCATACCAATGAAGATAACGACCTGGAGGACAGTCAGTATGCCGATCCCTGGCAGCTCTCGCTGGCAAGAGCGGCATCAGTCTTGCATATACTGGAAGATGAAGGCGTCAATCCGGGAAGATTATCCATGGTTGGATACGGCCCTTCCAAGCCGGCTTCAACAGAAGCAACGCCATTTGGCCGTAGCAAAAACCGACGGGTTGAGATTGTTGTGCTCAAATAAAGTACCAGATTGATAAAAAACCGCACGAGGAACGTGGAGGAGCATCATGGCAGATAAAGAAGTAAAAGAAGAAGCGGGTAAAGCATCAGGTGGTGGGTTGTTACCCATCATTAATCTGGTACTGCTGGTACTGGTGCTGGCTGTGGGTGGTTTCATTGCCTGGAAAATGCTCAGCATGGAACAGCCCTCTGCAGATACGGGAAAAGCGGCAGTCGAACAGACTGACGCCACTGCTATTCCCGAGGCTGAAGATGAAACCGGTGCACCCCCTGTGATGATGGATATTGACGACATCACTGTAAATCTGGCTGACACAGATTCAAGTCGTTTCCTGCGCACCAAAATTAAACTGGAAGTACGTAACGAAGAAGCTCAGATCAAGGTGACGAACAATATGGTCAAGATCAATGACCTGATTATCACCATACTGGCCAGTAAAAAGTTTTCTGACATCAGAACGCCTCAGGGGAAATATGCACTGAAGGAGGACCTGATCTACCGCATGAACCGCATTGTAGGAGGAAACCCGATCAAGAACCTCTACTTCACTGACTTCGTATCACAATAATGGGGAGCAGAACATGCGGAGTTTAACATGAGCGAACCTATTCTTGCGCCGGAGGAGATTGAAGCCCTGATGGCAGTAGTCGGCCCATCGGAAGAGACCGAAGCGATGTTTGCCGCACTGCCACCGGTCAAGCAGCCTGAGCATGTAGATGCATACCAGTTTGGCAGCGCCGATGAAGATAGCCCCAGCCGCTACCCGATGTTCGTTAACCTTCAGGAGCGGCTGGTGGAAATGCTTGATGAACAATGGGATGAACTGTTCAGGAAGGATCTCTCCGTATATGTTGAGAAGCTGGAAAGTACGATTTATAAAGATCTTATTACAGTTGAGAACCCTCAGGTCTATTTCGTCTTTGATGTCGATGGTTACGGAAAAATGATGATGACCTGTGACACCGCCATGATCGTTGCATTTGTTGATGCCATGCTTGGTGGTGAAGGCGAGTCCAGTGATGAGCCACAGTCCCTTTCTCCTGTCGAGTTACGGTTAAGCGAGCGTATTGCCGAAAAACTGGCAAACTCACTGAGTGAATTATGGGCTCCTGTGCATGAGCTGAATTTCCAGGCCTACAAACTCGATGATGACCCGCAGTTCCTGGCTGTCACCGGAGCCCATGAAAAATGTTTCAGCGCCTATTTCGAGGTAAAAATAAGTGACACGTTAAAAAGTCGGTTCGGCATTCATTACCCGCACTCATTTCTCGAACCTATGCTGGACAGTTTGCGTGTCACAGTTAGTGATGAACCGACTGAAACTGATACAGAATGGGCCGATGCGCTCATGGACAGCATCTCCTACACGCCAACAAACATCCGCTTTCAACTGGGCAGCTGTCAGATTGATATTGGCACCTTTCTGGAACTGAAACCAGGTGATTTTTTGCCGATGAAAATCAGACAAAATGAACTGTGCACAATCTGGATTGAAGATACGTGCATGTTTACAGCCAGGGCAGGCGATCAAAATGGCATGCTGGCTGCCGAAATCATAGCAACCACCAAACCCGGAGGTAAATCATGAATGATGTTACAACACCAGAGGACAATCGTTCACAACGTGCCAACCTTGAAGCAATTATGCATGTTCCACTTGAGATCAGCGTCGAACTTGGCCGCGTGAAACTGCCGCTGCATGCCATTGCCCGAATGAATAAAGGCATGGTGATTGAAATGAACAAGGAAGCTAACGCTGAAGTTCAGATTCTCGCCAATGGCACCATTTTCGCCAAAGGTGAGGTTATTACTACCGGTGATCACCTCGGTGTTCGTATTACAGAGATTATCCCTGCCGCTGCTCGTATCAGCAGCCTCTCCTGAATCACTAACTAGCCAATGGAAACCAGCCTCTTCTCCATGGTTTTTCAGTCGCTGCTTGCATTGGCAGCGGTACTGGGAATCTTTGCCCTGATGGTATGGGCTATGCGCCGTTTTCAACAGCATACCGGCAACAGCATGCCTCGTGACTTCAAAGTGGTGCAGAGAATACATATCGACAGCAAAAACAGCATCGTCGAAATCCGTCATCGTGGTGCCCACTATCTGCTGGGTCTGTCGCCGGGCGGTTTGACTCAACTCAGGCCGGATCAGACCCTGTCACTACCTGAAAATAATAACCCTGAAGAGACATCATGACTAAACGCTTACCTCTGCTAATGCTTGTCGCTTTACTGCTGCCGAATCTGGCTCAGGCTGCCGATATTCCAACACTGTCCATGAGCCTTGGTGACAGTGATGATCCCGATGCATGGTTTACCGGCTTGAAGATCATCGCCATGATGACAGTGTTGACTCTGGCACCGTCCATTCTGGTCATGATGACATCATTTACCCGGGTTCTTATTGTCTTCGCATTCCTGCGCCAGGCATTGGGAACACAGCAATCACCTCCGAATCAGATCCTGGTCGGACTAGCACTTTTTCTCACGCTGTTCATCATGATGCCCGTGTGGCAGAAAATTGACACTACGGCTCTGACACCCTATCTCAATGGAGATATCAACCAGTCCGTAGCCTTTGAACGCGGCATTGCGCCTCTGAGTAGCTTCATGCTCAAGCAAACACGCGAAGATGACCTTATTCTCTTTCTTAACGCCGCCAGACTGGAAAAACCTGCCAAAGCAGAGGATATGCCGCTGCACGTGCTGATTCCTTCGTTTGTCATCTCTGAGTTACGCACAGCCTTTGAAATCGGTTTTCTGATCTATATTCCGTTTGTCATTCTCGATCTGGTTGTCGCCAGTGTATTGATGTCCATGGGTATGATGATGTTGCCACCGGTGATGATATCACTGCCTCTGAAACTCATCCTGTTCGTACTCGTTGATGGCTGGCATCTGATCACCGCCAACCTGCTCGCCAGCTTCAAATTTTAAGCAAACGACGATTCATGGCTGAATGCCACCACAACATCTCCTTATTGAATTGTATCCCTGATTAACCGTGCCAATGCTTCTACTCGGTAAGGTTTGGATATAAAAGCTGAACCTTTTATGTCTGCACCTTCCATTACGTCCTCTATGTCATAACCTGTACAGAAGATGATTTTAGTACTCTTTTTTCGTTTCCATATCTCATTTGCCGCTGCCAAACCTCCCATGTTGGGCATCACCATATCCATGATGACAAGGGCTACATTGTCTTCATTGGCTACAAACACTTCCAGTGCCTCCAGTCCATCCTTGGCCTGCAGCACCTGATAACCCATCCGAATCAGCACCTCTGCACCGGTCGCACGCAGCTCAGTCTCATCATCGACAAGCAGAATGATTTCACCATTGCCAGCAAGCGGCAATCTGGACTGTTCAGCAACCTTATGGTTAGAAGACTTTGACAGTGGAAAGTAGAGATTGAATGTCGTGCCCTGACCCAACGCTGATTCGACTTCAACGTGTGCCTGATGCGTCTCTGCAGCACCAAAAAGCATTGCCAGACCAAGCCCGGTCCCCTTCCCCACCTCTTTGGTTGTAAAAAATGGTTCAAAAATATGCGACTGCGTTACAGCCGACATACCACAACCATTATCCGAGACGCTCAAATGGGCAAAAAGGCCATCTTTCATTTGCGCTGAGGCAGCAGCCTCATACAGTTCAAGCCTGATATCGATACGTGGGTTGCTGATGCCCTCGAGCGCATCGCGTGCATTGTTCAGCAGATTCACCAGGATCTGCTGCATCTGAACTTCATCACCTTCAACGCATAGCGCATAACGACTCAACGATGTGTTAACCTGAATGTTTTCAGGAATGCTTAAGTGATGCAGCTTGAGTGTCTCCTTGATGAAAGCAACCAGATCGAAGGTCATTTTTGTCACCTGTCCCTTTCTTGAAAAGGTCAGCAACTGCTGGATCATCTCCGCCGCCCTGAAGCCTAGCCCTTCAATTTTACCCAGATGATCCAACACTTCACGATTATCCTGCACAGCCTGCTTCGCCAGATACAGACGCCCTGTCATACCAGCCAGCATATTATTGAATTCATGTGCTACACCACCGACCAGGGTGCCAATGGCTTCCATCTTCTGGGTCTGCGAGAAATGTTCTTCAAACAGCTTTCTTTCGCTAATGTCCTGTATGGTGCCGATCAAACGTTCCGGTTTACCCGTAGCATCCGGCAGCACCCTTCCATAGCCGATAATCCAGCGCTCTTTACCGTCTATCGGCCTTCGTATCATCACTTCGATCTTCAGCGAACGGCTTCCCGATTGCAGCGCCTGCTTAAGCTCTTCCCTTGTCTTTAAACGGAACTCGGGATGCATCATATCGAGACAACCCTTGATATCCCTGCGATAGTTTTCATCAATCCCCAGTATACCATCGAGCATATCGCTGCCTGTCCAATGGCCACTGGCTACATCGCAGGTGAATGTGCCTATGTTCCCGGCCTTCTGAGCCTCGGTGAGCAGCGCAGCACTGTCTACAAGCTCTCTTGTGCGCACATCAACCTGACGTTCCAGGTTTTCGTGCGACTGTTGTAACTCCTGCTCAGCCCGTTTGCGCGCACTTATATCACGCAGGATGGCAACATATTGTCTGTTCCCGTGCCCCTTAAGGATGGAAACAACCATCTCCAGAGCTATTGTATGCCCATTACTGCAACATCCTTCTACCTCAACCAGATAACCCGACAGATCCTGCCTCTGCTCTCTATCATTAAAATAGCTTTCCACGCTATGGACTTGACCGTCACGGAGTATTTCCGGGATAAGCGTTTCTGAAATCGAATGACCCATGACATCATCAGCCTGCCAGCCAAACATCTCTTTCGCCCGTGGGTTCCAGAACTGAATCACGCCGTGTTTATCCATGCCAACGATGGCGTCCATTGAGCTCTCAACCAGTAAACTGGCCCACTCACGGCTTTGTTTTAGCTTTTCCTGTTGCTCTTCGATACGTCTTTGATAGGCACTTAACTGCTGCTGAAAGGGCGCGCGGTTGCCACCACCTTCCAGCGACATCAATCGTTTGCGCAAAGCATCAATCGTTTCATTCGCCGCCAGCAGTTTCTGCTTTAGCTCATCGCTCATTCGTGACCCAATGCCAGGCCAACCAGTGTCTGATTAATATGCAGACCATCCCATAACTCACCATAGGTGTCGAAACCAATAACATGTTTAGCGGCAATGCCAGCATGTTCCGCCAACATCTGGCTCTGTTTTTTACCCTCGGATTCAAGACTTCTGAATACACAATTACACATAAACAGGACTTCAGCCTGACCGATCTCATCGACCAGGTGATTCATCGAAGACTCTAACTCTTCCACCATATCCTGATGCCGACAGAGGTTAAGTACCATACCCTCCTCAATTGCGCAGTAGAATGTCAGCGAGCCATCTGCATTAGCGCTCCTGATTGAGCGCACATAGTTTTCTCCTGCATAGCGATACATCACCGGATGATTGGAGAACACTTGCAAGTCGAGCTCATCCACCCGTTTACCAAGCAATTCTGCATAATAATTTGCTGCTGGCATGCCATCGAGGCGCATCACCTTGCGTTCTGACTCGTCGGCTTTAGTAATAACCACATCCTTAGAACCAGGCAAAACGTGCTGATTTTTGATGCACCTGAAAGGCCGGTCCGACTCAGCCAGCAAAAAAACGGCCCCACCTGAATAGGCCTTTCCGTTGGCAATCACATGGGTCTGCTTAAATTTCAGATCATCTCCGGCACAGCCGCCAAAAAACGGCACATTACCAAGCTGGCTGGCCATGGCGGCAACTGCCCGGCCATCCACACCGGCTATACCATCAATCAGGCCGATGCAAAAATGGCGATCCGGACGCAAGTC
>JAJFLE010000003.1 GCA_021772835.1 Mariprofundus sp.
GAAGTGCATGGATGCGAGAAGCATATTGTGAACATGGATACACCATGCAGGCTATCGCTGATTTTGCCAACCTGCACCACTCTACGGTAAGTAAGTTGATTAAATCTGACGATGGAAATCCGCGAATCAAGCCCTGACCCCATTTCCTCTTGAGCCACAAGATGATTCTGTCACAGGCTTCAATATCGGAGTGAACAATGGCGAAAGTGCAGGACAGACAATTTTTCATTGTCACATTCATTTGATACCAAGACGCGATAACGATGTTGAGAATCCAAGAGGTGGAGTTAGACACTCTGTAATTGGGAAAGGATACTACTAAGTCTTTATATCGAGTTGGGAGGAAGGGTTAATGAGCAATAATAAGTTACCTGCAATAGAGGTTGCTAGAAAAACTGGCAGTGAACATTTTCATTCAAGTGGAAGAAGTTTGGGCTTGGATGTGTTGTCATTTTGGAGCTGGACAGCTTCAGATTTGGCGGCAAACAATTTACGTGGGCATCTTGCTGAATTTCTAGTGGCTGTGGACTTGGGGTTACATGAAGGTACTCGCTGTGAATGGGACGCTTATGATTTGCGAACCTCTTCTGGTGTAAGGATTGAAGTTAAATCGGCTTCTTATATTCAGACTTGGGAGCAAGAGAAGCTATCAAACATTCAGTTTGATATTAAACAAGCAAAAGATTGGGATCATGAAAAACAGCAAAGAACAAGTACCTATCAAAGAAACTCTGACGTTTATGTGTTTTGCCTTCAAAAGAATAAAGACACTGAAACGTTCGACCCAACTGATTTGAGCCAGTGGACATTTTTTGTACTAGGCACTCATATCCTTAACGATAAATGTGGCAACCAGAAGAAGATTAGTTTGAATCCGCTATTGGGGCTAAATCCAATTAAGTGTGCTTTTGGGGAAATTAGGCGAAATGTTGAGGTGGCATTGAATCGCTCTCTATGAGGCTGGTTAAAATGAGCTACATTGGTGTGATACATTTCATAATGACCCATTAAGACCGTTATAGCTTAGAGAATTTGACAGTCTGGACCTGGCCGAAAGTTGCCAGTCAAGGGAGTGAAATAACCTTCGTTCAAATGGAGCCTAGTTTTGTCCTGCTTGGGAAGCGTTTTGGGACAGAGACGGGAGCTATTTACTCTCTTGATTGATCTAAAATGCAAACCTCATTTCTTCAGCTATAATGAAAGCTACGTGAAGTTGGCCGACATGTACTTGGATCGATGGGGTCAGATTCGATTGATATTTAACTGTCCTTTCCGACCGTCCGAGATTGGCCGGAAGGAGACTGTCACGTTTGTTGCGTTCGGGTTATTAATGCATTCCCAAGCAGGACTCGAACTAGCTGCCATGCTGAATGGTCGAAGTGAGATGGGAACATGAGTTTTTCAGTTTTAATCACACGACCCGGTTTCGGGTCTGCTATATTCATATTATGAAATATGAGGCATCTATCATTTCAGTTCGTGCTCAACAGTGGCTGAGACTGGCCATGCTGCGCGGCGTTGGGCCTATGCTGGGGCGCAGGTTGGTTGCCGAATTTGGTGGTATTGAACATCTCTGGGCGATGGGTTCTGCCGGTCTGAAGACCATCGATGGGGTGGGCCCCAAACTTGTGGCGACTTTTGAGCAGAGCCGGAAAGCTGCATGCGATCCGGTTTTGAGCGCATGTGAAGAAAAAGAGATCAGCCTGATCTGCCCGGATGATGATGTTTGGCCCGAGATGTTAAATGGCATCGATGACTCACCTTTGGTGTTGTTTGTACGGGGAGATGTATTAGCCCTGAATGCCACTGCCAAACTGGCGGTGGTCGGAGCACGCAGAGCCAGTCGCGAAGGCCAGGTGATCACACGCCGCTGGAGCCGCTATCTGTCAGATCAGGGTGTCACCATTGTCAGCGGCATGGATTATGGTATTGATGCAGCAGCGCATGGCGGGGCTCTGGAAGGCATGTCCCCAACAATTGCGGTGCTTGGCTGTGGGTTGACAGCACTGAGTGAAGAGCAGCAGGCACAGGTTGCTGCCATATCCCGGCAGGGTTGTGTGGTTTCGGAGTTTCTGCCCGAGATAACGGCGCGTCCCGAATATTTTCCGCGCCGGAACCGCATTATTGCAGGCCTTGCCGAGGCAACACTGGTGATGGAAGCCGATGTGCGTTCAGGCTCTCTGATCACGGCACGTCAGGCTTTAGAGTATGGTCGCGAGTTGTTTGCTGTTCCGGGCTCGGTTCTGGCGGGTAATCATGACGGTTGTCATCAGCTGATTCGTGATGGTGCGACGCTGGCTGCGAAACCGACTCAGCTGTTGCAGCATATGGGCTGGCAGGGCGCAGCACAGGCAGCTCACCCGCACAGAAAAACATATCTGCCTGCCAATGCTCTGGAGGCAAACGTAATGTCTGCACTGAGGCTTAATAGCATGCATCTGGACACGCTTTGTGAAACTTGCGGGTTGACCCTACCCGAGCTTTCGCCCATCTTGCTCGCCCTTGAGTTGCAGGGCGTCATTGAACGCCTGCCTGGAAGCCGTTATCTGTTGAGCGTGGAGTTGCCTGAAATATGAGTGCTGTTGTGGTGGTGGAATCTCCCGCCAAAGCGAAAACAATCGAAAAATATCTGGGCAAAGGCTACAAGGTGCTGGCCTCTTACGGGCATGTGCGCGCTTTTCCCAAGAAAGATGGCTCTGTTGATCCCGAGAACGATTTCGCTATTAAGTATCAGATTATTGATGATAAAAAGAAGCGTCTGGATGATATTGGCAAAGCTCTGAAGAAGGCCGACACACTGATTCTCGCAAGCGATTTGGATAGAGAGGGTGAGGCTATTGCCTGGCATGTGGCCGAGGTAATGCGTGAACGCGGCCTGCTCAAAGATAAGACAGTGCAACGCATTACCTTTAACGAGATTACCAAGAAAGCCATTACTGAAGCGGTTAATAACCCTTCTGAAGTAGATATGAAAATGGTAGATGCCCAGCAGGCACGTAGTGCGCTGGACTATCTGGTGGGCTTTACCCTCTCCCCCTTGCTGTGGCGCAAAATTCGTAGCGGCCTCTCAGCAGGGCGCGTGCAATCGGTGGCACTGCGACTGATCTGTGAGCGCGAACAATTGATCAGAGACTTCAAACCCAAGGAATTCTGGACGATTGATAATGAATGCAGCATTGGCACAGAGCCTTTTCAGGCACAATTGCATGCTGTCGATGGCAAGGCACTGAGTAAATTTGCCATCACTGATGGTGTCAACGCCAAAGTCATGGCACGTCGTGTGGCGAAAGCTTCATTTCTTGTCAGCGATGTACAGAAGAAACAGGCCAGACAACAGCCGTCTCCTCCGTTTATCACGACCACATTACAAATGGATGCCTCTCGCAAGCTAGGGTTTACAGCCAGAAAGACCATGCAGGTGGCCCAGAAGCTGTATGAAGGTATCGATGTGGATGGTGAGCCGGTTGGTCTGATCACTTATATGCGTACCGATTCGGTGACGCTGTCTGAAGATGCGCTGGCTGAAATGCGTTCCCATATCAGCAGCGCATACGGTGCTGAATATCTGCCTGATACAGCACGCCGTTTCAAAACCAAGAGCAAAAATGCGCAGGAAGCGCATGAGGCGATTCGCCCATCT
Source organism: Mariprofundus sp. (assembly GCA_021772835.1). Lineage (GTDB taxonomy): Bacteria > Pseudomonadota > Zetaproteobacteria > Mariprofundales > Mariprofundaceae > Mariprofundus. The sequence goes on from JAJFLE010000003.1 coordinate 3,641, forward strand.
TCGATTTTACGAACGCCTGCAGCAATGAAATCGGTGCTGGATACCGATGCATACAAATTGTACAGCCTGATCTGGAAACGTGCTCTGGCCTCCCAGATGGCTCCAGCCCTGCTGGATCAGGTGCGTGCTGATATTGATTCCGGGGATCTGTTACTCAGGGCTACCGGTTCTACTCTGGCGTTCCCGGGCTTTCGCACACTCTATATTGAAGGTACCGATGAGCCGGGCAAGGATGATAACGACCGTTTGTTGCCCGCTTTGGCTGTGGGCGATGCCATTGCCATCAATGATGCCAATGCCAAACAGCATTTTACCGAGCCTAAACCTCGTTTTTCCGAAGCGACATTAGTCAAAGAGTTGGAAGCCAATGGTATTGGTCGCCCTTCTACTTATGCCTCTATCCTGAATGTACTACGCGCACGTGAGTACGTGGATATGGATAAAAAGCGTTTCGTGCCAACCGATACCGGTGACTGGGTCAATAAGTTCCTCGTGTCTTCATTTGGCGCCATTGTTGATCCGACCTTCACCGCTTCGGTCGAAGATAAGCTTGATGCTGTAGCGCGTGGTGAGACTGGCTGGAAGCCTGTGTTGCGCGAGTTCTGGGGCCCGTTCAAGGCGGCTGTGGATCTCGCGGCCAATGCTGAACGTCCGTCGGAAGCATCCGATGAGCTCTGTCCTGAATGCGGCAAGCCCATGGCAATTAAATTGGGTAAATATGGTAAATTCCTGGCCTGCACCGGTTATCCGGAATGCAAGGTGGCTAAACCGCTGAACGGTGCAGCAGAACAGGCTGAACCTGAGTTATCCGACGAGAAATGTGATAAGTGCGGCGAGTTGATGGCAATCAAGGTGGGGCGTTACGGGAAATTCCTTGGCTGCTCAGCTTACCCTGCCTGTAAAAATATTCAGCCGCTGGAGAAACCTGCCGATACCGGCATCCTGTGCCCGACCTGTGGCAAGGGCACCTTCCTGGAGAAAAAATCCAGACGCGGAAAAATATTCTACTCCTGCTCCTGCTATCCGAAATGTACCAATGCGTTGTGGAACAAGCCGATTGATAAGCCTTGCCCGCAATGTAAGGCGCCGTTTGTGACCGAGAAGACCACCAAACGAAATGGTACTGAGCATGTGTGTGCAAGCGAAGGTTGCAGCTGGAAGGAGTCGGTGGATCAGTCTGAAACTGCCTGAGTCAGTTTCTGTCCGGGCCGGCAGCACTGAGGACCTGCAGTCTGTGTTTCGACTCAATCAGCAGGCTTTTGATCAGGCTTGGTCGCTGCAGGCACTCTTTTCTGCACTTGAGTCCGGATATGATCTTATAGTCTGCGAAAAAGATGGTTTGTTGGTTGGTTATTTACTGAGTGTGCGCGTGCTCGATGAAATACAGATTATGCAGATTGCCGTGGCGACCCTATGTCGTCGGCAGGGGCTTGCAGCAGCCATGAGTCACTATTTGCTTCAACACACCGATCATCTGGAACAGGTCACATTGGAGGTGCGCGCTTCCAATCATGCGGCCCGCGCACTCTATGCTCGCCTTGGTTTTGAAGAGGTGGGTTTAAGGAAAAAATATTATGCACCGGATGAGGCAGGCTTTAGCGAAGATGCCTTGTTAATGAGCAAGCATATGGTTTGATGAGAGCGCTGCATAAGTGACAGATCACTGATGCAGCGCGCAGAGGCAAGCTGCGTTTTTGTTTCTGCTGCTATAATCAGGTGCTGTCAGCACACGATTATGACAGCCCATGCATGGTCTTCCTGGGTCATTAGAATGTTTTGGCGGCCCCTAATCCCTTTGTTTTTATGATGTTTTTCCATTGCCATTCCTTGACCCGATAGGGGTGGGGGTGCAGCTTTCCGACAACTTTTAGCTGCACAAGAGAGTAATAAACGACAATGAAAATGACCGGCGCCGAAATATTTGTTGAATGTCTGAAACGCGAGGGCGTGGAAACCATCTTTGGTTACCCCGGTGGCGCTGTGCTGCAAATTTACGATGCGATTTTCAAACAGAGCCATTTCAAACACTATCTGGTTCGCCATGAACAGGCGGCTCTGCATGCCGCCAATGGTTATGCGCGCGTATCCGGTAAGTGCGGTGTGGCATTGGTTACGTCAGGGCCGGGTGCGACAAACGCGGTAACCGGACTGGTTGACTCTTTAGCAGATTCGATTCCGACGGTTTGCTTTTCAGGGCAGGTACCATCGAGCCTGATCGGCAACGATGCCTTTCAGGAAGCTGACATTATCGGAATTACCCGCTCTGCGACCAAACATAATTTCCTGGTTAAACGGGTTGAAGATCTGGCGCTGATTATTCGTCAGGCATTCCATATCGCTAGCACAGGCCGCCCCGGCCCGGTGCTGGTTGATATTCCCAAGGATATCAGCACTGCTGTCTGCGAATTCGAGTGGCCTGAAGAAGTGAATATGCGCTCTTACCAGCCGGTAACCAAAGGGCATCCGGGTCAGATCAAGAAGGCTGTCAGATCGATGTTGGTGGCCAAACGACCGGTTCTTTATAGCGGTGGCGGCATCATGAACTCAATCGGCAGCGCATCACTGCTGCGTGAACTGTCGCATGCATTGAATGCGCCTGTTACCAACACCCTGATGGGGCTGGGCGGCATTCCTCATGATGACGACCATTTCCTGGGCATGCTGGGCATGCACGGTACTTATGAAGCGAATATGGCGGTTTCCCATTGTGATCTGCTCGTGGCTATCGGTTCGCGATTTGATGACCGCGTAACAGGTCGCCTTGATGCTTTCGCACCCGATGCCAAGGTCATTCATATTGATGTGGATCCGTCATCCATTTCGAAAAATATCCATGCACACCTGCCGATTGTGGGTGACGTAGGCGTGGTTCTCAAACAGTTGCTTGAAGAGATCGCCCGCAAAGATGGCAAGCCCGATAGCGAAGCTTTGCAGTTGTGGTGGGAGCAGATCAATGAGTGGCGCGCCAAGGATTCGCTGGGTTTTGATCAGCCTGAAGATGCTGCAATCAAACCGCAGACAGTGATTCGCATGGTGCATGAAAAAACAAAAGGCAATGCCATTGTATCTACCGACGTAGGTCAGCATCAGATGTGGGCTGCGCAGCACTACGGCTTTAATCGGCCTCACCGCTGGCTGACTTCAGGAGGTCTGGGAACGATGGGATTCGGTTTGCCTGCAGGTCTTGGCGCTCAGGTTGCCATGCCGGATGAAAAGGTTGTGGTGTTTACAGGCGATTCATCGATTCAGATGTGCAGTCAGGAATTCTCCATGGCCTTCCAGTATAATCTGCCGGTTGTCGTGATTATCCTGAATAACGGTTATATGGGCATGGTTCGCCAGTGGCAGGAGATGTTCTACGAGTCCCGTTATTCGAATTCCTACTTCGACTCACTGCCCAACTTCGTCAAACTGGCTGAAGCCTATGGTGGCATTGGCATTCGCGTGGACAGGCTTGACGAGCTGGATGCAGCACTGGATAAAGCGTTGAATGTGAATGATCGTTTTGTACTGCTCGATGTTGCCATATCGAAAGAGGAAAATGTGTTCCCTATGGTTCCTGCCGGAGCAGCGTTGAACGAGATGGTGCTATCATGAGACATACGATTTCAATTCTGGTGGAAAATGAATTTGGTGTTCTGACCCGTGTGGCAGGCCTGTTTTCCGCGCGTGGTTACAATATCGAGACACTTAATGTGGCACCTTTGCAGGACAGAACGATCAGCCGTATGACGCTGGTGACGCGTGGTGATGAACGTATCATTGAACAGATCAAGAAACAGCTGAACAAGCTGATTCCGGTGATCAAGGTTGAAGATATATCGCACACAGTACATCTGGAGCGCGGCATGCTGATGGTGAAGGTAAAAGCCGGTGCGGAACATTGTGAAACACTGCTGGGGCTGGCTGAGAAGCATGATGCTAAGGTGGTCGATGACCATATCGACAGCCATATGATTCTCGAATTTACCGGCCAGGTAGAGGTGCTGGATGGTATCCTTTCTGAACTGGAACCATTTGGTATCATTGAAACAACCCGTACGGGCCCGTTGGGCATGCGCCGCGGCGCCAAGGGCTTTACTGTCGATTCATGACTGAGCTGAAAACTCAGGTCGGTCATTCACCGAATGCCTCAGTCGTTAGCTTTGAGGCTCTCAACCCGTTGAGTGATTTCATCTGGTGAAAACGGTTTCTGCAAAGTTCAGCGATCTCCTGGGAAACGTTCCGACCTGAAACCACAATTGTCTTTACATGCGGTGCGCGTGACAGGGTTTTCAGATGCAGGTTATAACCATTTATCACCGGCAGGTTGTATCCGTGATTAGAATAGAGGGCCGAACCTGGCACGCCAGCATGTGCGCAAGTGCTGCTTCAGAGTGTGTGAAGCCGTGAATTTCGTGGCCATTGTTTTCCGGCAGCCGGATGAAAAATTCACTACGATACAGTTGTCGTCAACCATATAAATGGGCAATCAGTACTCCTGAAACGGCAGTCCTGTGCTATATAGATCAGGCACACAAAGCGTCAAAAAACGACGTTTTCACACGATGTGTTGCTCTGCGCTCCCGAGCTTGGTGCTGTTACGAAGTATGTCAGCCACGGTGATAAACGAACCCAGAACGAGGAAAGAGCCATGAGGCTTTGCTGCCAGTTGTTGGCGAAGCTGCTCAGCTGGCTCTCCAGCGCCTGCACCACCTGCTTTATAGACCAACTGCCTGCAATAGGGTGCAAGCAAGTCGATTGCATCCGCCAGAGAGCGGTCTTCTCGCGTAAATACCAGAATAGCATCAAGTGGGTCGGCCAGTGAGGTCAATGAGGGCAACAGGGCTTCTATCGCATGCCGATTGTGAGCTGCATCAAGCCAGACGCTTGCATTCCCGATGCTTATTTTTTGTAGTCTGCCGGGAATCTGGCAGGCAGCGATGCCAGCTTGGGCCTTATCCAGGTCGCAATCAAGACGCTGAGCCTGAGTAAGAGCCGTTATTGCCGAATACGCCAGCGAAGCATTGAGCTGCTGGTGCTGGCCCGGTGCCTGAAGCTTGTTCCAATGCCTGATATCACAGGTGCGAAGATCCGGATTAAATGCAGTCAGTATGGCGGATACTTCTTTGTGTTGTGGTACTGATATTGAAAAATCACAGCCCTGCATGACGTAAGATTTTTCATGAGCAATCTTTTGCAGGGTGTTGCCAAGCCATGCCTGATGGTCGAGCGCTATGGGGGTGATGAGTGCCAAATCTGCGGCAACTGCTCTTGTTGCATCGAGACGGGCGCCCAATCCACATTCCAGGATTTCGACATCCACATTTTCCTGATTGAATGCGTTAATAGCCAATACCGTTGCCAGCTCAAAGGGCGATGCACCGCATTTTTTTCCAATATCAAGCATGTCTGTAAGTAGCGGAGTTAATACTTCATCGCTTGCAGGCTCGCCGTTGATTCTGATGCGTTCATTGAAACGTAACATGTGGGGGGAGGTGTAAAACCCGGTTGTGAAGCCAGCAGCTCTGCATGCATTTTCCAGAAAGTATCCGGTTGAACCTTTTCCATTGGTTCCGGCAATGCGAATTCTCACCTTTGGCTGGCGAAGGGAGAAGTGGGAGAGGACTTCCCTTACTCTCTCAAGGCCCGGATGATAATCCATATCAAGCAATGGATTATCCAGGCTTCGAATGAATGCTTGTAGCGGATCTGAAGAGTTATGCATGGTTATTGGTGGCATAGAGCGGCAAAAAATACATGTGTCTTTCTATCGCACCAGTGCTGGGCATGGATCAATTACTTTGGCGGTATGAGCGATCAGTGAGGTGATTAAACAATGTGGTCAGGTAGTCTCGCAGATCGTTGCGGCTGACTACGTCATCAATCAGACCATGCTCAATCAGGAACTCAGAGCGCTGGAAGCCTTCCGGCAGCTTCTGACCCACGGTCTCCTGAATCACACGAGGGCCTGCAAAGCCGATCAGCGCACCCGGTTCAGCGATGATCACATCACCGAGCCAGGCGTGAGATGCGGATACGCCACCCATGGTTGGGTCGGTAAGCAGGCAGACAAAAGGCAGTTTGGCAGCATTGAGCTGATTCACAGTGGCAGATGTTTTAGCCATCTGCATCAAGGAGAGCACGCCCTCCTGCATGCGCGCGCCACCGGATGCAGTAACCAGCAGGTAAGGGCAACCACGCTCCAGAGCATGTTCCATGCCGCGCACAATTTTTTCTCCGGCAACCGCACCCATGCTGCCACCCATGTAGCTGAATTCGAAGATGGATGAAGAAACAGTACGGCCATTGATGTCACCGATGTAATTGCGAATAGAGTCTTCTGGGCCGGATTTTTTGGCGGCATCTCTGATACGATCCTTGTATTTCTTTTTGTCTTTGAAATTCAGGGGATCCTCTGAGCGCAGTTCGGTATCTTTCTCTTCAAAGGTGCCGGTATCAAACAGCAGTTCGGCGCGCTGCAGGGCAGGCATGCGCATATGGTGGTTGCACTTGCTGCAAACCATACCATTACGCACCAGCTCCTTGTTATACAGGGCTTCCGAGCAGCTTGGGCACTTGATCCACAAGCCTTCAGGCGATCCTGATTCATTCGACTTCAGGATGTTTTTAGGTGTTTCAATCAGGCGTGTAAACCAGCTCATAGTGGTGACCTCAACCTTTCAAAATTCACAAATCGGCTCTGATGGCCTGATTTGGCAGCCCATGCATGGGCTGCTTTGGGAGTGGCTGATAAATCAGCGCTTCCTTTACAGTAAAAATTCATCGACTTGCGTCAGCATGCGAAGATGTGGCACGTTCAGCGCCTCCACTTCCGCAGTCATAATGTTCAGTGTTTCCGGCTTCATATGATACAGATAGACCGGAACCTTACCAAGGGCGTTGAACTTTTGCAGTTCCTGCATGACACCATTCGGTGTCAAATGCCCGCTCACATCAGCCAGTTGCTGCATGGCATTGGGGAATGAACAGTCCATGATCACAGCTTTCAGGTTCGGCTGGGCATTGGCGACATCCCAGATGCGATTCGTGTTGCCGGTGTCAGCCGTGTAAATCACCTGCATGCCGTTCTGCTCAAGCAGAAAACCGGTACAAGGTACCGGGTGATTAACGGGTATGGCTGTGACGCGCACATCATCGATGTCGAAGGCGACTTCCGCTTGCAGATCAGCAAGTTTCAAAATCGGATCAGAGCTGTCAGGGATGCCCGTAAAGTCCGGCCACACCTCATTGTTCAAAAAATGACGGCGAAGCGTTTCATTGCTGGCCGCCAGAGAGTGGATAGTAATGCAGGGGTTCTCCTGATTACCATTCATGCGTTTTAGCGAGCGGTTATCTGCCAGGAAAGCGATATCCTTGATGTGGTCGAGATGAGTGTGCGACAGGCAGACATGACGGATGCCATGCTGCTCTTCCAGCGACAACGCTTCAGTTGGCGATCCTGCATCAAGCAGGATCGAATCATTGATCAGAAACGACGTCAGTCGAAAACCGAGCAGCTGGCCGCCATAACAGCCGAGCACCTTGATTCTCAAGTCGTGGCTCCGCAGATCGCCTCTTTCATCGCCAGAGCAGATGCCGTGAGCGCATCACAGATAGCCTGTTCACCACTATTCGCAGTAATCTGGGAAACAAAATGGCTGCCTACAACCACCCCGTCAGCAAAAGCACCGACTGCAGCAGCTTGCTCGGGTGTTTTTATACCGAAGCCAACACAGACCGGCATATCGGACATCGACTGGATATGCGCGGTTTTGATCCGAATCTCATCCATGTCGCCCATATCAGCACCGGTAATGCCGGTGAGTGAGACGTAATAGATAAACCCTGTTCCATGATTGCAGGCCAGTCTGATACGCTCATCCGTGGATGTCGGGGAGAGCAGAAGAATACGATCAAGCCCGTGTGCCGCAAGTATCTCGTCGCAGATATGCCCTTCTTCAGGCGGAATATCCACGATCAACAGTCCATCGGCGCCAGCTGCTTTGGCACGTTCGGAAAACGTTTCAAAACCCATGGTGTACGGAATATTGGCGTAACCCATGAGTACAATACCGATCTCCGGATGTGCTTCACGCACGCTACGGGTGATTTCGAATACATCCTGAATATGTGCCCCGGCTTCCAGTGCACGCTCGCTGGCTGCCTGAATAACCGGACCATCCGCCATCGGATCAGAAAAGGGCATGCCGATTTCAATGATGTCGCTCTGTTCAGCCAGGGCCAGCATCAGCTTACGACTGGTTACCAGATCAGGATCACCTGCGGTCAGATAACCGACAAGGGCAGCGCGGCCTTCTGCTTTGCAGCGTTGAAAGACGTTGGCTATGCGCGGATTATTCATACCTGATCTCCTCCGAGCTCATCGCCTAGCAGTTCGAATACGGTTCCCATATCCTTGTCGCCACGGCCGGAGAGATTGATCAGCACGGTCTGATCCGGATTCATCGCTGCTGCGATGCGCATACCGGCAGAGACAGCGTGGCTGGATTCCAGTGCCGGGATAATGCCTTCACAGCGGGTTAACGTTTTAAAGGCTGCCAGGGCCTGATCATCGGTGGCGGAGTCCAGCTGCAAACGACCGTTCTCCAGCATGGCCGCGAGTTCAGGGCCTACACCCGGATAATCAAGGCCTGCCGAAATACTGTGTGTTGCACTGATCTGGCCCTCTTCATCTTCAAGCAGGTAACTCAGGCTGCCATGAATAATTCCCGGTTTTCCGGCGGCCAGAGATGCCGCATGCTCATTGCCGTCGAGACCGCGACCTCCTGCTTCAACAGCCACCAGACGAACTTCATGATCATCATAAAACGGATGCAGCAGGCCGATGGCATTGGAGCCGCCACCGACACAGGCTACTGCGACATCAGGCAGACGCCCGGTTTGATCCAGGCATTGTGCGCGTGCCTCCTGGCCGATCACCGTATGAAACTGGCGAACCATCAACGGGAAGGGATGTGGGCCAGCTGCAGTGCCGAAGATGTAATAGGTGTCTTCACAGGTGGCAACCCAGACTCTCAGCGCTTCATTGACTGCATCTTTGAGTGTGCTGGTTCCGGAATCGACCGGCACCACATTGGCACCAAGCAGTTTCATACGAAATACGTTGGGAGCCTGGCGACGAATATCTTCGCGGCCCATATAGATGTTGCACTCCATATTAAACATGGCGGCAACTGTTGCCGTGGCCACACCGTGCTGGCCAGCACCTGTTTCAGCGATCACCTTCTTTTTGCCCATGCGACGGGCAAGCAGTGCCTGTCCGATAGTGTTGTTCACCTTATGGGCACCCGTGTGATTGAGGTCTTCACGTTTGAGATAGATCTGTGCACCACCAACTTCAGCGCTCAGGTGTTTGGCGTGATACAGCGGTGTCTGGCGCCCGACATAGTTTTTCAGCAGATCCAGACGTTCTTCGTGGAAGGCGGGATCAGCCCAGGCCTCAAAAAATGCATCTTCTATCTCTTTGAGCGGCTGCATCAGCGTTTCGGCAGCAAAGCGGCCACCAAATTTACCGAAATGGCCACCGGCATCGGGGGGGTGTTTGATCTCCAAGTCATACATGGAGGAAAAATCGAGGTTGTGCAGTGGCTGGCTCATGTTCCCTTACCTTTGTTTACTGTGTTAATGAAAACGCGCATTTTCTCGGCATCTTTGATACCCGGAGAGATTTCAACGCCAGAGGATACATCCAGTGCAAACCATTGGCGAACCGAGAGTGCTGCTTCGACATTGTCGGCATTCAGTCCACCGGCCAGCGTAAGCGGGTAATCGTGTTCGAAGCCCTCAAGCAGTGACCAGTCAAATGAAGTGCCGGTGCCGCCATAGACACCAGCAGGTGCCTTGGCATCGAGCAGCAGCGGGCAATCGAAGCGTTTGGCATGTATCAAGTCTTCAGCCCCTGATATGGCAACAGCTTTCATCACACGCCTTCGTTGAGCCTGACAGAAGGCTGGTGTTTCATCGCCATGTAACTGAATGACACCGAGCGGCACGGCCTGCAGCACCTCGGCGATGAACGCTTGAGTCGGGTTCACAAACAGGCCGACAGCAGACACGAATGGGGGCAGCTGGCGGATAATGGCAGCTGCTTTTGCAGGTTCAATATAACGCGGTGACTTGGGATAAAAGACAAAGCCGACCGCATCCGCACCGAGCGCAGTAGCGACCAGTGCATCTTCGAGGCGGGTAATGCCGCAAACCTTGATACGGGTGCGAATAGACGACGTTGAAGCACTCATCGCTGCACTCTAGGGAATCTCTGAAAAAACTGCATCCATGTACTTTTTTCAGGCGAGCTTGAATGCATCCGCATTGTCATTGGTGTCATGGCGTAAGCTTAATGATTTTCCACTGTAACGACAAAGTCTTGCGTGTCGGGGTTGGCGTTCTGTGCGAAGAAAAGGTGCGTAACTGGTAACTCTTGCCTAAACTCCGGCGTATGAGTGCTGTAATGAACACATATGCCCGTTTCCCGGTTACTCTGGTGAAAGGTCAGGGCTCCACTGTTTGGGATGATGCAGGCAATGCATATCTCGACTTTATTTCCGGTATTGCCGTCAATACGTTGGGTCATGGGCATCCTGCCATGGTTGCTGCTTTGGCCGATCAGGCGGCGACTATGCTGCATTGTTCCAACCTGTTCCATATTCCTAAACAACAGCAGCTGGCCGAAAAGCTTGTTTCCCTGTCAGGCCTTGGCTCCGCATTTTTTTGCAATTCAGGTGCGGAAGCCAATGAAGCGGCAATCAAGCTGGCTCGTAAGTTCTTTTATGATCAGAACTCATCCAGACGCACGATTATCACGGCTACGCAATCCTTTCACGGCCGTCTGCTTTCGACTCTGACCGCCACCGGTCAGGACAAGGTGAAGATAGGGTTTGACCCGCTGCCTCCGGGCTTTGTGCATGTACCGCTTAATGACATTGAAGCACTGAAACAGGCGGTGACATCTCAGACTGCAGCGATTTTGTTGGAGCCACTGCAGGGCGAAGGTGGTGTCAATGTGGCTGAAGCAACGTATCTTCAGGCAGTCCGTCAGCTTTGCGATGAACATGGCATACTGCTGATGCTCGATGAAGTACAGACAGGCATCGGACGTACGGGGTCGATGTTTGCCTTTGAGCAGGCTGGCATTACCCCGGACATTCTTACTTTGGCTAAGGGGCTGGGCGGCGGTGTGCCTATCGGTGCCATGCTTGCCAGTGACGAGGTGGCGGCCTCATTCGGCCCGGGTACACACGGCTCGACTTTCGGAGGCAACCCACTTTCCTGCTCTGCTGCATTGGCGGTGCTGGATGTGATTGCATCGGAATCGCTGCTTGATAATGTGAAGGCGCGTGGTGAACAGTTGTGGCAAGGGTTACATGAGTTAAAACAGCGTTTCCCGGTGATTCAGGATGTTCGCGGACAGGGGCTGCTGGTTGGCGCCGGGCTATCAATTGAAGCTGGCCCTGTGGTCACTGCAGCACGGGGTGAGGGATTGATGATTCTTCTTGCCGGCCCCAAGGTGTTGCGCTTTTTGCCTGCGTTGAATGTAAGCGAAGAAGAGGTGAATGAGGCTCTGGCGCTGCTTGCCAGCGTGATGGAGGGTTTTGCATGAGACATTTTTTGACTCTGCTTGATGTGTCGGGTGATGAAGCACGGCTCATCCTCAAACGGGCAGCCAAGATCAAGCGCAAGCTGAAAGAAGGGAAGGCCCACCGACCCTTGGAAGGCAAAACGCTGGGTATGATTTTTGATAAAGCCAGTACGCGCACCCGAGTCTCTTTCGAAGTCGGCATGTATCAGCTTGGCGGCCATGCTCTGTTTTTGCATTCAGACACGACACAGCTGGGGCGCGGTGAGCCGCTCGAAGATTCAGCGCGCGTGCTCTCGGGTATGGTGGATGGCATCATGATCCGTACGTTCGGCCATGATATCGTTCAGAAGTTTTCTCAACATTCGAAAGTGCCTGTGATCAATGGTCTGACCGATCTCACGCACCCCTGCCAGATTCTGGCTGATGTGTTCACCTATGAGGAGCATCGTGGTTCTATTGAAGGTAAAACGGTGGCCTGGATTGGCGATGGCAACAACATGGCTCATTCCTGGATTAATGGCGCTGTTTCCTTTGGTTATAAGCTGAAGCTTGCCTGTCCTGCCGGTTACGGCCCGGATGAAAAGCTGCTTGCTGCTGCGCGAATATTGGGTGCGGATGTATGCATGTTTGATGATACGGCTGAGGCAGCAAATGGCGCTGATCTGGTGACGACTGATGTATGGGCATCTATGGGGCAGGAAGCGGAGCAGGCGGAGCGCGAAAAGGCATTTGCCGATTTTCAGGTGAATGATCGGGTGATGTCATTTGCCAGCGCAGATGCACTGTTTATGCATTGTCTGCCAGCGCATCGTGGTGAAGAGGTTACGGCTTCCGTTATAGACGGGTCGCAATCCGTGGTCTGGGACGAGGCTGAGAATCGTTTGCATGCACAAAAGGCGCTGCTCGAATTTTTTATGTGTCATTAAGATGAAAAATCAGGCGCATGCGTTACATGAACTGATCACAGCCTCTGCTTCCTCAAGTAGAAAGCAGGGGCAGCTGCGTGTAGTCTGCGCATCGTTTCCACCAGCCGGTGGAGTCTACTATCTGAAAATGAGGGCCTGAGATGTCACATCCTGAAGTCAAAAAAGCTGTATTAGCCTATTCCGGAGGCCTTGATACCTCCATCATTCTGAAGTGGTTACAGGACACCTACGACTGTGAGGTGGTGACATTTACTGCTGATCTCGGTCAGGGCGATGAGGTTGAGCAAGCGCGAGCCAAGGCGATCGCCGGTGGTGTGAAATCCATCTATATCGAAGACCTGCGTGAAGAATTTGTGCGCGACTATGTCTTCCCGATGTTCAGGGCTAATGCAATCTATGAAGGCGAGTATCTGCTCGGCACTTCGATTGCTCGCCCGCTGATTGCCAAACGTATGATTGAGATTGCCAATGCAGAAGGGGCGAATGCGGTATCACATGGTGCCACGGGTAAGGGTAACGATCAGGTACGTTTCGAGTTCGGTTTTTATGCCCTGAAACCTGATGTGAAAGTGATTGCGCCGTGGCGTGAATGGGATCTGGTGTCCCGCGAAGACATGCTGAATTATGCAGCGAAACATGGCATTCCTGTTGAGCGCAAACGTGAAGGTTCCAAGTCTCCGTATTCCATGGACGCTAACCTGCTGCATATCTCTTATGAGGGTTACGATCTGGAAGATCCGTGGTGTGAGCCATCCGAAGAGATGTGGCGCTGGAGTGTATCTCCGGAAGCTGCACCGGATACACCGGAATATATTGAGCTGACATATCAGGGCGGTGATATCATTGCGATTAACGGTGAGGCTAAAACGCCGGCTCAGGTATTGACTGAGCTGAATCGCTTGGGTGGCAAACATGGTATTGGCCGTATTGATATCGTGGAAAACCGTTTTGTAGGTATGAAATCACGCGGCTGTTATGAAACACCGGGCGGCACGATTATGCTCAAAGCGCATCGCGCTATTGAATCGCTGACCGTGGATCGTGAAGCCGCACATCTCAAAGACGAACTGATGCCGCGTTATGCCAATATGGTCTACAACGGGTTCTGGTTTGCGCCTGAGCGTGTGATGTTGCAGGCTGCTATTGATGCCTCGCAGCTCAGGGTGAATGGCGATGTGCGCCTGAAGCTGTACAAGGGCAATGTCGAGGTGGTTGGCCGTCGTTCTGATCAGTCGATGTTTGACGAGCGCTTGTGCACATTTGAAGATGATGAAGGTGCCTATGATCAGAAGGATGCAGGCGGTTTCATCAAGCTTAATGCATTGCGTCTGCGTATGGCTAGCCTGGCAGGTAAGTAAATCGACTGACATAAATCGAGCTGGCTGGCAAAGCCGGTTTTACCCTGCTAGTTTGACTGGATTAGTGACCTGTATCTGCAGGCTGTTGATGTGGCGGGAGGGGAAAAGATGATCAGGCATAACAAGATTCTGGTTCCAATCGATTTTTCTGAACAGGCGACGGAAGCCATCAGGCGTGCCGGAGTGCTGGCTAAGCAATTTGATGCCGAAGTGCACGTGCTGCATGTGCTGGAGTCCTCTGTCTATTTTGAAACGGACATGGTTTCTATCCCCCCTATTAATGAGATCAATCATGCAGCCCATGAGGGTGCAGTCCACCGTCTGCGGGCCTTGACTGAGCAGTTCGACTTTGACGTGCTTACGCACGTTGAAGAGTCAGCCAGCGATCCTGCCCGTTATATCTGTGGTTTTGCCGAATCACTGCCTGCTGATTTGATAGTTATCGGTCGCCATGGTGAAAAAGGCATGATTGAGCATATGCTGGTTGGGTCCACCTCAGAGCGAGTCGTGGCGCATGCTCCCTGTTCGGTACTGGTTACCATGCCGCATGATCTGCTCGAAGTGACTCAGGGCTGATTGATTCCAGCATTGTCATGAAAATAAATAGTACTGTGGGGTACAGCTGTTGTTAGCTGAGTTATTTAAGGCACTGGGGGAACCGGTGCGCTTACGTTTGTTTGCCTTGCTTTCCAACCAGGGAGAAATTTGCGTTTGCCATTTGACGGATGCGCTGGAATTACCACAGAGCACTGTATCCCGACATCTGAGTGTTTTGCGGCACTCAGGCCTGGTAACCGCTCGCCGAGACGGCAAATGGATGTATTATCAGCCAGCTGATGATGTGCCGGGCGAATTATCAGCGCTGTTGGTCGGCTCACAAGCGGCGAGCATTCAGGTTGAGCAGGATATTAAGCGTCTGAAGACATCGCGAGGCTGCTAAAGTAAGTGACGGCTGGTGAAGACGATACGCTGATACTCCTATCTGCTGTTACCTGTCCGGTATGTGCCCGGAGCAGTCAGGAGCACATGCCTACCGATGCATGCCAGTGGTTCTATGAATGTAAACATTGCCACACGATTTTAAAGCCCAAACCGGGCGATTGCTGCGTATTCTGCTCTTATGGAGACGTGCCATGCCCACCGGTTCAGCAGCAGCATCCTTGCTGCGGGAACAGGGATTGAACCTTAAGTAATTTACATATCCGCATAGGCGGATATAATGCCTCCTGTTCAGGAGGTTTGCATGTCTGCATCAAAACCCATGGGGCTGTTTGCCCGTCTTCTTAGCATCTGGGTCTTCCTTGCGATTATTGCTGGTATTGGGTTGGGTGCTCTAATTCCATCCCTGTTTCACCTGCTTGCTGACATGGAAACAGCACATATCAACCTGCCGGTGGCGGTGTTGATCTGGGCCATGATTTTGCCAATGCTATTGAAAATTGACTATTCGGCCCTGCATGAAGTGTGGGATCATCGGCGCGGTGTTGGTGTCACCCTGGCCGTCAACTGGTTGATCAAACCCTTCTCGATGGCGCTGCTGGGTTTTCTTTTTTTGCGTATGCTGTTTGTCGACTGGCTGGATCCTGCACAGATCGATTCCTACATCGCGGGCCTGATCCTGCTGGCTGCAGCACCCTGTACGGCGATGGTGTTTGTCTGGTCGCGACTGGTTGGTGGTCACCCTCAGTTCACCTTAAGCCAGATAGCTCTGAATGACGTCATTATGATCTTTGCTTTTGCCCCAATAGTTGGCCTGCTACTCGGCGTAGCCTCTATCACTGTTCCCTGGGGTACCCTGTTTTTATCTGTATTGTTGTACATCGTTATTCCGGTAGCTGTGGCTTATCTGTTGCGTAAGCTGCTACTGGCAAAAAACAGGCTGGATGATGTGGTGCACATGCTGGATCCTATATCGATGGGTGCACTGTTAGTGACTGTAGTGCTGCTCTTTGGTTTTCAGGGCGAACAGATTCTGGCGCAGCCTCTGGTCATCCTGCTGCTGGCCATTCCGATCACGATTCAGGTCTATTTCAACTCCATGCTGGCTTACTGGTTGAATCGAAAGCTGGGTGTGGCGCACTCGGTGGCCGGGCCTTCGGCTCTGATCGGTGCCTCCAATTTCTTCGAGCTGGCTGTTGCTGCGGCCATAGCTCTGTTCGGTTTTGAATCCGGCGCAGCACTGGCGACCGTGGTTGGCGTGCTGGTTGAGGTGCCGGTGATGCTGTCAGTGGTTGCCATCGTGAATCGCAGTAAAGGCTGGTATGAACAGCCTTTAACTAAAGTAGGGGGGGAGCTGAAATGACAACAAAAGTTGGTATCAACGGATTTGGGCGTATGGGACGCCTTGGTTTTAGGGCTGCATGGGATTATGAAGAACTGGATATTGTACAGATCAATGAGACTTCCGGTGATGCGACATGTTCTGCACACCTGTTAAAATTCGATTCGGTTCATGGCCGTTGGGATAATGATTGCTCTGCTGAAGATGAGAATATGGTTATCGACGGGCAGTCTATTGCTTACACCATGAATCAGAATATTGCTGATACCGATTGGTCAGGCTGTGACATTGTGATTGAATCATCCGGAAAATTCCGTACACCGGCATTGCTACAAGCCTATTTTGATCAGGGTGTGAAAAAAGTCGTTGTTGCCGCTCCTGTGAAAGAGGGTGCTCTTAATGTTGTCATGGGTGTGAATGATCACCTGTACAATCCGGATGAGCATCATCTGGTGACTGCGGCATCATGCACAACCAATTGCCTGGCACCTGTTGTGAAAGTGATGAGTGAGAAGATTGGCATCAAACATGGGTGTATGACCACGATCCATAACATCACCAATACCCAGACGATTATTGATAAAGGTCATAAAGACCTTCGTCGTGCTCGCGCCTGTAGCCTCTCGCTGATTCCAACATCCACAGGCTCTGCAAAAGCGATTACACAAATTTTCCCTGAATTGACCGGAAAATTGAATGGTTTGGCAGTACGTGTTCCTCAACTCAATGCATCAATCACAGACTTTGTTTTTGAGGCTGCTCGCCCTGTGACTGAAGAAGAGATTAACGGCCTGCTTAAAGAAGCATCTGAAGGTGAACTCAAAGGCATTCTCGGGTTTGAAGAACGACCATTGGTATCCGTTGATTATAATAATGATGTCAGATCATCGATTGTGGATGCGCTTTCAACCATGGTTATTGATGAGACTCAGGTAAAATTGTTGATCTGGTATGACAATGAAGTGGGTTATGCAAACCGGATGATGGAACTGGCCAGAAAAGTTGCCGGTTCTATTTGATCGGTTGATGTGACCTTATTATGGATCAGGGCTTTCGCAGCTATCTGACCGTCACCGGCGGTTACTGGGCTTTTACGATTACAGATGGTGCTATCCGCATGCTGGTGGTGCTCTATTTCCACCAGCTCGGATATTCACCGTTAGAAATAGCCATGCTGTTTCTGTTCTATGAGTTTTTTGGCATTGTCACCAATCTTGTCGGTGGCTGGTTGGGTTCGCGTATTGGTCTGAACTTAACCATGCATATCGGCATGATCATGCAAATAGGTGCTTTGTTAATGTTAACCGTACCGGATGCGTGGCTGACAATTGGTTATGTGATGGCGGCACAAGCGTTTTCCGGTATAGCCAAGGACTTGAACAAGATGAGTGCAAAGGCGGGTGTGAAGTTATTCGTGCCGGATCAGTCCGATGCCAAGCTGTTCCGCTGGGTGGCGGTGCTTACCGGCTCCAAGAATGCACTGAAAGGCGCGGGATTCTTTATCGGCGGTGCACTGTTGGCATGGCTGGAGTTTAGGGGAGCGTTGTTTACACTATCTGCAATGTTGCTGATTGCATTAGCCATTACCTGGACCCTATTACCAAACGATCTGGGGAAAACAAAGGTGAAAGCCAAGTTTTCTCAAGTGTTTTCAAAGGACCCTCAGATCAACTGGCTATCTGGTGCTCGCTTCTTTCTATTCGGGGCTCGGGACATCTGGTTTGTTGTTGGATTACCTGTATTTCTTCAGTCCGTACTGGGTTGGACATTCACGCAAGTAGGTGCATTCCTGGCATTGTGGGTGATTGCTTATGGCTTCATTCAGGGGATAGCGCCTAAGATTATCAAGATGACTTCCAGCAACGAACCGGGTGCAGAAACACTGGTGGTTTGGGCAGGCATACTATCGCTGTTACCTGTAGGAATAGCTTTGGCTTTACAGCAGGGATGGGATGCCGGAACGGTGTTGATAGTTGGTCTGGCGCTGTTTGGCGTCGTGTTTGCGATGAACTCTGCAACCCATTCCTATCTGATCGTATCCTGGTCTGATCATGACAAGGTTTCGATGAATGTCGGCTTCTATTACATGGCCAATGCCGGCGGTCGCCTGGCTGGAACGGTGCTTTCCGGGTTGGTCTACCAACAGCATGGTCTGGAAGGTTGTCTCTATTGGTCGGCGATATTTGTGCTGGCTGCAGCAATGATTTCACTGGCGCTGCCCAAAAGTCAGATTCGAGCTGTGTAATATACTTATCAGACGCGCGACTTACCTGCATCTTTTCTAAAGGGGTGCTTATGCGTCATCATGTTTTGTTTCTTTGTACCGGAAATTCCTGCCGCTCACAAATGGCCGAGGGTTGGTTGAAACAACTGGGGGGTGACCGGTTTGAGGTCTATTCCGCAGGTATCGTAGCCCATGGCAAAAACCCAAGAGCACTCGCCGTGATGCAGGAAGCTGGCGTGGATATTTCTAAGCAGGAATCGGAAATGCTCAATCCTCAGCTACTCAATAGACTCGATTTTTTGGTCAGTGTTTGCGGGCATGCGGATGAGTCTTGCCCTGCTTTACCTGCCACATGTAGAAAAAAACACTGGCCATTTGATGACCCGGCCAGAGCAAGCGGTACGGAAGAAGAAATCATGGCTGAGTTTCGCCGTGTGCGAGATCAGATACGCGCCCGCATCGAACGATTTGTGGCTCGGACTTGAGCCTGCACAAAGAAAAAAACGGCGCTTAGATAACTAAACGCCGTACATGGAAGCCCGGGGATGTGGGGGGGGGGGGAGGGGCTTCCAGGATTAGATGGAATGCGTGCTCATCATGCGAGGTGTTGCAACAGGAAGCATCAGGTCAATGTGGGATAAAGAAACCTGCACCTCGGTTGTGGCCACCACTGCTGGTACATCAGTCTGTGCATTGGATACCTGAACAGCTGATAGAAATGATAAACCTAAGATGGCAAGCATTGCTGCATATTTCATGATAATTCCCTTCCTCATTGTTTGGGCTGTCATTCGCCCTCTGATATGGCGGAATGATAAGAGATCAGATTGCTCAGTATGTGATGTTAATCACCAACATGAATGAAGGATGAGGATTACCTTATTCTATCCAAGCGCTGTAGCTGGAGGACAAGGCTTTGACCAGGTTAACAGTGACTCAATCTGGCCATGAATGGTTCGTAGGGGCCGATGTTTGCAGCCAATGTAATGAGTTCAGATATCATTGCCCTGTTCAGGAACTTGCTTTTCATTTGTTGTCCATGGTCAGTAAATCGATTTATTTCGTTGGGCAGTTGGCATTGCAATGATACCGCGTGCCGAAGTTGTACTGATCTTTGCCGAACCTGGTCGGGTGCCCGGTGTGTTTGATCATGCTATTGTATGCCGTGATGATCATTACCATTGCTGCAACCACGGTACTGCCACCATTTACCCTGAAGTGGTTTTATGCTCGTTTTGCTCATCAACTGCCGGAAATGGATAAAAAATCATAGATGTTTAAGTTCTATCGTTATTTTCTCGATGGCATGCCAGTCTATCTGGTGCGCAACTATTGGTGGGCTTATCTGTGGCCGAAAGCCGTATGGTTTTTTGATCATCAGCCCATCATCAATGCCATATTGTTTGGGCAATATAACAGACTGATGTCTGCCACACTGGTGCGATTGAAACAGGCGCCGCTGGATCGTGTGTTGCAACTGACCTGCGTTTACGGCTCCTTAACCCCGAACCTGATCCGACACATCCAACCTGCGCCATTGCATATTACTGATGTTGCGACAGTTCAGCTTGATCTTGCGCATAGCAAAAGCAAACATGAAAAGGAGGTGCTTTCCACGCGCATGAATGCGGAACAGCTGGGCTACAAAGCAGACAGTTTCTCCACCATAGTACTGTTTTTCCTGTTGCACGAAATGCCTCACGAGGCCAGGTGTAACACACTTTCAGAAGCTATGCGCACGCTACAGGCAGGCGGTTCATTGATTATGACCGAGTATGGCGAACTGCCCACCAAACACTGGTTATACCGCTTCCCTCTCAGCCGCTGGATTACAACCAGCCTTGAACCCTTTCTCGACAGCTTCTGGCATGAGGATATTGAAGTTCTGCTCAATGATCTGGGTAAGCCCTTTCACAAAAGCGTTGAAATCATCTCACATCAAAGCATCTTTGCTTCATTCTATCGCGTGACCGAGTTCAAAGTTCGCGATTCATTAACAGACAAGGGATGATAGATGATCATGGAAACGGCCTGGACTCAACTTATGCAATTTTTCGATGTCTGGGGCTGGTGGGTTGCCGCTGGTTCCATCGCGATGTTTGTCGTCAGTCTGGCTGGCATGCCGTTTATTGTAGCCCGTATCCCGGCGGATTATTTTACCCATCATGGCCGTCATCGCACGAACCAGAGCTCGCGGCATCCGATTGTCGAGCTGGTTTTGATCGTATTGAAGAATTTACTCGGTGCTGTGCTTCTGATTGCAGGATTTATCATGCTATTTACACCGGGACAGGGACTGTTAAGCATCTTGTTCGGCCTGATGATTATGAATTACCCGGGCAAATATACATTGGAGTGCTGGATCATCCGCAAGCCTTTGATCTTCAGTGCAGTAAACAACATGCGCGCAAAGCAGGGCGAACCTCCGCTCATGGCGGCCGAAATCGATTAGCTTCGTTAATTTTTATTGGCGGAGGTCTCTTTGGTCGTCACCCCTTTGTATCCGTTGCTATGGTCCGGAAACTGTCATGGTAACTGTTACACGTGCCCGACATCGGATTCATTATCTTACGCATGATTCTTTACCTCCATGGTTGTTGCCGTGGATAGTCATGATGCCTTACGTGTTTCGTTACGCTGAATAAACAAACTCATTCATATCATCATCTCGTGATTAGTATAGAGCATAAAAAAAGTGGAATACCTGTTTATTCCTGGCAGTCATGCGGTTGTGGAATACATGCGCGTTTGCATATCGCTCACCTGGAGCAAGGCAGATACATTAAACCCTGAACTTATACTCAGAAAGATAATGGTTGATGCCTTGAGCGAGATTCGATTATTGTTCGAATGTTATTCGGATTCATGGCGGGGTGGATATGCAACGGCGAGAGAAGTGTGAGCAGCGGGAGAAAGAGATAGTTGGAAAGACAATAGCGCTACTGTCCCTGCGTGGTTTTCTTGATATGCGAATGGCCGATATCGCTAAAGAAACAAAATATTCGATGGGCACCATCTATTCTCACTTTGAGAGCAAAGAGGATTTGCTTGTGGCCTGTGCTCATGCGCTGGTGCTTGAGCATAAGCTTCTGATTCAGGCGATTGATGTTCAGCCTATCCCGGCCATTGAAAAAATTATCACCATGGCCCAGTGCAGCTGGCAACTCTCCATGCAGCATCCCGATCTGATTGAAATTGATAATCTTGCCCTCATGCCTTCGGTCTGGCGCAGGGCCACGCAGCAGAGAGCAAATGAGTTGAATCTGCTGCATGTGGAGCTGGCCAATACATTTCTGATTATTGTGCTTGTTGCCATTGAACAGAGTCTGGTGGGTTATCAGCATCTCGATGAGGCTGAAACGAAGCAGCTGGCTCATCATCTTACCCACGGCATGTGGGGCTTGTGTGTCGGCCTTTCCAGTACAGCGCAATCGGGTTATGCCAGCACCCTCTGTCCCAAAAATGGTGACGAAGGTTATGCTCACTTCTCTACCAACTACAGTAACTTTCTCAAAGGTTATGGATGGCATGAAACTAATCCTGAAGAGGTGTTTGAGCGCTGCAAGGCCACGGCTCAGCAATGCATTAACCAGACGGTCTGGTTTGCTGACAATCGGCAAGGATCGCAGCCATGAGATCTTCAATACACTATCTGGCGTACGCTCTGCTGCTTTCAGGTTGCGCCGTAGGCCCTGACTTCAAAGCGCCTGAATCGCCGAAGGTGACAAGCTACAGGTCGGCAATGACAGCAGATCAAAGCGGCCAGGAAACACCGAAGCTGGTAACCAGTGACGCCATTCCTGAGCAGTGGTGGCAGCTGTTTCAATCCGGGTCACTGTCGCAACTCATCGAGCAGGGGCTTGCCAACAGTCCGACGCTGGCGGCTGCACAAGCCCGACTTCTCTCGGCTCGTGAAATGCTGGATGCTGACTCTTCCTGGGTGCTGTTTCCTCATGCGGATGTTGCATTAAACAGTTCACGCCAGAAAATTTCAGGTGCCGCATTTGGTAATGCAGGTAACCCACGCATTTTCAGCGTGCATAATGCGGCAGTTAATGTGAGTTATACGATTGATGCCTTTGGTGGCGGTCAGCGGTATCTGGAATTGGGTGAGGCCAAAGTGGCATATCAGGCTTATCAGCTGGAAGCGGCAAGGCTGACGCTGATCACCAATATCGTTACAGCCGCTATTGCCGAAGCCTCATTGCGTGAACAGGTCAAGGCGAGCCAATCCATCATTGAAGATGCAACAAGATTGTTGGGTATGGGTGAAAAGCAGTTTGAGATTGGTGTTATTGGCAGGGCGGAACTGCTGGCCCAGCGTGCCGATTTGGCTCAAACACGCAGCCAGCTGCCACCATTGCAGAAGGCGTTGGCCTCAATGCGTCACCAGCTTTCTGTGCTTATAGGCGTCATGCCGGGTGAGGCGGACCTGCCGGATATACAAATGGATGAACTTGTTATGCCACAAGAGATTCCGTTGACGCTTCCTTCAGAACTGACCCACAGGCGCCCGGATGTGCTGGCTGCCGAGTCTGCCCTGCATCAGGCCAATGCACAGATCGGCATAGCGACGAGCAACATGTATCCCAAACTTGCTCTCTCTGCCAGTTATGCCACAGAAGCGACCAAAATTGCCGATCTGTTTAATGCCGGTTCAGTCATCTGGGGACTGGGGGCAGGGTTAACGCAGCCGTTGTTTCGGGCTGGTGAATTGCGTGCCAGAAAACGCGTGGCCCTTGCCGACTTCGACCAGGCCGCAGCAAACTATCGCCAGAGCGTGCTCGCGGCTTTTGGCGATGTCGCCGATGCCTTGTCTGCTCTCGAGATGGATGGAAAGCAGCTGGCGCTGGAAACAGAAGCCGAAAATCTGGCCGGTGAGACACTCACCATTGTGCGAGAGCAGTACAGGCAGGGAGCCGTCAGTTTGCTCATGCTGCTCGATGCGCAGCGGCGATATCAGCAGCTGCGTATCAACCTGATCAAGGCGCGAGCAGCGATGTTCAACGATACAGCTGCTTTGATGTTTGCTCTTGGCGGCGGCTGGCAACAAAACCAGGACCGTATTAATTCGGAAACGATGGAGAAACCGTTATGAAAAAAACTATGAGCAAACGCATGATTATCATGCTGGCCGTTGTCGGTACGGTGTTTGCGGCCATTGTCGGTTATCAGATGTTTGTGGCCAGTATGATGAAGCAGTATCTGGCTTCCAATGCGCAGCCGCCTGCCACTGTCACAGCCATGAAGGTTAAACCGCAGTTATGGCAACCGCAGCTTGCTGCCGTGGGCACACTGCGTGCGGTTCAGGGCGTGCAGATCACCGCCGAGACCTCCGGCATTGTGAAAAAAATCCATTTCAAGTCGGGTGATGAGGTTATACAGGGGGCATTGCTGCTGGAGTTGAACAGCGCGGAAGAGACAGCCCAACTGCAATCTCTGCAGGCCAGTCGCAAGCTTGCTGAAATCAATTTTGCGCGTGATAAACAACAGTTCGTTATTCATGCGATCAGCAAGGCACAGCTGGATGCCTCGCAAGCTGAACTCACAGGCAAACGGGCCCAGGAAGCGCAGCAGCAGGCGGTTCTTGATAAAAAAAGTATTCGTGCACCTTTTTCCGGTCGTCTCGGTATCACTCACATCAATCCCGGCCAGTACCTGAATGTAGCAGAGGCGATTGTGTCGTTGCAGAACAACCGCGCTCTGTATATCGATTTCAACCTGCCACAGAAATTTGTCGGATCCATCAAGCCGGGACAAAAAATCAGTGTGTATGGCAGCAAAGCGAGCGAACTGGCCATCGGTGGCCAGATCACCACCATCAACAGTGTGGTGGAGAAAACAACGCGCAACGTACTGGTTGAAGGAAAGATCGATAATGCGAATGGGGCACTGTTAGCGGGCATGTTTGCACATGTGAAAATCGATGCCGGAGAGCCGCAGATGCAGCTGACTTTGCCACAGACCGCCATCAGTTATAATGCTTACGGTTCTACACTGTTTATCGCCAAAGCAGAGAAGAATGAGGCAGCAGCAGATGTGCCGACAGATGCGCCGGTTAAACAGGTGGCACAGCAGGTATTTGTGAAAACAGGCGATAAACGCGGTGATCAGGTGGCCATTCTGGGAGGTCTTGAGGAAGGCGACACCGTGGTGACCTCCGGTCAGCTGAAATTGAAAAATGGCACGCCGCTGATTATCAACAATGTGGTGTTGCCTGCGAATGAAGCGGCACCGAAGCCGCAGGAGCAGTAAGGTGCGCTACACCGATATCTTTATCCGAAGGCCCGTGCTGGCCACCACGATCAGCCTGTTGCTGCTCGTACTTGGTCTGCAGGCCATCATGAGTATGCCTATCCGTCAGTATCCGGAAACGCAGAATGCCGTGGTGACCGTAAGCACGGCCTATTATGGTGCTGATGCGGAAACCATCTCCGGCTTTATCACCCAGCCACTGGAAACGGCAGTGGCTCAGGCCGAAGGTATAGATTACCTCTCCTCGGTCAGTGTCAGTGGTGTTTCCACCATCAGCGCAACACTGCGCCTGAACCATGATTCGAACCGTGCGCTCACCGATATCAATGCCAAGGTAAATGCCGTACTCAACCAGCTGCCAGCACAGGCACAGCAGCCGGTGCTCACTGTGCAGGTCGGTGAAACTATTGCATCGATGTATATGGGTTTCTTCAGCGATGTGCTGGCCAGCAACAACGTCACCGATTATCTGCTGCGCGTGGTAAAACCGCAACTTGACGGCATTGAAGGTGTGCAGCGCGCCGAGATTATCGGTGCACGCCAGTTTGCCCTGCGCGCATGGCTCGATCCTGCCCGTATGGCGGCCTACGGTATTACTGCCAGCGATGTGTATGCGGCACTTGCAGCTAACAACTATCTGGCCACGCTCGGCAGCAGCAAGGGGCAGATGGTCAGCGTAGAACTCAATGCAGCGACCAGCCTGCATTCGGTGGATGAGTTCAAGGAGCTGGCCATTTTTGAAAAAAATGGTGCTATCGTGCGTTTGCAGGATGTCGCCAATGTCGTGCTGGGAGCAGAAGATTATAATCTGACTACAGCCTTCGATGGCAAGAAGTCGGTGTTTATCGGTATCAAGGTTGCTCCTGACGCGAATGTGCTGGAGGTGGTCCAGCGTGTGCGTGATGCCTTCCCTGCTATTCAGGCCCAGATGCCCAATGGCCTGACCGGTAAAGTCGTTTACGACGGCACTAAATTTATCGAAAGCTCGATTGATGAAGTGATCAAAACCCTGATCGAGGCGCTGCTGATCGTAGCCTTCGTGGTGTTTATTTTTCTCGGCAACTGGCGTGCTGTGGTCGTGCCGCTGGTGGCAATCCCGCTATCCCTGGTCGGTGCCTTTTTTATCATGCAGTCACTCGATTACACCATCAACCTGCTCACCCTGCTGTCGCTGGTGCTGGCCATCGGGCTGGTGGTCGATGATGCCATTATCGTGGTGGAGAATGTTGACCGCCATATGCACCATGAAGGCAAGAGTCCGTTTGAGGCCGCTATGCTGGCAGCACGTGAACTGGGAGGCCCGATCATTGCCATGACGGTGGTGCTGATCGCTGCCTATGTGCCGATTGGTTTCCAGGGCGGTTTGACTGGTGCACTGTTTAGCGAGTTCGCTTTCACGCTGGCAGGAGCTGTTACCATCTCCGCTATTGTCGCGCTGACACTCTCGCCGATGATGACCTCGAAAATGTTCAAACCCAAACAGGATGACAGCCGACTTGTGGTTTTTATTGATCGCCAGTTTTCGCGTTTGCACAGCTCTTATCAGCGTAGACTGACAGGTACACTGACAACCTGGCCGGTGATGGTGGTGATGGGTGGTTTGCTGCTGGTTGGTGTGGTTTTTCTGTTTGCCACTTCCAAGGCGGAGCTGGCTCCGGAAGAGGATCAGGGCATTGTGCTGGCGCATGTCGCGGGCGCGCCCAACGCCACTGCGCAGCAGATGGCTGCTTATGCCGATCAGGCTTATCTGCTGGTGCGTGAGCTGCCCGAATATGATCAGATGTTTCAGCTCACCGGTATGCCAACCACCAATCAGGGCATAGGCGGTGTATTGTTCAAACCGTGGGACGAGCGCACACGCAGTGCCGCAGAATTGCAGATGATACTGCAGCAGAAATGGAGCACGATTGCCGGAGCCCATGTCGCAGCATTCCAGTTTCCGGCGCTGCCCGGTTCCGGTGGATTGCCGTTGCAGTTCGTTATCAAAACCACGGAGTCCTTTGAAAACCTGAATGAGATTGTCGGCAAGGTGCTAGCCAAAGCGCAGGCCAGCGGCATGTTCTTCTATATCGATTCCGATCTGAAAATCGATAAACCCCAAAGCACACTGGTGGTGGATCGCGATATGGCGACCAGTCTCGGCCTGACCCAGCAGGATATCGGTGCAGCACTTGGTGCAGCACTCGGTGGCGGCTATGTGAACTATTTCTCCATCGGTGGGCGCTCCTATCGTGTCATGCCGCAGGTAGGGCAGGAGTTCCGTCTGAATCCGGAACAGGTGCTCGATTATTATATACGCACGCCATCTGGCGAGATGATTCCTGCCTCTACCATCGCATCGATTTCTCACGAGGTGGTGCCGGAATCGATCAACCGCTTCCAGCAGCTCAATTCAGCCACAATCATGGGTGTGTATGCGCCGGGTGTTTCGCAGCAACAGGTGCTCGAATTTATGGCCAATGCACTCAATGAAGAGGCGCCGAGTGGTTATACGCCCGATTATGCCGGCCCGTCACGCCAGTATATGCAGGAGTCCGGTGGTTTCGTCTTCACCATGCTGTTTGCCATCGTGATTGTGTTTCTCGCCCTCTCCATCCAGTTCAACAGTTTCCGCGACCCGCTGGTGATTCTGGTTTCCGTTCCCTTGGCTTTATTGGGCGCGCTATTGTTTATCAATGTGGGGCTTGCCTCGATCAACATCTATACGCAGGTGGGGCTGGTCACCCTGATGGGGTTGATCAGTAAACATGGTATTTTGATGGTGCAGTTTGCCAACGAACTGCAGCTGGCCGGCCGCTCGAAGCGCGATGCGATTATTGAAGCATCGGCTGTGCGTCTGCGTCCGATCCTGATGACTACAGCTGCCATGGTGCTGGGTGTGATTCCTCTGGTGCTGGCCAGTGGCGCGGGTGCCGCAGGGCGATATTCGATGGGGCTGGTGATTTTCACCGGCCTCTCCATCGGTACCCTGTTCACCCTCTTTGTTGTTCCGGCTGTGTATATGCTGGTAGCCAAAGATCGTTCGGCAGAAGTGGTTAACAGTGAACGGGAACTGAAGATTTCTGAGGGTATGGCTTGATTTGATTCATTGCGTGAATGATCACTAGAGAAGCTATCACGCTGACGACACAGCACAGTTCGTGTAAGTGAATGAATTCACTTGTCCTTTCTTGCCGCCCACAAAGTGGCAGGAGAGCCTCTTTGGACGTGCTGCACGGCACGCCCGCAGGGTGAGGCACATGGATGTGCCGAATCAGGAAGGGGCCTGTCGCGCCCCTGCCGCTCTTCTCCGATTTTGAGCATTTGTCTCGGCAGCCTGCTAACGGGGGATCAAAAGGTGTGTGTCCCATCCATAATTTTTGATGAACATTGAATTGTAGACCCCATCTTTAGCTTTTGAGATCTTCAGCCATTTCGCGGGTGGTGTGCCACGCCTGCTGAGCTTTTTTGCCGGTCCACTCCGCTGCCTCACCGGCCGCTTTACTGGTCGCACGCCACGCCGAACGGGAGTGTTTTACAGTCCAGTTCGTCGCCTCAGACGCGAACACTTTGGTGTCCGCCCAGGCTGAACTTGTGTGAATTTTTGTCTGCTCCCACACCCCCTCTTCCGCCGAGGCCATCTGCGGCGACTGCATCAGGGCAAAGAGCATTATGGGAAGAATCATCAGTTTTTTCATGGTCAGACCTCCAAAACGAATTTCCGTAGCCCGATTTGTAAACGCGACTGGAAAAGCCGTCAGTGTTTAGCATCACACTGGCGGAGCAGGCAAAAGCCAAAACAATTGAGGAATATCAACGATAGAAACAAGCCATGACCGGCCGTTCAGGAAAGAGAAATACAGGCATTCAGCTCGGAGCCGGGAAGCATACATACCCACACATCAATCCTAACCCGGTTAATTATTCCGGCACCTATGTTGAAGGTGATGCATGTTTGACGGTTCCAGAGTTGCTACCTATGCTCAATCGTTGATGGGGAATTGTTTGCGCGCCGAAACAGATACTTATACTCATTAATAAGTTAGAGCAAAAGAGAGTCAAAAGAATGGAAGCAATAACATTGGACGGTAAACATGTTCGCTTGGAGCCGCTTTCTTCAGAGCATATAGATGGTCTTTGTGAAGCGATTTATGATGGGGAGCTCTGGAAGCTGTACGTAACATTAGTACCTCATCCAGATAACATACATGAGTTTTTCAGCAACGCACAAAAAGCAAACAAAAGTGGTGATGGCCTTACTTTTGCGACAATTGATAAACATACAAATCGAATTGCTGGCTCTACGAGGTTCATGAAAGCCAATCTGCCGTATAAAAGAATAGAGATTGGTTACACTTTTCTGGGAAAATCATGGCAGAAAACACGGCTTAATACAGAAGCAAAGTTACTGATGCTTTCGCATGCATTTGAGTCTTTGGGGCTTAATCGTGTTGAGTTTCTAACTGATTACCTCAACAGTTCATCTCGACAGGCCATATTACGACTAGGGGCAAAACAAGAGGGGCTTCTTCGCAACCATATGGTAATGCCTGATGGTAGAATCAGGGATTCTGTGATGTACAGCATCATAGAAAATGAATGGTTAGGTGTTAAACAGCACTTGTCATGCAAATTGATCGAACAAGGCAATCAAGATGACCTACATGCGTTCGTCTGACCTGTTACCGCGGGCAGCCAGCTTTTGCAACGTTGGGCACAAGGGAAACAAATGAGCTCAAGCATAGAATTTATAGCATATGTTAAGGAGCTGTTTATTCCGTTGGGAGAGCTTAAAGGCGGGAAATTTTTCGGAGGTTTTGCCTTCAAAAGTGGTGCAAAACAATTTGCTATGATTATGGATAATACCTTGTATTTCTGCGTTAATGAGCAAACTAGGCCAAAATATATTAACTTAGCTATGCAACCATTTTCATACTCAACAAAGAAAGGGATTGTAAATGTAAAAAAATACTATTCTGCACCAGAAGAACTTTTTGAAGACCAGGACGAATTATTGAAGTGGGCTCATGAAGCAATCGAATCAGCGTACAGTGCCTAGCAAGGCAATGGATAAGGCCAATAAAAGCGGTGCTTCGCACGCGCTGTTATTGGCCTATATCTTTAACGTCAGCTGATCACAGAACGGAGACAATCGTGTTCGCAGGAAAAAAAGCGTTGCTTCTTGATATGAACAGCACGTTTATGTTCGGTGAGGACAGATTCGGTGATGGCGAAGATTTTTCGGCGCACTATTTCCACATTGGCGGAACGCTCCCGCAAGATGAGATCAATAGAATTGTGCGCGCAGTGTATGGGTACCTGGGCACCCGCTACCCAGATGAAAAGTATAGGCATAGCTTTCCGTCTTTGGAAAGTGCAATCCGAGAGGTGGTTGGCAGAACAATTGGCAGAGATGAGATCAATATGATCATCGACACCTTTGCTTTCCACGAGCTCGGGTACATTCCTAACGAATACGGTGCAGCCCTCCATGATTTGCGGCAACACTTTACATTGGCAGCGGTCATAGACATCTGGGCACCCAAAACAGCATGGCTAACAGAGTTCGAACGCGCGGGCATCTCGGGTATTTTTGACGCCACTTCGTTCTCCTCCGATCATGGCATGGTCAAGCCTTCACCAAAACCATTTGAACTCGTGTTAAGCCAACTTGGAATCGCTAACTCAGAAGCTATTGTGGTCGGAGATTCGCCGCGAAGAGACCTCGGTGGTGCAAAGAGCGCTGGTATCGACTGTATCTTGGTTGGTGGTGCTGAGCATCCCAATGCACTGAGGAGCTTTAAGAACCTGCTGGAGCTATGCAATTCAATCTAAAACCGGCTAACATGGCGTTGACGTCGCAAAGCGCGCCACCCTCAACTTAACGTTATCTTTTTGAGATCATACGGAGCCGTTTTTTGAATCGTTTGGAAGTAACCATCAATACATTCGACAAATATGCTGATCAATATCAGGACAAGTACATGAAGTACGAACCCTATATTGAGACATATCGATATTTGTCTGGCTTACTCAAAGCTGATGCGGATGTATTGGATGTGGCGTGTGGTCCAGGCAATATAAGCAAATTGTTGCTGGAGGAAAAACCTCAATTAAGGGTTCATGGGATCGATTTGTCGCCGCAAATGCTTCACCTGGCAAGATTGAACAATCCAACAGCAACCTTTGAAATTATGGATAGCCGGGAAATATCGTCACTCAAGAAAATGTATGACGCAATAGTGGCTGGTTTTTGCTTCCCCTACTTATCCAGGGAGGAGGTTGTCCGGTTTATTCTCAGTGCTCGGGCGATGGTGAGACCCGGCGGAATTTTCTATATAAGCACAATGGAAGGTGACTACGCAGATTCGGGGTACCAATCAAAGAACAATGAAGACCGGGTTTATATTTATTACCACCAAGCAACATACTTGCTGGAACAACTGAAATCAGCCGGGTTTGAGATGATTCATGTTGAACGCAAGTCCTTCGCATCAGACGACGAATCCGAAGCGGTTGATCTCTTCATATACGCAAGAGCTCGATAAATGACGAAAGCTGACGAGCGCAAGCAACTCGGACATACCTCCGCAGTGCTTTTTTTATGCTTGAATCGTGGTTGTTTTAGATCAAGCCGTCGATGCCGGTCATGGAGAAGCGGACAATGAGGGCGACGATGAGAGCGACGCCGATGGAGAGGGCGATAGAGAAGAAGGCTTCCTTGCGACCGATGACGCGCAGCATTACAGCGAAGGTGGAGATGCACGGAATATAGAAGAGCAGGAATACGAGAAAGGTGGTGATCTGAATCGAATCCAGCTGTTCTCCGACTTCGAAAGTGCCGAGTGCCTGATAGATCATCACCAGCGACAACTCTTTACGCAACACACCAAACAGGATCGGTACACCAAGCACGACAGGCAGGCCGAGCGCCCAGACGGTAATCGGGGCAAGGGCGGCATTCACGACCGTATCCGCCCCCATGAATTGCAGCAGGGCAAGGATGACGCTGCCGCCAACCAGTAGCGGGGTAACAATAGTGAGAATGTCCCTGGTACGGTTCCAGGTGGAGGCCAGAAGCGGTTTCATTTTCGGCCAGGCATATGCCGGAATCTCCTGAATCAGACCGGGGCTGATTTCCGGGTAACGGTGGGAGAGCAGGCGGCCAAGCACGGCAATCACCAGCAGACTCAACATAAACAACAGCAACACACCCATGACACCGAGATACTTGGCACCCAGGGCCAATACAATCGCCGAGCGGGCAGAGCAGGGGACAAAGGTGATCAGCAGCGATGAAACCACACGGTCGCGGCCGCTAGACAATCCTTTGGTGGCTGCAATGGCTGGTACGTTGCAGCCGAGCCCCAGCAGAAACGGAACAGCTACTTTGCCGTGCAGGCCGATGGCATGGAAAAAACGGTCCACGACAAAGGCGATGCGATGCATGATGCCGCTTTCCTCCAGTGCAACCAGCATCAGTACCAATGGCAGCATGTAGGGCACAACAATGCCGATGAGCCCGATCAGGCCATCGACTACGGCGCGGCCAATGACACCTGTGGCGGTATCGGGTTGCCAGGAAGAGACCATGTCAGCAAGCCTGGCCGCCGACATCGCATCCAGCGCGGTACTGACCTCGAACACCATAAACAACACGGCTGCAAATACGGCAAGTGAACCGACCAGCCCCCAACGCGGATGCAGGAATAACATATCGAGCCGCTCTTCCCAGCTGACCCGCGGTTTGTGAATGAACCGGGCTACATCTTCAAAGAGGCTTGCGGCGCGGTGATGGCGATCTGCCCTGATCTCCTCGGTCAGTGGGCGGGGTAATTCACGGTCGCCCTGTTCATGCAGGGCGCGGATGTCAGGTGCAATATCGGGAAAATGACTCTCCAGCTCCGAAAGAAAAAAGGCATCATTTTCCAGCAGTGTCATCGTCAGCATGTTGCCGGGAATGGAAAAGGCATCGGCTATTTCAGGGCTGTCGAGCAACTTGTGCAGTTTAATTCCCCACTCCTGAATATGCAGGCTGGGCGATTGAGGTAACGGGCAGACCGGTTTGCGGCCTGCCTGCAATACGTGCTCAAAGAGTTCCGAGAGCCCGTGTCCTTTCAGGGCGACGGTAGGAATGACAGGCGCGCCCAGCTTTTCAGAAAGCTGCCCGATGTCGATTTCAACCCCTTTCCGGTGCGCTTCATCCATCATGTTCAGCGCAATGACGATAGGCAGCCCCAGTTCCGACAGCTCCAGTGCCAGCTCAAGACTTTGCTGGAGGGCACTGGCATCAATCACATAGATGAGAACATCGGGGCGTGAAAAGGGTGCCGGTGGCTCGGAGCGTTCATGACGTGAAATCAACGGCCGCGCATCTCCCCAGAGCAGGTATTTCAGCGCCTCCAGGTCGTCGCCAGCAAGATTGCGCAGCCCGTTAAGGTCCGGCAGATCCACCAAATGAATTTCATCGACGCCGATCTGCACAGGGCACTCTGCATAGGGTTTATGGGTACCTGCTAGGTTGCCTGTGCGGTAGCTGGTACTGGCTACCGCATGAAAGATGGTGCTCTTGCCACTGTTGTGCTGGCCGACCAGTGCCACACGCAGACGATTTTCGCCGCGATAAATGTGCTCATGCCATGTCAGCGGCTGGGTGAATTCGGTTGTCTGCATAATAAGCAGGGCCGAATTTACTCGCTTTGTCTGGCGCGACAAGTCAGAAAATCGATTGCAGCACTATGACCTGTCGCAAAAGCAATATTTCTGCAATACTTGAGTTGCATTCTCGGTTGACGCATGGAGGTGTGATGGATTTCAGCTTTTTAAACGACACACTGGTTATTCTGGTTGCAACCGTGGCTGTTGTTGTGCTGTTCCTGCGCATGGGACTGTCGCCTATTCTGGGGTATCTGGTGGTTGGTGTGTGGGTCGGTCCGTACGCTCTGGGTTGGGTATACGATATTGAACATATCAAGACCTTTGCAGAATTCGGCGTTGTGTTCCTTTTGTTCACTATTGGTTTGGAGTTCTCCACTTCGGTGCTGATGCGCATGAAGGCATCAGTGCTGGGGCTCGGCAGTGCTCAGGTATTGCTGACTGCTGCACTGACGACGGCAGTTGCTATTGCCATAGGACTAAGACTTGAAAGTGCACTGGTAGTTGGCGGTGTGGTGGCCATGTCATCGACTGCACTGGTGACCAAACAGCTGGCCGACCAGGTTGAGCTGCATACACGACATGGCCGCAACAGCGTTGGCATTCTGCTGTTCCAGGATCTCATGGTGGTGCCGTTTCTGATTCTGGTGGCAAGCCTGAGCGGTGCCGCCAAACAGGCGTCAACCATCACTGTGGTGACCGCCCTGCTTGAGGGGGTATTGGCGCTGCTGGTCATCTTTGCCTTTGGACGCTGGGTGCTCAAGCCCTTGTTCAGAGAAGTGGCAAGGTTCCACTCTGCCGAGCTGTTTACACTGACTGTGTTATTGGTAGTGCTCTGCTCATCCTGGCTGACCGGCTTTATTGGGCTCACGTTTGCACTGGGGGCATTTCTTGCCGGAGTCATGCTTAGTGAAACAGAGTTCAGGCATCAGGTTGAGTCCGAGATTCGT
This sequence comes from Mariprofundus sp., assembly GCA_021772835.1. Lineage (GTDB taxonomy): Bacteria > Pseudomonadota > Zetaproteobacteria > Mariprofundales > Mariprofundaceae > Mariprofundus. The sequence goes on from JAJFLE010000003.1 coordinate 37,850, forward strand.
CCCTTCAGGGATGTTTTGTTAGGGCTGTTTTTTATTACTGTTGGCATGATGCTGGATGTAACCGTGTTGCCCGATACATGGCCGTTGGTGCTGGCACTCTTTGTGGCATTGATCCTGTTGAAATTATTGCTGATTGCCGGGTTCTGTCGCATGGGTGGCTGGAACGGTGCGGTCTCCATGCGTACAGGACTTATTCTGGCACATGGCGGAGAATTCGGTTTTGCCATTCTGATTCTGGCCATGGATGGCGAAGTTTTGCGTCCCGATGAGGGACAGATCATATTGGCAGCCATGCTGTTTAGTATGGCACTGGCGCCGATCATCATTCGGCATAATGGAATAATAACATCGACGTTACTGCCCCGCTCAGCTGAGAGAAGTCGACAGGAGATCAGAAATCAGATCATGGACAGATCACGGTCGCTGAACCAACACGTGATTGTTTGTGGCTTTGGCAGGGTAGGCCAGCATTCGGTGGATTTCCTGTCTGAGCATCACATTCCATGCATGGCCATTGATCTGGACTCGGAACTGGTGCAAAAAGGCATGGCTGAAAAACAACCGGTTTCCTATGGCGATGCAGGTAGTTTAGAGCTGTTGCATGCCTGTGGGCTGGGCCGCGCTTCGGCACTGGTGGTCAGCATGATCGATTTCAATACAGCCATAAAAATCATCTCACACGTACGCGCTGTTTATCCTGATCTGCCGATCATTGTCAGGACGCGTAAGGAGATCCATCTGTATCAGCTTTATCAGAGCGGGGCGACTGAGGTGGTTGCGGATACCTTTGGCAGTGATCAGATGCTCACGCTTGAGATGCTTAGAAGATATAGGCTGAGTCAGTCAGCCGGAGAGCAAGGTGTTTGCTTCTAGCCCGGACTACTCATAAATTCTGTTGTGCTCTTGCTTGTGCCTTTGCCCGCAACACATCCTTCATCAGTTGTCCGTATGCACTGCTACGCTGGCCTTCTTCGGAATCCGTGGCAAACAAACGTCCGGCGCAATCATCACAACGATCAGGTGAATTGCGTAGCAAGAGAGTATCCCCTGGGAATTCATGAATAGTCCGGGTTAGGACTGCAGGTAGAGCAGGTAGAGGTAAGCGGCAAAACCACTAACCAGCAAACCGCCCTCAAATCGATTGACGATACCACCGATCTTGCGCAGCCCGAATGAAACAACAAAGAGCGCAATAGTGAAGCCAATCATGATCGGAAAATCGCGCAATAATGCTTCGGGGGCATATATGCCCGGATAAATCAGTGCTGGCATGGCCAGCACAGCCAGCAGGTTGAACATATTGGAGCCGATAACATTGCCGATAGCAAGATCTGCTTCACCTTTCAGTGCGCCGGCAACGGATGCGACCATTTCCGGCAAACTGGTGCCGATAGCGACAATGGTCAGGCCGATAATAAGATCGCTGACACCGAAATAGTGTGCAATTTCAATTGCGCCCCAGACCACCATGCGGGAGCTGATGATCAGTAGCACAAGACCTACGACAAACCACATAACAGACTTGCCCATGCTCATGGCTTCTGGGATTGATTCGGTGAATTCTGCAACCAGTGGGTCATGCCTGTCTTTCAGGCCAAGGCGGGTAATCCAGATTAGCAACAGCACCACGCTCACTACCAGCATGATGCCATCCATGAAACTCAGTTCACCATCGGACATCAGGGCAAATGCAAGAATAGTGATCATAAATAGCACCGGCATTTCGCGGCGTAGTGTCATGGATTTTACTGCCAGGGGAATGATCAGGGCGGTGATGCCAAGCACCAGACCAATATTGGCAATATTGGAGCCGAGCACATTACCGATGCCGAGGTCACGGTTGCCATCGAGTGCGGCCATGGCCGCGACTATCATTTCCGGCAAGGATGTGCCAAGACTGACAATGGTCAGGCCGATAATCATAGGTGGTACGCGCAAATTTTTGGCCACTGAGGCAGCCCCGTCAACGAAGCGGTCAGCTCCCCAGACCAGTAGTGCGATGCCGATAACGATGGCCGCCGAAGCGAGTAACATCAGGTGCTCAGGCGTTCCAGCGCTTCGCGGTATTTCTCAGATGTTTTATTCATGATCTCCTCTGGCAGTTCCGGGCCGGGAGCTGTTTTATCCCAGTCCAGCGTTTCCAGCCAGTCGCGTACGATCTGTTTATCAAAGCTTGGTGGACTCATGCCCGGCCTGTATTCGGAAATTGGCCAGAAGCGTGAGCTGTCCGGAGTCAGAACCTCATCAATCAATGTCAGGTTGCCATCGCTATCGAGGCCAAACTCAAATTTGGTGTCGGCAATAATAATGCCTTTTTCCAGCGCAAAAGCTGCGGCTTCTTTATACAGATGCAGGCTTACATCACGAACCTGTGTCGCCAAGTCTGTACCAACAATGTCGCACATGCTTTTGAAATCGATGTTTTCATCATGGTCACCAACATCGGCTTTGGTCGATGGGGTGAAAATTGGTTCCGGCAGTTGATCGGCGAGAATGAGTCCTGCAGGCAACTCGATGCCACAAACCGAGCCCTGTTTCTGATACTCCTTCCAGCCCGATCCGATCAGGTACCCACGCACAATGGCTTCAATGGGCAGAGGCTTCAGGCGTTTTACGATGATGGCATGATCGCGGACCTGATCGCGTTCTTCTGCATCGGGGATTGCCTCTTCAAGTGTCATCTCTGCTGTATGGTTTGGCACAATATGCGAGAGCTTATGGAACCAGAAGTCGGAAACGGCATTGAGGACCTGGCCCTTTCCTGGAATCGGCGTTGGCAGAATTACATCAAAAGCGGACAATCGATCCGTGGTGACAATCAGGATATGAGAATCATCAATCTCATACATATCACGTACTTTACCGCGGTGCAGCAGCTTCAGACTTTTGATATTAGCATTTAACATGGCATCCATTTGTGTTCTCCGGGCAGGCATTCAATCTGTGGAAGCGGCGAAAAATGCCTGAAGCTCACGTTTCACTCAAGCGGTATGTGAAAGTCGGGCGAGGGCTGATTGTGAATAGATACCTTCCGGCTGTCACATTCCCATGCCTGTTACTCCTTTCTTGTCGATTTTTTTTAAGGGAGTACTTGATGAAATTGATACTTGCCGCATGCCTGTCTCTGGCGCGCCTGCCAGAAGCGTTGGGTGCGCGGTTGCATCAAGCTTATGATGTTATCAGAGTAAGTTATGGCATGAGTGTCTGGATGACGGTGTATGAAGGCAAGCAGGGCGGGCGCGGCAATTTCCATCGATGTCGATTGGAAACAACATGCAGTGATACTTTTCAGCGACGGCTTGTGCCATGCTGCGGAGCTCCGCTGTTTAAGCAGGTTCCACCCTTAATCGCTTATGTTTTTTCTGCTTTTCTGCCATGGTTAGCACGAAACTTGCTTGCAATCCGGGATGCGGATGAAAACCGGCCGCGCAGGAAACTGAATGAAACAGAAGAAGGGGAAGTAGATGCACCTGGATCCTATGATGATGAATATCACTATTGTGCTGTCGGTGGCGCTGGCTATCGGCTATCTGGCAGTGCGCCTGGGGCTGCCTATTGTTGTAGCCTATATTGTTACCGGCATCATGCTCGGGCCATCAATGCTCGGCATCATCGATGACCAGCAAACCGTCACGCGTGTTGGCGAAATCGGTGTGGTAATGCTGCTCTTCTTTGTCGGCATGGAAGTTTCTGTGCCCAAGCTTATGCAGCGCTGGAAAATCGCAGTGATTGGCACTGTGGTGCAAATCGCGGTCAGTGTTGTTGCCTGTGTGGCGTTGGTATGGGCCTTTGACATGCCGACCAGCCTTGGCATTTTGTTCGGTTTTGTTATTTCACTCTCCAGTACCGCCGTGGTGTTAAAAGAGCTGCAGGACACCGGCGAGATGGACAAGCCGTTCGGACAGAATGCGGTTGGTGTGTTACTGGTGCAGGACATGGCTATCGTGCCGATGATGATTGTGCTCAGTCTTATGGGTGATGCTGAAATGCATGTATCTGATCTGGTGAAGCAGGCAGTGGGCGGCATTGCTGTTCTGGTTCTTGTCGTTTACCTGATGAAAACAGGTGTGTTACACATACCGGAATTTCTCAAAGGTAGCCTGGAAAAGCGGGTGTTGCTGGGGCTGCTGCTTTGTCTGGGAGCAGCCACATTCACCTCGTGGCTGGGTCTTTCTCCGGGTTTGGGCGCGTTTCTTGCCGGCATGGTGCTGGCTTCGAGTGACCAGTCCGACTGGGTGCATGAGCATCTCGAATCAGTGTATGTCATCTTTGTGATGATCTTCTTTCTGTCTGTCGGCATGATGGTCAATGTCGATTACCTGCAAAGTCACATTCTGCTGGTTGCCGGTGCAACGATGCTGGTGTTTCTGTTTAACTCGGGTGTAAATGTATTTGTCATGCGGGCACTTGGTGAAAGTTGGGAGCAGGCGTTGATTACAGGCGGGTTGCTTAGTCAGATCGGGGAATTCTCATTCCTGTTGGCGACGGTGGGTTTGTTTGGCGGCATTCTCACCGCTGAATTGCATGAGTTGACGGTGATCGTGATTGCTATGACGCTGCTGTTCAGTCCGGTCTGGATGATGATGGCCAAGGGTCTTGCGCGTAAGCGTGTAGCATTATCCACCAAGCCTGAATAACCACTTTCATTGTAGGGGACTGCCACGGGCAAGCCGTGGTCTTGCCCGTGCTTGCATCGTGATTCAGGGCTGGGCCTGTTTATTGGATCCTTTGCTCAATAGGTACCATGCGTGAACATATGGCATAATAATAGTGAATTCTAATAATGGCAGCTATCCATGGCTTGATTAAAGACTCTGTTTTTTAGAGCCTTGCGAATGATACTGGATAGATCAGCAGCCGCTGCCTGACTATAAGGCGGCTGGATGCGACAAGAATGGAGTTAGGATGAAACTGATAATTTTAATGGCGGCCGGAATCTCTGCGATGCTGCTGCCAGGTGTGGCGGCAGCAGCATCGGGTGGGGGCGGCGCTTCGCCATTGGATATGACCGCAACCTGGTTTGGCATATCGGCGCTGGTTATTTTTGTCTTTGCCTATGCGCTGGTGATTGGTGAAGAGACCCTGCACCTGCGTAAATCCAAGCCAGTGATGGTTGCCGCCGGGTTGATCTGGATTCTGGTCGCGGTTGCCTTTAATTCTGTTGGTGATACCACCTCTGCACATGAACTGGTTCAACACAACATCCTTGAGTATGCTGAGCTGTTGCTTTTTCTGCTCGCAGCCATGACCTACGTGAACACGATGGAAGAGCGCAATATGTTTGCGGCACTCAGGGCCTATCTGGTTTCAAAAGGTTTGTCGCTGAAGGCAATATTCTGGCTGACGGGTCTTCTGGCTTTCTTTATCTCTCCGATCGCTGACAATCTGACCACGGCACTGGTGATGGCTGCTGTTGTCATGGCTGTAGACAGAGATAATGTGAAATTTGTTTCGCTGGGGTGTATTAATATTGTTGTGGCGGCCAATGCTGGCGGTGCATTCAGCCCGTTTGGTGATATCACTACCCTGATGGTGTGGCAGAGCGGGCAGGTTCACTTTCAGGAGTTTTTTGCACTGTTCCTCCCATCTCTGGTGAACTGGCTTGTTCCAGCGGCTATTATGGTGATGTTCCTGCCTAATGCTGTGCCGGATGCTGTGAGCGAAGAGGTTCAGGTAAAGCAGGGTGGCTTCATCATTCTTGCAATGTTCCTGTTTACGATTGCCCTGGCAGTCTCTTTCCACAGCGTGCTCCATCTGCCATCCATGCTGGGTATGATGACAGGTTTGGGCCTGTTGAAATTCTACGGCTATTGGCTGAAAAAATCTGAGTATAGCTTTGAAGAGTCGTTCCAGGGTAATACTCAGCTCGATGGCAGCCCCAGCGGGCCTCCATTTGACATTTTCCATCAACTGCAGCGTTCGGAATGGGATACGCTGATGTTCTTTTATGGTGTGATTCTCTGTGTGGGTGGTTTGGGTGCGCTAGGTTACCTGAATCTGACTTCACATCTGATGTATGATCAGTTGGGGGCAAGCTGGGCGAATATTCTTGTTGGTTTTCTCTCTGCGATTGTTGATAACATCCCTGTGATGTTTGCTGTCTTGAGCATGACGCCAAACATGAGTGTGGATCAATGGTTGTTGGTGACGCTGACAGCCGGTGTTGGTGGCTCTCTGCTCTCTATCGGCTCAGCGGCGGGCGTGGCACTGATGGGGCAGGCGCGGGGGTCTTACACCTTCTTTGGTCACCTTAAGTGGACATGGGCTATTCTTCTCGGTTATGTCGCCTCCATTGCTATGCACTACTGGATCTCAGGCATGTCGTTTTAAAGCTGGCTATCTATCTATTCATTAAATAATGCGTTTCAGGAAGGTTTCTCATGCGTTTGTTGCATACGATGATTCGAGTCGGCGATCTGGATCGTTCGATTGATTTTTATACCCGCGTGCTGGGTATGCGGCTGTTGCGCCGTAAGGATTACCCGGAAGGCAAGTTCACGCTCGCTTTTGTCGGTTATGGCGATGAAACGGACACGTCTGTGATTGAGTTGACTCATAACTGGGAAACAGAGACGTATGATATAGGCAGTGGTTTCGGCCATGTGGCGATTGGTGTAGATAATATTTATACAGTATGCGATGAGATTCGCACTGCAGGTTGTGCTATCATGCGCGAACCTGGCCCTATGAAGCATGGCAGCAGTGTGATTGCCTTCGTCAACGATCCGGATGGGTACGCCATTGAGTTGATTGAAGGTCGGTGAATGCCTGATCCCTCTCTGAAACGAGATTATTTCGGGAAAATTTACCCAATCGAAGAAAAAATGCGTATTAAGGCTTGCTTAACTGAGTCGAGGACGCTAGAAATCGCGCCCCTTTAACGGGCCTGGTTTTTTGCCAGCTCGTGATACTGGTTCAGTATATCGGACTGGGAAAATCCAGACCGTATTGAATCGGTTAAAAATTGACGGAGAAATGACGTGAAAGCAGACATTCATCCAGAATATCTCGCATCCAAGGTAACTTGTTCTTGCGGAAATACATTTGAGACGCGTTCGACAAAAGGCGATATCCACGTGGAAATCTGCTCTTCTTGTCACCCGTTTTATACTGGTAAACAAAAAGTGATGGACACGGAAGGTCGTGTTGAGCGCTTCTATAAGAAATACGGCAAGCCTGCGAAAGCTGCGTAAGGCTCGGAGTAATATATGTACGCTGTAATCAAAACCGGTGGTAAACAGTACCGCGTTCAGGAAGGTGATGTCCTGCGCGTTGAGAAACTGGATGCTGAAACCGGCAAAGAAATTCAATTTGATGATGTTCTGATGGTTGGCGAAGGCGAGTCCATCAAAGCTGGTGCGGATGTTGCGAAAGCAACCGTGACCGGCGTTGTAACTGAATCTGGCCGTGGACAGAAGATTGTTGTCTTCAAGAAGCGTCGCCGTAAAAACTATCGTTTGACCCAGGGTCATCGCCAGAGCTTCACTGCTGTGCGCATTGACTCGATCAAGGAGTAAACCATGGCACATAAGAAAGCAGGTGGTTCCAGTCGTAACGGACGCGATTCCAATTCCAAACGCCTTGGCGTGAAAAAATATGGCGGCGAAGCTGTCATTGCCGGTAATATCATTGTGCGTCAGCGCGGCACCAAAATCCGCCCGGGCAATAACGTAGGTTGTGGTCGCGACTACACCCTGTTCGCGCTCACTGACGGCAAGGTTGAATATTACAAGAGTGCCGGTCGCACAACTGTTCGCATTACTGAATAACAGTTGAGGCTCGAATCAGAATCATGGGGGGTGCGCTTGTCGCACCCCTTTTTTGTTTGTGAAAAACTTCGCCACGAAGATACGGAGATACAAAGACAGTCGAAACAAACTGGAGCCCACCTTCGACAGTGCAGAAAGTGAAGTCGGGACGTTCCTTTTCATTAGATTTTACTTTGAGTCTCTGTGCCTTTGTGGTTCAAGCTAATTATGGTGTAATACAGCATGCGTTTTATTGATGAAGTAAAAATTGAAGTTCGAGCAGGTAATGGTGGCAAAGGTGCGACCTCATTCCGGCGCGAAAAATATATCCCCAAGGGTGGGCCTAACGGTGGCGATGGTGGCCGTGGTGGTCATGTCATCTTCGTTGCCTCAAGAGACAAGAATACGCTGCAGGAACTATATCTGCGTAAACGTCTGATCGCTAAAAACGGTGAGTCGGGCAAGGGCTCGGACTGCCATGGTAAAAATGGTGACGACATCATCATAGAAGTGCCGATTGGCACAATTGTGAAAGATGAGGATGGCCACACCCTGGTTGATCTGGCGGTTGCAGGCAGCAGCTACCATCTCGCTCGAGGTGGTGAAGGCGGCATGGGCAACGCACGTTTTGCGACCAGTACCAATCGTGCACCACGTTATTCGCAACCGGGATTAGAAGGTGAGCAGGGGATTCGCTTCCTGGAGCTTAAACTGATGGCAGATGTCGGGCTGGTTGGCTTGCCAAATGCAGGCAAATCAACACTGCTCGCGCATATCTCCAATGCACGTCCGAAAATTGCTGATTATCCGTTTACCACAATTAAACCGATGCTTGGTCAGGTATTTATGGATGATGGCGATGGTTTCGTTGTGGCTGATATTCCGGGTCTGATTGAGGGCGCGCATGAAGGCAAGGGGCTGGGCCACCGTTTTCTGAAACATATAGAACGAACCGCTGTGCTGTTGCATCTGGTTGATGCTGCCTGCGAAGACGGTAAGCCCGTGCCGGAACAGATCACAGAAATAAACGGCGAGCTGGAAGGTTATGGTGAAACACTGGTTGAAAAACCACGTGTGCTGGTGTTCAATAAATCCGATGCTTTGCTTGATGCAGAACGTGAAGCCATTGAAGCAGAGGTTGCCGATTCGCCTTACAAGGTCTTCTTTGTTTCGGCGGTAACGGGTGAAGGCATTAAACCGCTGTTGTGGTATATCTACGATCAGGTATTGCAGATGCGTAAACGCGCTATCGAAGAGATGAGGCCGACTGACTATGAAGAGTAGTCGTTCGGAGATGATTCAATCCAGAGCTGATTTAACCTGCGCCAGGCGGGTGGTGGTAAAAATCGGCAGCTCACTGCTGGCCGATGCAGATGAAGGAATATGTCAGGATGTCATTGACCGACTGGTCGATGATCTGGCCGGATTGATGACTGGCGGCATAGACGTTGTTGTGGTGACATCAGGTGCCGTGGCTTTGGGCCGTGTTGATTGCGACTGGCTTGGTCGTGAACTCTCGGTGCATGAAAAGCAGGCTGCTGCTGCAATCGGTCAGCCCAAGCTTATGAGTGCATATGCAAAAGCTTTTGCCCGTCATGATCGTAGTGTCGCACAGATGTTGTTAACCAAGGATGATCTGCGCAATCGCCGCCGTTATCTCAATGCCAGCAATACCAGTGAAACCCTGTTCTCAGTCGGTGCCGTTCCGATTGTGAATGAGAATGACACGGTCGTGGTGTCTGAGATCAAGTTTGGCGATAACGATTCGCTGGGTGCGCTGGTGAGCATGGTGATCGATGCCGATCTGCTGGTGATGCTGACCGATGTTGAAGGTCTGTTTGACAAGAATCCTTGCACACATGCAGATGCAAAGCGCGTGGGTATTGTTGCGCATTTGGATGAAGAGCATGTCGCCATGGCCGGAGGTGCAAGCTCCTCGTTTGGTACTGGCGGCATGGCCAGCAAGCTGTCAGCGGCACGTGTGGCGACCAAAAGCGGCGTTGCAGCGGCGATTATCAGCGGTCAAAAGCCAGGTGCACTGCGCAACCTTATGAGCGGTGGGGATGAAGGCACGTTGTTTTTATGCGGTGTGGATCGCCAGACCAGGCGCAAACACTGGATTACCGAGGTCTTACACCCGGCCGGTGAAATCCTTGTTGATGCAGGTGCTGCGAAAGCCCTCTTGAAGCAAGGGGGCAGTCTGCTGCCGATCGGTGTTGTCTCTGTTGAAGGTGTATTTGATAAAGGTGATTGTGTTGAGATTGTCGGATCTGATGGCGTGATTGCACGCGGTCTGTGTAATTATACTGCCGAGGAGATGCGTCTGATCATGGGACATGCCAGCGGTGATATTGAGTCGATTCTTGGATTTCACGATTTCACTTCAGTGATTCATCGCGATAACCTTGTATTGACTTCAGACGTTTGAGAATGGACTGAAAAAGTCAGGGTATGGAGAGTAAAAATGGAAGCTGATGCGGTAATGATTATGGATACGTTGGGTCGTCAGGCTAAAGCTGCCGCCAAAGCGATGCGCATGGCTGATAGCAAAGTCAAAAATGATGCGCTCATGCTTGCTGCGTCCTGGATACGTCGCGAGAGCCAGGAAATCATCTCAGCCAATGTTCTGGATATGAAAGCGGCTGACGAGAATGGGCTTGATGATGCGATGAAAGATCGCCTTCTGCTCAACGGTGACCGCATTGATGCGATGGCTGAAGGGTTGGCACAGATCGCGGCGCTTGCTGATCCTGTCGGTGAGATTGATCATCTGCGCTATAGGCCTTCCGGCATTCAGGTGGGGCATATGCGCGTGCCTCTTGGTGTTATCGGCATTATTTACGAGTCACGCCCTAATGTGACTGCTGATGCGGCTGGCTTGTGCCTGAAATCCGGCAACGCCGCGATTTTGCGCGGTGGCTCTGAAGCGATCCACTCCAATCGTGCAATCGCCGCATGCCTGCGCCGTGCGCTGGTGGATTCTGGTTTGCCACAAAATGCGGTGCAATTGGTGGATTCAACCGACCGTGCACTGGTCGGAGCGCTTTTGAAAAGCGAGCAGTATGTTGATGTGATTATTCCACGCGGTGGCAAGTCTTTGATTGAGCGTGTGGCTGCTGAATCTCGCGTGCCGGTGATCAAACATCTGGATGGCATTTGCCACGTCTATATCGATGCATCTGCCAAGCCAGCAATGGCACTGAATATTGCCGTGAATGCAAAAACGCATCGTTATGGTGTATGTAATGCGATGGAAACCTTATTGATTCATCAGGCTGTACATGCAGATGTCGTCTGTGCTGTGATCCAGGCCATGCTGGATAAGGGCGTAGAGGTACGTGGTTGTGAGAGAACACGCGCTGTTTGTGAAGGTATGGATGTGAAAGTAGCCGCCGATGAAGACTGGGCAACGGAATATTTGTCGCCTGTGCTGTCTGTACGCATCATGGATAGTCTCGATGCGGCAGTGGATCATATTGCCGAGTACAGTTCCGGTCATACCGAAAGTATCGTAACCGAGAATTATGAGGCCGGTCAGCGTTTTCTGCGTGAAGTGGATTCATCATCCGTGATGTGGAATGCCAGCACCCGCTTTGCCGATGGCTTTGAATATGGACTCGGTGCCGAAATTGGCATTTCAACTGACAGGTTGCATGTGCGCGGACCTGTTGGTTTGGAAGGGCTGACCTCACAGAAATGGATCGTGTTAGGAAACGGTCAGGTGCGAAGTTGATCGTTGCATGAAAAGTATTTCACCATGAAGTATACAAAGAGAACGGAGGTCACTTAATATGTTTTCACTGTGTTTTTCGTACCCTTCGTGGTGAAGTCTTCCGGTGAGGTGACTTCAGACAAGCGACGTATCGGGTTGTTCGGCGGCACTTTTGACCCACCACATCGTGGCCACGTGGCCTTAGTGCAGGCGGCCCTGAGTATGGATTTTGATGAGGTATGGGTGATTCCGGCATTGCCGGTACATCGAGAACTTTCGGGTTTTGCCGATGCTAAAACGCGGCTGCTCTGGTTGGAAAAGGCATTCGCAGGCATGGCGCGCGTAAAGGTGCTGGACTGGGAAGTCAGTCAACAAAAGCCAACGCCTGCGGTGGATACATTACGCAGATTTCGACTTGCATACCCGGGGCTTACCCCCTGGTTGATGCTTGGGGCAGATGCATGGGCCGGGCTTGAGTCCTGGCGTGAATATCCTGCTCTCCAGATGTTGTGTAATGTTGCGGTCTTCGCTCGTCAGGGCATGGAAAAAGCCTTGCCGCTTGGCGGTTGGCGACAAGTGGATGGACCGGTTTCCTGTGTGACACCGGGGCACTGGTGTTATATCAAGGTGGAATTGCCAGCTATTTCGGCAACGCAAATTCGCAGCACGGCAGAGCAAGGCAGATCCTTGATTGATTTGGTGCCGGCAGCGATACGCAGAGATATTGAGAAAAAATATGCGGTCACGCAGGAGTAAATGTGGAAAAAACAGTCATTAGAAACAAAAATTTTGAATCCATAACAGATGAGCTTGTTGAAGCGCTGGAAGATAAAAAAGCTCAGGACGTACTGGTCATTGATGTACGCGGCCGCTGTGATTTCACCGACCGTTTCATCATTGCCAGCGGTCGTTCAGACCGCCAGCTGAAAGCACTGGCACAGGCGGCTTCCGAAGTGGCTCATCGCTATGATCTCATAGCAAAAATTGAAGGGCTTGAAGCCATGGAATGGCTGATTGTTGATCTGGGCGACGTGGTTGTTCACCTGTTTATACCGGAGGCCAGAGAGAGCTTTCAGCTGGAACGGTTGTGGAGTGCTCCCAAGGTAACGACAGACGCGACGTGAAACTACGTTTGCTAGTTGTCGGGCGCGGTTCGAAAGAGCTGGCCGATTTTGAGGCTCGATTTGTCGAGCGACTCAAGCCTTTTGCGCAGTGTGCGGTCATTGAGCTGCCTGAAGGTCGTGGCAAGCAGGTTTCACAGCGTAAACAGGAAGAGGCGAAGCATATTCTCAAACATGCCGAAAAAGGTTTTATCATCTTCGATGAGCGCGGGTCCATGCACGACAGCAAGAAATGGGCAGCTCATATCGGGCGGATGCCTGCCGACGCCCAGCTCGATTTTGTCATTGGCGGGGCTGACGGGCTGCATGATGAGGTGCGCGCAGAGGCGGCTTCCTGCTGGAGCCTGTCCAAACTGACATTGCCGCATCAGTTGGTTCGCGCCATTGTCCTGGAGCAGTTTTATCGTGCATTTACCATTATTCAGGGACACCCCTACCATCGGGTATGATAAATTTGCTTAGGATTCTGACAGTTTTGATAACGATTGCATGGATGCCATGCACCGCAGATATCGCCGTTGCTGCTGACCTTTCAACACAGCAAAAAATTGATCGCATCAAGCAAGAACGAAAAAATCTGGCCAGGGTGAAGCAGCAGCTGGAGAGCCAGCTGGGCAGTATTGGTAAAGAATTACGCGCGCTGGATTCAGCTCTGATTACCGCGCGTAAAGCCAGCCGGGCCGCGCGTGATAAGGTGCGCTCAACGGATAGGAAGCTGAATGAATTGCAACGAAAATCCAGCCAGCTACAAAAGCGTATTGAAGCGTTAAAGCAGGCCATGCTGGATCAGGCCGTGGCAGCGTGGCAACGCAGCTCCCGGGCTTCCCAGTGGCTGGGCATCTTTACCGGCGTGTCTGTCAGTGATATTCCGCATAGGCGTTACCTGCTTAATGGTGTGATGGACTCACAGGATAATGATCGGCGTTTGTATAGCGAATCCATTGCTGAACTGGCGAAAGTGGAAGTGGAAGTGCAACAGCAGCGTGATGCACTGAATCTGCTTCGTGTGGAGAAGAAGAAAGCGGAGTTTGAGCTTTCAGCACGAGTTGGTGATAAACGTCTAGTGCTGGATCGTGTGCGCAAAGATGTGCGTGCCAAGAAGAGCAAGGACACTCATCTGGCACGTGAAGAAAAATCCTTGATGCGATTATTGGATGGCATGTCCGAGGATCTGCTGACAATAGATAGGCAGGACGGTGTGGTGCAGAAAGTGCGCAAGCGCAAAGGCCGTCTTTCCTGGCCGGTATCCGGTAAAATCGTGGCCAGTTTTCACTCACGCCCGAAATCTACCATGCCACCTTTGCAAGGGGTGCAGCTTAGGCCCGGGAGCAGCGTGAAGGCGGTGACAGCTATGGCGGCTGGCCAGGTACGTTATGCCGACTGGTTTGGTGGATACGGTCTGATGACCATTGTTGATTATGGTGACGGTGTGCTGGGTGTTTATGCGCACAATGATGTGTTGTATAAACAGCTTGGGGATTGGGTTGAAGAGGGTGAAATGATAGCGGATGCGGGTAGTACCGGTTGGGTGAATAACGTCACCGTCTACTTTGAGATCAGAGATCGAGGCAAGGCAGTGAATCCAAAACGCTGGTGTAGCCGTTAACTGGCTGGCATCCTGCATGCTAATGTCGGGAAGCGCAGTGATGGCCGAGCTACACGATTGGGCCTGCGCAACGAATGTCCCATGATTTTCAGTTTTAAATGGAGAACACTATGTCTTTGAAGTTTCGTCGAGTGCTACTGGGTTTGGGTGCAGGGGCTCTGCTTACAGCAGGCGTGATGGCCTGGCAGCCTGGAGTTGGTCACCAGCAAGCTAATGCCGCAACCGATTACGAACAATTGCAGAAATTTTCACATGTGATGGAAATGGTGCGACGTGCCTACGTCGAAAAGGTCAGTGATGAAAAGCTGATCGAAGGCGCACTGTCCGGCATGCTCTCCAGCCTTGATCCGCATTCTACGTATCTCGATAAAGAGATGTACAAACAGATGACCGTGGACACCAAGGGTGAGTTCGGGGGCCTGGGCATCGAAATTTCGTCAGCAGAAGGTGGTATTCGTGTTGTCTCTCCGATTGAAGATACTCCGGCTGACCATGCAGGGGTTAAAGCAGGTGACCTGATTATCAAAATCGATGATCAACTTGCACGTGATATATCGTTGCCTGAAGGGGTGAAGTTGATGCGCGGTAAGCCAGGCACGAGCATCGTACTGACTATTTTTCGCGAAGGTGAAAATCAACCGCTGGAAATAAAAATCGTACGTGCGGTGATAAAAGTGAACTCAGTGAAAAGTGACATTCTGGCGCCGGGTTATGCATACCTGCGTATCACACAGTTCCAGGAGCGCACTGGAGACCTGCTAAAAGCGCAGATTAAGGATTTGAAAAAACGCTCAGGCGGATCGCTCTCCGGTGCTGTGCTGGATCTGCGCAATAATCCGGGTGGATTGCTCAATCAGGCGGTTGAAGTATCAGATATGTTCCTTGAAAAGGGTAATATTGTCAGCACCAAGTCACGTGCAGGCAAAAGCCTTACTTTTGATGCACGTCCGGGTGATGCGCTTGATAAACTGCCACTGATTGTCTTGATCAATAACGGTTCTGCATCGGCATCCGAGATTGTTGCAGGTGCTCTGCAGGATCACCATCGCGCGGTACTGTTGGGTACAAAAAGTTTTGGCAAAGGATCGGTGCAATCCGTGATCCCACTCCAGGATGGCACAGCCATCAAAGTGACTACGGCATTGTATTACACGCCAAGCGGGCGCTCGATACAGGCCACAGGTATTGACCCGGACATTCAGGTTGAACAGGTGGTCAATAAGCCGGATGATCAGGCCAAAAGCAAAATTCCGTCGGTTTCTGAACGTGATCTGAAGGGTCACCTCTCCAATGGCAATAATAAGAAAAAGGCCAGCAAGGACACAGTAAAGGATACAGCGAAGAGCGCAGATGCAAGTGAAGCAATGCAGAAACGCTTGCCTATGGACACACAGCTACAACGAGCATTGGATCTGCTAAGAGGGCTACATGCCCTGAAAGCGGGGTGATTTTTTCCCTTCAACTGAGAGCTGCTCATGTCGCGTAAAAGAAAACTGCCGCTATGGCTGGTTGTATTATTATCGTTGCTATTGGCAGCATTGCTGGCTGTGATCGCATTAAACCCCAGCAAAGCTGTCCGGCCCGATATGGGACATATTGCGATTCCTGACAGCAAAGAGCCTGTGGCCGAAGAGATTGAAAAAGCCCTTGCCGAAGATCACGCCGTGGTTTCTCCGCAGCCATTGCCGGTTGTGCCACAAGCAGAATTTGGGATTGCACTGATCCTTGATGATGTGGGTTACGACATGTCTGCCTTGCAGAGCATACTTAAACTGTCGGTGCCGGTTGCAGTATCTGTGATTCCGGATGCGCCGTACGCCGGTAAATCAGCAGAACTTGCGCATCAATCAGGGCAGGTGGTCATGCTGCACCTGCCGATGGAGCCGACTACGCAGAAATACCGCGACAGGATGTCTGCTGCTTTTCTGCATGAGAAGATGAGTCGTGATGAGTTGCGTCAGACATTTCTCAGAGATCTGGATATGGTTCCTTATGTGGAAGGCGTCAACAACCACATGGGCTCACACCTGACCCAGTTTGAGAAACCGATGCGCGGTGTCATGCAGCTGTGCCAGGAGCGGGGTCTGTTTTTTGTCGACTCGAAAACCAGTTCGAAAAGTGTGGCTGCAAAAATTGCAGCAGAGCAAGGCATATCCTGGGCATCCCGACAGATATTTCTCGATCACGATATCAATGAGAAGGCCATGCTAAAGGCATGGAATCGTGCGCGCAGATGTGTTGAAAAGAATCTGCGCTGCGTAGTGATAGCCCATCCGCATGCAGAAACCGTATTGTTTCTGGAAAAACACCTGAATCAGGAAGATGCTGCCAGCATGATGTCGGTGAAAAAATTACTTAATCCTGCCCGTCCTGATCATGGACAACAGGTGAATCAATCTGATGGCGGCGTGGAGAACGTGATGTAATGGCTGCACTGCGCAAGTATCTATTGGCGGGCATTGTAGCCTTGACGCCCATTCTGGTTACGGTGGCGCTGATTGACTGGTTGATAGATCTGTCCGATCAAGCACTTTCAATGTTGCCTGAGCAGTATCAACCGGAAGCCCTGTTGGGAATCAATATCCCCGGTTTAGGTATCATACTGGCGTTGTTTGCCATCATTATTATTGGCGCTTTGCTCAGTCACTTTATCGGTTACCAGCTGATGCGCCTGATTGACCGGATCATGGGCCGTATCCCTCTGGTTCGTACGGTCTACAAGGCGACCCGGCAGCTGCTTGAGTCGATCTTCAGTGATAGCTCACAAGCTTTCAAGCAAGTGGTGATGGTGCCATTTCCCAACCGGGACAGCATGGTGATTGGCTTTGTTACCGGAGAAGTCACTATTCTGGTAGCTGGAGAGGATGAGAGTCGTCTGTCCGTATTTATTCCGTCAACGCCTATTCCGACGACGGGTTGGCTGCTTTTTGTAAAGTCTTCGGAATTACAGGTGCTGGATATGAGTGTCGAGGAGGGCATGAAACTGGTTCTTTCCGGTGGCATGCTGCCAGCCGGTGGAGAGGGGGATAAAGATGAAAAACATAAAAATTAACCAAAAGATGCCTTGTTCCTTTATTCTGGGGGGGTACGATACTGGCATGTTAAGACCTCTGTTTTTCCTGTTGCTCATCATGAGCTTTTCTCCCGCTCTTGCCGCTGCCAATGCTGCGGGTACCTCCACTGCAGCTGCTGAAACCATGATTAATAAAGGCGATGATCAGGGTGCCATTAAAGCCTTAAAGGCAGTGCTCAAGAAAAGGCCTGATGATTATCAGGCCTGGTTTGTGCTGGGTGTAACACAGGCCAGAAAAGGACTGTTCGAAGATGCCATTGCATCCTTTCATCAGGTTATCGAGTTGCAACCCAAACTTGCCGAGCCACATAATAATCTGGCAGTGATCTACAATGAAAAAGGTGACCTGCGAGCTGCGATCAGTGAACTAGAAGCGTCGCTGGTCTTGAATCCGGGGTATGTCACGGCCCATGAAAATATCGGGGATCTGTATGTGAAGCTGGCTGCCGAGTCCTACAAAAAGGCTCTGGCCGGACATGATAATGCAGACTTGAGCCAGCGTTATGAAAGACTGTTGAATATCCGTAATAGCGACGGGCCTGTGCGTATTGCGTCACATCAGACCCAGCCGGTCAAACCTGTGGTTGTTGGAAAGCCCGGACCCAGGGTTGCGGCCGTAGCAGCTGTTGAGTCTGCGCCAGCTACCCCTGACCAGAACCGGGAGGTACTGGCTGCTGTAGAACTCTGGCGTGCAGCATGGAGCAGGCAGGATACAGGTGCTTATTTTACAGCTTATGATGAAAACTTTGCTGCCAGCGGTCGATTCAAGACACGTAAATCCTGGCAACACTATAAGCAGGGTGTGATCAGGAATAAGAAATTTATAACGGTTGAACTGGAAAACATCGTGGTATCAGAGCAGCTGAACGGGGACATGAAGGTTGTGATGATGCAGCGCTTCAGATCCAACAGCTATCAAAGCGATGATCTCAAAGAGCTGATCCTGAGGTTCACCGGTACAGGTTGGAAAATTATTCATGAAGCAATCCTCTAAACTGCTTCGTCAATCATTGCTCGGATTGCTCCTGCTGGTTTTATCCGTACCGGCTGTGGCTGATGAGCAATTGGCATATATTTCGCAGGTCTTAAAAGAAGGAAACCATCAGATGGTGCGCGGCATGCAAGCGCAGGAACGTACTATTCTGCGCGCTACGGCAGCACTGAAATCCGACCAGCCCGGACAGGCCCTGGAGCTGCTGGCATCTGCCAAAACGCAGGACCCGCTGGTGGCACTGCTGCAGGCCGAGGCGCATCGCATCCAGGCTGTGGAAGCCATGAAACAGGCCGGAGCATATGGAGAGGACTCGGGCACGCAGGAGCAGTTGCTTGCCTCTGCTGATCTTGGACTGGGCGAAGCCAATGCAAGATTCTATTCGTTTATGGATAAGTTGAATCATGATGCGGGTGATCCTGTCGATATTCTTTTGCCCGGTTCGGATATCGCTAACGTCTTCATGTTTGATAAAGCGCGCAATCGCATGTTCATCTATGCATCCGATGGTAAGGGTGGTTTGAGCAAGCTTGCCGATGAATATGTGGTGACCGGTTCCGAGAAGGGAGACAAACAGGTGCAGGGGGATGGTAAAACGCCCAATGGCATCTACCGTTTCATCAAGAAGCTGCATGGTGATGAGTTGGATTCGCGTTACGGCCCGTTTGCATTTCCTATTGATTATCCCAACGAGCTGGACGCATTGCATAAAAAGAATGGCAATGGCATCTGGCTGCACGGCTACCCACTGGATGTATTGCGTCGCCCTCCACAGGATACCCGAGGTTGTTTTTCAATCTCAAACAATCGCCTGATAGAAGTGGCCAATCATGTAAAACTGAAGCGCAGTTGGGTAATTGTCGGAGAAAATTTTGCATTCGATCAGCAGGGTAAAAAACATGAACTGCTCAAGTCTGTGCGCAATGATATTGAAACATGGCGTCGCGATTGGACATCTCTGAACACCACATCTTATCTCTCTCACTATCACGATGCCTTTCGTTCCGGTGAACGTGATCTGGCTGCGTGGAAGCATTACAAGCGCCGTGTAAATGCCAATAAATCTTTCGTGGACGTTGCCTTTGCCAATTTGACGATTATGCATGATCCGAACCGCTGGCCCGAGGGTGAAGTGGTGGTGGCAGAGTTCGATCAGCATTATAAATCCAGCAATTATGCCGATCAGGGGCGCAAGCGCCTGTATCTGGCTCGTGATTCCGAAAGCCAGCCCTGGAAAATTCTGCTGGAAGAGTCGGTGAAGCAATGAGTGGACAAAAGGACGAAAAACAAGCCGATGGTTTTTCGGCGCGGCGATTCCAGAAGCTGAGCGATGAAAATCGTGAACTGAAAGCCTACGTGGCGGAGGTTATGCAACGTCTGCGTCAGAATGAACGACTGTTTTCGCGCATGTTTGAGCTTGAGTCTCAGGTGCTTAAATCAACCGATCCGGAAGATCTTTGTTTTACCCTGTTGCGCGGTTTACGCTCCAGCTTCGAGCTCGACTTTGTTCGCTTCTGGCTGGATCGTTCCAGCTTTATGGGTGGGCATAAACTCGATGCACTGTCTGAGCGGGATCTGGTCTGGGTAGAAAAAGGCGAGATCAAACAGATGGGTCTGTCGCGCAAGCGTGCCTGGCTGGTTCAACTGTCACCCGAATCCACCTTTGAATGGCTGGATGCTCAGGATCAGCATCTGGGTTCGATTGCCCTGCTGACGCTCGGTGATCTGGATAAACCATTTGGTGTGCTCGGTGTTGGCTCAGTGGATCGTGATCGTTTTGCGCCGGAGCAGAGCAGTGACTTTCTGCAGCACCTGTCTCAGGTGGTGGGTATGACTTTGGAACATGCCGTTGCGCGTGAGCATTTGGCCAGACTGTCTGTGACCGATACCCTGACCGGCAGCCATAACCGTCGTTTTCTTCAGCCGCACAGTCATCAACCACTGTCGCAATGGTTTGGTAATAGCAAAGTGGCCTGCCTTTATGCCGATGTGGATCAATTTAAATCACTCAATGACAGGCTTGGTCATGAAGCAGGTGATGAAATACTGGCTGTGGTCAGCAAGGCATTGCGAGCCCATGTGCGTGCCAATGATCCGCTGATCCGTATGGGCGGCGACGAGTTTGTCTTGCTCTTGCCGGGCTGCTCCGAAGAGAAGGCCAAAGAGATTGCCGAAAAGACAGTGTTAACGATTGCCAATGAAGAACTCGATGGTGATGAAAAGACTAGCATCAGCATTGGTGTATCCTATTCATCTGCCGACAAGGATATGGCTGTGAAGGCGTTGATAACAGCTGCAGATCAGGCCATGTATGTCGCCAAGGCGCTCGGTGGCAACCGCTTTGAACTGGCTGAGTCAGATGATGCCAGAGTCGTTGAAGGCAACGGAGATGAAGGCTGAGTTAAGCCTCAAAGAGGCAGTGGCATCCTTTTTGCACGAGCTGGCCGATGTGCGGCTGGCCTCGATCCACACCGTAAATGCGTATCGGCGTGATCTGTCTCGGTTTAGCGATTTTTGTGGTGAAGGGGCAACAGTAACATCCGTTACCCGCACACAGGTACAGGACTGGCTGGTGAGCTGCCATGCTTCGGGCCTTGCCGCATCCACACTAGCCCGCCGTTTGTCCGCTGTTGCCAGCTTTTTCGATGCAGCCGTTTTTAATGAGTGGTGCGACACCAATGTAGCAGCAGGTGTGCGCCCTCCCAAGAAACCCCAGCGACTGCCCCGTACGCTGCCGCCGGAGCAGACTTCTGCCCTGATGCACCAGACTGACAGAGCCAGCGAAATGCGCGACCTGGCGTTGCTTGCAGTCATGTACGGATGTGGATTACGAGTATCGGAAACTGTCGGCCTCAATCTGCATGATATTGATCTGTTTCAGTTTGAACTGCGCGTATTCGGTAAAGGCCGCAAGGAGCGCATCGTACCACTGCCGGAAGGTGCGGTGCAGTATTTGCAGGGTTACCTTGCAGAGCGTGTAGCCTCCGATGAAGAGAAGGCTGTCTTCCTCAATAAATATGCCAAACGCTTAAGCGTGCGCAGCGTCCAGCGCATGCTCAAGGAGCGGGCACTGCTCACCGGTGCCGATATCTCCGTCACCCCGCATCGCCTTCGCCACTCCTTCGCCACGCACCTGCTGGCAGGAGGTGTCGACCTGCGCGCCATTCAGGAGCTGCTCGGTCACGCATCTCTCGCTACCACTGAACGCTACACCCACCTCGATATCAGCAAACTCACCGAGGTCTACGATCAAACCCATCCGAGAGCCAAAAAACAAATGGATTGACCGGCAGAAGTCGGCCCAGGCTGTGTGAAAACTAAAAACCACTTTTAAAAGCGGAGAATTATAGTATCAATCGAGTCTGACCCCATCGATCTTTTTCAAATGGATCAAAGAGAACCTGAAAATTAAAAGCTTTTTGGGCATAAGTATGAATGCAGTTATCACTCAGGTCATGGTTGCGCTGTGCGTTTATCTCATGCTCGCATGGATGAAATTTACATTCTCGATTAAGCACAGCTTGATGCAGATCATTCGCTTGCTGCAACTAAACCTGTTCGTCAAAAGGGGGATGATTGAAATATTCATACCGCCAGATCCCAAGCCGACGAATTCGCCTCAGTTGAGGCTGGCGCTATGATCTCAAATTATCTGGGACAGCAGTGGGGGGTGTCCTGAATTTTGTGTAAACGGTTAAATTGACGGATAGTTCCGTCTTACTCAAAGGAGAGAGTATGACCGTTTCAAAATTACCAGCAGACCTAATTGATGGTCTGTTAGCTGACTACAAGAAGCCCGAGGATCT
>JAJFLE010000021.1 GCA_021772835.1 Mariprofundus sp.
CCTGCTGGGGAACTTAAACATGGCCCTCTGGCATTGGTCGACGAGTCCATGCCTGTAGTATGTGCCCTGCCTGATGATCCACTACTGGAGAAAGTGCTCTCCAACCTGCAGGAAGTCCGCGCACGTGGTGGAGAGCTATTCCTTTTCAGTGATCATAAGGTCAATATCGGTCTGGATCACTATCAGAATTTGACGTTGTCTGACATTTACCCGGGCACAGCACCCATCGTTTACAGTATTCCGCTGCAGCTATTGGCGTATTATGTTGCTTTGATCAAGGGTACCGATGTGGATCAACCACGCAATCTTGCAAAATCTGTGACTGTCGAATAAACCATCCAGGGCCAGCAGCTACAGAGATACGTTATTCCTGCTTCTGCCTGAGTTGTTCGACTTCTGACTGAAGCTGGGCAACGATCTCTTCAAGTCGGGCAATGCGGCTAAGGGCATCTTCAGAAAATGCCGCAGGTGTTGAGGAAGCGGCCCTAACGCGTTGGGTTTCGATATCCGGGGTGCCGCAGAGCAGGTGAGTGTACCTGTCCTCGCGCTGGCCGGGTGCGCGGGGGATGCGAACCACCAGGGGTTCATCGCGTTCCATCAGTTGCTGCAAAACGGCTTCAATCTCGTCGTGGTCGGCGAATTCCGCCATGCGGCCGGTGTTGACCTTGATCTCGTTCAGGGTGTGCGCACCGCGCAGTAGCATGACGCAAATGATAGCGCGCTCTTTTGATGAGAGTTTCAGTCTGCGGGATAGAAATTGCTCGTAACGGTCAGCACGGGCCAATGTGTTGGCGGTGATCAGGCCGTCGTGGCGCAGCTCATTGATCTCACTACCGACCTGCTGCACCGTCAGATTCATCACAGGTATTCGGCTCGATTTCTGGTTGCATGCTGCGACCAGTGCATTAAGCGTCAGCGGATAATAGTCCGGCGTAGTCATCTGTTTTTCCATCAAGCTGCCCAGTACACGTGCCTGCAGTTTATTTAGCGAGACATCTAAGTTATCTGTAATATCAGGCATGTTCTTCACTCCTTGTGTGCTCATACAGGCAGGATACACCTGCCATGCGGTGTGTAAAACAGCCTGTTGGCAGTTGTGACTGCAGTGGCACGCGATGAATGAATTCCGTTGTTTGAGGAGTTGTCTGGCTGCATGACAAACTTTGACACATGCCGTTTGTCTTTCTAAGCTGACAAACATGAAAATAGATGGAACTACAAAGACTTATGGCATTATCGGCTGGCCGGTAAAACATTCGCTATCACCTGTCTTTCAGACGACTTTTCTGCAGCAAAACAACATCAATGCGGCCTATCTTCCTTTTGCAGTGGCACCTGATTTGCTCGTAGATGCTATGAGTGGACTCTGGGCTCTCGGAATTGAGGGATTCAATGTGACAGTGCCGCATAAGGAATCGGTGTTTCAAATGGTATCTTCTGACGAGGATGCCCTGCTGATTGGTGCAGTCAATACAGTAAAGCGTTCAGAAGCAGGGTGGATTGCTACGAATACCGACTGGCTCGGTTTTCTGGCCGTGGTTGAGGGGCTTGGCTTTGCAACAGCGGGTCAGTCAGCACTTTTATTTGGCGCAGGAGGCACAGCCCGCGCTGTATTGCATGCCCTAGCCCGTATGGAGTTGGACACCATATATATATGCAACCGAAATCCTGAGCGGTTGGCTGCATTCCTTTCGTTTGCACAATCGAGCTACCCGCAGGTGAGCTGTCAGGCGGTTGACTGGCAGCAAAAAACAGTGACTGAGGCATGCCAGAGATCTGCGTTGTTGGTGAATACGACCAGCATAGGTTTGCAGGATGGGATGGACTTCCCGTTTGATCTTTCAGCAGGCCATGGCGTGGCTATTGATGCCGTATATAAACCGGACGGACAGACCGCGTTTGTGCGGGCGGCATCAGCAACGAGAGGGGTGGTGGACGGGCTGCCCATGCTGATTGCTCAGGGTGCTGAAGCCTTTGCCTGGTGGCATGGCAGCAAGAGGCCTGACTGTTCTTTGGCTTTAAATCAGATTGAACAACAGTTGGGGCGTGAACCGCTGACCCTGCCCGGATGGAACAGAGACTGATGAATCGCTCCAGGCTCGGTGATATTCTGCTACGGCAATCACGGATTACTCGTGAACAGTTCGACCATGTGCTGCGTGAAGCAAAGCTCAGCGGTGACACGATGACAGGGCAACTGGTGAAACAACAGATTTTTACTGAAAATGAACTGGTGGCATTCGTGGCCAGAGCTTTCGGAGCACCTGTGATTGATCTGGAACGCATCGAAGTAGAGCAGGGTGTGACCAAAATTCCGATTGATATATTAAGAAAGAATATGTCATTGCCACTTTTGCGTACAGGTAACGTCCTCAAGCTGGCTGTGGCAGACCCATACGATATCAACAGCCATGATGAAATTGCTTTTATAAGTGGCTGCAAAATTGATCTGGTGATTGCGCCGGAAAGTCAATTGGTGAAGAAGCTTGATGACATGAGTCAGAGTGATTCACATCTGCAGGATGTGATGGCTGATCTTGGAGCTGCGGATATCGAGGTGGTCGAGTCATCGGACGAAAAACTCGATGCGTATGCACTGACAGTAGAAACTGAAGCCGCTCCCGTCGTAAAGCTGGTCAATCTGATGTTACTTGATGCCATCAAACGCGGTGCATCTGATATTCACCTTGAGCCGTATGAGAAAGTATTGCGCGTGCGTTATCGTATTGATGGTGTGTTGCATGAAATTATGCGCCCACGCATGAGTATGCGAGATGCCATGATTTCAAGGTTGAAAATCCTTGCGCGCCTGGATATTTCTGAGCGTAGAATTCCACAGGACGGTCGCATCAAGTTGCGTCTGTCGCGTGCCAAAACGGTTGATTTTCGAGTCTCCGTATTGCCAACTTTATTCGGAGAAAAAGTGGTGATGCGCCTGCTTGACCCAACCAGCTTGGAGCTGGATATGACCAAGCTTGGTTATGAACCCACAGCGTTGGCGTGGCTGAAAGAAGCGATTAACAGGCCATACGGCATGGTGTTGGTGACGGGCCCTACAGGATCGGGTAAAACCGTTAGTTTGTATTCGGCGGTATCCGAATTGAATCAGCCCGGTGTGAATATCTCTACGGCAGAGGACCCTGTAGAGTTTAACTTTATGGGCATCAATCAGGTCAATGTGAATCCTGATATTGGCCTCGACTTTCCAGCGACACTGCGGTCATTTTTGCGCCAGGATCCGGATATTATCCTGATTGGTGAAATTCGTGATCACGAAACGGCGGCGATCGGCATCAAGGCTGCCCTGACCGGTCATCTGGTGCTGGCAACGTTGCACACCAATGATGCCCCCTCAACCATGACGCGGCTGGTGAATATGGGGGTGGAATCATTTCTGGTTGGTTCAGCCGTCAATTTGGTTTCGGCACAGCGATTAGCCCGGAAAATTTGTCCCGACTGTAAAGAAGAGGATCATATCCCGGATTCAGCGTTGCTCGAAGCCGGTGTTGCTGGTGGTGACTTAATCGATTTTCGCCCCATGGTTGGTAAGGGCTGTCCCTTGTGCAACGGTACCGGTTATAAAGGCAGGAGCGGCATTTATCAGGTGATGCCTGTTTTTGAAGAAATTCGTGAGGCGGTATATGCTGGTGCGAACAGCGATGTTATAAACAGGATTGCGATCGAGAAAGGGGTGAAATCCTTGCGGATGGCAGCCTTGGAAAAAGTGAAAAATGGTGAGATCTCTTTTGAAGAGTGTCTCAGGGTGACGGTGGCTGACTGATGGCGACAACATTTGTTTGGCAGGCAAAGAATAAGCAGGGCTTGGCGCAGTCCGGTGAGATTGAAGCCGCCAACAAGGACGTCGTTGTTGCTATGCTGCGTCGCCAGGGCCTGGCAGGTATCAAGGCCAAGAAAAAACCTATCGAAATTAACCTGTTCCCTGAAAAGGTGGTAGAGAAAGATATATCGGTATTTTTTCGCCAGCTTGCCACCATGATCAATGCTGGGTTACCGCTGGTGCAGTGTTTTGAACTGGCCGAACGCGGTACTGAGAAGAAAGCCATGGGCAAGTTGCTCAAAAGTGTGCGACAGAGTCTGGAGGGGGGTAACCCGCTCGGCGAGACCATGCGCAAGTTCCCTGATGAGTTTGATCGACTGACCTGTGCTCTGATCGAAGCCGGAGAGCAGGGAGGTATTCTCGATACTATTCTGCTGCGGTTGTGCGCCTATAAAGAGAAAGCGCTGAGCCTGAAGGCCAAGATCAAATCGGCGATGGTCTATCCCATCGCCATTCTGGTGGTTTCATTTATTGTCACGTCAATTCTGATGATTTTTGTCATCCCGATCTTTGCCGAGATGTTTGCCGATTTCGGGGCAGAACTTCCTGCTCCGACACAGATAGCGATGGCCATATCCGACATCTTTGTGGAATTCTGGTATGTGGTTGTGTTCGCACCGATTCTGCTGGTTATGCTGATCAAGGCGTTATACAAAACACCAAAAGGGCATTATCAACTCGATAAACTGTTGCTTGCATTGCCAATCATGGGCGATGTGTTGCGCAAAGCATCTGTGGCGCGATTCTGCCGCACCTTCTCCACGCTTTCTGCTGCTGGCGTACCGATTCTTGAGGCATTGGATACTGTTGCCGAAACATCGGGCAATCTGGTGATTGAAGAGGTGATATTGAGTTCCAAAGAGTCGATCTCGCAGGGGCAGACGTTAACGGCTCCACTTGAAGCCAGTAAAATCTTTCCGGTGATGGTGACGCAGATGATCTCTATTGGTGAACAGACCGGTAGTCTCGAAGAGATGCTCAGCAAGATTGCCGATTTCTATGAAGAAGAAGTGGATACGGCTGTGGACAATATGCAGCAATTGATGGAACCACTGATCATGGCCTTCCTTGGCGTGGTGATTGGCGGTCTGGTCATTGCAATGTATCTGCCAATTTTCCAGATGGCTGCGATTGTTTGATGGTTGCGGGAACTGCTCCGAGTTATGGGCATGCAACAGGGTCTTGATTCTGTTCGAACGTTTGATCTGACATGCGCCTGATTCTTTATAGAGCCATTGCCGGAGGGGCCATCATGCTGGTTGCTGCCAGCTGGGTTTATCCAACGGCTGAAACCGCTCAGCAGGCACTCATTATAAACACAGGGCTATTGTTTATGCTGTGGCTGGCTATTGAGTTGGCCCTGACCTATAGCGAGCTCTCAGAACCGAAGCAGCGGGGGCTTGGTTATCTGGTGGATGCTATCCTGACCGGCATGCTGATTTATGCCACAGGTGGCATAAACAGCCCGTTTTCATTGCTGCTTGGCTTGATAATTATCGCATCCGGTACACATGCTTTTCGCTTGCTGCCGCTGGTTATCACCATCGTTAGCTGTATCGCATACCTGATAGCCATCTATGGCGAAGCCCTGTTTGTGCGTGATGCGATGCTCGATACACAGCAGGCGCTGCATATTCTGTTGCAGGTATCCACGCTGATGCTGGTAGGCGGTGTGATGGCGTTTATAGCTCGACGTCATGCAAATTTGCGTGCCAGTAGTGATAAGGCTGTCAGACAACACCGTAAATTGAAGGATCTGCATGACAAAATCATGTTATGCATGCGTGAAGGGGTGGTTGTGCTGGACGAGCAACTGCAAGTCAGTGATATGAATGATGCAGCTGGCGAACTCTTGGGTGAATCCTCGATTGCTGAGCTGATTGCATCCTCTGCTTTGAGTGCTTTTTTTCACTCATCCGAAAAAACGATGTTCCAGTCAGAATACACACTGCGTAATAAGGTATTGCTGGTCGCGGTGACAAAACTATCTTCTGATGCGGATGCAACCTGGCTACTGACTCTGGTTGATATCAGTGACATCAGGAGACTCGAGCAGCAGTTGATTCAGAAAGAGAAACTGGCGGCAATGGGCCAGATGTCAGCCATGCTTGCACATGAAATTCGTAATCCTATTCAAACCATGACTCAGGGGCTGGAGATTATGGCTTCCAATCAATCGGTGGGAGTGAATATTCATGAGATTATTCATGATGAGATGTTGCGATTAAATCGACTGGTTTCCACCATGCTTGATTATTCAAAGCCGCTTCTGCCTTTGATCTCGCCAATTATGATGCCACAGCTTATGGAAGCTGCTGTCAATAAAGTGGAGATGGTGAAGCAGGGACAAATTGACTGGAGCTGTGAGCTGGGTGAATTAAATATTGATGGCGACCATTTTAGGCTGGTGCTGGATAATCTGCTTTCCAATGCGGTTGCAAACAGCTCCGATAACAGCACTGTGCAGGTTTGCCTCGGTGGTGATGAGAGAAGCTGGTGCCTTTTTGTCTGCAATCAGGGCGAGATACCTGAGGCTGTGCGGCAATCGCTGTTCGAGCCGTTTATTACAGGTCGCTCCAGAGGTGTAGGTCTTGGCCTGGCTACAGTGAAGCAGGTGTGTGATGTGAATGGCTGGTCTATACGTCTGGAGAGTAAGTCAGGACAAACCTGCTTCACTGTAACCGGTTCCATGGAGTTGAATCATGCAGCGGCTGATGTGGTAGATACGAGGGAGAAACTGCATGGCTGACATATTACTCGTTGAAGACGAGGCCAATGCGCGCAAAATCCTCTCTCTGGGTCTTGAATTGCAGGGTCACCGGGTGATCGCTTGTGCCTCTGCTGAAGAGGCAGAACTGCGCATGAAAGATACGTCGTTTGATATTGTATTGACGGATCTGCGCATGGATGGGCGGAATGCAGGCCTGGATGTCATCACCACTAGCAAAACACTTCAGCCTCAGGCAAGAGTGTTGCTGCTGACTGCTTATGCCAGTGCCGAAACGGCAGTAATAGCCATGAAAGAGGGTGCGTTTGATTATTTGACCAAACCAGTTTCCGGGGAAGAGTTGGCTGCCGCCGTTGAGCGTGCGCTGTTTGATGCTGCTCCGTCATCCATAGAGGCCAAAGCTGAATACGCCGGTGAGAGATCGGATGAAAAAGAGATGCTGGTGGGCCGGTCGGAGTTGATGCAGCGCGTAAGGCAGAGACTTACCAGAGCTGCAAAGTCCGATTTTACTGTTTTGATTACAGGTGAATCCGGCACAGGTAAAGAGCTGGCGGCCCGCTTTGTGCATACCCAGTCCACGCGCAGCAAAAATATGTTTGTTCCTGTGCATTGTGCGGCTATTCCTGAAGGACTGTTTGAATCTGAGTTGTTCGGGCACAGGAAAGGCTCATTTACAGGTGCAGAATCCGATCGGGTCGGGCTTATTGAATCCGCACATGGTGGCACCCTGTTTCTGGATGAAGTGGGCGAAATGCCACTCTCAGTGCAGGTCAAGTTGCTCCGGGTTTTGCAGGAACGACGCATTCGTCGTGTGGGCGATGATGTTGAGCGGGATGTTAATGTACGCATCATCGCGGCTACCAATCGAGATCTGGATGCCGAAGTTTCTCACGGAAATTTCAGGGAAGATCTGTTCTTTCGTCTGAATGTGGTGCCTGTGCATATGCCGCCACTGAGACAAAGGCGCGAGGATATCCCGCAACTGGCCAAGGCTATTGTACGGCAATGGAGTGAGGGCAGGGCACGTATCAGCGAGCCGTGTATGAATCGCCTGTGTGAGTTGCCATTTATGGGTA
The DNA here is from genome assembly GCA_021772835.1 of Mariprofundus sp. GTDB lineage: Bacteria > Pseudomonadota > Zetaproteobacteria > Mariprofundales > Mariprofundaceae > Mariprofundus. The sequence continues at coordinate 7,643 of JAJFLE010000021.1, forward strand.
ACGTGCGAGAGCTGGAAAATGTTTTGCAGCGTATGCTGGCGCTCAGTGATACCGGTGACCTGGACCTGCAATTACTGAGTGAATTGTATTCCAAGGGGCAGGGTGAGACCCAACTCACTCTTTCATCGCTGCAACAGGACAAACATAATCTGGATGAGTGGATGGAATGCATCGAGAAGCAGGTGATTGATGAAGCCCTGACCAAAACAGGCGGTAATGTTACCCGCGCGGCCGAGGAGCTGGGGATTAGCTTTCGTTCATTGCGTTATCGGTTAAAGAAAATGGGTTTTGCCGGGGATGAAGGGTGATATCGATGGTGTTGCTGGCTGTCATTGTCGGTATGATCTTCGGCAGTTTTGCCAATGTCTGTGTACATAGAATCCCGCAGAGAGAGTCGATCGCCTTTCCCGGTAGCCACTGCCCCAAATGTAATCATGGCATTGCCTTTTATGACAATATTCCGCTGATCTCCTGGCTGTTTCTGGGTGGACGCTGTCGCCATTGCCAAGCTACCATAACATGGCGTTACCCGTTGTTGGAAGTGCTCATGGGTGTAAGCTGGGGTTTGTTGGCATGGCATTATGGTCCCACGTTCATGTTTGCCGAAGCCGTGTGCCTGTTCTCCTTGCTCTGGATATTAACTTTTATTGATCTGGAAACGTTCCTGCTGCCGAATGTGCTGACATTTCCGGGTATCGCATTGGGTCTGGCTTTTTCATGGTGGTTCGGCGATTGGCAGGATGCACTGATCGGGGCCATAGCAGGTTACGCTGTGTTATGGACGGTCGCCAGGTTATTCCTGAAAATAACAGGTCAGGAGGGCATGGGTTATGGTGATTTTAAGCTGCTTGCCATGCTCGGGGCCTTTATGGGCTGGCAGGCGCTGCCATTTGTTATCTTTGCATCTTCTGTGGCAGGAGCGTTGATTGGTGCAGTGATGTTGAAATTATGCAATCGCGGTTTCCGCACAGAAATCCCATTCGGGCCTTACCTGGCTGTGGCAGGCATGTGCTGGTATGTCTGGCATGAGCAGATTCTTGGCTGGTATCTGGATATTTCAGGTATCAACCTGTGAGTGCACCGCGCAGAATCGGCCTGACCGGTGGTATCGGTAGTGGCAAAAGTACGGTGGCATCCATGTTCGCTGAACTCGCTGTGCCGGTACTTGATCTCGACCAGGTGGGCCGTGATCTGCTCGCCCCCGGTTCAAAAGCATTGCAACAGATTGCAGAAGCTTTTGGTGACTTCTGTCTGTTGCCGGATGGTTCTCTGGAGCGCAAGGCATTGGCCGCACACTGTTTTGCCGATGCTGCAAGAACTACGCAGCTCAATGCGATCATGCATCCCTTGATTTGGCAGGTTGAGGAGCAGTGGCTTAGCAAACAGCAGGCCCCGTGGGTGATTATTGAGGCGTCTGTTTTGTTGGAGTCGGGTGGTCTAAAGCGGATGGATGATGTCATTGTTGTAATGGCAGATGAAAATATTCGTTTGCAGCGCGTTATGCAACGGGGTTGGCAGAGCAAAGATGAATTTTATGCTATTCTCAAACGGCAGTGTCTGGATGAACAACGGCGAAGACAGGCAGGTTATCATATCGAAAACAGTGGCTCATTACAGCACTTGCGTGATCAGGTGCTCGCGCTTTATGAGCTGTTGCAGCAACTCTGATGATGCTAACAGTTATATCGGAGCCTCACCCCAAGGTTGACAGCGTAAGCTGACAGAATAACAATGCATGCGTCGGATTTCTCCGGCGTTCCGTTTATCCGCAAGGATTTGTCGTAGTTTAGTTTCTTATTGATGGCACCTCAGACCTCATGATCCGACCAGTGTCCACTTTTGGAGTATTTTAATGTCTAAAGAAAGCGAAAACGCACAGCCCGTGGTTAAAGCCACACAGGCAGCAGAAGTGACTCCTGAAGCGGCGAAGCCTCGCCCTCGTGGTCGCCCACGCAAGGTTGTGAAAGAAGCTGAAGTTGAAGTCAAAAGTGCAGATGCGACTGCTGATGCGGTTGCAGAAAAGACCGCCCGTCGAGGCCGTCCGGCCAAAGTGAAAAAAGAGGCGAATCCAGCCGTAGAAAAGAGTTTACAGGCTGCCGAAAACAGCCCGGCCAGTGAAAACAAGACCCCGCCGCCTGTTGAAACCAGGCCCGTGAGCGAAGAAAAACCTCGCCGCCGTGTTCGCCCGCAGAAAGCGGAGAACAAAGCCACGAATGAGACAGTTGAAAACGACAAAACAAATGCAAGCAGCGAACAGTCATCCGATAATTCTGCTGCGCCTAAAGCCAACCATCAGTCCAAAGGGGATGGTCAGGAGCATGTACAGGAAGGTGCTCGTCGCAACCGCTGGAAAAAGGGCGACCGCAATCCTAAAGCGCAACGCCCCCGTCGCGATGATGGTGAAGAGCGGGTCTCCGATGAAATGGAAGGCGTGACCATCAATCTGAAAGAGGTTTCGTCCAAATCTCCAACCGAGTTGTTGGAGCTTGCAGATAAGTATGACATTGATAATGCCGCTGGGATGCGAAAACAGGAACAGGTTTCTGCAATCCTGCGTGCACACGGCCTGCGCGGTGGTACCATCTACAGTGAAGGTGTGTTGGAGATTTTGCCGGATGGATTCGGTTTTCTGCGTTCACCTGATGCGAATTACCTGTCAGGTCCGGACGATGTGTATGTTTCCACCCATCAGATTCGCCGCTATTTCCTGCGTAAAGGCGATACAGTTGCCGGTGAAATCCGCGCCCCTCGACGTGGCGAAAAATATTTTGCTCTGAAAACAGTCGATACCACCAATGGGCAGTCGCCTGAGCAAGCACGCACCAAGGTACTGTTTGATAACCTTACTCCGCTCTATCCGGATGAACGTCTACATATGGAGATTGATAATCCGGAGAAGAAGGACCTCACTGGGCGCATAATTGATATCGTTTCGCCCATTGGTAAGGGGCAGCGCGCACTGCTGGTCGCACCACCACGTACCGGTAAAACAGTGATGATGCAGTCGATTGCTCACTCTATTGAGGCGAATCATCCCGATGCTGTGCTGATCGTTCTGTTAATTGATGAGCGTCCGGAAGAAGTGACCGACATGAAACGCTCAGTGAGTGGGGAAGTGGTGTCCTCGACCTTCGATGAACCTGCCCAGCGCCACGTGCAGGTTTCCGAAATGGTGATCGAGAAAGCCAAACGTCTGGTTGAAACAGGTAAGGATGTTGTGATCCTGCTTGATTCGATTACCAGACTTGCCCGTGCTTACAATACTGTGGTTCCATCCTCAGGCAAGATCCTTACCGGAGGTGTGGATGCCAATGCTCTGCACAGGCCAAAACGTTTCTTTGGTGCTGCCCGAAATATCGAGGGTGGCGGTTCGTTGACAATTATTGCAACTGCACTGGTTGAAACCGGCTCCAAAATGGATGAAGTTATCTTCGAAGAGTTCAAGGGTACCGGTAACATGGAGATCAAGCTGGATCGCAAGATCTCTGATAAGCGTGTATATCCTGCGATTGATATTGCTCCATCGGGCACGCGTAAAGAGGAGCTACTTACGCCTCGCGAAGATCTTCAAAAAGTATGGATCTTGCGCAGGATACTTTCCCCAATGGGCTCGATTGATGCGATGGAGTTTCTGCTCGATAAACTTAGCACAACAAAGAATAACGCCGAGTTCTTCGACCGCATGAATCAATAGAAGATGGCAGGTGTGAGCTTGAGCTCGCTGTTGTGACGACTTATTTAACGATCTGTTGAATTGGAATGACCTTCATTTTTCTCTCAGGAGAGAAACCAGAAAGGAGAATGTCTTCTCCTTCATTGCGAATGATTTCCAGAAAGGTTCTTGGAATGATTCCCAGCTTTTTGTTTTTTTGGTGAACGGCATACCAACTGCGCACCAATGGAAAACCATTTACCGGCAAAACGGCGATATTGTTGCTGGCCAAATCCATCTGCAGATTGTGCTGAGATAGCAGGGCTATACCCAACCCGGCCATAACACATTGTTTGATGGCTTCGCTGCTTTGCAACTCCATATAGGGGGATATTTGAATGCCTTGTTCTGCAAGCATATTCTCCAACACCTGACGCGTGCCGGAGCCTTTTTCACGCATGATGAAACGCTCTCTGCTGAGTGTTTCGAGAGAAGTGCCTCGTGCTTGAGCCATTGGATGATCCGGAGCTCCTGCAATAACCAACTTGTTGTTGATGAAACGATGCGCTTTAACATCGAGGTCTTTGGGCACTTGCCCCATGATTAACAGGTCATCTTCGTTGGATTTCAGGCGATCGAGTACTGTTGCTCGGTTGGTTACAGTCAGGTACGGAGTGACCCCCGGATGCTGTCTGATAAAGCCTGCCAGAAGGCGTGGCATGAAATACTTTGCAGTTGTGACCACTGCGATTCGCAGATCGCCTTTTAGTTCGTTGGTTTCCTCGCTGGCTGTTTCGCCCAATTCTACAAGCTTATCAAGAATTTCAACAGCAGCTACATATACATTCTGGCCTATGGTTGTGGTGCGGGTTTGTCCACCAGCCTGCTCCAGAAGAGGGTAACCCAAAGTATCGCAGAGTTTTTTTATCTGTACCGAGATCGTCGGTTGGCTTAAGTGCAGCGCCTCAGCCGCACGGGTGTAGCCACCAAGTCTGACTACAGCCTCGAATATTTGCAGCTGCCGTAAAGACACATTTCGAATAAGTCTATTGATAGATGATCTATGCATAGATGATAGTCTATGGCGGCGATAGAAATAATCAATTTCATTTTATGCTTCTTTATTCCCATGATTGCATTCCGGCGGTGACGACTGCTTGAGATAACAGTTCAAAAACAAGGAGAACAGATATGGGTAAAGCCTATGACGCGGGAGTAAAAGAATACCGCGAAACCTACTGGATGCCGAATTATACACCTAAAGATACGGATATTCTGGCCTGTTTCAAAATTACACCTCAAGATGGTGTGCCCCGTGAAGAGGTGGCAGCAGCGGTAGCAGCAGAATCATCTACAGGCACCTGGACAACGGTATGGACCGATTTGCTGACTGATCTGGATTATTACAAGGGCCGTGCATATGCGATTGAAGACGTGCCTGGTGATGATACATGTTTCTATGCATTTATCGCCTATCCGATTGACCTGTTTGAAGAAGGGTCCGTTGTAAACGTGCTGACTTCACTGGTTGGTAACGTGTTCGGATTTAAGGCATTACGTGCATTGCGCTTGGAAGACATCCGTTTCCCACTTGCTTACGTGATGACTTGTAATGGTCCGCCACAGGGTATTCAGCAGGAACGTGATATCCTGAATAAATATGGGCGTCCATTGCTGGGTTGTACTATCAAGCCAAAACTGGGCCTTTCTGCGAAAAACTATGGTCGCGCCTGTTATGAAGGTCTGCGTGGTGGTCTGGATTTCACCAAGGATGATGAAAATGTGAACTCACAGCCATTCATGCGCTGGAGAGCCCGTTTTGATTTTGTTCAGGAAGCAATTGTGAAAGCAGAGGCTGAAACCGGCGAGCGTAAAGGTCATTATTTGAATGTGACTGCACCAACGTTTGATGAAATGATGAAACGTGCTGAATATGCGAAAGAAATCGGTACACCAATTATCATGCACGATTATCTTACTGGTGGCTTGACTGCGAATACAGGCTTGGCTCAATGGTGTCAGGATAACGGTATGTTGTTGCATATCCATCGCGCTATGCATGCAGTGCTGGATCGCAATCCACATCACGGCATCCACTTCCGCGTATTAACCAAAATCCTGCGCCTTTCCGGTGGTGACCACCTGCATTCCGGCACCGTGGTTGGTAAGCTCGAAGGTGACCGTGATGCTACTCTGGGTTGGATCGACATCATGCGTGATTCATACATTAAGGAAGATCGTTCTCGCGGCATCTTCTTCGATCAGGATTGGGGCGCTATGCCAGGTGTGATGCCAGTTGCATCCGGCGGCATTCATGTTTGGCACATGCCAGCATTGGTTAATATCTTTGGTGATGACTCTTGTCTGCAGTTTGGTGGCGGCACTTTGGGGCATCCATGGGGTAACGCTGCAGGTGCAGCTGCTAACCGTGTTGCAGTTGAAGCTTGTGTTGAAGCGCGCAATATGGGACGTGAACTTGAGAAAGAGGGTAAAGATATTCTCACTAAAGCCGCTGCTCATAGCCCGGAACTTAAGATTGCTATGGAAACATGGAAAGAAATTAAGTTTGAATTTGACACGGTTGATAAAATCGACGTTGCGCATAAATAAAAATGTAACTCCCTGATAGCTGTTTACTTGTTATTCAGCTATCAGGGATAACTTAAAATCTTAGGAGAATATAAATGAGTGATATGCAAGATTACAACTCAAGCTTGAGTGATGCAGCTCAAAGCCGGAAATATGAAACTTTTTCTTATTTGCCTGCTTTAAGCGTGGAATCTACACGTGCACAGATTCAATACATTGTTGATAAAGGCTGGAACCCATCGATTGAACACACAGAACCGGCACATGCAATAAGCAACTACTGGTATATGTGGAAGTTGCCACTGTTTGGTGAAACAGACGTTGATGCGATTCTGGCAGAACTGGAAGCTTGTCATAAAGCCCATCCGGATAATCATGTTCGTCTGTTGGGTTTGGATAACTTCGCCCAATGCGCGGGCACATCGATGGTGATTTATCGAGGCATAGCTGTCTAAAACCTGAACGATCTGCGGTGAACTACGAAGCCCTCGTCCGACAACGGTTTCGGCCGAGGGCTTTTTAATATCACGACACGGAGACATGCTGAATGTTCAGCGTCTCTTCAAATTTATAGTAAGGTGCGTGGTTTAAAACGAGCATCGAAACGGTGGAAGTATGAGTAAAACCCAGACTTATGTTGGCATAGAGAATGAAATCAATGGTGGTATGACGGCTATTGGCAAGATTATTCGTGATGCATGGGTGTTTGGCTTGTTAAGCGAGTCGGAAACATGCATGGGTTGGAATGCAGCAATGGTGGAGGTGTTGCTGGATAAGGTGAACCGGGAATGGGATAAGTACGGATGTCTGGTGAGTAACCTTCCCGCTGAACTGTTTGAGCGCCATCGGCGTATTCATGATATCGCTTTCATTAAAGCTCAGGCAGCGGGTTGGTCTGGCGCGTTTGAAGTTGAAGATGAAATCTAAGGAGATGCTAATTTATTGCATGCTGCAAGAAATTAGCTCGCAAAAGAAAAGACGTGGTTTTTCTTTTGCTTACAAACCAACCATTTGCATGGCCGGTTTGGCAGCCCATCTGTCGGCTGCAAAGAAATACTGACACATCAGTATTTCCCTAACAGGAATCATTTTTTTGCAGTGAATATAACGAATAAGAGGTAGATATGTCGGTAACTGAAAACATAGTAGATATTGAACAATATAAAATTGCTTCAGAGCCATATTATGAACCGGTAGGCAATGAGGTGGAGCTCTATGAGTCTGCATACAGTGTTCGCATGCCTTTGATGATTAAAGGGCCCACTGGCTGCGGTAAATCCAGGTTTGTTGAACACATGGCATGGAAGCTTGGCAAACCCCTGATCACTGTGGCCTGTAATGAAGATATGACCGCTTCTGATCTGGTGGGGCGCTTCCTGTTGGATAAAGATGGGACCAAATGGCAGGACGGTCCCTTAACCAGTGCAGCGCGTATGGGGGCGATTTGTTACCTGGATGAAGTGGTTGAAGCACGTCAGGACACCACCGTAGTCATTCATCCACTCACAGACCACCGCCGCACATTGCCGCTGGATAAGAAAGGGGAGCTGGTCGAAGCGCATCCCGATTTTCAGCTGGTTATCTCTTATAATCCCGGTTACCAGAGCCTGATGAAGGATCTGAAGCAATCGACAAAACAACGTTTTGGCGCGATGAATTTTGATTACCCTGAAGAAAAAACCGAAATCAGCATTGTTTCAAAAGAGTCGGGTGTAGATGCTAAAACTGCTGAGAAGCTGGTGCATATTGCTCATCGTGCTCGCAACCTGAAAGGGCACGGGCTGGATGAAGGCATTTCAACGCGTTTGCTGGTCTATGCTGGTCAGTTGATCAATAAAGGAGTTGATCCTCTGGCTGCCTGTACGATGACGATGGTGGATCCGTTAACGGATGATCCGGATATGATAGATACCTTGAATGCTGCTGTTGAAACTTTTTTTGCTTAACCTGCTTATGTTTGTGGTTCCGTACTCTAAATATAACGGTGAACTGATATGTCCATAAAACTCGAAGATTATGAGGCTTCATTAGAAGGCATCGTGCCTGAAATTCAGGATGTTTTGCAAGCGACGTTCCAGGAGGCTTCCCGTGTGATGTCACCTGCAGGTATGCAGACCTACCTGGATGGTGCTAAAAGTTTAGCCAATCTGGGCCGGGGCCACGATGTGGTTATCTCCTACCTGCAGGCAATGCCACTGGTGGCGAAAGAGTGTGGCGAGGATGTTATTGATGACTGTCTGTCTGCAGCAATGAAGCTCTCTTCAATGACATCAGGGGCTGTTGTTGCATTATTGTTTGGCAGCATGCCGATAGCGGCGCGCAACTTGGGTGATGCCGAACTGTTTCGTGGTTATTTGACCCTGGTGCATCAACTGGCTTCAACCGCATCGCGTGGGATTCGTCCCATGCTCAGTCATATTGATGAACTGTTATCCAAACTTACGCTTAGTGGTTTGCGCCGCTGGGCCAATTTTGGTGCGCAGGCCTATCGGCGTGATTATAATAATTTAACTGCCTATTTTAATTTAGAGTCTGCAGACAGTCGTGCGATGCTTCAAAAAGAGCGCAGTGGTATTCTTTTTGTGAAGACCCAGCGAAAACTTAATTTTTATCTGCGTGCCTTATGGGGCAGGGATTTCTTTCTCAGGCCTACAGGTGCGGACTTTTCAGATTTCCGGCCATTTATTGAACATCGTATCTTACATTTACCTGATGCCCTGGACGATATTGGCGAGGTTTCAGGACTGGAAGTCTATAGAGCAACAGCTGCGCATATGGCCGCGCATATGATGTACTCCAGTGCACCAATATCTGCTGAAGAACTTAGTCCGGCCCAGATGTTTTTTATCGGTTTGGTAGAAGATGCTCGTGTTGAATATAAGGCCATCTGCGAATTCCCAGGCTTGAAACGTTTATGGATATCCCTGATTGAGACACCACAGGAAGAAGCCTCTGAGCATCCTACGATGGCCAAGCTGGAGCGAGTCGCTCTGATGCTTCTCGATGATACGGTTACCATTGAAGATTCCGAGCTGGCTGCATTTGTGCAGCGCTTTTATCAGCAGATCGAAGCAAAGCAGGATGATAATCAATTGAGCTGGCATATGGGCTTGGACCTGTTCAATATTTTTGCATCCCGCAAAGAGGTGCCCAGCTTGCGTATTCTGGAACGCATTGCGATTCCTTATCGGGATGACAACCGTTACACGTGGGTATTTGAAGAGTTCTCCTGGGATGCGGACACGGAATATGTTCCGGCCAGTCAGCGTCAGGTACGTAAGCAGGTTAGCGTCATAGAGATGGCAAACGAGGTTGATTGTGAGCTGGCCGGTGATGATGCACAGGAGATTTGGACGTGTTCTACCAATATGCGTCCATATGAAGATGATTTAACAGATGAGCAGGTTAGTTTCAATGATATGTGGGGAAAAGAACCTGTTTCTGATCCATTTCACTATCAGGAGTGGGATTATCAAACCCAGCTGCATCGACCGGATTGGGTGACTCTGTTTGAACGCCGACAGCCTAGAGGTTTTGTAGAAGATATTCAGTCTATTATTGATGAGTACCGGCCAATTGCACACCGTATTAAACAAATTATCGATTTGTTGACCCCGGCAGGAGTGCAACGGCAGCGCAATCTAGAGGATGGTGATGAAATCGATGTGAATGCAGCTATCGATGCGATGGTTGCTATCCGCATGGGGGAGCAACCGAGCCCCAGGATAACGATGCGTAATGTACTAAAAAACCGTGATTTATCGGTGGTCGTGTTGCTGGACTTGTCGGAGTCGACCAATGAAGTGATGCAAGGCTCAGACAAATCGGTTTTGCAGCTGACATTAGAAGCCAGCACGTTGATTGCTACAGCCATGGAGGGTATTGGCGATCCCTTTGCCATTCATGGTTTTGCGTCCGATGGCCGGCATGATGTGCAGTACTACCGGTTCAAGAATTTCAACCAGCATTTTGATGATGACGTTAAAGCCTGTCTGGCAGGAATGAAGGGTGGTTTATCCACGCGTATGGGCACGGCATTGCGTCACGCCGGTCAACAACTGATCAAGCAGCAGGAACGACGTAAACTTATACTTCTGGTTACTGATGGTGAACCGGCAGATATTGATGAAAGAGACCCTCAGTATTTGCGCCATGACACAAAAAAAGCGGTGGAAGAGCTACACACAAATGGCGTGCTGACATATTGTTTGAGTCTGGATCCGAACGCGGACGCTTATGTGAAACGAATCTTCGGGGAAAATAATTATACGGTTATTGATCATGTAGACCGCTTGCCAGAACAGTTGCCCTTGCTGTTTGCGAGCCTGACCGGATAAGAGCTAGGCCTCGTGGTATATGCTAGACAGGTTGATCAAATTGATGCTTCGGCATTTAATTTGTGGCGAAGAGCGCGATTGCGTTTGGGCAGCCCCCAGCGTTTATGTTTGCCTGACATGAAACATATCGTATTGATTATGAACGACAAACAATGGATCGTAGTCGATCAGCGACAAAATGATATGCCACTGGTTGGCTGGACATTTTTTCAAAACCCCGGTCTGGAATGTTTACATACTCCGGTTGAATGTACTTTTAATTATTACCACTTTATGGCCCATTATATGGGAGAAGAATTGAAAGAGAGGGTGTTAAGGCAAATGAAGGTCGCTCTGGAAACACTGTTGCAAAGTTGCGCAAAAACGTAATTTTACAGTGATTCAGTTCAGAGGAGGATGCACGCCTTGGCACCGGATAGTGAGGGCAGGTACGCCGCTTTACAGTAGGCACTTGAAGTAGGGGTGCCTTGCAACGTATTTTGATCCTCTATTTGTCCCGGCAGCCTGCTAGCGGGGGGGGGGGTAGAAACGAGCTAGAGGCCGAGGGAGTCGGGAAGGTGGTGGAAGTGGGGGATGTGGTAATCCCAAAATCCCTCTTTATCATGCGTAATCCAGACAGTTTTGCAGCCCAGTTCGCGCGCAACTTTGAGATTGTCCGCCATATCATCAACCACCAGCGTGCGTTCGGCTGAACAGCCTTCGGTTTGAATCAGCATGGCCAGTGTTTCCTTGTTTGGCTTGGGCATATAATCGTTAAAACGGATATCGTAGATGCGCTCAAAGTGATGGGCGATAGCAAGCACATCCAGAATGCGTTCCGCATGTTCAAGGATGCCGTTGGTGTGGATTACCTTGCGCCCGGGCAGTCTCGCCAGTGCATCATCGAGTTGATCATCGGGTTTGAGAATTTCATGGGCATCGATATCGTGCACGTCGTGCAGAAATGTTTCGGCTTCCATACCGTGGTGCAGCATCATGCCGCGCAGCGTTGTGCCATACTCTTTCCAGTATTTCACTCGCAAGCGATCCGCCTCTTCGGGATCGACATCCAGTTCTTTGGCGACAAAGGCAGTCATACGTTTATCCATGCGCGCAAACACGCCGTTATCGGCGGCGTACAATGTGTTGTCGAGGTCAATCACAGCTAGGTCGAATGGCATGTCAGTATTATAGCACTTGCAGGGTGAGTGCATAGAGCTGAAATCCATGGCCTGTTCATTCGTGTCTGACCGCATCCGGCTGTGCATACAAGGCGTCGGGTTTTCTGCTACATTTGCCGGACGGAATGCAGCGGAGGGTGTTTATGTTTGATCTGATGATGAAATGGAAAGCGGCCGCTCTGCAGATGTTGTGGCCGGAGGAGATCGAAGCACTTCCCGGCTGGAAGGCGCTGCTGGCGCGCATGCTGCAGGTCAGTTTTGCGGTGGTGCGCGATTTTCTCGAAGGTCAGCTCACCCTGCGCGCCATGAGTCTGGTCTACACCACGCTGCTCTCGCTGGTGCCGCTTTTGGCACTGACCTTCTCCGTGCTCAAAGGTTTCGGCGTGCAGAACCAGCTTGAACCGGCGCTGGTGAACACGCTGTCCGCACTCGGTGACAAGGGCGAGGAGATCGCACGGCAAATCGTCAGTTTCGTGGATAACATCAAGGTCGGCGTGCTGGGCTCTCTGGGGCTGGGCATGTTGATCTATACGGTTGTTTCCCTGCTGCACAAAATCGAGAAGTCCTTCAACTACATCTGGCACATCGAACAGGCCAGACCCATCGGGCAACGCTTCAGCGAATATCTGAGTGTCATTCTGGTAGGGCCGCTACTGATCTTTTCAGCGCTCGGTATGACCGCATCGCTGATGAGCAACACCGTGGTGGAAGCTGTTTCCAGCCTGCCGGTGATGGGTTTTGTTGTGCATTCCATTGGCCAGTTGATTCCCTACGCACTGGTGATCGTCGCTTTTACCTTTGTTTATATCTTCATGCCGAACACCCGCGTGAAGATGGTGCCAGCGCTGATCGGCGGCACCGTAGCCGGTATCGCATGGGAAACGTCAGGTTGGGCCTTTGGCGCTTTTGTGGTCAATTCGGCCAATTACACAGCCATCTATTCCGGTTTCGCCATCCTGATCATGTTCATGATCTGGCTGTTTGTGAGCTGGCTGATTCTGCTGCTGGGCACCAGCATCGCCTTCTATTGCCAGAATCCGGGCCATATCACCATGCGCCGTGGACAGCAGGAGATGAGCGCGATGATGATGGAGCGGCTGTGTCTGCTGTCGATGTACTTTATCGGGCGGCAATACTACCGCCAGCAGAAACCCTGGCATCTGGATGAGCTGGAGCGCTGGCTGGGCGTGCCACTGAATGTGTCCGAATCAATCCTGAACAGGCTGCATGATCGCCAGCTTATTCTGGCGACCAGCGAAGGCGCGCCTCCGTTTGTGCCTGCGCACGATATGGAGACGCTGCAGATCAAACAGATTCTGGATGCCGTGCGCACAGGCGGTGATGCCGGTGGTCTGATGCCGTGGCGACTGCCCGATGATCCGGTCGTGAATCACATGCTGCAGGCGGCCGACGATGCCATCGATCAGGCCCTGAGGCAGCAAACACTCAAGGACATGGTCATTGCTGGCATTGAACACAAGGGGGAAGGCAAGGGCGGGGCCAAAGAGTAAGGATAAGTTGGAAGCACTTGAGCGTGTAACAAACCATCCTGCATCATGACCGGTGCCAGGATTTGAATGTTGAGTCCACGCCCGTTTTTCGGTTTAGCGGTCATGCAAAGTTACGGGGGGGGGTTAATCGTCGCTCTTTTGTGTCGGGTTTTCCGGTCTGTGACCGGGCTTGGCCAGAATTTCGATATAAAATGATTCCGGCTGCTGCGCCTGGGCGGCATCTATGGCTGTACCAAGCTCAGTCACAGCGGTCTCTTTAGCTTCTTCAGCGGTGAGGCCAAATTTGCAGTCGAATTCCCAGACGTCGAAACCTTCCGGCAGCTCTCTTTTGCGTTCGCGCTTGAGGTACCTTTTGATATCGCGCCTTACAGTATCGACGAGTCTGGCGTATTTGATTTTCGGGTGGGTGAGTGTAAATGTTTTTTTCATGTGATCCGAAGCCTGATCCAAGCCAGCATCAACTGCAATCAAGTTAAAAAAAATACGTCACCACAGAGATCCACGAAGAACACAGGTTAAAATCAACGCGTTTTAAGGCGCTTCAAACACAATGTGGCGCTATTTGTAATCAGATGCTTTTACTCGGCTTCTCTGTACAGGCAGAGGTAGCGGTTTTCGGGAAAGGAAAAGCCCTTTATTGAGTAAGTTGCGACAGCAGGGTTGATTCTGCACGCTTAGGCTTATGAAAGAACTACGTTTCGATAACCGTTTTACTCGCCTGCTGCCTGCCGATGCAGAGCAGGGGAACCATCGACGTCAGGTTCATCAAGCCTGTTATTCGCGGGTGAAGCCCGCTCTGGTTTCAGATGCGAGTCTGGTTGCTTATGCCCCGGAAGTGGCGGATATGCTGGGTTTATCGAATGCGTTCTGTGAGTCCGATGCTTTCGTAGATCTGTTTTCCGGCAATCGGTTGCTCGATGGCATGGACCCTCATGCTACCTGTTATGGTGGTCATCAATTCGGCAACTGGGCCGGACAACTGGGCGATGGGCGGGCGATTAATCTTGGTGAATTGATCAGTGAGAATGAAGAGCATTGGATGTTACAGCTCAAAGGTGCCGGGCCAACCCCATATTCCCGCACTGCCGACGGGCTGGCGGTGCTGCGCTCCTCCGTGCGCGAGTTCCTCTGCAGCGAGGCGATGTTTCATCTGGGCGTTCCGACCACCCGCGCCCTGAGTTTGATATTAACTGGTGAGCAGGTAATGCGGGATATGTTTTATGACGGTCGCGGGGCGCTGGAGCCGGGTGCTATTGTCTGTCGTGTTGCACCTTCGTTTATCCGCTTTGGCAGTTTGCAGATTTTTTCCGCACGTAAAGACAATGAAACACTGCAGGCACTGCTTGATCACACCATCACCCATGATTTCCCGCATTTGGGCAAGCCTGATAAGGCCTATTATTTGCAATGGTTTGAACAGGTGTGCCAGAGCACGGCCGAAATGGTGGTGCACTGGATGCGGGTTGGTTTTGTGCACGGGGTGATGAATACCGATAACATGTCGGTGCTGGGATTGACCATTGATTACGGCCCTTACGGCTGGCTGGAAGGTTTCGATCCCGATTGGACGCCCAATACCACAGATCGCGAGATGCGTCGTTACAGTTTCGGTAAACAACCGGGGATTGCGGGTTGGAATCTGGCCCGTCTAGGCGAGGCTATCCTGCCGCTGATTGGTGATGTGGGCCCTCTACAGGAGGCGCTGGACCGATATTCGGCAAGCTACAGGTCCATGTGGCAGCAGATGATGGCAAACAAGCTGGGGCTGGAATCCTTTGAGGCGCCGGCGGATGTGACTTTGCTCGATGCGTTGCAGAACATTCTTACACTGACGGAAACCGATATGACGATATTCTATCGCAAACTGGCCAACCTCGATGCCACAGTAGATCCGGACAGTCATAGTGATGGGGAAATCATGCAATCACTGCTGGATGCCTACTATGCTCCGGATGAGCTTGAAGGTGAGGTTCAACATCAAATTGCTGTCTGGTTAAGGCTGTATATCCGGCGACTACAACAGGATGGGCGCAGCAATCAGCAACGAAGGGCTTTGATGAATCAAGCCAACCCCAAATATGTATTAAGAAACTATCTGAGTCAGGTGGCCATCGATAAAGCTCAAGCAGGGGACTACAGTGAAATTCACAAACTCTATGAACTACTGAAACATCCGTATGATGAGCAACCTGAATGTGAATCCTATGCGGCCAAACGCCCTGACTGGGCCCGAGACCGGGCGGGTTGCTCCATGTTATCCTGTAGTTCATGATGAGATTCTGCTCTTCCGGTCAAGCCCACGTTGCATGCCCAAGTCCGTGGAAATAAACTAAACTAGTCCGGTGAGGCCGCGCTGTCTGGTGGTGATGCGCTTCATGTGTATTGCTCAAGCTGAATGAGGGGAGGAAATATGGCATTGCTTAAGTTGAATCGCTTTAATGGAAATAAAGCAGGTGCTGTGTATGACATTGCTGTTGCTGTGAATGAAAAAGGAATTGCCTACATTGAAGATTATGAAAATCACCTTATGCTCCAACTGTTATCCGGCAATGCGATTCGTATAGAAAACCTGGATGGATTCTCAGCTGGATTTGTCTCCGATCTTGCCAGGTATGAGAAAAAGAACGCTGCTGCACACAAAAATGTGCATGTGTGTGTGGATAATATCACCGCTATTCTTCCGGCCCATGGCAGTGGCTACGACATTGGATTTATCAACAATCGGGTTTGTTTAACCGTGAAAACATTGGATCCTCTTTAGGAGGTCTAACGCAGTTTTTTTGACTAACCTTGAAGCGGTACAAGTTTAACCGTCAGCACTGTTGTGAGCTCATTGAGTATCCTGCTTTTGAACAGGGCGGCAAGTATCCAGAACATGAACAACGGCAGCAGCAGAACCTGTACGACAAAAATGGTCAGATAAGCCGTCATCAGGCTCAGCAATGAGCTGATGATGTTTTCGGCATTATCCACCATCTTGATAAACGCTTCGCGGGTTTTATCCACTTTGTCGGCGGCACCGGCCGTCATCGAAGAGAAGAAACCCTGTTCCTGTTCGGGCTGCAGGCTGCTCATGTCATTATAACGTTCAGAAATGACAGAAAGTTTTTGCATAGAGGTCTCTATGTCAGGTTGCAGCCAGTGGTTATAAAGAGAATCGCTGATCAGTGCCGAGATCGGCAACATAAATCGCAACAGCAGCAGGATCAGACAGAGCTTAATCGCCAGTTGAAACAGGGGAACCATGGCGGAGTTATTCAACCAGATCAGGGGAATGGCTAGCAGTAAGATGACGGCAATGGCTTTGAATGAAATGACTTCAGAGATTTCGAAACCCAGCTTCTGGATGCCGAGTGAAGCGATAGCTGCGACCAGAACCGATGAAAGGCGTTCGGTCATGTCGTCAATTGGGTCAAGAATCTGACCTGCGGCAATACTGATACCTACGCCTGCCGGTGCTAACTCCAAATGTGATTCTTTGACCACGGAAACTACGGCATTGACGCCGCGGGTTGTGGCATAAGCTATGGTGGCGGCCTGAATGGATTGGCTGAAGTAGTCATCTGCCAGTTTGTCTACGACCGGTATTTTAACAAAAGATGCTGCGAAAAAGAGCGCGCTGACCAGTACGATCAACGCTGTGCGTTTGAGTTTGCGGGTGTGCTCATTCATACCGTATCCCTGTTACACATTCTGGTCGTTTATCAGCATACTCGAATGGCTTTGGCTTATTGTCGAGAAACCGTTGTTAAAGACTTTCCGTTTTGCTGCCTGGCAATTTCTTTTCGCTGTTCAATTTCAGACCAGGTCCGGTGATACAGTGAGGAGGTGCTATCAATCAGTATGGCATGCTGGATCGCTTCCAGCGCCAGCTCAAAGTCTTGTTGATTCAGATACGTTTGTGCCAGGTTATTAAATGCATATGCGGAATCAGCATGATCGTGCGAGGCCTGCAGGTAAGCCTGCCGGGCTTCATTCAAGTTACCCAGCGCATATTGACTATTTCCACGGCCCATGAGCGCAGCAAGGCTGTTTGGCCAGCGTGTGATTGCGGCTTCATACGAAACCAGAGCTGCGCGTGGCGCCCCTGTTTTTTCCAACAGTGTCACTGCCGTGAGGTAGTCTTTCTCATTGGCTGTGACTGGCAACTCGCCTGCAGGCAGTACCAGCATGGCCCAGGAACCGGCCCGAACCCATGTGCGTTCAAATGTGGAAATAGGCATTGCGTAGTCAGGCGTATCGCCGGAGTGAAGAGTGATGCTCTTGCTGGCAAGATCGAAGCCGGTGACAACTGCATAATGCCATTTCGGGGCTATACTCAGGCCGAGATTCTGGAAAACGATAACCGGATAACCGGCCTTGATTTCCCGTAAAATATTGTCCAGATATGGGGCCAGCTGATAGGCCACCATGCCATAACGACGCGGCAGTGCCATCATTTCAATCTGAAGGCTGCCCTGTTTATCTGGTACAAACAGGACAGGTCTCAATTGTTCAGGAGAGATATCCACGCCTGCATAGCCTAGTGCCATGGCCATGGCCGCCGGACCGCACTGATAATCCTGCTGCGGAAAAAACGGTACTCCGGCCACGCTGGCCGACGTGCTTATTTCTGCAGGTTTATCTTGCATCAGTACGGCGGTCTGCTTAGCCATGCATCCACTAAATAGCAGCGCTGCAAGGCATGCCCCCGCCAACAGGCGGATACGATGGACTGCCTTAATGGGCATGACTGTGCGCAAACGGGAATACGTCGGTAAATCCGAGAATGTCGGTAACCAGCAACACCACAAAAATAAATACGGCAGCACCGATGACTTCGCCGATAAAACCGCCAGCTGGCAGCTCATCGATTTTTCCTGCAAGCATTTGCACTTCTTTATCATTTAGCTGGGAAACTCGGGCTTTTGCGGCTTCAGCTGATACGCCCTGCTGCTGCAGTTCCTGCTGCACTTCGATCCGGTTCAGGAATGCGACAATCTTTTCACGTTCAACATTCGCCTGTTGTTGCTCAATGATCTGCTCTGTGCTAACGATGTCAGCATGGGCGAGAGGGATCTGTAGATTCAAGCTGGCGATGACAAACGTCAGCATCGCTATCATTATATTCTGAAAATTCTTATTCATGAGTTTACTCCTTATGCCCTGTTCCATATTGAACCGCCGGGCAATGCTGCATGCTAGGGTGGCCGGTCAGTTGATTTCTGTGATCCAGCAAACAGTTTTTAATTTACCTTGAATGTTGCACCAGCCCGGAGTTTTTATGATTAGTTTGGGCTAGTGGCCTCTGCTCCTGCAGCAATGTAAGCTGTTCGCCATGACTGAACGGACAATACATCTACTTATTTTGGGTTGCGGCTATGTTGGCGCGAAGCTGGCATCCGCCTGTATGGCTGAAGGCATGCGCGTGACCGGTACAACTCGGTCTGAGGCGCGGGCCGCCGATCTGGATGTTTTGGGTTTAATGGCCGTAAGTGTGGACTCACCAGCAGAGCTCTCGGACGAGCTGTTGGCATCGGTGGATATGGTCGTTGATTCGATTCCTTTAACTCGGGATGCATCGGGCATGTTTGCTTCGCAGCTTGAATGGTTGCCTCGGATTGCCCCGAAACTGAGGCATCTGAAATGGGCTGGATATCTCTCTACCACCGGCGTCTATGGTGATGCGAAGGGGGCCTGGGTCGATGAGTCTTATGCGTGCAATCCGGGCAGTGCCAGAGGCAGCGAACGATTGGTGGCAGAAGCAGCCTGGCTGGAGTCTGGATTACCTGCCGAAGTGTTCAGGCTCGCTGGCATTTATGGGCCTGAGCGCAATATTGTGGGCCGACTCAAGGCTGGTGGTTATAAGGCTGTCGCCTGGCAGCCGCCGCACTGGTCTAATCGCATTCATGTGGATGACATTGTTGCGGCATTGATGGCTGCGATGTGCAAGCCACATGCTGGGCGTATTGTGAATGTGGCTGATGATGAGCCGTTACCACATGTCGACTATGTCACTGAGTTAGCCAGGATGATGGGTGCGCCGTCCCCTGAGATGCTTTCGCCTGAACAGGGGGAAAATGTACTGTCGCCTATGGCGCTGGAGTTCTTTCGTGATAATAAAAGAATTTCAAACCGGCGATTACATCGTGAATTATTACCGCAACTGCATTACCCTTCGTTCAGAGATGCGGCTCATGGTTTGGCATAATGATTTAAAAGAGATGTTGATTTGTTGGCTTCCTGTCAAAAAATAAATGCAAAAAGGTGAATGGTCATTTCACCTTTTCTTACAAAGTCAATGACTGGCATCATTATCATGGCAACCCGTCTTTGGGCTGTACGGTAGCGCTGAATGAATCAGCACTTCCTCAATAAAGGAGTGACAGATGGCAAAGAGTTTGATGGATTTTGCGGCCGAAGCCAGAGCAAAGGTTGAAGAGATCAGCACCGCTGAGGTTGAACTGATTGTTGGTGACCCGGTATTGTTTCTTGATGTGAGAGAGCCTGGTGAGGTAAGGGAAGGGCATCTGCCAAACGCATTGAACATACCGCGCGGGTTGCTGGAAGCGAAAGCTGATTTTGATTTCCCACATCGCGAGGAGCGACTGCAGGACAGGGATCAGGGCGTTATCGTCTATTGTGCCAGTGGCATGCGCAGCCTGCTTGCAGCAGCAACCATGCAGGAAATGGGTTTTAGCAATGTGAAATCAATGACAGGCGGATTTGTTGCCTGGAAGTCCGAGGGTAGAGAGATAGCAGGAGAATCCTGGTAGGAAGCATTGATGCAGACATAAAAAGGGAGACAATGTCTCCCTTTTTTAAGGGTAAACGTTCTCTCTGTTCAGTCTATGAAAATCAGACTAATCAGTAAGGCAAACAACAATGTTGCAACGACACCAAGCATGCGAATGGATGAGCTGGAGTTATTTTCAAAAGCTTCAATATCCCCATGTGTGGTTAAACGTGGCATGTCTTCTCCGTTTTGCGGCATAGATGGGTTAAGGCTGCACGGGCTTATGACATAAGCTGTGATGGGGAACACCTATTTATGCCTCAGTACTGGTGCCTGGCGATTTCTTTCTGCTAAACTGCCTGCATGAACTCAGAACAATTTCGATGTGCTGCTGAGCAACTGTTCAATGAGCTGCCTGCAGAATTTCGCAGACTTATGGAAAATGTTGTCATTATTACAGATGACTTTGCCACTGATGAGGTGCTTACCTCCATGCAGATTGAATCACGCTACGAGCTGCTCGGTTTGTATGAGGGGCTGCCGATCACTGAACGTCAGTCTGTCGAATCGGGAGTGTTACCGGATATGATTCACCTCTATCGCAAGCCCATCTTGGCCATGCAGGCTGAGAGTGGGGAATGTCTGTCCACTTGTATCAGAGATGTGCTGGTGCACGAGATTGGTCATCATTTTGGTTTTTCAGATGCCCAAATGCATGCGATAGAACGAAAGAGAGCCTCATAGATTTTTTGTGACGTCGCTAAACAGGCTTGCTTCGAGCAAGCGACCTGCTGATGTGCTATGCAGGTGAGCGAATACGGCACTACGTGCGCTTTGCCACTGCTGCTGATATTATTTCGCCTTAAGAGAAATGAGCAGGAGAGTTATACGTGGGTATTCTTGACGGTAAAAAAGGCCTGATTCTTGGTGTGGCCAATAATAAATCTATTGCGTGGGGTGTTGCACAGGCAGCCAAACGCGAAGGTGCAACCCTCGGATTTAACTATCTTGGTGAAATGATGGAAAAACGTGTGCGTCCATTGGCTGAGAGTCTGGATGCCGAGATCATTGCGCCGATGAACGTTTCCGAGGAAACCAGCATTGATGCCTTTTTCGCACAGGTGAAAGAGCAGTGGGGCGAGATCGATTTTATTGTGCATTCGATCGCTTTTGCCAATAAAGATGCCTTGCAGAATGGTTTCTCAAAAACAACACGTGAAGATTTCCATCTTGCACTGGATGTTTCCGCATACTCGTTTGTAGCTTGTGCTCAACGCGCGGCCCCTATGATGAAAGAGGGCGGTAGCATGGTCACCATGTCGTATCTGGGCGCTGAACGTGCGGTTCCGGGATATGGTGTTATGGGTGTTGCCAAAGCTGCACTTGAGGCGTCAACACGTTATCTTGCGCAGGATCTCGGCACACAAGGCATTCGTGTGAATTCTGTCTCGGCAGGGCCGATCAAAACGCTGGCAGCATCGGCAGTCGGTGATTTCCGTAAGCTGATGGAGAAAAGCGCGCGCGGCTCCATGCTGGGGCGCAATGTGTCGCAGCTTGAGGTGGGTAATACCACGGTTTATCTGCTTTCCGATCTGGCATCTGGTGTGACAGGTGAACTGCATTATGTCGATGCCGGTTTCCATATCGGTGCAGGCGATCCGGAAATCGATTAATCGTGTCCGGCTCCTCTTTCGGACAAATATTCAGGGTTACAACTGCAGGCGAGTCGCATGGCGCGGCCCTCGTGGTCATTGTTGAAGGGTGTCCCGCAGGTCTCTCTTTAAGCGAAGCGGACATCCAGCCCGATCTGGATAGACGTAAACCGGGTCAGTCCAAATATACCACCCAGCGCCGCGAGGCGGATGAAGTGGAGATTCTCTCCGGTGTCTTCGATGGCAAAACGACAGGTTGTCCCATAGCGCTACTGATTCGCAATACAGATCAGCGCAGCAAAGATTACTCCGAGATCAAAGATAAGTTCCGTCCGGGTCATGCCGATTTCACCTATTTCGAGAAATATGGTCTGCGTGATTATCGCGGTGGTGGCCGATCTTCGGCACGTGAAACTGCGGTTCGCGTCGCTGCTGGTGCTGTGGCCAAGAAGTTGTTGGCGGAATCGGGCATCTCTATTCTGGGTTGGGTAGATCAGATCGGGCCGGTGAAGGCCAATCCGTCAGCTTTCAATGCCGATGAGATTAGCAATAACCCGTTTTTCTGTCCCGACGTCGATGCGGCTGAACAGATGGCAGAATTCATGGATGTGCTGCGTAAAACAGGTGATTCCATTGGCGCCGGTGTCACTGTTGAGGCGCACGGTATGATTCCGGGCCTGGGCGAACCCGTATTTGATCGACTCGATGCCGACATTGCCAAATCATTGATGAATATTCCTGCCGTGAAAGCTGTGGAAATTGGTGATGGCATGTCTTGCATAGAGGCCAGAGGTTCTGAGTTTGGTGATGCGATTCGTATGGATGGTTTCCAGAGTAATCATGCCGGCGGTATTCTCGGCGGTATCTCCAATGGCGATACCATTCGTGCACGTATGGCGCTGAAACCGACCTCATCCATTCTCACATCACGACCAACAGTTGATATCCATGGCAATGAAACGGATATTGTAACCAAGGGCCGACACGATCCATGTGTAGGTATCAGGGCCGTACCCATTGCCGAAGCGATGCTGGCACTGGTGCTGGCCGATCATCTGTTGCGTCACCGGGCTAGCAGAATCTGAGTCTTGCTTACTGTGACAGCTCCAGCCAGGCACCGGTCAAGCCTGTTTTGTCGCTGATTTCCTGCATCTTTTGCTGTGCCTGTTTGTTGCCTAGATGTTCCGTGTGGCGGAGGCGATACCATGTTTTGCCACTGAGGCTTACCTGCTTGATATCTGTTTCAAAACCATAGCCTTTAAGTCTCGCCTGCTCGGCAGATGCTTTGGCTTTGGTCTCATGCGATGTCAGATTGATAACATATGTCTGTAGAGCTGTGCCCCTGGTAACAGGCTGCGCGCTGGCTGAATTCAAGGGCGGATTGGCCGAATCGATTTCAGTGACCGGCTGAGCTGCTATGTTTTCAGCTGAGGCAGCTGGCATTTCAGCCTCGTTCATGGCTACTTTCGTTCCGTTTTCTGCGATTGCAGATTCTTGAATAACATCATTGCTTTGCAATGAAGTTGCTTCATTATCCAAGCTCTGTTCATCATCGCCCCAGACATCTTCTTCCCATCCATCATCAGTTGATTCAATTTTTGGCGGGTTACCGTCATATATTTTATATTCACGGTTCTGTCGCCATGCCTCACGCGTAAATACATACGGATCCAGTGCAAGCTCATCACGCGCATTGGATGCATCAAGCAATTGTGCCCGTTTATCGACGTATTTCAGAACAGCAATAGGGATGGTGACTTGCGGGGCGAGAACAAAACCTGCCCAGAACAGCGGGTCAGTTGCCGTGGCAGTCAAAAAATCCGGCGTATCGCGCACCGAGTTAGGTCCCAGGAGCGGGTAAACAATATAGGCACCCTGTCCTGCGCCCCAAACAGCAAGTGTCTGTCCGAAGTCTTCTTCATGGCGCTCCAGCCCCATGGATGATGCCACATCAACGAGGCCACCGGCACCGAGTGTGGTATTGATAAGGAAGCGGGAGAGATCGGCTACTCCCTGTGCGCCCTTACCCTGCAGAAAGTCATTCAGCACGGTGTTTAAATAGGTCACATTGTCGAAGAAGTTGGAAACAGCCGTACGCACAGGTTTGGGGACTGCTGCGGTGTAGCCTTTTGCAGCGGGTTTGAGTGTGATGCGGTCAACCGTATCGTTGACGGTGTCCATGCCACGGTTGACCGGTTCAATGGGGTCATGGTTGTTTTCTGTGGTAGCACAGGCTGACAGGGTCAAAACCAGTGCCAGCACCATAAGTAGTCGGCTACGATTCATGGTATCAATTATGCCTTTGCCAAAACTAAATGCACGAATAAGCAGTGGCTAAAGCCATCACGGGCAGGGGTTCGGGTTGTCATTGTGCACATTTTCGATATCTGCAATGCATTCATGTGAAAGTTTCACCTCGTAGCTTGTGATATTATCCGCCAGTTGCTGCATGTCGGTAGCACCGATGATGGTCGATGTTACAAATGGCTGCTGGCGAATAAAAGCTAAAGCCATTTGAGCAGGATTGATGCCATGTTTGTGTGCGATATCTACGTAAGCTGCGGTTGCATTGATACCTCTGGAGCCTGAGTAGCGGGTGTAGCTGTCAAACAGGGTGAGTCTGGCAGATTGCGGCCTGCTTCCGTTCAGGTATTTTCCGGAGAGGGTGCCAAAAGCAAGCGGTGAATAAGCCAGCAGCCCCACCTGTTCACGACAGGATATTTCGGCAAGGCCAATCTCATAGGAGCGGTTGAGCAGGTTGTACGGGTTCTGGATGGATGCGATACGTGGCAAGTCAGACGTTTCTGCCAGCTTCAGGTATTGCATGGCACC
>JAJFLE010000022.1 GCA_021772835.1 Mariprofundus sp.
TGAATCTGGATGTCACCCAGATTCATCGAGACCACACTGCGCTCGGAGCCCAGCATCATGCCTTCCATCAGCGAGGCAAAAACAATCATGATAAAACAGGCAAAAGCCATGGCCAGCATGGTGACCAGAGAGCGTTGCCAGCTTCGGCGCACATTTCTTGATGCCAGCGTCAGAATTCTCATCTCAGCTTAACATCAACGGCGCTTTAAACTTGACTTTGAGAACATCGAATCGTTGACCGGAATATTCAGCTCAAGCTGCTCATAGATAAATTCGGTATACTCGTCGGGTTTGTCTGCAGGTACGACGCGTAACACAGCGGGGCGTTCTTTCCCTCCAAGCAATTTCAGGTCGTTAAAAGTAAACGTGCGCGCCAATTGCATATCTTCATCGTAATAAAACTCGATCAAAGGAGTATAGGAGTCAGCCATAATGATCAGCAGTAATTTACCCCACACCACCGGTGCGTCCGGTTTGGGAACTAGCGTAAACTCAATGATTTTGCGACCATCTCGTTCTCCTTCAAAGCTGATTGAGGCATTATAATCCTCTTCCAGCCTGGCCTCTTTCACCAGGTCGTCATTGGTCAGGTGGCTGCCCATCCACGAACCCATCATCATGCCGCTGGTCAGGCGAATCGTGCGATCTGTCTTGGGCAAATAGGTGTAGATATGGTTTTCGGATTTCAACGTCATCGTGCCCTTTTCACGCAGAGGTTCGAGCACACGGAACAGCGTTTTCTCCTTACCCTTGGACCACCCCTCCATACGCATTGTGCGGGTATAGTGTTCGGTTTTCACCCGCATAGTCACCATGGCATAAGAAGAAGCACCGCGCCAAAGATCATCGACTTTGTTCAGGATAAGGCTGGTTCGATCTTTATCAGCAACCGCTTCCGTAGCAAAAGCTGGAAATGCAAAAAGACAGACAAGCAGGTAACTAAGGATTTTCATAGAAACAGTGTAGAACATCGGAATGCCGAATGAAAGTTCAGGGGCTGCGACGACTAACCGTACTATTTTCCGAAATTAAGGAATGGGCTGAGACTTACGTAGAGAATAAACAACGCTACAAGAATAAATATGATGACTACAACCGGATGCTGTTTGAACTTGTCCAAGAATGTGACATGCCCACCCTCTTCTCTCAATCTGTCGTATTCGGCTCGAATTTCTGCAAAATGCTGTTCCTGGTAGCTATCGATGAGCCCTCTCGCCTGATCCAGCTGCGTTTCATCATGCAACCAGATGGCCGGAGTGCCTATGCCCCAGCCGCCGGCATGCGTTTCGTAGAACGAGATCTCATGCTCATATAATAACTGACGCACATCTTCAGCTTCATCATCCGGAACATCCCTGAGCTTAAATAACCTTGCTGCCATCTATATTCCATCCCTATCTAACCATATAAAGAGTCAGGTTACTCATCAGAAATCGTGTGTAAATCATTGAAATTCAAGCCTAAACACACAGGTGACCTTTTTTGACACCACAATGTGACGTTTTCCAACACATTCTGACTAAAAATACCGTTGTTTATAGACATTCGCTGGCACAGCACTTGCTTTATTATCTCCTGATAACATTGCCCATTGATGGCAACAATAACGAAAAGGAGAATCATTCTTATGATGAACATGATCAAGAAAGAAAAAGGCTTCACACTAATCGAGTTGATGATCGTAGTTGCCATCATCGGCATTCTGGCGTCTATCGCCATCCCACAGTTCGCCAGCTACCGTGTAAAAGCATTCAACTCTGCAGCCCAGTCTGACCTGAGAACTGCACAGACTACCTATGAAGTATTCTTCAATGACAATAATGAGTACCCAGCAACCGAAGGTGTTCAAACTGGCACAATCACACTCGTTGATTCTGCTTCTGGTACCGCAACATTAACTACATCAGCATCTGTTGAGTTCTCATCATTTGCGCCTAGTGGTGCCCAAGCTTATAGCGCGAACACAAAACATACTTCTGGTGATACTGAGTACAAAACCTCAAGTTCAAGTTCCACAGTTACTGAAACAGCTTCAGCAGCAGGTACTGCTCTGACTGCACTTTCTGCCCTGTAATAGTAGTGCTAGAGAAACAAGAAGAGGGCTGAGAGGCCCTCTTTTTATTTCTTCCATTTACCATACTTACATCTCTTTAGCCGGAAAGGTTTAATACAATGAGTTGTTTAGAAGTTAAAAATTTAAGTAAAATATTCGGGCAAGACATGGCTCTCGAACAAGTGAGTCTTCATATTGATAAAAATAAAGCAGTTGGTTTATTAGGGGCCAATGGTGCAGGAAAAAGCACACTGATCAAATGTATTCTTGGCCTGGTCAATCCAGACTCGGGCAGCATCAATACTGATGAGCCTCCAGCTTATCTTGCCGAATTAGCTCAGCTCCCCGCCTCTCTCTCAGCTCTGGATCTTCTTACTTACAAGTGTCGTAGCAGTAACTACCCCTCGTCAGCCGCCAAGGACTCACTGAATGAGTTTGGCCTGCCTGACAAGGCACAAAACAAACCGATCAGAACATATTCAAAAGGTATGCGACAACGAGCCTCACTGGCTCTGACACTATGTAACCATCCACGCCTGATTCTTCTGGATGAACCGATGTCGGGACTGGACGCACTTGGCAGGGCTGAAACACTGGCTACGCTCAAACATCGCAAAAAGCAGGGCGCGGCTATACTGATGAGCAGTCATATTGTTTCCGACATGGTTCAACTCTGCGACCGTATTTTGATTATGGCGCATGGAAAAATCTGCGAAAATATAACTCTTGTCACACACTCGTTGCATGAAGTAAAAATTCTTGAAGAGAAGCTGAAGCACTGGACAGAGTCCGCCCAATGAAAAAAACATTATTTCTGGCACTACTGACACTCAGGGAGATAGCCAGCCAACGCATCTACCAGATTCTGGCCGCCATATTGATGTTTGTCCCCTGGCTTATGTTAATTCCCGCCTCATTGTTCATGCTTGATATCGGCAAGGTGATAATTGACCTGCTATTTTTATGTCTGCATTGTTGGCTTCTGGTCTACATCTTCTTTATTGCAACCCCGCTACTAGCTCGTGATATCGAACAGAGCACATGCCATATTTTCCTGACACTACCTATGTCTCGTGCCCAGTATTTCCTGGCCCGTTTTGCTGGCATAACGTCTGGATTTCTGCCCCTGCTATTGCTGTTCCTGATTTCAGGATCTCTTGCTATCGCCTTTGCGTCTTCTGCATGGCAAGGATATGTCGGCTCAAATACAGATACCTCCTTCATCTTCGGAACGCTGTTGATTCTGCTGCCCTATATCGCTCTCACAGCTGTACTGTTTCTTATCACGTCAAGCGCCAGCGGACTACCGGAGATCACCGTATTCCTCTTTTCAGTCTGGATACTCTGTTGGACGATCCCTCCCGTTTTGGCCGCACTACAAAATGTGGAAATACAGCAAAGCACTTCCAATATTGTTATGGTGATCATACAAGCAACGAACCAGCTACTGCCTGATCTCTCCAGCAGCGAGATATCTCTGGCTATGGCCCATAATCATACTATTGAGACTGTCCAGGTGATCGGCTACTGCATTCATCATCTGGCATATGCCCTCCTTGCAATGTTGATAGCCATTCTTTTGTTCAGGCGTAGAGATCTTTCGTGACACTCAGATGGACCGTCATTGTACCCGTTGCGGGCATATTGCTTGCTCTGGTGGTATGGG
Source organism: Mariprofundus sp. (assembly GCA_021772835.1). Taxonomy (GTDB): domain Bacteria; phylum Pseudomonadota; class Zetaproteobacteria; order Mariprofundales; family Mariprofundaceae; genus Mariprofundus. The sequence goes on from JAJFLE010000022.1 coordinate 3,720, forward strand.
GTCGCTCGGTTTCAGATATTCAACTCTATGCTGCGCATCAGGAGGCACCAGTATGGTCAGATAAGCAACAGCTGTTTTATCGCGCATGGGCAGGCGCACTGCCGGGACTGGCGGCAGACCTTGCTGTGCTTAATGTTTTCAATATCTATGCTGAAAGCCAGAAAACAGTGCCATCATCAAGAAATACTTGGTGGAACCACCTGCATTATCAATTAAGGGTAGGGCAGATCATGGATCCTTATTTCAGAGATATCTATCGTCTCACCGAGGGGTTACTGGCATACGAGGCCAACAAAATGCAGGAATCTGTTGAGATACTCTCAAAAAGTGAACCCTTTCTAAACAGCTCCGACCCGCTACTCGTTGCCAGTTTTATTGCTCACCAGGAACTTCACAATGATGAACTGGCCTTTGACCTAGCCAATAGAGCATCCCAAAAGCCGGATGCGCAACCATTTACGGTTGGTTATGCATCATCATTATTGAAAAAAAGTAACGGTTGCCGTGCTGCGGTACAATTTCTTGCGGGAAGAATGCAAACTATGCCTGAGAAGTACCAACAGGGAATTAGAAACAGAATCAAAAGACTTCAGGCAAATGACGAGTGTAACGATTGAGCTCTAGCTTGAGATTGGCCTCTTACTTGCTGCCAGAAGATTGAGCCACTCATGCCATTTTTTATCAGAAGGAACCTGACCATGGATAATAAGCAATCTGGATTTACTCTCATCGAAATAATGATTGTTGTTGCCATCATCGGGATTCTTTCTGCCGTTGCAATCCCCTCTTATCAAAGCTATCGGGAAAAAGCGAATAACTCTCAAACACTGGCAGATGTGTATCATCTGTATCTCTTTGAAAACAGTTTCTTTGATGATCACCTCGAATATGTTCCGTTATTGACCACGGATAAACAGAGTAACGGCGTGGTCAGTAAAAATATTACACTAGCAAACTCGGATACTGAGTTGTTTGAAATTCGAAACCTTTCCATGGATGTTCAAATAGCTGCAACAGTAGGCAACAATAATCAAACCGTTATTGTTGGAGCAAAACACCAGGCTAGCCCGATTGTGATAGCCACGGATTTGGAAGCTAAGGATGGCTATCATAAAAAAGAAATATCTGGCGCATTCTCACAAGCAAGCATACCTGCAGCAACAACGGCCAATGATTTGACAAGCTGGGAACTTTATCAAAAATAGTGTAACCTTGTTACGAACGGATTTTCTTCAACCAGCATCTTTGATCTCCATAACTGCATTTATATTGTTGCTACTTACCCCGTATATTTTCCCGGGCACATTCCCATTTGATGTTAATTTAATTCTAGCTTCAGCTGCTGCCGCATTGTTTGCAGCAAGTATCATGCTTCAAAAGAAGTGGCTGTATCTATCCAAACCTCTATTTGCCAGTTTTATATTTATACTGTGTATTCAACTATTCCTGCTTAATAACAATTATCTGCTGGCTGAAGAAACATGGCGACTGCAAAATATCCAATATCTCATGGCATTTATAATGCTGATCATCGGTGCATCGGTTTCTTCGACTTCCCTGATCTGCTGGATGAAGGCATATATCTTCATCGCTATATCCTGGGGATTAATTGGTCTTTTCGTTTGGCTAGGAGGAACCTCTGGTGAGGCTCTTCAAATTGGTACGGTCACATTAGCTCTACCTCCTGCCCTCAAAGTGTCGGGGCCGTTCAATCAGGGGAATATATTTGCTGCAGCAATCGGATTTGCATGGCTGTTTTCCCATTGGTTTTTTTTACTGGAAAAGAAACCTGTTTATGCGGCCTGTATCATTTTCTTTACTGCCCTGCTTTTTGATACACTATCCCGAGGCGGATGGATCGCTTTCCTCATAACGATCACCCTGCTTCTGTTCGCTCTTAAACCGGGACGAGTACTATTTACGCAGAAATTGATCCCCATGTGGCTTGCGGGGCTTGCAGCTGGCGCTATTTTCCTTGAATTCAGCAACCCTTCGGTTGAAGCTCAGGGCGTCCAGGTTGTGACTCAAACGGCGGCGGCCTCCTTTAACGCCCGCCTCGTTATCTGGGTGGCAGCTATTCATGAGTTCATGAATGCCCCACTTACCGGTGTCGGCTGGGGCCAGTTCCAATCTGAGTTCTGGATCGTGAAACCCGCTACTATCTCATGGATCAATGACAACCTGAATATGGAAATTCCATCCAGTTTTGTTCCATACAATGCCCATAATATATTTCTTCATGTTTTGGCTGAAGCGGGTCTGATTGCATTCGTTGCGCTTTGCTGGGGCATTTATAAATTAGCTCAAGTCACTATCAAACTCGTGTTAAATGGAGATAGCATCAGGCTTCCTTTTGCTCTTGCGGCCTCTGCTTTCATATTGCAGTCACAAGTCAACACAGTATTCCACCGCCCCATGATTTTATTAGTCGCCTCATTCTTTGCAGGCATTGCACTGGCACCATGGCTTTGGAAAAACAGCTGGAAAATAAGATCAAGGTTTTCGGTGAAAGCTACGTCAATCATCTTAACATGCCTGCTTGTTATCTGGGCATCCCAGTTAACCCAGCAATGGTTTAAAGTAGAACAGGCTATTCTGAACCTGGATTTAGGACAAAAATATTCTGTAGAAAATTTAGTCGGTTTTGCATCTCACCCCAGAATGGGACCTCTATCTCTGACATGGCTTGGCTTTAAGGTAGCAACGGAGCAACAACACCTGCCATTGCTCAAATGGATGGTGCCATACCTGAAGCCCTCATTAAATGAGGTGCCATCTATACTGGCGCATCAGGTTCTGTTTTATTCGTTTTCATTTTCTCAAGAGTTTGAAGAGGCCTGCAGGATCGGAAAAATCATATCCTCGCAAAAACTCCAGGGAGAACAAAACAATCCGGCCTACGACAAGGCCTGTGAATCCAGACAAGCAGCCAAATATTTATTTGGCTACTGAGGCTGGTTAAGCCAGCGGCCATCTCGGTTGCGCATCCCAGTCATCGGGAATATTCTGGTCGGCACAGGCGCGCTGAAATCCGGCATAAGCGATCATCGCGGCGTTATCGGTGCAGTGCTTGGGGTCAGGCAGGTGGACTTCGATTTGTTTTTTGCCTGCCATATCAAAGAGCATCTGACGCAGACTCTGATTGGCTGCTACTCCACCGGCAATCACAAGTCTGGGTGCATCTTCCTTCAGACATGCACGAATACTCTTTTTCACCAGCACTTCACAGATTGCAGCTTCAATGGCGGCGGCCATATCGGACAATGCCTGAGCATCAAATGATTCAACACCTCCGGCATTTTTTACAGCATACATTACTGCCGTTTTCAGGCCTGAAAAACTGAAGTGAAGATTGTCTGTATTCAACATCGGGCGCGGCAGCTTGAATCGTTTGGCATCACCACCTTTGGCCAGATGTGCAATTTCAGGGCCTCCCGGATATGGTAAACCCAGTAGTCTCGCCGATTTATCAAAACACTCACCGGCCGCATCATCGAGCGTCTGCCCGACAATACTATAGGAGCCGATACCATCCACGCGCACCAGCATGGTATGGCCACCGGACACCAGCAGTGTGATAAACGGAAACGTTGGTAACAGATTATCAATGCCGGGAGCCAGCAGATGACCTTCCATGTGATGGATCGGCATCACCGGAATATTATGCACCATGCCAAGTGCGCGGGCATAAGATGTGCCTACCAACAGAGCTCCCATCAAGCCCGGGCCTGCGGTGATAGCAATCTGATCAATCTGACTGAACGTCAAGCCGGTTTCTTGCATGATAGACTCGATCATGGGCGGCAGTGCAGTCAGATGCTCACGTGATGCCACCTCAGGCACCACGCCACCAAAGCGCGCATGCGTTTCAATCTGTGATGCCACCTGTTCGGCCAGTAGCTTTCCCCTGCCGCTTGATCTGTCACCATCATAAATCGCCACAGCTGTTTCATCACACGATGTTTCAATACCAAGAAAAATCATCTATCCACCATTATTAATAACATAAACATCTCACCGCAGAGGCACCCCAGGGCGCTCTCTCTTGCGCAAGCGCAATTCACCTTGTCGCTAAGAACACAGAGGAAAGCAGTATCCGCAGAACAATATACTACTGTATTTGTTTTACCCCTGCGTCCTTAGCGTCCTCTGTGGTAAAAAAAAAATGAAATTCACTTTTCGTTTCCCACCGCTAGGCCAAAACCGCCGCCACCGGGTGTCTCGATTCTGATGCGATCACCTGCAAGCAGCACAACACTGCCTTTCGCTGGCAGTTCAGACCATGCCCCGTTTCTAAACAGCCGGTTGCGACCACATTTTCCTGCCTCACCACCCTGCAGCCCGTAGGGCTGTGTAAGCCTTCGCTCAGTCAACAGTGACAGATGGCAATTTTCCAGCACCTGCCATTCGCGTATCAGGCCATCACCACCTCGATAAACACCGTTTCCGCCTGAGCCCTTGCGCACACTATATTCAGAGATGCGCAGCGGATAATGCATCTCCAGCACCTCAATGGAGGAGTTTTTGGTGTTGGTCATGTGGCACTGCACTGCACTCAATCCGGCAGCATTAGCATGCGCTCCCATGCCCCCGGCCAGCGTTTCGTAATACACCCACTCAGAATTTTGTGAGCCACCGCCGAAGATCACATTATTCATCGTGCCCTGCGCTGCTGCAGGTATGGATTCCGGAATAGCTTGCGCCAAAGCTCCCAATACAACATCGACAATACGCTGACTGGTCTCGACATTACCGGCGGCAACCGGTGCTCCGGCTCTCGCATTCACAAGGCAGCCTTCCGGGGCCATGATCGAAACGGCATGAAAGATGGCGGCAGTTTGTGGTGTATGTTTTGGCATCAGGCAGCGGAACACATAAAACACACTGGCTGCAGTCACTGCCATCGGACAATTCACAGGCCCCATGCTCTGCTCTGCAGTACCGGTAAAATCAAGACTTACCTGTTCGTCAAATACGGTCATCGTCAGGCGGATCGGTAAACAGGTTGAGCCACAACCATCATCCTCAAGGTGATCTTCAAACCGATATATGCCATTCGGGATCGATGCGATGGCATTACGGCCATAGACTTCTGAAATTGAAATGAGTGAGGCAAACATCGATTCCAGCTGATCGCTTTCAAACGCATTCAATCGTTGTGAGGCAAGTTGACAGGCAGCGCGCTGGGCTGCGAGATCTCCCATGCGTTCTTCAGGCGCGCGCACTCTGGCAAAGAACAGCTCCACCAGTTCCTGATTTTCCACGCCTGCTGCAAACCAGTGACGAGGTGAAATAATCAGCCCTTCATCTTCAAGACGGGTTTCCACGCCCATGGATCCGGGTGTGGCACCGCCAATATCTGCGTGATGCGCACGTGTTGCCGCAAATGCCGTCAACTCAAGCTCAACGAATACAGGTGTGACAATAGTGATATCCGGCAGATGTGTGCCACCCAAATACGGGTCGTTGAATATCACAACATCGCCAACCTGCCAGTCGAATAACCCCACCACACCGGACATGGCAAATGCCATTGAACCCAGATGCACAGGGATATGGGCAGCCTGCGCAATCAACTCGCCATCCCTGGTGAACAGAGCACAGGAAAAGTCTTCGCGGTCACGGATATTGGGGGAAATCGCGCTACGTTTGAGTATGGCCCCCATCTCCTCACAGGTGGCTGCAAGGCGATGAGAAAACAGACTCAGCTCAACAGCACTCATAACAATCTTTTCAGCATCAGGTGCCCGCTAACATCAACGTGCATCTGCCATGCTTCTGACAACCATAATGTGGATGTCGCTTCGACAATCAATGCGGGTCCCTTGCAGCTGAAGCCTGCCGATAATTGATCGCGCTGATAATGAGGCACATGCCCCACACCGTACACGTCGGAATATTCGCTCTGCCCAACATCAAGAGTGGAATAGAGTTTTGGGAAGGTGACCGCTGCCTGCTCAACCACAGCGGTGAGCCTGGCGGTCACCATTTCAACCGGACGCTTCAGACTGTGTCCATAAGCTTGCCTGTGCGCCTGCTCAAAACGCTGTTTGAGGTTCTTGTGCAGATTAACCCTGTCACTCTCATACACATCAATGGTGATGTGAAACCCTTGTCCGGCGTAACGCATATCCATCCGGTGTTCAAACTGCAGTGTTAGTCCCTGCATGCCAGCTTTTGCCTCCTGCTCCAGTTCGGCGTACAACTCAGCGAGACTGGCAACTGTGCTTTCATCATCCAGTTTCAGACAGCGTGTACGGGAAAACTCGCCCTGCTGACGCCCAGCCAGCATGCCCATAGCTGAAAAAGCGCCACTGGCTACAGGGAAAATAATCCTGTTCATAGCCAGCTTTTCTGCCAGAGCACAGGCATGCAATCCACCTGCCCCGCCGAAGCATAGCAGCGTAAAATCGGCAGGATTAAAACCGCGTTCCACCGATACCAGACGCAGCGCTCCAGCCATATGCTCTTCAGCGATATGAATAACCGCTTCGGCAGCTTGTTCGGCACCAATGCCGATCTTCTCACCATAGACAGCAAAGGCTTCCAATGCAGCCTCGCGGTTCAACGACATGGAACCGCCGAGTTTTGCAGATTCAGGAATGCGACCAAGCAGGAGATTCGCATCGGTCACAGCAGGAGTTATTCCACCTCGTCCGTAGCAAACCGGCCCCGGTGTTGCCCCGGCAGATTCCGGCCCCACCTGTGGTAGTCCTGCCTCATCCACCCAGGCAAGCGAACCACCACCGGCACCAATGGTATGAATATCCAGCATCGGTAAAGCAACCGGAATGCCTGCGATATTGCCCTCTGTTGTCATCGATGGAGCCCCGTTGATCAGTGCGACATCGGTACTGGTTCCTCCCATATCAAAGCTAAGCAGTTTAGTTTCACCCGTCTGTTGACCCACAGCCTGTGCGGCAACAAGGCCTCCGGCAGGCCCCGAAAGCACCAGAGACACGGCCTGCGCAGCGGCGGCATCTGCTGCCATAACACCGCCTGCCGAGTGCATAACAAACAGATGTTTAGGGGCCAGTTCATGTTGTAAACGTTTCAGGTATCGCTGCACCAATGGGCCGACATAGGCGTTGAGATACGTGGTAGCTCCACGCTCATACTCCCGATATTCCGACAGCACCTGATGCGACAGTGAAACGAACAGGTTTTCAGGCAAAACAGCTGCCAGTTGCTGCTCATGCTCAGGGTTGAGAAAAGAAAACAACAGGTTTACTGCTACGGCCTCATAATCTCCCTGCTCAAGCAACCGGGTAATCATTTTCAGAGCATCAGAATCCATAAGCTCGATTTCATTGCCATCTGCATTGATTCTGCCAACCACACCGAGGCAGTCTTCATGTTTGATCCAGGCCTCTTTCGGAGCAGGTGTAAGTTGATACAACTCGGCTCTGGTTTGCCTGCCAATAATCAGCAGGTCTTCCAGGTCTTTATTGGTAATAAAAAGAGTGCGTACGCCTTTGCGTTCAAGAATGGCATTGGTGGCTACTGTTGAGCCATGCACCAGATGCAGATCTGCAGCATTAAGCCCGAGTTCGCTGATGCCCTGCTCAATGGCTCGCGATGGATCATCCGGCGTGGATAACACCTTGTGAAAACGAAAACCCGACTCATAGAAGAGCACAAAATCAGTAAAGGTTCCACCCGTATCCACGCCAAGAAACATGAAAGGATTGTAACCTTAGGTTCAGGAATTGCAGTCTTAATTTGAGTTGTGATGTATATCACAGTTTATGCATTGCAAGTATCCAAGCATACGCCAGCATTTCACTAAACCCAATCATGGAGACCAATCAATGGTGATGAATTTGAAAACAAAAATGATGACTGCAATGGCAGCAGGTTGCTTTGCCTTTGCAGGTTTTGCCCAGGCGGATGAAACCGTCTCAATCAAGCTAGGCTACATGTTGCTCTCACCTTCCGGACAATTCACCTCAACCGTAAACAATATCGGTACTCGTATAGATATGCAAAATGATATCAACTTTGATAACAGCAAACAGCCGACAGGCGAAGTCAGCATCAACATGGGGGACTCGTTGTTTACCCTCGGTTTCGTACCCATGAGTTTTACCGCTAATGGAACACTAGCCCGTCCGATCAGCTTTGGTGGTCTGAATTATATTCCCGGCACCACTGTGCAAAGTGAATTCAAGGCGGATCTGATCGACTTCGGTTACACCTATTACCTGATCAACATGGATGACATGCCTTCCCGCTTCCAATTGGGTATTGAAACTTCAATTAAAACTATCATCGCCAAAACATCTATGACCAGCGCTGGCCAGACAGCCAATAAAAACTTCACTCTGCCTATCCCGACACTGGGCCTGCGCGGGCGTGTCGCACTGGCCGACTTTATCGGTGTAACCGGTCGTGTAGGTTATCTCGGTTATGCTGGCAACAGCTTCCTTGATGCCGATGCCCAGATTGAGTTTTCTCCTGTGCCGACACTCGGCATCTACGCCGGTTACCGACAGATGGCTCTGAAAGTTGACTCCAATGGCGCATTTGCCGATATTACATTCAAAGGCCCATATGCTGGCGGATTCTTCCGTTTTTAATCACCATAGCGAAATTTAAGATAAAAAAGGCCCGGTCAGATGACCGGGCCTTTTTTCATTCAAGATTTTCCTTCGTGATCTCAGTGGTGAATGACCATCAGTAGCTTTTGCCAAACTCCGTGGCATGACATTTCGGACACGGTGGTACACGTCCTGTCTTCTTAAAATGCAACTCATGCCCACAGGCATCACAGGTCAAAGTGCCGGCACTGGTAATCTCACCGGAGCGACATGAAACCGCCTTCTGGGTACGCTCGGCAATGCTGGTCAGAGCATTGCCCGCTGCACTGAGAAGCGCGGAAAGCGATGAAATCGCACCGGCACTGACACGTGACGGATTAAGTTTCTCTTTTGCTTCTTTACGCATGGTTGTCGCCATCTGGGCAAAATCACGCTCAAGAAAGGACTTCAGATTTTTGCCCTGCTCTTCAGAGAAGGTGCCCGCAGCAGTCAACTGCTTGCGTGCCTTCTCCATCGCCACCTGAGCCACTTCTGCGCTCTTCTCGGTACCCGCTTCAAACAGCACTTTAAAGCGTGCTGCCAACAGGTCATACTGATCCTCAACCGAATCAGCAGCTGCAACATCCATCTTCGCAATCACAGCATCACCGAATGCCGAGGTGGAAAGTTTGCTTGCACCATCCATCAGGCGATGAAAATCATAAGTGACGGTTTTCGCAGTGATTGCCCCTTTAATACCCTTCAGAATAAGCTCGGCCGCTTCCGTCCAGCCCATATAACGCAGCATCATTTCGCCGGAAAGCAGAACCGATGACGGGTTCACCATATCTTTATCGGCATATTTCGGAGCTGTGCCATGAGTCGCTTCAAAAATGGCATGGCCGGTGTTGTAGTTGATATTGGCACCCGGTGCGATACCGATACCACCCACCTGAGCAGCCAATGCATCAGAGAGATAATCACCATTCAGATTCAGGGTGGCAATGACATCGAACTCAGTGGCACGGGTTAGCACCTGCTGCAGCGCGATATCAGCAATGGCATCCTTAATCACAATGCCATTCGGCAACTTGCACCATGGGCCACCATCAATCTCTACAGCACCAAACTCATTCCTGGCAACATCGTATCCCCAGTTGCGGAAGCCGCCCTCGGTGAATTTCATGATATTGCCTTTGTGCACCAGCGTGACTGACTTGCGATCATTATCAATGGCATACTGGATGGCAGCACGCACGAGTCTGGCTGTACCTTCCTGAGAAACCGGTTTAATACCGATGCCGCTGGAATCAGGGAAACGAATCTTGCTCACACCCATCTCATCCTGCAGGAAGGCAATAACTTTTTTCACTTCGTCTGAGCCCGCTGCCCACTCGATTCCGGCATAAATGTCTTCGGAATTCTCACGGAAGATCACCATGTCCACATCTTCAGGGCGTTTGACCGGTGATGGCACTCCGGCAAAATACTTTACCGGACGCAGGCAGGTATAAAGATCCAGTTTCTGGCGCAAAGCCACGTTCAACGAGGTAATGCCGCCGCCGATCGGAGTGGTCAACGGGCCTTTGATGCCAATCAGGTATTCGGAAAATGCATCCAGTGTTTCCTGAGGCAACCAGGATTCATCTGTCTGACCGTACATATTCCAGGCTTTTTCACCGGCAAATACTTCCATCCAGGCAATCTTGCGGTTACCGCCATAAGCCTTAGCTACGGCGGCATCAAGAACCCGCTGTGAGGCACGCCAGATGTCACGCCCGGTGCCGTCGCCTTCGATAAAGGTAACAATCGGTTGATCGGGTACATTCAACAGGCCATTTTCGCCCATTGTGATTTTTTCACCGCTTTCCGGCAGACAAATTTTATCAAATGCCATGATTAACCCCGTAGTGTCTTAATTAGTTATGTTGAAATTGTTTGAATTTAGCCGCCTGTTGCGCATTACGCTTGGCTTCAAGCGCTTTGTTACGTGCACGATCATATTGTTCCAGCCTGATGGCTGCTGCGGCATCTTCCAGTGCCTTTTCGGCTGACTGTAAATACTTGTCTGCCCTGACTTCATGACCAGGCAGTTCCTGCGCAGTTTTAATGGCTGAGCGGGCATCAGACATTTCCTGTGCAGGCGGATGCGTTGCACAGGCAGATAGTGAGAGAAGCAGAACGAACAGGACTCGTTTCATGCCTTGCATGATCAAACTATCGTTTGCCATTGTCAACGGGGCTGGCCGATTGCTCAGCTCTCTTTAATCGTAGGCCGTTTGCGTAATCCCAGCTCTTTCCACTGTGCGTCAGCAACTTCACTTGGTGCATTCGACATAGGGTCGGCTGCCTTCTGTGTTTTGGGAAAAGCAATCACATCACGAATAGAATCAACACCAGCCATCAACGAGAGCACACGATCCAGACCAAAGGCCAGACCACCATGTGGCGGTGCACCATATTTCAGAGCATTCACCAGGAAGCCGAACTTGGCGTCAGCTTCCTCATCGGAGATACCCAGCGTTTTGAATACACGTGCCTGCGTTTCCGGATTATGAATACGGATCGAACCACCACCGATTTCAGTACCGTTCCAGACCAGATCATAGGCCTGTGAAATCATATTGAGCGGATCGGTTTCAAGCTTGTGCAGATCTTCTGCAGAAGGTGCTGTAAATGGATGATGCAGGGCTTCAGGGCGTTTCTCATCTGCATTCCAGGCAAACATCGGGAAATCTACCACCCAGACAAAGCGGTGATCATTTTCCGTCACCAGGCCCAGGTCCTGTCCCAGTTTCACACGCAGATGACCCAGGGCATCATTGACCACAGTCGTATCACCGGCACCGAAGAATAGCAGATCACCGTTCTCAGCAGCACAGGCTTCCAGCATTTCAGCCAGCACATCTTCGGGCAGGAATTTCACAATCGGCGACTGCAGACCACCCGGCAGGTCGGACTTATCATTGACCTTGATCCAGGCAAGCCCTCGTGCACCATAGATGGATACAAATTTGGTGTAATCATCAATCTGCTTGCGAGACAAAGCCGACGCGCCACCGGGCACACGCATCACCTTGATCAGACCACCATTGTCAGCAGGTTCACGGAATACTTTGAACTCCACCTTTTTCATCAGTTCGGTAAGATTCACATGTTCGAGCCCGAAACGCACATCCGGACGATCCAGGCCATATTTATCCATGGCTTCATGATAAGTAATACGTGGGAACTCTTCCGGCAATCGAATACCAACACCGGCATCAAACATGGCGCGCAACAAGCCTTCGGCGACTGCCATGACTTCATCCTGATTGGCGAACGAGAGTTCAATATCCACCTGAGTAAATTCAGGCTGACGATCTGCACGCAAGTCTTCATCACGGAAACAACGGGCAATCTGGTAATAACGATCCATGCCAGCCACCATAAGCAGCTGTTTGAAAATCTGTGGGCTCTGCGGCAAGGCAAAGAATGAACCGGGATAAACACGCGACGGCACCAGATAATCACGTGCGCCTTCAGGTGTGGATTTATTCAGGATCGGAGTTTCAATCTCAAGAAAACTCTGGGTGTCCAGATAATTTCGCGCAGCATGAGTGACACGATGACGTAGTTCCATAAAACGCTGCATTTTCGGACGGCGCAAATCGAGATAACGATATTCCAGACGTACCTGCTCGGATGTATCGCAGTCATCATCCACCATAAACGGTGGAGTCTCGGAACGGTTCAACACAGTAATAGCCGTTGCTTTGATTTCGATTTCACCGGTAGGAATCTTGGTATTCACGGCTTCATCAGTTCGTGCAATCACCTCACCGACGACTTCAATCACATCCTGCTGACGCATCCCATGCGCAAGCTTGTGAATATCAGCTATATCCGGATGCACAACTACCTGCACGAGGCCGGAGCGATCACGCACATCGAGGAACACCACACCACCGTGGTCACGATTGGTTTGAGTCCAACCGTTCAGACGAACAGTCTGTCCGATATGCATTACTGTGAAATCTCCGCAATGTGTGCGTGGAAACATCGTTGCTACCTCCAAGGTTAAGCCCGTAAAACGGTCGCGCAGACTAACGCCGCAACCGCATTCAGGCAAAGAAACTATCCTGACTCAGGCTTTTTATTCCACCCGTTGATTTTACTGCCGAAATTCAAGAGATCATGACTTGTCACACATCCATGAAGAAACGTATGGTTATAGTTGCCGATGTTGTTTACGCACCAACAAGCAGGTGCCCTGCAAGGATATCAGCCCAAGCGGAAACTTTGTGTATCTGGAGCAGCTAAGGAGCTGAGAGCGGCTCTTTCGGCTTCCAGCCGCCGGGCACAATCGTACCTGACTCACCCATATGTGCTGGCACATACTGATGAGGACCAACATCATCTGAACGTTGCAACTCCACAAATACGCTCACGGCACTAAACAAGCTGATGATCACCACGGTAATGACAAACCAGTTCGGGTGAATGTGATTATGAATCGGAGTGATATCAATAATTTCTCTATCATGCGCATGCAGCTGCCTGTTTTTTAACCAGAGCCGCGTAATCAATACGATGTTGCGCAGCATGAACATCAGCAGAGCAGGACCGACAAAGAAGAAAATGGATACAAGAATACTGCGAATCATAACTGTGTTAGCTCCTTCATACGCCGGGCATAAGCTACCACATCCGGCTCACGACCGGCACGCTGGGCGTAATAAACTGTTTCAGCCAGCACTTCGAGCAATTTGTGCATAGCATCATGACGATCCATTTTTTTCATCATCATATGCTCGAGCGCTTTGGCCAGCTCAGGCGGATGTTTGGTTGCCGCCTGCTCTTCCAGTGCCAGATGCAGGGAGAGATGCAGATAAGGATTCATGCCGTCATCCAGTTCAAAATCGCGATCGAGGAAATCGTCCATGTCATCAAAGTAGTGGTGATATTCCGGATGCATACTGATGACGCGGGCAATACGCACTTCCAGCGCATTCAATGGCAGATCCGCCTGTGCTTTATGCCAGGCATCCCAGAATACCTGCCTATGCGCACGCAACTGTTCCCTGCTTGGCCCGCTTTGCGATTCCATGATTGCTCCCGTTGCTGTAATTATCGAAATATTAACACGATATTGCACATGAAAGGAGATTCTCTTTTCTCAGGTTCACATCTGCAACAAGTCAGTCATAGTACACGCATGAAAAGACTCTCACTGAAGATCCCGCCGCCTGTGGTTGCGCTGCTTTGTGGACTGCTCATCTGGGGCTTGAGTGAAGCTCTTCCCGTGCACAGCATAGAGGCAGAGATCAGACACAGCATAGCTTATACCCTGCTGGTTATGGCGATCAGCATCGACCTCTGGGCCTTGATCAGTTTCAGAATTGCCAAAACAACGATCGACCCACGCTACCCGAAAAAAACATCGGCCATCGTCTCATCCGGCATTTACAGGTATTCGAGAAACCCGATGTATCTCGGGCTCGGACTGATCCTGACTGCATTAAGTATCTGGCTTGGTGCCAAATTTGGCCTGTTCGTTGTTGCCGGTTTCATCATGTATATTAACAAATTTCAGATTATCCCCGAAGAAGAGCATCTGGAAAAGCAGTTCGGCGACGTTTACATCCGATACAAAACCACGGTACGTCGCTGGATTTAAATCATCCCTGTATCTTACAGGTGAATGATATGATTACGATCAGGACCTGTTGAGAGCATGGTCACCTTGCAGTCACACACTTCCTCAATACGCCTGAGCAGGGCTACGGCATTGGCCGGCAACTGATCCATTGACGTCGCACCAAAGGTATTTTCAGACCAACCTGGCAGCACTTCATAAACCGGGGTTACAGATTCCAGTTGAGAACAACAGGCAGGAATAGATTCCAGAACTTCGCCGTTCAGTTCATAACCTGTGCACAGTTTCACTTCTTCAAGACCGTCCAACACGTCCAGCTTGGTAATAGCAAGGCCGGTCACACCATTAATACGCACGGCATGCTGAACTACAGGACCATCAAACCAGCCTGTGCGGCGTGGACGCCCTGTCGTGGCACCGAATTCGTGACCTTTTTCAGCCATGTGTTTGCCTGCATGTTCAGCATCACACATGCCTTCTGCATTATACAATTCAGTCGGAAACGGGCCTGCACCAACACGGGTGGTGTAAGCTTTACAGATACCAAGCACTGCATCCACCTGACCCGGACCTACGCCAAGGCCAGCAAGGGCTGCACCGGCAACGGTATTGGACGAGGTTACAAACGGGTATGTACCATGATCAACATCAAGCATGGAACCCTGCGCGCCTTCATAAAGGATTTGATCTCCGGCTTTAATACGTTTCTGCAGAATCAGTGGTACATCGGCAGCCAATGGCAACAGACGAGCTTTTGCGAGTTCCAGAGCTTCATCTACATCAGCACGATTGACTGGTGCTGCCTTCAAATACTGGGTCAGCATGAAGTTTACATATTCAATATTGGCATCGATTCGTGCATCCAGATCAGGAGAAGTCAGGTCAACAAGCCTGATGCCACGGCGCGCTGTCTTATCTTCATAACACGGGCCTATACCTTTGCCGGTTGTGCCAATTTTGCCTGCACCTTTGGCAGCTTCGCGTGCCGCATCCAGATCACGATGGTATGGCAGAATCAGCTGGCAGCGGTCGGAGATCTTCAAACGCTCTGCAACCGGAATTCCGGCATCGATCAGCATGTCCATCTCTTCAACCAGACGGAACGGATCTACAACCGTGCCGTTACCAATCAGGCAGAGTGTATCATCATGCAGGATGCCGGACGGGATATGATTCAATACAGTTTTTTTATCGCCCAGCACCAATGTATGACCAGCATTAGGCCCCCCCTGAAAACGGGCCACCACATCCATATCGGGAGCCATAAGATCAACGATCTTACCCTTTCCTTCATCTCCCCACTGGATTCCAATAGCAACTGTGTTTGTCATGTTTTATCCCCAATATTTGAACCACGAAGATCGCGAAGAAAAGCAGCAGGAAGCGGCGACGAGCCCATTCATACATCTGTCTTTTCTCTGTGTACTCAGCAGTAAATCTTTAATCCGGTCAAACGTCGTGATCTTCGAGGTGAAGACCTTTCTCAATCAAACTGCGTCGAGCAATGCCCATAAGTCACAGGAAAAGCCCGTAGCAGGCATATCACGACCATGTGCTTTCATCATCGCATCATAGCGACCGCCATGCAGAATCGCATGGGATACGCCATCAGCAAAACCAGCAAACAGAATGCCGCTGTGGTACAGGAAACGTGGCATGATTGCAGCATCAGCATACACACGAACACTACCTTCCATCATCTCGCCTACTTCACCGACCAATGCCAGCAACTCAGCTGCAGCAAGGTCAAACTCAGCATTGATCTTGCCCGTAAAGCTTTCAACCCAGACCTTGCCACTGTTACCGCAAGCAAGCTGCAACAGGGCTTCCTGAGCAGTCTCTGACATCTGTTCATCGTTCATCAAGGTGGCCAGATCATCCGGCGACCTGCGCGCCAGCAGTACTGTCCATTGATCCAATGGCGCATCACATCCGGCAACCAGCGCCTTTAATAAGCCGATATGACCAACCTGCAGCACAGGTGTGGTAAAGCCTGCGGCCAGCATGGAACGTGCAGCCAGATGCATCACTTCAATATCACCCGCGGTTCCAGCCACACCCAGACACTCCACTCCGGTCTGCCACTGCTGACGCGATCCACCGCGTTGATCAGGGCGAGCCAGCATGACCGTGCCGGAGTAGCAGAGTTTGAGTACCTTTTCACTACGCAGTCTTGTTGCAGCAATGCGTGCAATCTGCGGTGTCATATCCGAACGTATTGCCAATGTCCCTGCCCCGGCAGGATCAGAAAATACCACGGTCTGGTCAGCCAGAAAACGACCTGCACCTGACTTCAGGGCATCGGGACGCTCCAGAATGGGAGGAATAACTTCTTCATAACCGGATGCTTCGTACAGGGAAAGCATTTTCCCCTGCATGGTGCGCAGTGATCTTGCACGCGAGCCAAAAGCGTCATCCAGTCCTATAATAGGTTTATGCGTAGGCATTACATCTTCCCCAGTTCAGCGTAACGAACAGCCAATACATTCGGTAATTCGGACATGCGGGCCAACACACTTGCATCAGGCGTTGTATCCACCTGAATCAGCGCAACTGCGCCACCTGTATCCACACGACGTCCAAGGCGGAAGTCACCGATATTGATGCCAGCATCGGCCAGTACCGCACCGATAGCAGCAATCACACCCGGTTTGTCTTCATTCTGGAAGAAGATCAGATTGCCTTCAGGCGCAATTTCCACTTCGCAGGTATCAAGGTTAACCAGACGCGGACGAGATTCATCAAACAGAGTTCCTGCAACAGAACGTACACCTTCATCACCCACGACTTCCAGACGAATCAGGGTAGAGAAATGATCGGATGACTCGCTGGCCGACTCCTTCAGTTCGATGCCGCGATCCCTGGCCAGCATACCGGCATTCACCGCATTGACCTCTTCCATGCTCTGGGAAAGTAGCCCCTGCAGTATGGCATTGATTAAGGGTTTGCGATTCAGATTTGCCGCTTTGCCTTCAAATGAGACACTCACCCTAGAATAACCCGGTTTCATGGTCTGACCGATAAAGCTTCCCATGCGCTCGGCAAGCAACAGATAAGGCGAGAGCAGACGCTGCTCGTCCTGTGTCAGTGATGGCACATTCACTGCATTGGAAACGATGCCTGAGAGCAGGTAGTCGGACATCTGTTCAGCGACCTGTACTGCTACATTTTCCTGTGCTTCATCAGTTGACGCACCGATATGTGGTGTGAAACTGATATTATCCAGCTCAAACAGTCTGTTCTCACGTGCCGGCTCATGCTCAAACACATCGAGAGCCGCGGCACGCAAATGACCTGATTTGCATGCATCATAAAGCGCATCTTCATTAACAATGCCGCCGCGGGCGCAGTTCACGATGATGGAACCCTTTTTCATGCGACCGATAATATCAGCATTAATCAGATTACGTGTCGCATCCAGCAAAGGTACATGAATGGTCAGGATATCAACGGTTTCAGCAAGCTCCGCCACCGTCTCCATCTTGGTCACACCCATAGCCGCTGCGCGTTCATCGGAAATAAACGGATCATAAACAAACACGGACATGTGCAAGCCTTTCAAACGGTCACAGACAATCGCACCAATATTACCGGCACCGATAACACCGGCTTTTTTACCGGTGAGTTCCATGCCCATAAAACGGGACTTTTCCCACTTTCCAGCTCGGGTTGATGCCGATGCCTGAGCAATCATGCGCGCTGCAGCCACAATATGTGACACAGCCAGCTCAGCAGTTGTGATGGTATTACCGAATGGCGTGTTCATCACTACAATACCGCGACGCGAACAGCCTTCGACATCAACGTTGTCAACACCGATTCCGGCGCGACCAATGACCTTTACGCGTTTGGCAGCATCGAGAAGATCGCCCTTGAGTGTGGTTGAGGAACGTACTGCAATGGCATCGTAATCACCGGCAATGGCCAGCTTTTCTTCATCAGATAGCCCCGGTTTGTAATCCACTTCAACGCCGCGATTTTTGAACACCTCAATCGCGCGTGAGGACATTTTGTCTGCGATCCAAACCTTAGGCATAATACTTCTCACTCCGAAAGAAGGATTGTCACACCGACAACGGAGTGCGTGGGCACTCTATAGCCAGTGTTGTAAGGGTCAACTTGGGATGTGCTACGGTGTTAGGAAAACACTGAAAAACTACGACCATGTAGCTTATGAGCATGCAAAGGTAAAAGCGTGGCAAAAAGGCAGTTACTGCCTGGACAGCTGTAAACCGCCCGCAGAGAGGTACACCCTTTTTAATGATTCATCGCGGAAGTCCGGGAAACTTTCTTCATGAAATGTAAAACATGAATCTTATGTGAGGGTGTTGATACCCCGTCCAGAATCTTCCCGCTAATCCGCGATGAACCGTTTTTAATGCCTGGAGCAGCAGAGCCACATGAGGCGAGTGCCGTTAGCTTAATTGCGGATAATTTTCAGAATCACTGTCCAGTGTATCAAAAAACATAAGCGTATGGATTTTGTCCCTGTGTATGCGTTCTGTTTGGTTATTCGCGGCCAATACAAATGAAATAGTCATTGTTTTTACCAAGTGGCCTTTTAGGTCATCACCGCTTTTTGTTTTAATTTCATCAGTAGCCGGGAAACCTGTGCCATCCGGATGCATCAAGTGCAGATGCACGATATCATCTTTATTCACAGTCACATCGCCAAATGACGTTTTTATTCTAAATTCATTTTTAAGGACCTTACCTGCTACAGCTTGACCATCTCGCAATATGAGCAGGTCTTTTGAGTATACCATTTATTTCTCCTTGATTTCCCCATGCCTCTTCTAGGAAACAGATGCACGCCACGTTCCATGTGTTGCCTCAAATATACGCCCGCTGTTCGTTGAAACCGGATGAACGAACAAACAAGGCAGTGGATTACAAAACCGCGAACGCAAGATGATAACA
The DNA here is from genome assembly GCA_021772835.1 of Mariprofundus sp. Taxonomy (GTDB): domain Bacteria; phylum Pseudomonadota; class Zetaproteobacteria; order Mariprofundales; family Mariprofundaceae; genus Mariprofundus. Next base: position 22,797 of record JAJFLE010000022.1, read on the forward strand.
CGATCCACGTATTAATAGCGACACCGTAAGCAGCGGCCATGCACCAACTGCCACTGTTCCTTGCCAGTCCGTGATGTGCCGGGAATCTACATGGATGCAGTTTTCTTGATTTCAACTTAGTCTGCCGCCATGTCAGACAAAACATTCACATTTATTGATAACCCAACCCAGCTGCAAACTGCTGCAGAGACCATGGCCCAGTGCAAGGTTCTATGCGTTGATACCGAGTTCCACCGCGAATCAACCTATTACCCCGAATTTGCCCTGTTGCAGATCTACGGCAATAGTCAGTGCTGGATCATTGACCCGATCAAACTGCCCGATCTGCAGCCGATCTGGGAGCTCATGGCCAACCCTGATATTCTGAAAGTATTTCATGCCGCCCATCAGGATGTGGAAATCATCTTCAAAGAGTCAGGCAAGATGCCTTTGCCGCTGTTTGATACTCAGGTTGCAGGTGCCCTGCTGGGTTACGGGCAACAGGTTGGTTTTGGCAATCTGGTTCAGCGCGTCACCAAAAAGCTGCTTCCCAAAGGTGAATCCTTCACCGACTGGAAGGCAAGGCCGTTGACTGCCAAACAGCTCACCTATGCCGCCGATGATGTCATATGGTTGATGCCGGTATTCCAGCATCTGCAGGAGCGCCTTGAAGCCACTGGCCGCACCTCATGGCTACAGGAAGAGCAATGCCGTCTTTGCGATGAAGCCACCTATAATAACAATGAGTCGGAAGTATTCTGGCGTGTCAAAGGTGCCAGCAAGCTCAAAGGCAAGCATCTGGCCGCGCTGCGTGAAATGGCTGCATGGCGTGAACGAGGTGCCAAGAGCCGCGATATCCCCCGCAGACGCATGCTGGCCGATGAACCACTGATTGAAATCGCACGACGCGACACATTGAGCAAAGAAACCATGCAACGTATGCGAGGCATCAATGATGGTTTCATCAAACGTTTCGGTGATGATGTGATCGAAGCATGGCAACTGGGTATCGACTCACCTGAAGAGTCGTGGCCAAAATTGGCACCACGCAGTCACAACACCAAGGGAACCGACCTGCGCCTGGAAATGCTCGATACGCTGGTGCGCCTGAAAGCTGAAGAGGGAGAAATTGCCACCCCTATTCTGGCCAGCAAATCCGATCTTTCTGAGCTGGCATCCTGGGGCTTTCGCTGCAAGGGCGATGTGCCTGATGTGGCCTGCCTGCACGGCTGGCGTTATGAACTGGTCGGCCGTGATCTGGTCAAATTACTGCGCAGTGAAGTCTGTATGTATATCAACCCGAAGACCGGTTTCCCTGTGATCATGCCGATCAGCGAATCTGGCGAAGAATGAAAAACTGTTTTTCCATTGATGCGCTTTCTCCGTCCGGCGCCAATGCATGGCGCCTGCTTGAGAATGGTAGCTGGCGCGAATGCATATATGCCGAAGCTTTAAAAGACGGTGATGCCCGCATTGCAGATAAAAAGAGTGCTGAAGACTGGAGTGGTCGCCGCCTGAAAAAAGATAAGGAACTGGTTCTGGTTGCCCAGCAAAAAGCGGGCACGTTCGATTTTCTGATGCGTGGTGTTTTTGCTCATGCCGTACTGCATCGCTCGTCATCCGCACCCGTACCTGCCAAGGATCAGATGCTCGCATGTATTGGAGCGTTGGAACCGGGAACGCCGTGGCTGGTCTATCTCAATGTGTCCGGCCACTTTGTAGTACTCGATACAAGTAAGGTATCGATCATCAGCAACCTCGATATTGCCGTACGCGGTGAAATTGCCTCCAGTGAAGATTACATCGGCCCGATTGCGGCCGCCAAAGAAAAGATGATGAATGATCTCTACCGCCAGTTCCTGGCCGGCTGGCTGGATCACCTGAAATCCTCAAACATGAACGTCTTCATTCCCGATCTAGAAAAACTGAAAGAGGATAGCGTTTACATCGAAGAGATTCAGAACTGGCAGAGCGAGCAGTCAGTCTGAGAATGGTGTGCAGTTAAATAAGTAAACTGTCACTTTATTTTCTTTATTTTTAGCATTCAGTGATGTTCACTGCCAAACCACCCAGTGATGTTTCTTTGTATTTATACGACATCTCTAATCCCGTTTGTTTCATGGCTTCAATACAGTTATCAAGTGGCATAAAGTGCTTACCGTCGCCTCGCAAGGCAAGTGAAGCTGCAACATAAGCTTTGATTGCACCAAAACCATTTCGCTCAATGCATGGCACTTGCACCAAACCTTTGACGGGATCACAGGTCATGCCCAAATGATGTTCAAGCGCAATCTCTGCTGCATTTTCAATTTGCTCAGGCGTGCCACCACGTATAGCGCACAAACCCGCTGCAGCCATGGATGCAGCCGAACCCACCTCACCCTGACAGCCCACTTCTGCCCCGGAAATCGAGCTCCTGTACTTGATAAGCCCGCCAATGGCTGCTGCCGTCAGAAGAAAAGTGTGCACCTGATCAAGGTTTGCCTGCTCAAATTTCACAGCGTAATAAAGCACTGCTGGAATAACGCCCGCAGCCCCATTGGTTGGTGCCGTCACCACCATCTGCCCGGCGGCATTTTCTTCATTCACCGCCATGGCATAAGCACACAGCCAATCATTTACGCTCACACCCCTGGCATTCTCCAGCAGTTGGTCGTGCAATCCTTTTGCTCGGCGAGCAACTTTCAGCCCTCCGGGCAAGATGCCCTCTGCCTTTAATCCACGCTGAATACAATGACACATGGCTTGCCAAATATCATCAAGACCCTGAAAAAGTCTCGCTTTTTTATGCCTGAGCAATTCATTGGCAAGCTTCATTTCAGCAATGGATATGTGCTGCTCTTGTGCCATATCCAACATGGATGCTGCTGAATCAAAGGGGTAAGGATGTGCTGCGGAGGCTTGCATCTGTAGCGGTGCAACCACTTGGCTGATCTCCCCAAGTGTACTGATAAAACCACCACCAATGGAAAAATAAACTTGCGATAGCAACACCACATTCGACACATCAAGTAGCTCAAAGCGTAAACCATTGGGATGTTCGGCAAATGGTTCGCCGCGATCGAAGATGATATTCGTTTTTGGAGAAAAGCGCGTCGTAAATTTCGCAACATCCGTAGTTATGGTTGTTTGATTCCAGACATGCAATATAAGCTCATCTACGTTTTCTGTGGCCAAGTCCTTGGCCACGTAGCCATGCAGTCCTAAACAAATTGCGCGATCTGTTGCATGCCCTTTGCCAGTATAAGCCAGTGAACCTTTTAACGTACAACGGACATAAGTATCATGAATGTTGCCATGCTCTGCCAGAAATTCGCCAACACGTTGTCTAAAATCATGGGCTGCGGCCATAGGCCCAACTGTGTGCGAACTTGATGGACCTATGCCAATTTTAAATAGCTCTAATACACTAATAAACAAGATTCACTCCTTCATAAAAATGAAACATAAAACCTGCAACCACTATATCCTAACCAACTGCATCAAAGCTTCAAATCAATCGACAAAGGTTTGAAAGGCTTGGTATCAAATGAGGTTTGGGGTCATGAGGTTTGGGGTCAAGTCTTGAATCTTGAATCATCTTCCCCGATTCAAAACAAGGAGGTACCTACTTATTCACAGGCCATCGATTGGGTTTGTTTGAACAACAGATGAACTGTCAGCCGGTTTCCCAACTTGAGATTTAGCATACTTGATCGCTTTCTCTCGTTCCTTTTCATCAGGAATGATTGAAGTGAAAGTTGTTCTCACGGATAAAATCCCAATAAGGAAGACTGGTGAAACGATAATTCCGACAACCGTGACAAAGCAGATCACAGTAAACATGATCTGTTGCTTAAGCTTAGCCTTGTAGATGACATTCAGGCTATCTGCGATGCCGAAATCGATCACAAGGTCATCAGAAACGATAGCGGCGAAAGCGGTGATATCCGGTCGGCCTTCTTTTTTAACGTAACAAAACAGGTCGACCGTATTCCCTTCTTTGACCTGTGTATCAAGTTGAGCCGTTACCAACACGTGCTCTAAATCCAGTTCCTCACCATGATCATCTTTGATACGAAGATTCGCATAATGTGTGCCATCAGCTCTTTTCTCTTCTATGCATGCTGCAACCACAACACCCTTGACCCTTGAAAGCTCCACGAAAAACTACCTCGTCATTTTGATTGTATAAGAGGTGGCTATATGGCCCGTAAAATCTGCATCCTCTTGCCTGAGATGAATATCCCTTTTACGGTCAGGTGACTCGCATAAGCAAACAGTAAAAGAAAAAGCCCTCAGTTTGCACTCAAGGGGATCAGCAAAGGTGTTGATAATCATCCTTTGAAAGTGATATAATCCCTCTAACCACAACGGTTAGGGGGATTATTTATTTGGGAAAGAAATCTTCTCCACGCATTCCGCTAGAGATTGACGGCATTCAGGCCAATTTCTGCAAGAATCCTGTGTGCGACAATTACGGTGTTCCGGCCAGTACACAGGCACAGCCTCGCGGGCCGGGTGCTGCTTCACGCACCAGAGACAATTACAGGCTTAGTCGCGGTAGCAGAAAGCCTGTCACCCAGCTTGTATGCCTATGCTGTAATGAGGTTTTTCCTATCAAAAGCAATATAGGCATATCCGAAGAATCAAGTCGCATTGGTCAATATCTTGAACCGGGAGATGAACCATCATGTCCGAACGATCTTTGTGCCAATCATGGGGTTGGAATCAGTGCTGGAAAGATAGCGTATCAATCCTTCGGTAAAACCAAATCAGGTTCACAGCGATACCGATGCAAAAGATGCGGCCAATCGTTTTCCGTCGGAAAATCTACAACCGGGCACAAGCAGCCGCACAAGAACAAGCTTATTTTCAAGCTGCTGATGAACAAATCTCCATTGAAGCGGATATGCGAAGTCGCTGATGTGCGGATGGAAACGGTGTATGGGAAAATTGATTTTCTTCACAGGCAATGCCTCGCGTTTGCTGCTGACAGGGAGCGTAAGCTTTTGAATGGCAAGCCTATCCACAGGATTTACGCGAGCGCAGATCGGCAGGAATACGTGGTCAACTGGTCAAGGCGGGAGGATAAGCGAAACGTAAAACTGACTGCGATTGGCAGCGCTGATAATCTGACTGGTTATGTGTTCCAAATGAATCTGAATTATGCCCCGTTCCTTGATACGGATGAAATAGAGGCAGATGCACTGGCCCTTGGTGATCAGTCTATGCAGCCTGCTTTCAGAAGATATGCTCACGTCTGGCTGAACGTTGATTATGAGCAAAACCTGATTAAACCAGTGTCACGGAAAACCGCCGTCACTGGATTGAATGGTTCGATTGAGGATGCCTATCAGGTGGCAGTCGGCCGGGATGATGTTGAGTCTTCTGAACGCATTGCGAGCACCAGACGACTGCCATCCAGGGGTGTCCAGATACATTCAGAATACACCATGTATGGACACTTCTTTCATTTACAAAAGCTGTTTGGCGGAGCTGAAAAGGTTCGTTTCTTTCTGGATCAGGATTCCGGTATTCGAGCAGCGTGCCTATCTGCGTTTCAATCGGAAGTGGCCAATCGTTCCTGCGATGCCTTCTATGTACGAACCAACAAGGATTTGACCGTTGATGAAAAACGCCGTGCGCTGTCTGATTCCAGGCGAGAGTTCAAGGCATCACAGGCAGTGAATCCGGGCTTATCTGAAAATGATGTGAAACTACTGCTTATCAAGCAGCGGATGGCGACCATGACAGAAATCGGCAAGTGGAAGGATCGCTGGTTGCTACATCCATTCCCAAGCATGTCCGAGCCTGAGAAAGCCATCTGCTATTTGACCGATCTCGGTGATTACGATGCCGATCATCTGGCATGGCTATATAACAAGGCATCCATGCATGGCATTGATCGATTTTTTATGCAGGTTCGCCGCCGCCTATCCCTTTTGGAAAGGCCCATCTCCACAGCTAGTAGTGCCAGGCGCACTTGGTATGGGTATAGCCCATACAATCCCGCTGTGATCGTTAAGTTGCTCGATATCTTCAGGGTCTTTTACAACTACTGCTTGGTCGGGGAGGATGGGCAGACACCGGCAATGCGTATCGGATTGGCGAAAGGAAAAACCGATATGGAAAAAATAATTTATTTCCAGACAATAAAGGATTACTGATATGGATAAGAATGTGATGCAAATATCGGAAAAGCGCCCTAGAGCCATTACCGTAGATGGCAAGGATGGTGCCACGGCAAGCCTTGAGTTTAACGATGCGATGAATTGCTACGAACGATGGCCTTCACCCACAGCAATCATCTCCGATGGCCCTTATGGGTTAGGAAAATATCCTGGCGAACCAAAAACGCCTGAAAATTTAGGAAAATGGTATGAGCCTCACATTAAACTATGGAGTGAATGTTCTTTGCCATCTACAACTCTTTGGTTCTGGTGTACTGAACAGGGATGGGCTGATGTGCATTCCGTCCTGAAGTCGCATGGATGGGTGTATCGTGCGGCCCACATTTGGGATAAGGGCATAGGTCATGTAGCAGGGAACTGTAATGGAGACACAATTCGGAGCTTCCCTGTTGTAACTGAGGTCTGTGTTCAATATGTCCGCGATGTTCGGATTACCGCAGAAGATGGCCGCGAGCTATCAATCAAGGAGTGGCTGCGCCATGAATGGAGGAGAAGCGGGCTTCCGCTTTGCAAAACAAACGAAGCATGTGGCGTGAAAAATGCGGCAACCCGGAAATACTTTACTCAATGCCACCTGTGGTACTTCCCTCCATTAAATAAAATGATGCAGCTTGCAGAGTACGCAGAAAAATTTGGTAATAAAACAAGCCGCCCATATTTCTCACTTGATGGAGTATCACCACTCACGAAGGAAAAATGGTCGGGAATGCGAGCTAAGTGGAACCACACACATGGCATCACCAATGTCTGGCAAGAGCCTGCAGTTCGTGGAGTCGAGAGGATTAAACAAAATGGCAAATTAAAAAGCTTACATGCAAATCAAAAGCCACTGAAATTGATAACCCAAACAATACTGGCCAGCACGGATTCTGGAGATGTTGTATGGGAGCCTTTTGGCGGGATGTGCTCTGGACTCATATCAGCTTTACACCATAATAGGCGTGGATACGGTGCGGAGTTACTACCCGAATACTACAGGGTAGCTTCTGAGCGGCTGTTGTCGGAATCACTGGGGAGGGATTCAATTGCCTACAACAAAACCAAAAGAACCAACACAGAAAGAACTTAACAGAAACCATAAGCACCGGGGTTTATTTGAAGGCGTTAAAGAGGCGCTTCATAGACTGCCGGAGTCTTTCGAGTCACCTCTTGAAATTAAGGGTGTCTTGTCCACAGATTTGTTTTCTTTTAACACATCTCTTAGCGCTACCATTGAAGAACAAGTTGTTGCCAGCCTTAATGACCTAAGACATGTATGGGATGAAGAGAGCAAGTATGATTTGTACTCATTTGAACGCCAACCTCAAACTTTTCCCGATGTTGTACTGAGAACTAATGCCCCAAAAAAAGAGCCAAAAATCATCATGGGTATTGAATTGAAGGGGTGGTACGTTTTATCAAAAGAGAAAGAACCAAGCTCACGATATAAGGTCACGCCCTCTGTGTGCGCTGACACGGATTTATTAGTCATTGTTCCGTGGGTTTTAGATGAAGTAACCTCCGGATCACCTATTGTTTTTGATCCGTTTATTGTTCGGGCTAGATATGCAGCAGAATATAGAAACTGGTGGTGGGAACATAAGCGCGAATCAACATCAAATAAGAACATCATCCTGTCATCCTGCACCAATAGCTACCCATCAAAGAAAGATCAGATACTAGATAAGCCAGCCTCAGACAGTGGAAATAATTTTGGCAGATTTGCTCGCACAGGCATTATGGGACAATATTTTGAGTCACTATTCAACACGCTCTTGTCAGGAATACCCTTGGGATCATGGCAAGCTTTCTTTAGTCTTTTTAGCCAAGATGTGGACCTATGTTCGATAGAGGAAGCTATAAATAAAATGAAAGTAGAAACTGTTAAAAGCAGTCCTCCGGATACTCTACTAAGCCAAACAGCAAAAATTCTTTCCGACTTGGCCGATAAAATATCGTCCAATAAAAGCGCATAGCACACAAGACTTTGCAAAAAGTATAAATTCGATTATCACCAAACAAGCAGAATATAGCTTACCCCATGCAGGAAAATAGTTACCGTAAAAACGATAAAGGCAGCGAATGATTTCGCTGCCTTTTAAAGTCATGCTGTTTTCAACACCTTTACTGATCCCCTTGAGTTTGCACTGAGGGCTTTGAATTGTTGAAACTTGAGCTGTCAGGCGTTGTTGCTTGCAAACTCCTGCATATAGGCAACCAGCGCATCCACGCCCTCTTCCGGCATCGCATTGTAGATACTGGCGCGCATACCGCCGACGGATCGATGGCCCTTCAGGGTCACCAGACCGCGTTCTGTAGCACCTTTGAGGAACTCGGCATCCAGATCAGAGTCAGCCAGTGTGAACGGGACGTTCATCCATGAGCGGCCATTGATTGCCACGGGACTACCGTAAAAATCAGTGGCATCGATCGCGGCATACAGTTTGTCGGCCTTGCGCCTGTTAACCTCAGCCATCGCCTCAAGTCCGCCCTTCTCTTTAATCCATTCAAAAACGAGGCCCGCCACATACCAGCTGTAGGTTGCAGGCGTGTTGTACATGGAATCGTTTTCGGCATGGGTAGCGTAGTTGAGCATGGCAGGCGTGATGCTTAATGCCTTGCCCAGCAGATCGTCACGAATTATCACGATGGTCAGGCCTGCAGGACCGATATTCTTCTGTGCACCGGCATAGATCATGGCGAATTTGGATACATCAATCGGACGTGAAAGAATAGTGGAAGACATATCGGCGATCAGAGGTACGTCGCCCGTATCCGGAATATAATCGAACTCCACACCGCCGATGGTCTCGTTCGGCGTATAGTGCACATAGGCCGCATCAGGATTCAGTTTCAGCTCTGCCTGCGTGGGTACGGTTGTGAAACTGTTACCCGAGGTGTCTGCGGCGATATTCACGGTGCAATAACGTTTGGCCTCGGCAATCGCTTTCTTCGACCACATACCGGTATTCATATAATCGGCGCTGGTTTTGTCACCCAGCAGATTCAGCGGGATCGCGGCGAACTGGGAAGAAGCGCCGCCCTGAAGAAAGAGTACCTTGTAGTTATCAGGAATCGACATCACGTCGCGCAGATCCTTCTCTGCTTTTGCCGCGATGGACATGTACTCTTTGCCGCGGTGGCTCATCTCCATCACGGACATGCCTGAGTCGTTCCAATCCAGCATCTCGGCTTGCGCGCGCTCTATAACTGCTGTTGGCAACATTGCCGGGCCTGCACTGAAATTATACTTTCTTGCCATGGTTAAAATCCTTTTTTTGCGGGTGAATTCAGGGGAGGCATAATCTGCTTCCTGCCAGTTTTCGTCAACGCGAGGAAGATAGCTCGGTAACCACGATTCCTCAATGAGCGAAAATTAAAACCTAGCTAATCTGCAATTGACAGCACGAACAATTAGAAGGCTAAAAACTTTCAGGCGCTGTTACGGAAACTCTGAGTTTTTCAAAGTTACCTTATCTCTAATTGTCCGACCATACCGCATATTCATTGCCGTTCGGATCGGTAAAGTGAAAACGTCGTCCACCCGGAAAGGCAAAGATTGCTTTGATGATGGCCCCCCCGGCACGCTCGATATCTGTCTGAGTTTGTTCCAGTGCCTTGCTGTAGAAAACAATCAGTGCGCTGCCGTTTTCAGTCGAAACAGTCTTATCCGATTTAAAGAACCCGCCATCAAGACCTTCATTTGAAAAAGCTGAATACTCAGGCCCGTAATCCACAAATGACCAATCAAATACAGCAGCAAAGAATGCCTTTGTAGCCTCCATATCCTTCGCCGGAAATTCGACGTAATTGATTTTCCCGTGTTTATTCATGATCCACCCTCTTTTTTCACCTTTACAAGATCAGGTGAGGCTAATACTCACCCGTTTTGTTCGGGAAAGAGACCTCATGAACCACGCACCCTTCTTCTGTTTTGAAAGGGCCGTGCACTTCACCTGGAGGTCTGCTTGCGTAGTGGCCGGCTTCAAGCCACAAATCAAATGCCTGATCATACAGCCGTCCACTGACGATAAAAATCTCTTCAGGATAATCATGGCTTTTCCCGCCAAAAGAGACTGTATCCGCACCGGCATGAAAGCGGGTTAAACGTGTGTATTCGCCTGTTTCGTCATCAATACTGAGTGTCAACTGCTCAGCCATGCCTTCAAGCCCATCAACTGGCTGCCACTTTCCCGTGTTCTCAGGCCTCAATGGATTCCAGTAGCTTATCGTTGTCTTAGCCATGCACAGGTCCCCTTTTCAGCAAACGTTATCTATCAACGGTGAGTTTACAAGTCACCTGCTAGGATTGAATCGGATCATATGTGTTTCAGCCATTGCCTTTTCCACCATTCAGGCACAGGCCACCACAAACCTCCGGCTTTCATGATGTCTGTGGAACTGATCTCCCACCTTCATGAGCATGCTCAATGATGGCGTCACGAAACTGATGCAACAGCTCTCTCAAGACAACCGAAAACTCCGCGTGATCGACGATGCCATCCGCATCCAGACCGCTGCCCAGTAGTGCTATGGAGATTGATGCGCTTTCAATGATCTGACCCGACATGGTGGTGGTGACCTCTCTCAGTGCCGCCTGTGCGTGACTGGCTCGGGGGGATGTGTTGATCAGGGCAACAGGCATGCTCGGGAACGCTTCTCCGCTGACCAGCCAGTCCAGGGCATTCTTCATCACGCCGGAAATGCCATGCGCATATTCGGGGCTGGCGATGATCAGCCCATCCGCCATGTCGATCTCATGCCGTAAAGCATCAACCGAGCTTATGGGCGCTTCATCCCGATCAGGATTAAACAGCGGCAACTCTCCCATAGCCGGAAATAACACGACATCCATGCCTCGGGGTGCCAATGTACTCAGCGCTTGCAGCACAGCTGTATTGTACGAGACCTTTCTCAAGCTACCGGATAAACAGAGAATTCTAACGCTTTTCATAAACCCTCTTTACAGGAATATACAGCCACACCCGTGCTCAAATCGTCAGCATCGGCTCGATTTTCGGCCCGCTCTATTTCTATACCGAACTGTGCCATTGCCAACAGCAGCGGCTCCAGTTTTTGCCCAAGGGCGGTTAACTCATATGCCGTGCCTGTAGACACAGTGGGGCAAACTGTTCTGCTCAGCAAACCATCTGCCTCCAGATAGCGTAAACGCGCTGTCAGCACTTCTGGGCTGATCCCGTGCAGTGCCCTGTGTATTTCTGCATAACGGTCTTTCCCCGATAACAGCTCCCGAATCAGCAGCGGCGTCCACTTGCCTTCAATAACCTGTGCAGCTCTTTTTACAGGACATGCATCCTCACAAACAGCATGTGCCAACATCTCATTCATACATAAAAACCTGCTATCCTTGTGCTAACTACTTCCATAAGCCTAGTGCGTGTCTAACATAGCTCAAGTGCGAACAAATCGGAGTGGGATATAATGAAGACATGGAAATGGTTAAAATATATTGCCGGGCGCTTGCAAATCCTGTTATTGCTGGCATTCAAGCCAGTCTCGTTGTTTAAAAAAATTAACCGTCTAACCTGGTATCAAGGAGCTTTATGCAGCTGGATTCAGCGTCAGGCTTTTCCCGCGCAAGCAAGGATACTGGAAGCAGGCTGCGCCTCCGGCGATCTGGTTGCATACCTGAGCGCATCGGGTTACACAGCCACAGGCATTGATGCATCTGCTGCCATGATCTCAGCAGCCAGTACGGCTGCGCACGATGCTCAATTTCAAGTTGCCGATATAACAAAACTCCCCTTTGCCAGGGACACATTTGATGCAGTGATCTCGGCATCCCTGCTCAATATCGTTTCAGAACAAGCGCTCGCCGTCGTCGAGATGGCCCGGGTATGCAAGGCTGGCGGTATCATCACAATTTTTGTGCCCGCGCACGGTTTTTCCAACCACGACGTACAGGCGCTTGCCGATGCATTAAATCTGTCCGGTTTTTCCAAAGCGGCACTGCACACATGGCATCAATCCGCACCCAAGATGCAGCGACAGGCTGTTGAATCCCTTCTGCTTGCAGCAGGCCTGACACCAACACACACCGATGACTACTTAGGCGGCATGGCCTTCTCAATCACTGCTGTAAAGACGGTTGCACCATAAGCAGGCCCTGCAATGTGCATCAATCCAGAGCGCCATCCGGAATGCCCTGAAATGAAGGGATATCCATGCCGGGTTCATGCCACGATGCCTTGGACTCGACATTGGCATGCGCAACAGGGCCTGCATCAATTGCCGTATCCACGCAGGACAATGCAACACTCAGGTACTGGCTTTTGTCCGGGGCATAGTTCATCAGCCTGGAACCACACTCACCACAGAATGCCCGCACACCACGACCGCCTGTATACTCCTTCAGCTGCGCAGCACCTTTGAGTATTTTTAGCGTATCCCCTTTTGCCAGCGCCTGTGTCGCAAATGCAGCACCATGCGCCTTGCGGCACCATGAGCAGTGACAGTTGTATATCTTTCCGGGTATCAGTTCGACCTCATATGCAACAGCCCCGCACAAACAACTACCTTGTATCATCCTGCACCTCCAAAATTTATCGTCAAACTCGTCATCCGCAAGAACAGTTTCTTACTCCCTGCGCGGTTAGCGATGGCACATAAGGGACTGAATCAAGCAGAGATGCATCTGGAATTTCAACTCCGTGCTTTTTGATCACAGAACTTTCCATACGGTGTTTGCTCATGGCCGCTGGTTCGGCCTTAAATACAGCACGGATTTCATTTTCTCTTGTTTCCAAAATCACTGCTTCTTGCCGTTTTCCCAGAGCAGATAAGACCGCCGCATATTCAGCAAGAATATTTGCATACCCAATAGCATCACGTGTATCGGCCTGGAGCCTGTCTAACGCTTCCTTAGCCAAAGAAAAATAGTGCTCAGATTTATCCAGCATCCCCTGAGCGTGATACATTCTAGCCAGTTCTACTAAATCCATATGAATTGGACCGTCTGTTTTACTGTCCAGCTCATAAGCTTTTGTTAAGCCTCGTTCCGCTTCCTGCCAGTCACAAATTGCATCTGAAGCTCGGCCATACTCGTAGGCATAGACTGATGTCACCTTATCTTCGGCATTTCCAAGATTAGCATTTGTCCATGCACGTCCAAAAGCCATTCTCGCATTAAACCACTTCCCTTCTTTTGCGTTGGAAACCCCACTCATGTTTCAAGGCATCAACAGCTGAAACTCTGATGATGCCACGGACACACCGTTCACCATCACATCCACCCTGTGCAAACCCGGATAATAGACCCGCGTCGTAATTTTTCTGATGGCGTGTTTTTTTGAAATCTGCAGTTTCCTGTGGCCCTGCAGGTTTATCGCCCTCCATTTGAATACCTTCGGTGAGGTACTGCCATTGGCCTTCTGGTGATGAATCACATAATCGATCATCAGAGCCTGATCGTGATCTGCGCTCGAATGCAGGGAGAGGCTAAACGCTAAAGCAGCGCCAAACTCAACTGCCGGCGTCAACATTTCGATGGCCACATGACGAATCTCAGGCGGCCCGTAACCCAGGATCTGCAATGTTTTTTTATGTCCCTTTTTTATCAGGTAACCAGCCACGCAATATCGACACGGTTTCATCTGGCGATGCCAGCAGAAAAAAGCGAATGGCAAACTCTGAAGAGAAGCGTTTGGTCATCTCCTTGAGCAGCATCATCGACAGCTCAAAATGTTCATGACCGTACAGGCCCACATAATGACTTATCGGCATAATCGCCCAGCCCGCAATGCCATTATCATCCACACCAATAGCGAAAATATCACCGTCGACAGCAGGGCTCAGACTGGCCAGCAATATTGCACCGGCTTTGGCAAAATCGGCGGGCAGGTGCTCAGCCATCGCAGCGGTGATCTGCTCGGATCGCGCTTTTAATTCCAGGGCATCCAGACCATTGCATGCCGCAGCCACAAAACCCCTGTCATCAAACGCCGGGTAGTGATTTAAAAAGTGTGCAGCCATGCCGGCTATCATCTCTGTGTTAAATGCATTTTTAAACGGCTCAGCCATCTGTCTATCCTTTCTGCTTATTTGCGTTGTTGAAATATGTTATTTGCCTGAGAGCCATGAAAACGATTGTTTCAAAAACGGCATGCCATGCCCCATAATGCATTCGCCATGGGCAACAATAATATTTTCCGGTTGCCAGCTTAACATGGTGCTCAGAGCCAGTCTGGCTTTCGCTTTGCCAAACACAAAACCCAACCTGCGGATCGCTGGTGTTTTACCACCCGAGGCCATTAACCCTGCCATTCTGGCTAGATTTATTTTCCATCCGACAAAGGATTCTTCTTTATAATTTTCAATCAAATCGGTAAGGATCAGTGTTTTTGAATCCATATGGAAAAACACGACTTCTTCCATTGCAGAGCTGCCTTGAAAAATGAGCTGCCCTATCTCGCCGTGCCACACTGATTCGGCGCTGTCGCCCAGTTCTTTACTAAAACTGATATCACTACGTTTTTTAATAAGGCCCGGCGCAGCATAAGCTTTTGCACGGGGATAAGTGGCAATCCAATCAGGCAGGTACAGGTGATGAAATTTATTTGGCGCAATCAAATGGCATACGGGTCCGAGCAGTTCAAGATTCTGCTGCAACTGCGGGTTTAACGCGATGGGTGAATGGACCCACAGCTCACCGTTCGCAAGGCGAATCACCGTCATGCGGGTGCTGAACGATAAACCATAAAAGCGAACCACATCACCCTCAATCACCCAAATATTCTCAGCGATCATGTTCATTGGCATACACACCCCATCCGGCCCATAGCCATGCGAACTGCGGCACAGGTGGTAGATGGATGCACGAGGCGAGCCCCCCTTACCCTCAAAACAACTGTCTTCAATACCAAACATAGCACGGCTTAACAAACCTGCCAGCCAAGTTATAGCCAGCCCGAAGCAGCGTCAACGGGATGGAGTCAGCCCGTTGCGCGCGTTTGGCAGGACTGCACTGCAAGTGTCAGGACGGCGGCATCCCACCAGTTAATCGGAGTTCAGCGAGCAGTTTCACCTATGCTGCTGAGCCTGAACACCATCCTAGGGGTGACCGTAGAAGATATAATTGCTCGAATAGTCACTGAACTCAAAATAGACCTTTTTTTCTCCGGCATCAGCGATCATATTCATGTTTGCATCCAGAATTCCATAAGCAAACCGATAAGGACGAGGAATATCACCACTGGTGCTGATAGCCGTGGAAAGCTTATCTATCTTGAGAAACCGTTTAACCAGTTTATCACCTGCATAGATTTCCAACACACCATCCGTGCCAGTATAATTCTGCACGACGCGGCTGATCTTATTCTGCTGTTCCTGAGTACAAGCACTCATTACAACCATCACCAGTAAAACACTAAATATACGCATAATCATCTTTTTCTTCCTCCTCTTGGAAACTTTTTCATATGGGCTACATTCAGTAGACCTTTGGCCACCATCGATACAAAGTCTGTTCATAGTCAACTGGCGATCGGCCTGATTCGGCTCGAACTACATAGCGGCGACATAACTCAGATGCTCGGGCCCGGTACCGCAACAGCCACCGAGAATTTTCACCCCGTACTGCCGGTTCAGCTTAAGCATGGCTTGCCCCCATTCGGCAACATCCTCGCCCTGCAACTGCTCTGCCCCATCCAGATCACAATGGTCCAGTGAAGAGGCATTGGCCAGATAACCGATCAGTCGGCTGAACAGATGCGCCGACTGTGTTTCGGCATTTAAAAATGTCGGGTAGGCACAATTGACCATATAACCGAGTGGTTTTCTTTCTGTGATGGAATCGATCTGCTCTACAGCAGCAGGCAGAGCTGTGCCGTCGAGCAGATGGCCATCGCGGGAAATGACGAAACTGATGAAATACGGCAGGCCTGTTGACGCCATGGCTTTGGCAATGCCTTTGGCCTCTTCAATTGCTGGCAGCGTTTGAGCGATCAGAAAGTCTACGCCAGCCCCGGCAAGCTGATTGATCTGCCAACCATGAAACAGTTCTGCTTCAATCTCTGACAAACCTTCTTCGGGCCTGTAACAGTCATTTTTGCAGCCGATCAAACCGCCGACTTTGATGTTTGTACGACCTGGTTGTTGGGAGTTGCGCAGCTCCTGCATAAAACGTACTGCATCTGCATTGATAGCGGGATTCGCTTGTGCCTCGATCACGCGAGCATGATTGGCCCGCCATGTCGGTGTACACATGAGAAAAGGCACTCCGGATGTTAAAGCTATATCGATGTAAGCCTGATAGGTATTTTTCAACGCCGCCCTGCCAGCCTCATCATAGATAAGTGGCGCATTGATCAGTGTCGGATGCAACTTCACCTCACCGGATCGCCGCAACAGCTCAACAATCGCACCTTCCATCAAAACCAGTTTATGACGCTGCACGAATCCCATCATATGGCCTTCACCTGCAAATCGATCATGTGATGTTGATCATCCAGCCTAATCACTGCATCGGCGGATGCAGGGATTGTAAGCATGCAGTGCTCACTCAGGCGCTGGAAATGTTCGATAAAACGTTTGCATTGCTGCTCGTTTAACAATCCACTTCCGGTGCCATCTGCAGCTTGCGCCAATTTACTTTCCTGCAACAACCGCCACCCGCTCACCACCTCAAAACCGGGAGCATTTAACATCAGCAACCAGTCTATACTCTCAAACAGGGCCTGATACTCGCTTGCCAGAAACTGACTGTAAGCTTTACGCCACAAGCCGTTTTGATCTTCGTAGCGCTCCAGATCATTGATCGGCTTATCCATAGCCTTATGATCAAGTGGGCGGGCACCGACACACCAGCCTTCAAAAATTATGGCCGAAACCGGACCGTGCATCACGTCCCATTGCGTCGGCGGCTTACGATCATCACACGCCTTGTCAAAGCGTGGCAGATAAACCGTTTCACCCGGCAGAGCGTGTTTCAATGCGCTTATGGTGTTTAAAGCGAGTTCGACATCATGGGTGCCGGGCACGCCGCGTGTGACAAACAGCGGATGTATCGTCTGAGCCATATGTTTGCGTTCGCCTTTTGTGCGATAGAAGTCATCAATGGAAAGCACGGCAACGCGCTGAGCAGCGTTATTTTCAAGCAGAACCTGCAGAAAAAGCGCCGCAGTTGATTTGCCCGAACCCTGAGCACCATTGATACCTACGACAGGTATTGAACCCTGCTTCATTTGATCTTGGATGATCTTGGCAATCGGCTCAAGGTAGAGCGAAACATAGCTTGCATATGCATTGGGTAGTGCAAGCCGATTTATCAATCCCAGTATAGTTTCATGCTGCATGAGTTACTTAGCTTAGCCTCTCAACTCTGGCATCGCCAGCTATCCAAGACACCCGATGGCTGGTTTTAAATCATTCTGGCACAAAAAGCAGCCCTTGTAGCAGCCCGTCTCCCCCAACTTCTTCAACGCTGTTTTTACAGCATTACGCCTGATTATCACACACACCCAGTATTCAGGGATATGGATTTTGCCGACCTGTTTTCTGTTTTTAAGCAGAGTCAGGGTATGCATGGGCGGCCTACCAAAATCGTGCACGGTTTTTCTGTGAGCCTAGGCGAAATGATGCCTGCCTCGGGCACTTGCCCCGCGGGCGGCCTTCAGCCGTCCAACCGGCACCTTGCCTTCTCGTCACGTCGTTGCCTTAGCGTACTGAGCATTTCACAGGAATGAGTGGTGTGACTGCAAGCTAGCCAAAGTATGAGCCACATGAACATGGCGAATAAAAACGACACGGAGGTAGTTTTTCAGAGTTCTCCGCAACTGAACTAGCCCCGGCATTCCCTAAACTGATAACAAACAATCACATGTGTAGTAGCTACGAATCTAATAACTGCTTGATAGTTTGGCTTAGGGACTCGACTGAAAACGGCTTGTTCAACACGAGACTATTGGCAACCTCTTGCTGTGCTTTCAGCGCTTGTTCCTTGTCATAGCCGGTTGCAAACATAATTGGCACACGAGGATTCGATTGTCGGATAAGTCGGGCAGCTTCGACACCACCCATTTTGGGCATAACAACATCGAGAATCACCAGATCAATCTGGTTTGCATGTTCTTTATAAAGCTTTACCGCAGCCATGCCATCCACCGCAGTTAAAACGCGATAGCCAAGTTTTTGCAAAACGGCTTTGATAACTTCCCGGAGCTGCTCTTCATCATCAACGATCAAAATCAGTTCACTTTGTCCCATGGCAGGTTCAAAGGATGGAACCGTCTCTTCCTCCGCTTCGCTGGATACAGAAACGGGTGCGAGAGGCAGATAAATGTTAAATGCAGTTCCTTGCCCGAAGACGCTCTCCACCTCAATTGCGCCTTGATGATTCTGCACCGCGCCATAGACCATCGCCAAGCCCAGGCCTGTGCCTTTATCGACTTCTTTGGTGGTAAAGAAAGGTTCGAATACCCGATCCATTACTTCTTTTCTGATACCGCAACCATTGTCGCTGATCGATAAACAGGCGAACTCATGCCCCTCGCATGTCGGATACCTTAATCTGAAGTCCATGTCGGCACTGTATGGTTTAAGAGAGCAAATGATTTTTCCATCCCGGATGTTTTCAACCGCATCTTTGGCATTATTCATCAGATTCATAATCACTTGCTGCAACTGGGTTGGATCAATGTGAATACGCATATCTTCAGATGGCGTTTCACACAGGCATTCAATATTTGCTGGGATTGCCGTGCAGGCAAGTTTCACGGCCTCTTTCAGAAAAGAGGCCGCAGACAGAGACTGCATTTTCACCCGATCTTTGCGGGCAAAGGTCAGCAATTGTCTAACCATCTCTGCTGCCTGATTGCTTAGCGTGTCGATCGTTTCTATATTATTGAGTAACTTGGGAATATCTGCAGCATGCATTTTAGCCAGGTAAGTATTACCCATGATGCCTGCAAGCATGTTATTAAAATCGTGGGCAATGCCACCAACAAGTGTACCGATGGCCTCCATCTTTTGAGACTGTAGAAGCTGCTCTTCCAGATACTTGCGCTCGCTGACATCACTATCGAAGGCAACATGATAGGCCTTGCCAGCAAACTCAATGTACTTAGCTGTGACTTCAACCGGGAAAATTTCACCATTTTTTCGCTGATGTTTTGTTTCGAAAGAACCCGTTTTACAGTTTTTCAACTTTTTCCAATGCTCATCCCACACGTCACTTGGAAAAAATGGATCAATATCCGGAATGCTCATACCAAGCAGCTCTTCCTTTGTATAACCAAGCGTCTCACATGCTGCTTTGTTCACATAACGAATACGAGCATTGGCATCCAGGAAGGTGATGTTGACCGATGCGTTTTCCATCACAAACTGGATGAGTTCCATGCCTCGTTCAGCTCGCTTTCGCTCAGTGATATCCATAGCCGTGCCACGAATCCGGAATGCTTTCCCTTCCGGATTGGGAATCGGTTGAACATTCGCATGCACCCAACGGTTATCCCTGTTTTTCACAGGAATCTGAAAGTCTATTTCAAAGCTATCTCCTTGCACGAGAGCGGTGTCTACAGCAGCGGTAAACTTTTCCCGGTCTGCTGAATCAAGGCATGCAAGAAAATTGGAATAAGAAGGTGTCAATGATGTGCAAGCCAATCCGAAGATATGAATACATCCATCCGACCATTGGCCCGTATCATTCTGTAAATTAAAATTCCAGTCACCCAGCCCGGCAATGCGCTGAGCTTCGGTTAGGCGCAGGCATATTTCCTCAATTTCATTGGAAGCCAAATCCTGTGAACGGCTAAGCAGGTAACGTTCCTGGTCAGCCTCAGTGTAGGCGTGGCTGATCCGTTTTAGCAGATTGTTCCATTGCTCGGGTGTCGAGGGTGGATCTCCCTCTTTCCACCCCGAACGTTCAAGCTGCCGAAGTAGCATGGGGTGAAGCGACAAACTAGAACTCCTCTAAGGTCGTCAACATCATGGTTTGATTATGGAAGTCGCAGGACCCTGTCGAATAGGGAGAAATACCTCCGTAGCCGTAAAAACCCACCTGTTTTGCACCATCAGGCAGATGCTCAAGCATCGCTTCAGTTTCATCCTCGACATGTTCACCGAGTACAAGCCTGCGGCCTACACAGCTCACAGCAACGGCAAGCATAGGACTTCCAATGTTCAAATCCTCCCGAGCGAGTTCGGCAGACTCAACCGCCCCCCCCACCAGTTTGTCAAAACTGGCGCGCATCAGTCTCGCCAAAAAGTGTTCAGGGACATCGCCAGCAAAAATCAGGGACTGGTTCTCCTCATCGACACCGAGAATAGTTCGAACCAGACATTTGGTGTCGCTGTGCCCGTCACGAATAGCCAAAGGAAACTTCAGTCCCGAAGAGGGAAGATCATTTGCAAGTTTCCCCAAGTATTCTTTGTAGAGAGCCAGGGCAGGCTTTCCATCGAGTTCGTAGAGTATGTTATTCTCAGAGCGGGTTATTTTGCGTTCGGGCCCAAATGATTCCCAACCTCCACGCGCACCATGCGTCATATGGAATTTTTCACCGTAAAAACCAACCGCAGTGGCCATGCCAGATACTGCCTGGCCTTCGTGTAACACCCACGTGTGTTGAAACTGGGCGCCATCGGCAGCCATTCCACCTGTGACAGGAATATGGTCTGGAACATGGCCCAAGCCGCTAACCAGCTGGCTGCCATTAATCCTGAGTCCATCGGCGAGCACAAACACACCACGTAGTCCTTCCACAGGAAGTTGTTTTGCTAAAAATTCACCAGCAGCATAGGAGTCGGAAGGAGATTGCACGGAGGTTGAAGTCAGAATAAGGCTACTGGACTCAAACTTCAGGACTGCAACGGAAAGACTCATATCGTTCACCTGAGCCCCGGCAATTTCTCCGGCCGTCGAACAACCCATAATTTTTGATTTTGGATATGCCTTGTAGATCTTCTCAATAAGTGACAGCTCATCACGGTACGCCGGTGCCGCAAATATCAGAACAAGTGTATTCTCGGAATCCACTTCAGGAAATGCGTCAACGGACCATCCATGGTCTACTTGATAAGTAAACGTGTTTATTATCATATTGAAATCTCCCCTCTCGTCCCCATGGTAAACATAGTATATAAATATAGGGTGGTTTCAAGTTACGTTGCAATACGTTTAAGGCAATTTATGCCGTCGAAATAACTCAGACATGAAAGTTTCAGCCGGTCATTTCCTACGAAACAGCCTTAAAATTCACGCAGTTGTTACAAAAACTAACCCCCGATCAGGCGAACGCGGAACGTGCGCCCTTTTAATGTTCCTTCACCCAGTTTTTTGAGGGCGATTTTTACGGCATCACGGCTGACGGCAACATAGGCCCAGTTATCAAGAATATGAATTTTTCCCACCTGTTTGCCTGTGATTCCGCCCTCACCTGTCAGTGCCCCCAGAATATCGCCAGGACGAACCTTCTGTTTTTTGCCACCGCCAATTTGCAAGGTTGCCATGCTTGATTTGAATACTGGTTTATCCAACACGCTCTGTGGTGGTAGTGGCTCACTCTCGATTTTTGTACTCAGGTAATCACCGAACAGGGCCAGTTTATATTCATTGCCATTATGCAGCGTGAATGCAGCACCTTTGCTTCCAGCACGACCAGTGCGGCCAATGCGGTGAACATAGGTTTCAGGTTCATGTGGAAACTGGAAGTTGATGACAGCATCAAGCGCATCGATATCCAAACCTCTGGCTGCCACATCTGTTGCGACAAGTATGGAGACACTTTTATTGGCAAAGCGCACCATCGTCTGATCACGATCCCATTGCTCAAGATCGCCATTGAGAGCCAGCGCACTGAAGCCATGTGAAACAAGTTCGTCAGCAATGTCCTGAGTCTCCCGTTTGGTATTGCAAAAGACGACTGTGGATTCCGGACGCTGTTCCAGCAGTAACAAACGCAGGGCTGTCATGCACTGTTTCTGATCGTTCACCTGATAAAAATGCTGTGAAATCGTGCTGCTGTCATGTGTGGATTCCACCTGCACAATGACAGGTTTAATCATGATACGCTTGGATATGGACTTGATCTGATCCGGAAATGTCGCACTGAACAGCAACGTCTGGCGCCATTTGGGTATCTGATCCACGATGGCATCGAGGGAGGCCTGAAAACCCATATCAAGCATGCGGTCGGCTTCGTCGAGCACCAGCGTATTCACATGATTGAGCTTCATCGTGCCGCGGCTCAAATGATCTTCAATACGTCCGGGCGTGCCGACAACAATGTGGGCACCATATTCAAGGGACCCCACCTGAGGGCCGAACGGCATGCCACCGCACAGGGTGAGCACCTTAATATTTGGCAGGCTGCGGGCCAGTCTGCGAATTTCTTTGGTCACCTGATCAGCGAGCTCCCGCGTAGGACAAAGCACCAGTGACTGCACGCCATGGGCCTTTACATCGAGTTTTTGCAGCAGACCAAGACCAAAGGCTGCAGTTTTTCCCGAACCTGTTTTGCCCTGAGCAATCACATCTTTACCATCGAGAATCAGAGGCAGACTTTGTGCCTGAATGGGTGTCATCGACGCATAACCAAGACTGATTAGATTCGTTAGCAGATCGGCATGCATATCTAGGGTAGAAAAGGCTGTCTGGCTCAATGGCGTATCCTGTGTTGGAACAATATTACTACTTGTGAATCAACTCTGTGTGCTGTTCATGTGGGCGAACATTAGTGATACAGGGTCATAAAAGATACGGCAGCTGGTTTAGGGAGGGGTATTGCATGGAACGCTGAGTATATCAGTACTTCCTGTTAACTCCCCGACACTCCCATTCACTTCTTGCGCAGCTCCCACTGGAATGCGGGCTTTGAAACTGCAGTTTTTTTCGCTTCGATTTTTGGCATCGAAGGTTTTTCAGCCGCAGCTTTCGGCGCTGCGTTTTTAGTATTTTTTTCACTACGATATTTAATCTGCAAGCCTTTTAAGAAATTACGCAATATCTGATCCATGCAGGCTCGATAGTGGTTATGACCGGGTTTGCGGAAAAAAGCACTGAGCTCATGTTTACTCATGTGCCGCTCATCCAGTGCCAGGATCTTCAGAATATCATCGTCTTTCAGGTTCAGCGCGATTCTCAGTTTCCTGAAAATGATATTGTTATTAGTGCGCTGCTCAGGCTCAGGCTGCGGCCCCTCTTTCTTGCCACGTTTATCGACAATAAAACCATTGAGAAACAGAGCCATTTCCCTGTCTCTAAACTCCACAAGTGCAGGGTCATCATCCTTTTTCAGCCAGGCACTGATCTGTTCGCGTGTAACCGGATAATCGGCCAGAGTAAACAGAGCCATCATTTTAGAATCGTTAAAATCAAAGGCATAGCGGACTCGGCGCAGGATATCGTTATTGGTCACATGGTCTCCTCGGTGCAGGGATCACGCTCCTGCATGAAAAACTATAACCCTATCGAGCTGCCTTGAAAACGGACATTCTTCTTTCACCTCTACTTACGAACAACATTCAGAGTTAAAAGGCATTTTATGCCTGCAAATCAGGCGAATGTTTGAGTAGATTTAGCGGCACAGCAAGTGCATACGCCCCTCTTTCTGCCTGCGTCTGCGCACACCTGTCTTAATCGGATCCTGTACCTTCACAAAAGCGCACCTTCCAGGGAGATGCTGGATAAATCAGTGTTTTCCTAGATTGCCTCTCCGTATTACTCCGGATTACCAGATCTTTTCACCACAATACAATGGGCTAATGCCTCAAGATTGAGAGTGGCAAAAAATAAATACATTGAGTGGAGAGCTATTATGACAAAGCCATCAACAGAAAGTCACAAGAATATGTACGGGTACTTTATAGACCCCATACACGATGAACATAAAGGGCTGGGAAACATCAGTGAGGTAAGTGATGCCTGTATTGTAACATCTATAATAGCGGCATTGGGTGTATGCAGCCTGGTCAGCCTTGTAATATAAGTGAGGTTTAATACCCAAGTGCTACATGGATGAGCCGCATTGATGTGTTGAAATAAAGGCCCAGTTTTTTTACACTTCTTTTGGCTGACGGCATACTACCGCAATGAAAATTATCACCGCTAACCTCAACGGTATCAGGGCAGCCACACGCAAAGGCTTCTGGGACTGGTTCAACGATCAGGACGCCGACCTGCTCTGCCTGCAGGAATTAAAGGCACACGAACACCAGCTGCCGCCTGAAGCACTACCGGAAGAATTCCACCGCCACTTTCACTTTGCCCAAAAACCTGGATATTCCGGTGTGGCACTCTATTCACGCAACAAGCCAGATGCTGTGCATATAGGGCTTGGCTCTATTGACCCCAACACAGACTGGTCACGTTTTGATGCCGAAGGCCGCTTTGTCATGGCTGATTTCGGTAACCAGTCGGTTATCTCCGCCTATTTCCCATCCGGCTCCGGCACGCCTGAACGCCAGGCAGGCAAGATGGTCTTTCTTGAACAGTTTCTGTCCCTGGTCAAACGGCTGAAAAACGAGGGGCGCGAACTGATTATCTGTGGCGACATCAATATTTCCCACCAAGCCATTGACCTGAAAAACTGGCGAGGCAATCAGAAAAACTCCGGTTTCCTGCCGGAAGAACGGGCCTGGTTTAGTCAATGGCTTGCTGTCGGCTTTGTCGATCCCTTCCGCACCCTTTACCCTGAAAAAGAGCAGTACAGCTGGTGGTCAAATCGCGGGCAGGCACGCGCCAACAACGTAGGCTGGCGCATTGATTATCACGTCTGCACACCTGAAACTGCCGCGAAAATCATAGAAATCGATGTTTTTACCGATCATTGGTATTCTGACCATGCTCCTGTCACAGCAATATTTGGAGACTGAATGAGTAGCATCAAACCTGCAAAAGCTTTGCAGAAGATAGGCGTCATCGATGGTAATCACCCACCGTGCAGCCTGTCAGCAGGCCATATTATCCGTAGCGCATGCAACAGCCTGAGCAAGCAGGTACGCTTTACTGTTTTCACCACACCGCTCAAACTCATATGTGCAGATTTAGATAGCACCTACAATGTGGCGCTACCCATGTGGCGAGAAGCTCGCCTGGCCGGGGCCAAACTGTTTGATGTGCAATTGCCATCTCTGATGCGTTAAGTAGTGCATTGAAGCGGCGCAAATTTGATATACAGTTGTATCAGCAGCTCACCGGGTAAAATGCAGGGAAAACAAATCAGGCAGAGGCTACCTGTTCAGCATTGCCTATAAACAGCTCCACTACGATGCTGGCGGCACATCATCCTGAATCGGCTGCTTTGCAGGCGCAGCTGGCACATGGCTCTGCAGCTTTGCTTGTGCAACAATTTTAAAAGCACCGCCCTTTTTCAGCTGAGCCAGCGTCAGCACGTTGCCCCATACGCAGCCTGTATCGAGTCCGAGCACATGCGGTTGATTATCGACCAGTCCCCTGGCCGCCCAATGGCCGTAAACCACATGACACTGCCTGCGCCACTTCACCCTTGAAACTGCATACCAGGGTCTGTCGCGATGATTGCTGCTCTCACCCGAACGCACATCCCAGTTAAACAGACCATCACTGGTACAATATCGAATACGTGTAAACACAGCGGTGGCGAACAGCAGACGGGCCTCCGCATCACCTTTGGCCGGGTCACGTTTGGGGAATTTCACATGATGCAACTGGCGGCAAAAATCCCGCCAGTTATCGCCCTGCAACTGAGCTTCAACCTTTTTTGCCCGCTTGAGAGCTTTTTTCAGGCTCCAGCCCGGATGCATGCCTGCATGCACCATGGTCCACTCAAGCTCTTTATCATGATGCAAGATCGGCCGCGTACGTAGCCAGTCGATCAGTTCATTGCAGTCTTCAGCCGCAAGCACAGCTTCCAGCGAATCACGACGGTAATTCTGACCTCCAGCAACGATCTCCAGCAGATGCAGATCATGATTGCCGAGCACACAAATACAGGCGTCACCCAGACTTTTGAGAAACCGCAGTGTAGCCAGCGAATCGGGGCCCCTGTTAACCAGATCCCCGACACACCAGAGTGTGTCGATTTCAGGATTGAAATCCACTGATCTGAGGAGCTTCTTCAGTGTCTGGTAACACCCCTGAATATCACCGACCGCATACACTGCCATAGCGCGCTAGGCTTTTGCTTTGACTGCACCGAGCAGTGCCGGAATAAATTCCGCCAGTTCAGCCGCCATAATGGCAAAATCCGCATCGAAACGGCTAGCTTCATCGTCAGCCGAATCGCTGGCCCCATCAACAATCTCCGTATCAAAACGCATACGTTTAACTGAAAGATCTTCACTGAGGACAAACGAGAGTCGTTCCTGCCAGTTCATAGCGAGTTTTTTAACCCGATAACCCGTATTAATGTGCGCCCGAACCTCTCCTGATCCAAGGTCAACATAAGAGCAACGAATAATGCCTTCATTTTCATTGCTTGATCGCATCTCGCAGGCATCTTCAACCGTAAAACCTACTGGCAGATCCTGATCATTTAGCAGCCATGAGGTCATGGCTGCTTCCAGTGATTCATCCGTAGATGGTGATACTACATTGAAACTACCCAGCGTTTTACGCAGGTATTCAATAAGCTCTTCCGCTTTTTTAGCACTGGATGCATTGACAACAAACCAGCCCTGTTTTGGCAAGATGGCAGCGAACGTCTGACTGGTCTTAACCAGCGCTCTTGGCATCAGCTCCTGCAGCACAGCATCCTTGATATCGAGACGTTCTTTACGACCAACCGGGCGCCCAGCATGCTGCTCGATTTCCTGAGCTTTCAGCTCCACCTCCTCCTTTATCAACGAGGCAGGCAACACCTTGTCTTCACGGCGCAGACAAAGCATCAGATTGCCATCAGTCTGATGCACCAGCATCAATCCATCGTTACCGAGCGGTGGACACCAGCCCTGAGCTGACATCTCCATCTGCCCGCAACCTCGCGCCTTGCGTGTTTCAAGTGCCGTATGCAGCGCTTGTGCATCCAGCTTGAAATCATCCTCAAACTTGTAGAAGTGTATGTTTTTAAACCACATAAAATATTTTACCCTTAGTTGTTGAGTGAGACTGAAGCAGCCTTTGAACTGTCGGAACAGACGAAATGTACCATCGCATCGACAGTTCACACAACTATCGAATCCACATCTGAATCTCCGGCTTCATCATTCTGGGAAGCAGCGCTATACTCAGCTGTGATGTCTGACACAGCCAACGGAATTTCCTTCAATCACTCCAGCCCCGGCACACTGGGTGTAGAGATGGAATGGATGAGTGTGGATGCCGATTCAGGCAGCCAGGTTCCGCTTGCTCCTTATGTTTTTTCCGTCATTGGTGAGACGCCACGCATCAAACCCGAATTGTTCACCTCCATTGTCGAGATCAACACGAATATTCATACCTGCACACCTGCCGCCATGCAGGAGTTACTCAACCTGTATCGACAGGTGGATGTGGTTTTACGGGAACAGAATGGCTCTCTGCTCTCCACTGGCACACACCCGTTTTCTCACTGGCGTGATCAGGTGGTCAGCGATGACCCCCGTTACAATCAACTGCTTAAACGTCTGCAATGGGTCGCCCGCCGTTTTAATATTTGCGGCATTCACACGCATATCGGCATGCCCGATGGTGACACCTGCATCAAGGTCATGAATCACTTGCTACCTATTATGCCGGTATTCCTGGCTATCTCGGCCAACTCACCATTCTGGCATGGTGAAAAAACCGGACTTGCAGCCAGCCGCATCAAGATATTTGAAGGTTTAAGTCAGGGTGGCATGCCCTTCTATTTTGCCGACTGGCAAGACTTTGAACATTGTACACAAAGGCTGATGGCCACAGGTAGCATAGGTTCGGTGCGCGATATCTGGTGGGAAATGCGTCCTCACCCCGACTTCGGCACTCTGGAGATCCGTATTGGTGACATGCCTGCAAGCTTTGACGATACCGCGGCTTATGTTGCTTATGCCAGAGCTGAAGCCATGGCCGCGATCGGGCATGAAGAAGCGCTAAAGGTTCACCCCTCGCTGATTCGTGAAAACCGTTGGCGGGCCTGCCGTTTCGGCATGCGGGCAACAATAATTGACCCCTTTACCGAAGAGCTGTGTCCTATGCTCGACTGGCTGGATAAACGGCTCGATCAACTTGCTGCATTTGGCATTGACGAGCATGAGCTGCAACTGGTTGCCCGCAGAATTCAGCACTGGCGTATTCACGGCGGCGGCGCTGACTTGCAACACAATCTGTACAATACAACTGAAAACTTTTCAGCCATGGTGCGAGCCATGCGCGAACTCGATGGGTGGGATTAATGTCTATAACAGTAGAAGAGCTTGCCATAGCTGTAGAAATGGTGATGGCTGAAGTTGTAAAAATTCGCCGTTATCTGCACCAGCACCCGGAACTCTCCGGCGAAGAAGCAAAAACGGCACAGCTGGTGGCTCAAACGTGCAAAAATCTGGGCATGGACGTGCGTGAAAACATAGGCGGGCATGGCATACTGGCGACCCTGAAAGTGGACGAAAACAAACCCTGGATGGCTTTTCGGGCCGATATGGACGCCTTACCCATTCAGGACGGCAAACAGCGCCCATACGCCTCCAGAGTGACTGACAAATCACACAGCTGCGGACATGATGCACATACCGCTATCATGCTCGGTCTGGTGCATGTGTTGCACGCGCAACGCGAGAAACTTAACCGCAACATCGCTTTTGTATTTCAACCTGCTGAGGAGACCTGTGAAGGTGCCGCATCCATGCTGCGCGATGGCGTGTTCGGCGACATCCAACCTGAACAGATTTACGCACTGCACGTTTATCCTTATCTGCCAGCGGGCTCCATTGGCCTGAGAGTTGGCCCAATGTGCGCCGCTGCCGACATGTTTGATGTGCAGATTTTTGGCCGTGGTGGTCATGCCGCACGTCCGCACGAATGTATTGATGTCGTGCTGGTCGCCACGCAGGTCATTCAGTCTTTGCACCAGATCGTCGGGCGCCGCGTCAATGCGCTACATCCTGCCGTACTCACCATTGGCCAAATTCACGGCGGCCATGCCGGCAACGTCATTCCCGATCACATCTCGTTTTCAGGCACCTTCCGCAGTCTGCATCCTGAAGCGCATGAGGAGATCCGCTCCATGATGGATCGCATTATCCGCCAGACTGCTGAAGCATGGGGCGCAAGCGCCAAGTTCAATCTAAAGCAGGCAACACCAGTTTTAACCAATAACTCAAACCTGTTATCTCAAGCTCGTGAAATATTTAAAGAAGTCATTCCAAATACCTTACTGATTGATATTGAAGAACCGTCCATGGGAGGCGAAGATTTTGCCGAGTTCATGCGCGATATTCCGGGCTGTCTGTTCCGGCTTGGCACCGGCGGTAGCCCGGAAACTAGGTATCCGCTGCATCACCCCTGCTTTGATATTGAAGAAGAATCCATGCGATCCGGCGTTGCCGCTTTTGCAGCGCTGGCTCTGAATCAGAAGTAACTCATACGGTAGGACTTAGTGGCCTGGCCTGACATGCCAGCCTGTAGCCCTGCTGCAGCTCATCAGCACTAAGTGCGCCCTCCTCAGAGCTGGAGAGCGGCATAAACCCGCCAGCTTCGACACGTACAAGGCAAAGACCACATTTGCCGACACCTCCGCAAGCGCCTGGCAGGAAGATCCCTTGGGTTTCAAGTATATCTATAAGTAAATCAGGTGTTTCAACGCGCTCATATGGGATGCGTAATTCATGTTGAGAAACTGTAACCTTCAGTTCAAGCATGAT
The DNA here is from genome assembly GCA_021772835.1 of Mariprofundus sp. Classification (GTDB taxonomy): domain Bacteria; phylum Pseudomonadota; class Zetaproteobacteria; order Mariprofundales; family Mariprofundaceae; genus Mariprofundus. Next base: position 52,676 of record JAJFLE010000022.1, read on the forward strand.
CGGAAACCCTGAGTAATATAAACGTCATGATGCAGTTTAAACATAAGAGGCTTTGGATGTCGACTTATAGATGGAACGTGTCAACGTGATTGTTATTCTTGGATGCAGCCAGTGATTATCACCTGAATTCTGTCACCCTGCATGCTCCAGCTGTGAATACTTGCCTTTGCTCAAAAAGGCCATTCATAGTGTCTGTGCTTGTATATATCATGGTCAGCACTAAGCTGCGCGGCACTTCAGGCCATAGTCAGACATGGTTAATCTTTTGTACAACGGAACGGCACTTTGATTTCTACATCCGGTATTACCATGCAATTCGGGGACGATCCCCTGTTCGAAAACATCACGGTTAAATTCGGTGATGGCAATCGTTATGGCCTGATTGGAGCCAATGGTTGTGGTAAGTCCACCCTGATGAAAATTCTCGGTGGTGATCTGGTGCCAACAGCTGGCAATGTGAGCATTGACCAGCATGAACGGCTAGGAAAACTGCGTCAGGATCATTTCGCTTTTGAAGAGTTTACTGTGCTCGATACCGTCATGATGGGTTATGAAAAGCTGTGGCAAATCAAGGAAGAGCGCGACATTCTCTACGCCAAAAGCGAAATGTCCGAAGAGGATGGCATGCGCGCCGGTGATCTGGAATGTGAGTTTGCCGAGCTTGATGGATACAGTGCAGAATCGAATGCCGGTGAACTGCTGATAAGCATGGGTATCCCTGTCGAAGATCATTACAACCTGATGAAATCCATTGCTCCGGGCGGCAAGTTACGTGTACTGCTGGCGCAGGCACTGTTTGGTGATCCTGAGATTATTCTGCTCGATGAGCCAACCAATAACCTGGACCTCAATGCTATTCGCTGGCTTGAAGGTGTGATCAATGCACAGAAAGGAACCATGATCATCATTTCGCATGACCGTCATTTCCTCAATAGTGTCTGTACCCATATGGCTGACCTGGATTATGGCGAACTGCGTATCTACCCGGGTAAATATGATAAATATATGGAAGCTGCAGCACTGGTGCAGGAGCAGCTCTTAACTGCAAATGCCAAGAAAACTGAGGAGATTCAAGAGCTTCAGGCATTCGTTCGCCGCTTCTCTGCCAATGCATCCAAAGCAACGCAGGCACAATCACGCGCCAAAAAACTTGATAAAATCAAACTCGATGAAGTGAAACCTTCAAGCCGCATCAATCCTTTTATGCGTTTCATTCAGGATAAAAAGCTTTTCCGCATTGCGCTTGAGCTAAAAAAGCTAAGCAAATCATTTGATGAGCAACCGCTGTTTGAAAACTTCGATTTGATGGTGTCTGTTGGTGAACGCATTGCCGTCATTGGCCCCAACGGTATTGGTAAAACCACCCTCCTGCGCTGCCTTGCAGGTGATCTGAAAGCAAGCTCCGGCGAAATCAAATGGTCTGAAAATGTTAAGCTGGGTTATTATGCTCAGGATCATTCGGCTGATTTTGCCGAAGATCTGAAGCTGTTTGACTGGATGGCGCAGTGGAAAAGAGAAGAACATGGCGAGCAGGAAGTGCGCGGCAATCTTGGTCGTATGCTGTTTTCCCAGAATGACATTTATAAATCGGTCAAAGCGCTTTCCGGTGGTGAACAGGGACGTATGCTGTTTGGTAAATTCATGTTCCAGAATCCCAACGTGATGCTGCTCGATGAACCCACCAACCACATGGATATGGAGTTCATTGAATCTCTGAACACCGCGTTGGCAGATTACCCGGGCACGCTTATCTTTGTCTCCCATGACCGTGAGTTAATTTCTACAGTTGCCACCCGCATTATTGAGCTGACACCTGCAGGCATTGTGGATTACCATGGCACCTATGAAGAGTATTTGAAATCTCAGGGTGTCGTTTAAAGAGCAGGAAGAGACGAAACCTGGCGTATACACACGACATCACTTAAAATTCATTTATTCGTGATCATTCGTGGAATCTGTGACCAGATATTTTTCTTCATTGCTCTTAACGCAAAACCGGAGGTGGGTCCGTAATGACAGAGGAAGAGACAAAACAGGCCTGGCTGGATGCTGCTGTTCGTGGAGATAACGAAGCTCTCAAGGAGCTGTTTAAGCCGGATGTTGATATCAATACCGCAGATGAAAAAAAGAATACCGCCCTGCATCATGCCGCCAGGCAGGCGCATCTCGGCATGATGCATTTTCTCATTGAAAATGGTGCTAATCTGAATGCCCTGAATGATAGATCCTCGAGGGTGTAAGAAATTTTGTGTAAACGGCTTTGGTTTACTGCCTTGGCATCCTGTCGTCGAATTGAATGCTAAAGCGGTTTAGTGCTGCTTTCCAATCTCTGATAGGCATCGTCCACTTTTTGCTGATGTTTTTCAA
>JAJFLE010000023.1 GCA_021772835.1 Mariprofundus sp.
AAATTACTTCAGCTTGTAGTCAGAAATCCCTCCGTTCGAAGCCAGGCTTCTTGCGGAGGGCGGCGAACATTAGCGGCCAAAAAGCTAGCGTCAATGCCTTTCTTTCTACGTACCAGATTGCTCTGATTCCCAAAAAGAATCCCTCCACTTTCAGCAATGCATCTTGCGAAGGGCGGCGAACAATAGCGGCAAGATTACCCGCGTCAACGGCTTTATGATGAAGTTGTTTTAACTACGGTCAGAGACGTTGAAGATGTTGATTTTTTTGCTTTCCGCCGACAAGAATCACCAGCGAACAACCTGCCGGTTTACTTTCAAACACAGGCTTAACGCACCAACTCAGCACGGATGATGCCAACACGTAGTGTATTTAACTCTGCCTCAGTCAATGATCCTGTCAGGCCGAGATCAAACAGTTGTTGGGAACCTGTAGCAATCCTACCCCTAAGCACACGCTGTAGCTGCTGCATCTGCCCCGTTGCATTGTGATATTGGACAAGCACAACCAGATTGCCGATTTGCCTTGGTGTAGGATTGGATATCCGGGCAACAATTCTGCCCTGCCCATCCCGGCCAGCTTTTATTTGTATATATTTTGCAGGGTTCTCTTTCAGATCGAGATCCACCAGTGCGCCGTAAGCCTGTTTACCAAGCTCACCCTGCGAGCCTGCCACCTTGGCATAATAAGCCTTGGCCTGTTCAAGGCGCCCTGATTTACGGGCCAGATTACCCAACGAGTTATAAGCATCGGCTGTAGGCAGCAGCTTAACACTGCGCTCCAGATCGGAGCGCGCCTGACTGGTCAGATTCAATCGTTCACTGAGCAAGCCCCGCTGCAGAGTGTAATAAAAGAAACCCGGATTCAGCCCGGTAGCTTTATTATATTGTGTCATTGCCGATTTCAGGTGCCCACTCTTCTGCTCAACATCCCCCATCAGGCCGTAGAAGTGCGCTTCCTTAGGCTCAAGGGCAATTGCCCTCCCGGCCAATCGCTTCGCCGTAACCACATCACCCTTAGCCAGTGCTTCACGCCCCTTATCATAAGCATCGTATGCAGGCTTGGCTCTTGCCAGAGCTGCAGTCTTTGCACGAAAACGCCCCACCCCCAGCTCACCACCCTTAGGCAACGTCGCCAACAGAGTCACATTGTTCTGCACACGCTCCTGTGACGGAGGATGGCTGGCAAACATGCCGCTTATCCAGTCCTGTCGCTGATCCTCAGAAAGCTTGACGAAAGTACGCTGCAAATCCACAGCGCCTTGAGGGTCATAACCGGCTCGTACCATATACTGCATGCCATAATAATCCGATTCGCGTTCAGCATCCCGCCCATACTTCTGACTGATCAGTTGCGCCCCAACACCGGCACCTGTTTGCACCAGATCTTCATAGCCTGTTCCTTGCGTGGCAATCGCCGCACCCGCAACGCCTGCCTGCAGCAGCATGCCTTTCGACATACTGCTGGCCCCATGCCTGGCTGCCGCATGCACAATTTCATGACCGAGCACTGCCGCCAGCTCCGATTCACTCTTGAGCTCGGTTAACAAACCGCGATTGATTGAGATCTTGCCACCGGGCATGGCCCATGCATTGGGAACAGAGTTGTTAATCACTTTGAATTCATACGGCAGCTTTCGATCACTGACTGCTGCCAGACGCTGGCCTACTTCATTAACATAGGTAGTCAGTTCACGGTCAACGTTATAGTCGCCGCCTTGAGATTGACGCGCAGGCCCATATTGTTGCGCACCAATAGCGAGTTCCTGTTGTTCGCTTACCAGGCTTAGCTCACTCTTTCCGGTCACCGGATTGGTTGCACATGCCGACAATGTGGCAACGACCAGCATCGACAACAACAGTTCTTTCTTCACCATTGACCCCTCCATTTTACGAACCGGCCTCCAGATCATCGAAGCTCCTGAGTTTCATACTACAGACAGATCCGTAACAAGCGCTTGCCCAGCTTTCATGCCGTTGTCTGCTCCCTCTGCGCGGAAATCTATCGTTATGCCGAAACCGTCAAATGAATAAACTTTCTTTTACCCAGCTTAATCAGATAAGGACCTCCCGGTTGCAGCTGATAATCCTTGTCGGTAATTTTTTCTCCATCTATAGATAGTGCATTCTGCTTGATCATGCGCATCGCCTCACCATTGGAGGCGGTCAGGTCAGCCTGGGTCAGTGCTTTGACAACCCACAGAGAACCGTCCTCAGCAGCAAGACTTGCTTCCGGCACATCATCGGGGATCTCTTTCTTGGCAAACTGCGCCTCGAAACCTTCACGTGCAGCCTGCCCTGCCCCATCACCATGGAAACGGTCAACGAGTGTTACAGCGAGCAACTTCTTGGCTTCCATAGGGTGCATGGCTTTAATGTCATCCAGATCCATATCCGTAAGCAGTTCATAATATTTGTACATCAGTTCATCGGATGTACTCATCAGTTTGCCAAACTGCTCTTTGGCAGGTTCCGCTACACCAACGTAGTTATTCAACGACTTGGACATTTTGTTGATGCCATCCAACCCTTCCAGCAGCGGCATAGTCAGAATCACCTGCTGGGATTTACCGTAGGCACCCTGCAACTGGCGGCCCATCAGCAGATTGAACTTCTGGTCGTTACCGCCCAGCTCAACATCTGCATCAAGCGCTACCGAGTCATAACCCTGCACAAGCGGATAAAGGAATTCGTGGATGGCGATGGACTGGCCGCCTTTATAACGCTTTTCAAAATCATCGCGTTCAAGCATGCGCGCCACAGTGGCTTTGCCTGCGATACGGATCAGATCGGCGGCTGTCAGATTGCCCAGCCACTCGGAATTGAAGCGCACTTCGGTCTGTTTGGGATCGAGAATCTTGAATACCTGCTCTTTGTAGCTTTCGGCATTGAGCAGCACCTCATCATGTGTCAGTGGCGGACGTGTTTCATTCTTGCCGGTCGGATCACCAATCGTTCCGGTGAAATCACCAATCAGAAACACCACCTGATGGCCACAATGCTGAAACTGGCGCAACTTCTCCAGCAGAACGGTATGGCCCAGATGCAGATCGGGTGCAGTCGGATCAAACCCCGCTTTCACGCGCAGCGGTCGCCCTTCTTTTGCTACCTCTTTGAGTTTTGCTTCCAGACTGCCTGCCGGCAATATTTCCAGCGCACCACGGCCAAGCAACGCCATCTGTTCCTCAATGTTCATATCCACCTCAAAATCCTTTGGTACCGAATCATTGCACTAGATCCCTCATATCGCCAGTACAGCGAGATAGATCACAGATATCGTGTCGCTGAACGGCAGTCTGCGTGCTATTATAAACACCATCATGCATGATTAGCCCTGATGGCTGATTTGATTATTTGTAGCTATAATGTCATTTAGAGAATAAGGATGCGCTGGCGAACCAGCGTGCCTTTTATACAAGGAGAGCGGCATGTCCGAAGAAAAAACTGAAGCCAAGATTGCAGAAGAAGCCCCGATAGAAAACAGCAGCAATGAGACCTCAAGCTGCAAGAAGGGTGCCGGTTACTGCCGACCACACACCGGGCTCTATATTGCAGTCATCGCTCTGCTGTTGGCTGGTTATTCTGTTTTCATCTCAGCCTCGGCCAACAACTCGGTCATGGAAGAACATCTGAAAGCGATTGATTCACAGGTTTCCAGCATCACCACTCAGATCGAAGCGCTGGGTAACGATGTCAAAAGCAACCGCGAAAGCCTGATCCAGACCAAGCTGCAGCGCGCCCTTACCAGCATCCAGGAGATCGGCGGCATGGCTACCGAAGAGACTAAATCAACCATTGCCGAAGTTGAAAAGATGCTGCGGGCACTGACTTCTGCAGGTGGCACGCCTGAGGCTCCGATTGTTGTAGAACCTGAGACTCCTGCCATTGAGGCAGCCCCGGTTGCAGAGGCCCCTGCGGCGCATGAAGCGGCACCTGCCGTTGTGGAGCCGGAAGCTGCTCCTGTCGAAAAACCTGCTGCAAAAGCGCCAGCCGCTGAAGCAACAGCACCCGACGTACCTGCTGCAGAACCGGAAGCTCCAACAGGACCACAGGAATTTTAATCAGCTGATCAATCGGCCATGTCACTGACTAAATCTTCCATGTTTATCGGCATTATGTCCGGAACATCAGCCGATGGTATTGATATTGCCATTGTACGTATCGGCGATGTTCCAGATGGCCCGGTGGAGCTGATTCAGTTCTCGGAATACCCGATGCCAAAAGAACTGCGTGAGCCAATTCTGAAACTGGCAGCGTCAGATACAGACTCGGCGGATGCTATTGACACCATGGGGAAACTGGATCGGGCTCTCGGACATGCCTACGCCAACACCGTTCTCGCTGCCATGCATGGGGTAGGGCTGAAAGAAACAGATATCGCAGCGATCGGCTGCCATGGACAGACCATCCGCCATCGACCCAAAGCAGAACAACCGTTTACCGTTCAGATTGGATGCGCCTCAACGGTTGCTGAGCATACCGGCATTACCACAGTTTCAGATTTTCGCAGTCGGGATATCGCAGCGGGAGGCGAAGGAGCACCACTGGTCCCCTTCTCGCATCGCCGCCTGTTTGCCCACGAATGCAAAAACATCGCCGTGGTCAATATTGGCGGCATCGCCAATGTCACCTGGTTAGGCATCGACGGCAGCACCATCGGCTTTGACACAGGCCCGGGCAATATGATCATGGACGGGCTTATGCTTGCGTTCAGCGATGGCCGCAGTGCGTTTGACACCAACGGCGAACTGGCTGCCAGCGGCGTGGTCAACCATGCACTGCTGGGAAAACTGATGCAGCATCCATTCCTGCAGCGCAAACCGCCCAAATCAACAGGACGCGAAGAGTTCGGCGGCGAGATGGTGCAACTGATTCTGGGCTGGCCTGATATTTCAGATGCCGATCGCATGGCCACTGCCTGCCAGTACACGGCCGACTCGATTGGAAACAGCAGCGGCTTTATGCCAAATGAACCGGCCAAATGGCTTATCTGTGGCGGAGGCACACGCAACAGACATCTGATGCAGTTGCTCACCAACCAGCTTGCACCAGCCACGGTGAAAACCACTGAAGCTGTAGATGTGCCGCCACAGGCTGTGGAAGCCGTCTGTTTTGCCCTGCTGGCAAAGCAGACCCTGACAGGACAAGTCAACACCATCTCGGAGGTTACCGGCGCCAGGCATAATGTCTGCGGGGGCCAGATTACACCGGGCAACAACTGGAGCGAACTGCTGAAAAACATCCCTGCATGGACCCGTTAACCCACGCCATTTCTGGTGCCGCACTGGCACGCGCGTTTCCGAAGTCCCGTCTGCCACGCACACACACACTGTTCCTGATCCTGCTGACCATGGCACCGGATGCCGATATCGTGTTACGTTTTTTCTCCGAAACACTCTATCTGCAACACCATCGCGGGCTCACCCACTCACTACTCATGCTGCCGCTTTGGGGTTGGCTGGTGTTCAGTCTCTCCTCAAAACAGATCAAACTAAATCCGGCCATACCGTGGATGATCGGGCTTGCCCTGCTCATGCACATCGGGCTCGACCTGATTACTACCTTCGGCACCATGATTCTCGCCCCCTTCTCCGATTGGCGCGCATCACTGGATCTGCTGTTCATTATCGACCCACTGTTTACCGTCTGCATGCTGGTTCCGCTATTGGCCGGTTTCATCTGGACACAACAAAAACGTAAACTGGGCGTTTTAAGCCTTATCCTGATGTTCAGCTATCTGGGGCTGGTTTACAGCAATCAGCAACAGGCCATTGATCTGGCCAGAAAAGAGCATCCAGGCGCCATGGCCTACAATGCCCTGCCGCTGGCCTTCTCGCCCTTCAACTGGCAACTCATTGCGATCTATCCCGATCACTACGCACGAGCGTCAGTCAACCTGAAGCCTGAATTCACCGGCACGCGGCCATTGTTCGAGGAAACATTCGTCACCGGACTGATCTCGACACGCATGAGCGGCCCCCATGATATCTACTGGCAGCAACTACCTGCCATGCATACGGTCAAACAGCTCAAGGGGTTACCTGGCACTGCATTTTATGCATGGTTCGCTCGTTACCCCGTACTGCTGAAGCAGAATGACGCTGTCATTGTATTCGGTGATCTGGCATTCGGTGGCGGTGCTCCGGGGGTAAGCTCCTCCTTCCAACTGCATATTGATCTTAACAGTGATATTCAGGCCAGCGCCGCAAAAGGCAGTGTTGACGATGCTATTAACTCTCAAGCCCGGGCCTGGCTAATCTGGCGCGGCGACCGCAGAAGCGAACTCACATTGACTTCCGCTCCGTTTAATTGGCTATCGCAAGAATAATCAACGCATTGTCCTATTCAGCTTGCGATAAGCTCGGTTTTCCTTTTTAATCATAGGCACAGCTTCTCACCCGGAGATCCACATGTTTAACATGCGCATCTGTTTTTTATCCATACTACTTCTACTCCCCATTTCAACCCAGGCCGTAGTAGTCGAAGGTATTTCCCTGCCTGAAACAATCCAACTGGAAAGTAAAACCCTGCAGCTCAACGGGGCAGGAATCCGTACGAAGTTCTTTATGGATATCTATGTGGTAGGCCTTTATGTGGCAAAAAAAATCCTCCCAGGATGCTGAAATTGTCAGCAGCAATACAGCCAAACGCATCACCATGAATTTTCTCTACGATGAAGTGAGCAAGGAGCAGCTGACCTATGGCTGGAATGTGGGTTTTGCAAAAAATCGAACGCCTAAACAGATGCAGGGTTTGCAGGAGCGACTGAACCGGTTCAACAGCTTTTTTTGCCACCACCCACAAAGGTGAGCAGATTGTGTTTGATTTCCTTAGCAATGGCACCACTGAGGCCATCATCAATGACAAGCAAGCCGGGATCATCGCAGGGGCAGACTTTCAGCAGGCGCTCATCAGTGCCTGGCTTGGAAAAAAGCCGGCGGACAAGGGTCTTAAGCAGTCACTGCTTGCTCATTAAAGCCAGGGCCTATGATCAGTCAGCTATGCGCCGCCTTTCAGGATTCGCCCCATAGGCATCAATATAATCCGCCATGGCAGCTTCAATCACCTTGGTCGCGTGTTCAAAACCATAGGGCTCACCAATCGAGACATTATGCGGTTTGTTCGGCTCAAACTTGTAGGTGAGGAAATAGTGCATCAGGCGATCAATAATCGCCGGTGGCAATTCTGAAATGTCATCAATGCCTGACCAGAACGGATCATCGTCGATCACGGCAATAATTTTATCGTCGGCCTCACCGTGATCACACATCGGTAAACCGCCAACCACACGGGTGTTCACAAGAATTTCAATACGTGAAATCGGGCGTTCGGAAATCACGCAGATGTCCAGCGGATCGTCATCACCTATTTCGGCCCCATCCATGAGGGCACCGACCCGATCTGCACATAGTGTGCGGGGAATAAAGCCGTAGAGCGCCGGATGCTGCGAGCTTGAACGCACTGAGCGGTCGACCCGCAAGTAGCCGGATTTTTTGTCCACTTCAAACTTCACCGTGTCAAAAGGGCTGATTTCGATATAGGCGTGTACCCGCCTTGGCGGTTCGGCTCCAGAGTCCAGCCCGTGCCAGGGATGTGGTCGCCATTGGGAGAATGATTTCATAATACGACTATAGCACGAAACGCGCCAGTTTATTGTGACACGACGTGATCGCCAGAATAAAAGTGACGATCAACAGTTACAGCCTGCCTCGACTATAAAGTTGAGGCTGGGATTTCATTGGAAACAAGCCCTTACATCACTGAATTTTTATCCATTCTCATTCACGCTTGTCAGACTGTGAATGGCAATGCATCGGAGATTGTTGCAGACATTGTCAAGAAACACTGCAATATTGATATAAATAAGATGAAATCATGGTCTCGGGAGCAGTACTGTTCAAGATGCCTACTGCACCAACGCAGGAACTGGTTCTCTGCGATTACTCTTTCAGAATCCCATTACAGCCGAGCGCATGAACTATCCTGCTATAACTTTCGTCTGGCGGAGCTGTAATTCTCAAAGTCCTGCCAGTTTCCGGGTGAGTAAAGCTGAGCAGTGTGGCAGCAAGAAGCATACGATGGCAGTCAAAGCGCTCCCGGAAGAATGTATTCTGCTTACCATCACCATGTGTCGTATCGCCCACGATAGGGTGGAACAGGTGTTTCATATGACGGCGCAGTTGATGTTTACGGCCGGTTCTGGGTTTGAGCTGCACCAGTGAATAACGTGCAGTTTGATAGCGCCCTACAGCATGGGGCAGCTCAACCGTTGCCAACCGGTTGTATTCTGTAACGGCTTCCTGCGCTTGTTTATCCTGAACCGCTTTTTTATCGCTTTTTTTATCCAGCTCCTCTTTCAATGGATAATCAATCAAGCCCTGTTCATCCGTATACCCGCGCACCACAGCCAGATACTCTTTCTCGGTTTCACGCGCCGAAAAAACTTCACCCATCTTTCGCGCAGTGTCCGCATTCAGTGCAAACAACAACACACCTGAGGTTGGTTTATCCAATCTATGCACCGGGAACACATGCTGACCGATCTGATCACGCAGCATCTGCATGGCAAAGCGGGTTTCATGCCGATCTATCATGGATCGGTGCACCAGCAACCCTGCTGGTTTATGTACAGCCACCAGCCATTCGTCCCGATACAGGATATCCAACTCATTTATCATTCAGGAACGATAGCAGTAATAATCAGTCCAGCAGTGGACCATCAAGAAAGGAAAGTTCGGCCCAGATGCTGCTCGGGTGGCCTTCGGCATCGCGGAACTTCAGGTTCTGACGCTTGGGAACCAGGCGATGGGCGCGCCCAAAGCTATCTTCCTGCACATCGCTGGAGCCATCTGAAGAGAGGATCAAAAGCCCCTCATCAGGCAAAAGGTCAGTCACTTCATACTCTTCATCGAGATAACGGACACGCTTGCCGATCAAGCGGGAAAGAGCCTCAACATCTTCGATCATCTTCTGCAGTGCCGGATCACTCATACTCTTTCTCCCAAATCTAAACCCTCATCAATAAACTAGGGAACTACCAGTTCAATGACAAGCGCAATGACAGTGGCCTGACTCGATGACAAGACAAGCCACTGACGTATTGAAGAAATCAGCGTGTGAAGCGAAGCTGGAAAGAAACAGGCACACTCTGTGCAATGCTCGGCAATTTGGCTGCTTCACGCAGGGCTTCAATACCGGCAAGCAAACCGAAGTCAGCAGCTTTTACGATGACCGGGGAACGACTTGTCACCAACAGGCCATCATTCAATGCAATCACGATGACGTCTGTCTTCAACTCTTTTTTAACTCCATGCAGATCAAGGGTGAGCGGAACTGTTGCAGCAATCATATCACCGATATTCAGGCTGTTTGTGTCCAGCCCACTGATATCCGCGGTGATGGTTGCTGTGGCAAACTGGGATACATCAAACAACATCGACTTCATGCGTTCATTGCGAATACCGATACCGCTTTCCACGGATGTCAGGTCAATGCTAACGGTTGCCCTGCTCTGTTTGACGGAGCCACTCAGACTGGTGAAATGATGCACTTCAGCCACAGTATTTTTTTTCACCGATACAAAGTTGATATCAGAGCTGCTGCCATCGAGCATCCAGCCACCGGCCCATGCTGTAGCCGGCAGTAACATCAATAGCAGTATACAAAGTTTTTTCATGATTTCTCCAGTAGGTGGTTTATCGATCAGGGTAAACTATGGACAGTTTGATGAAACACAGATGAAAATGGCATAAATCACGCCATCCACCATGTTCCAGAGCCATTTTTCAGTTATCATTGGCGAGAATAATCACGACCGGGAGACAGACATGCAAGCAATATGGACACAGGTAACCGAAGTCATGTTTCTGGATATGCCTCTGGCCCGCTGGCTTATTTCTGCAGGCATACTGTTTGCCACTGTTGTTGCCAGAACCATCGCACTGACTGCATTTCAACGCATCAGCACAAAACTGGCGGAACGCACGAAAACAAAACTGGATGATGTGTTGCTCCGTGCCGCTGACCGCCCCATCGGCCTGCTGGTCTACGTTGTCGGCATCATGTTATCAGTGCATGCCCTGAATCCGCCTGCAGATGTATTTCCGCTGGTTTCTATTGTAGACAACATCGGTCGCATTCTCTCCATTATCGTAGGGATCTGGTTTCTCTGGCGATTGATTGAGGGCCTTTCCGCCTATTTTTCTTCCCGCGCCAGGGAAACAGAATCTGCCATGGACGATCAGCTGGTACCTTTTGTCAGCAAAACCCTGAAAATTTTCCTGGTCATGACCGGCCTGCTGGTTGTGGCACAAAACATGGGTTATTCCATTTCAGGGCTGCTCGCCTCACTTGGCATTGGTGGCATCGCCATTGCCATGGCTGCCAGGGATACCATCGCCAATGTATTCGGCTCGATCATGATCCTGGTGGATCGCCCGTTCACCATTGGCGACTGGATTAAGACAGCCGAGTTCGAAGGTGTGGTTGAGGAGATCGGCTTCCGTTCCACCAAGATTCGTACCTTTGAACGCACACTGGTAAATGTGCCCAACTCTTTGATGGCCAATATGGTCATTGATAATATTGATGCTCGCAATGAGCGCCGCATTAAAATGCGGATCGGACTAACCTACGGCACCACAACAGCACAGATGGATGCGGCGATCAAGGGCATCGAAGGTATCCTGATCCAACACCCGGGTGTTGATCAGAGCTACAAGCTGGTGAAGTTCGATGAATTCGCCGATTCGTCCCTGTCCATTTTCCTCTACTACTTCTCTTCCAGCAAGGTGTGGGGTGAATACCTGCAGGTACGCCAGGAGGTAAACCTTGAGATCATGCAGTTGCTCGAGTCTCTTGAACTCGATTTCGCCTTCCCTACCCGCACCTTACATATTGAGAAAGAAGCATAATGTTGAAAAAACACCCTGTTCCGGATTTTTCCGAGCAAAGCATACAGCTGGAATCTAACTTCAGATAAGAACCACAAGAGAGAGCTACAGGGCTGCCACAAGCGTACTGCAGGAACAGAGGAATAACGCGTCAGGGCATATCAATCGGCGAAATTTCAGCACTTCCTGATTCTTTCTCCAGTTGAGGCAGGACTACTTCCGATTCAGTTTCTTGCTCCGGAGTGATTCCTACCAAGCGCATCGTGACCGGATATTCTGATTGCATCAGCTCATCTGATGTAATGTTTAAGGTTTCAGCTCCCTTATATGGCGAATACTGGTAAGAGAGACCGGGCTCCATGTCTTCAATAATCACCGTTTTTAAACCTGCGGCACTGTATAAACCGGATCGTAACTTACAGCACAGGTCGAACTTCTTATGCGGAAGTCCTCGCTCGTTGTAGGCATGGAAGTTATTCTCAGCTAAGAGTGCAGCTTCTCCAGACACCATAAACCTGAACCATGCATCTTTTCTGACAGGCTTGGGTGCGGATGTTGTCGGCACCGCTCCTGTCTGGATAAAGTCAGTGATCACATCAATTTCTGTCAGATGCTTAGCCAATGTGTCGTGTTGGCCGGGCACGGTTACATTAAAAGCCCAGGGAAGATAGGATGAAACAGGAGAGACCACAAAGTCACTCTTTAGCAAGGATACATCTTCAGCGTAGACATTGAGCACTTCAACATTCTCCAGCTCAATGCCAGCCAGAGAATTCAACTGCCAAAGGAAATCACTGCCTGGCTGAATTTCTGTAGCCTGGATGTTTCCTTCACTACCGAGACTGCCGAGCTTCACCAGCAATTGTGCAGCATTGGTACCAAAGTGTGGGGTCGCCAGGAACACGACACGCCGAATTGTGCTAACTGCATGATGCGATAGATAATGACGTACCAGCAGGCCACCCATGCTATGTGCAATGATATCAACCTGCTCATGAGCTTCGATATATCGATCCAACTGTTCTTCAAGCACTTCCAATGGCGGGTATCTGTTGGCGAAAATACCGGTCCGATAGGTAAACAGATAAATGTCACGTTGCATTAAATTTTCAAGTTCTAACAATCGCTCCGGTGCAGGCCATGTGGATTCACCACCGTTCCAGCCATGCACAAGGATGATAGGTATAGCATCCGGAAACTCCGACTGCATCTGCAACTCTGCTTTCTCCCAACCGGCCCAAAGGTCGGCAGTCACCTCTTTACTGGTTTTACCAGAACACGAGGCGAGCAATAAAAGGCAGATGATCAGACAGATTCGTTTCATACAATTCATAGAAGCTATTATTCGCCAATTCACATGAAGTGCAATCGTGAACAGCACGTACTTGGCAAGAGCGCTCTGCTGTGGTCGGATTGGGTTATGAAATTATTATTCGATTTTTTCCCGGTTCTGTTGTTTTTCATTACGTACAAGATGTACGATATCTATACGGCTACAGCTGTGCTTATTGCTGCTTCAGCCATACAGACTATCGGGCACCGCCTGATCAAAGGTTCCTTTGAAAAAACGCATGTGATTACCTTTGTGCTGGTCGCCATCTTTGGTGGTCTCACCCTTTTCCTGCAGAATGAGTTGTTCATCAAATGGAAACCGACTGCCATCAACTGGCTGTTTGCCATTATCTTTATCGGCTCCCACTTTATCGGTAAAAAAACCATTATCGAGCGCATGATGGGGGCGAACATCACGCTGCCCACTCTGGTGTGGAACAAGCTGAACATCGCCTGGGCACTTTTCTTTATTTTCCTCGGTGCGATCAATATTTATGTCGCCTTTGAATTTGATACTGATACCTGGGTCAATTTCAAAATGTTCGGACTCATGGGACTTACTTTCGCATTTATTGTTGCCCAGAGTTTGTATCTGGTTCCCTACCTGAAAGAGGCCAATACAGCTGAAGGCGACGAATAAGCTTATACTACCCGTTGTTTAGTCTGATGGGCTAACGGTAGGTAAATAGATTCTGAATTCTGTCCCCTTGCCCTGCTGACTGGCAACCTCAATAACTCCGCCCACCTTGGTGATCGCGCCATGCGCCATAGAGAGGCCCAATCCGGTTCCTTCACCCACTACTTTTGTGGTGAAAAAGACTTCAAAGATCTTTTGCAGCTTATCCTCGGGGATACCATAACCATTATCTTTTACCGATATGCATGCGTAATGGCTATCATTCATCTCTTCATGGCGTTTAATGAAATCCGCAGTTGTTGTAAAATGCAACACCGTGACCTTCACCCATGGTGACTCCACATTCTGCACTGCATGGACTGAATTGTTGATCAAATTGATCATGATCTGTTGCGCCTGGACTTCATTCCAGCAGACACTCAGGTCATGCTCTGGAAACTCAGTAGTGATAGACACTCCCTCAAGAGAACCCATTGATGCCATTTCACAAGCGGTATTCATGCATTCATTTAGACTGATCGGAGCCATCTCCAGCCTCTCATCCCTGACAAACTTGAGTAACTGGTGTATGTGTTTGGCAGCAACATCGCAAACCTGATTGATCACTGAAGCCCGTTTAAGCACAGCCTCACGATCCTCCGGCTTCCGCTCCAGCAGCATCGCGTTTCCCTTGATCGCAGTTAATGCATTATTAAAATCGTGCGCAATGCCTCCGGCCAGAATTCCTGCAGTCTCAAGCTTCTGAGACTTGTAGAGCTTCTCTTCCAGGGCTTCGAATTCACTCATATCCTCCTGACTGGCGATGTAGTGAGTGATCTGATTGTACTGGTTTAAAATGGGCGCGATCGACATAAGTACCGGACAGTTTGAACCATCCTTTCTTCGATTCACTAATTCTCGGTGCCACACTTTGCCACTACCAATCTCCTGCCAGAGCTTTTGGTAAAACATGGAACTCTGCCTTCCAGAGTTCAGGATTGATGTTTTTTTGCCTATAACCTCACTTCGCTCGTAACCGGTTAGCGTACAGAAGGCAGCGTTAACATATTCGATCACGGCACTGGTATTGGTAATAATAATAGATGACCCGGAGTGCTCTAGTGCCTGCGCAAGTTTCATATTCCTGTCAAACTCTATGGCATGAGCAACCCTGCTTTTTCTCAACAGGTTGATCATTAATAAAAGCATCAGGATCCATACAGTGAACAACGCTGCAAACAGTGTTGGCTGTTTTTCAAGACTTCTGCTGAATTGACTATGTATTGCGTAATCTAACTCTGCTGCAGCCCATTCAGCTGATTTAAAATATCCATCATGAACAACGTCATCCTCAACCAGTTGTGCCAATTCATCCCGGTTCTCAAGCAGGTATGCAGTCAATTGTTCTACGGCATGCTTCATCTCATCGCTTTCAGCCTGCAAATATTGTGCTCTTGATACGATTCCGGAAATATCCCCCATCTGAACATAACCTTGATGAATGGCCTGCGCATCAGCCTGAACTTTTTCAATCAATTCAGTGACATCACTTTTTTCTATAATCTGATGACCTTCTACATATTCATGAAGAAGTGAATGCGTTGCTGTAATATCAACTCGCAATTGCATAATGGAATCAACAAGCGGAATTTCCTGGGAGATAAACTGTTTCCCTGACTGATAAGCCCAGCCAAACAGCACTATCGGTACCAATATTCCGGCAGTAAAGAAGATCAGTTTACTTCTAATGTCGAAATAAGCGTCATGCGCTACCACCAACACCTCCTGTAAACCAAGTTTATGGAGGTTAGCAAAAATAGCACCAAAGTCACCTATTCTTCTTGAGTCATAATATGTTGGTGAAACAGAATGTTTATCTTTCTGATGAATAACACAATGCCTGCATTGCGATGCCTTTATTGATTGTAGTCATACAAAAATGCTATTCAGCGATAGATTGATAACTGAAAAAACACTGAGGCAGTTGAGTCGCAGCCTTGATACACTCATTAATGCATCTGTTCAGGCATGATTCCGTTACCATGTAAGTACGCATTCCTGTCCGACATTGTCGCAGACTCTTGATAAGTGCACTCGACTTCATAATGCCGTGTCAAAATCTCGACCTGTGCCTCAAACAAACTCATTGGGTAACAGATTCTAATCTGTCGTCTGGTTTCATCGTAGCTGGGTTTGCTGATGTTGGAATCTCCATCCGGATAAAAGCAGATCAAGGCTGATTTCGCTTTGAATCCAACATGTGCCGGACGTCCAAAAATATGAATGCAGGCGACGTAATCCGCCGGTCTGTCTTCTTCCATCTGAGATTCATGTTCAACCTGTATATTAACGGCTCGAACAGACTCAATTCTGTGATATGTGTTTGCGTCCCCTGACGCAATGACTTCATTTGTCATAGTGGTACCTCTGATCGTATTGTCGGAAATATGATAGAGGATCTGTGGGTCATTTTGATGACATAAAAAAAGGCCCCGCCGAAGCGGAGCCTTAATGAATCAGTTAAGCGGAAGCTTATGCTTCTGTAGCTACTGCTGTCACGTCGATTGAATCGACCAGTTCAACGATTGCCATTGGAGCAGCATCGCCGACACGGAAGCCCGTTTTGATCATGCGTGTGTAACCACCAACACGGTCAGAACATGCAGATGCAACATCACCGAACAGATGATCTACGATTGGACGATAACGCAGTTTGGCCAGTGCTTGACGGCGAGCATGCAGGTCACCGCGCTTACCAAGTGTAATCAGTTTTTCAACGTATGGGCGAATAGCACGAGCTTTCGCTTCAGTAGTTTCGATACGGCCGTGCGTCAGAAGTGATGTAGCCATGTTCGCCAGAAGTGCGCGACGGTGACCAGTTACCAGTCCCAATGAATTACTATGTTTACGATGTCTCATTGCTTTATCCTCTTCCTATTCTATATGGACCGACTCAGCTATCCAGCGAGTCAGCAGAGTCTTGTGGCGGCCAGTTTTCAAGTTCCATACCCAGTTCAAGACCCATGTTTTCCAATACTTCTTTGATTTCATTCAATGATTTGCGGCCAAAGTTCGGTGTGCGCAGCATTTCCTGCTCACTACGCTGAACAAGATCGCCAACACGGAATACATCGTCAGACTTCAGACAGTTCATTGAGCGAACCGACAGGTCAAGATGTTCGATTGGCTGTGCCAGCAGATCATCAAGTCCATCATCAACTTCAACTTCCACGGTGCCTTTTCCAATCGCGTTGAAGTCAGCAAAGACAGCCAGCTGCTCTTCCAGAATACTGGCAGCAGCATTGATAGCCTCTTCAGGCGTCAGAGAACCGTTGGTGTCAATTTCCATGATCAGCTTATCGTAGTCGGTACGCTGTCCTACACGAGCAGGCTCTACACGGGTAGAAACACGACGAATCGGTGAAAACGACGCATCAACCAGTAGAGATCCTACTGTGCGCTCTTCAACTTCGCGTTCAGATGCTGCATCGTAACCGCGACCCTTCTCAACCAGAGCTTCAACTTTCAGATGACCATCATCGTTCAGGTGTGCCAGCTCAAGCTCAGGATTAAGAACCATCAGGCCACCAGGACACTGGATATCACCCGCTGTTACTACACATGGGCCTTTCACATCCAGGCTGATTGTAGCCGCATCATCGCCTTCCATGCGGATATCCAACTCTTTCAGGGTCAGGATCATATCCATCACGTCTTCACGAACACCTTTAATGGTGTCGTATTCATGCGATACGCCATCGAAAGTTACCGATGTTACTGCTGCACCCGGCAGGGAAGACAGAAGCATACGGCGGATGCTGTTACCGATAGTTGTACCGTAACCTCGCTCAAGAGGTTCGAAAACGATCTTGGCAGAGCGGCCTGCAACTTTTTCTTCGATGCTGATATTACGCGGATTGATCAACTGCATGTGACAGACCTCAGTAGTAATTACTTGGAATAAAGTTCAACAATCAGCTGTTCGCGAATATTCGCATCAAGCTGATCACGTGCAGGAAGTTCACGGAAAGTGCCCTGACGAGTAGGAAGATCTACATCCATCCACTCAGCAGTACCCATGTTGCCAGCAGCTTCGGCAGCAGCGGTAACACGCAGGTGTTCTTTTGCACTATCGACAAGCTCCAGACGAGCGCCAACACGAACACTTAATGAAGGAATGTTGGCAACACGGCCATCCACCTTAACCAGTTTGTGACGAACGATCTGACGTGCTTCAGTACGCGAAGTAGCCAGGCCCATGCGATAAATCACATTGTCCAGACGGGTTTCGATCAGCTGCAACAGATTTAGACCTGTTACACCCGGCATACGGTCAGCATCTTTGAAGTAAGCGCGGAACTGTTTTTCCTGCAGACCATAGATACGTTTAACTTTCTGCTTTTCGCGCAGCTGCAGACCATAGTCAGAAGTTTTCTGACGGCGGTTCTGACCATGCATGCCCGGAGCATACGGACGACGCTCGATTGGACATTTGTCAGAGTGGCATTTGCTGCCTTTGATAAATAGTTTTTCGCCTTCACGCCTGCATAAGCGGCATTTGGCTTCCAGATAACGTGCCATTTAAATCGTACTCCTAAACACGGCGTCGCTTGGGAGGGCGACATCCATTATGTGGAATTGGAGTAACATCACGAATAGATGTTACATTGATACCTACTGCAGAGATTGCACGCAGTGCAGACTCACGTCCGCCACCTGGGCCACGAACCAGAACTGAACAGTTCTTTACACCGTGATCCATTGCCTTGCGTGCAGCTTCTTCAGCAGCAACCTGTGCAGCAAAAGGTGTGCTCTTACGAGATCCTTTAAAGCCAGCCGCACCACTTGTTCCCCATGCAATAGTGTTACCTGCGTCATCAGAGAAGGTGATGATTGTGTTGTTAAAGGTTGCTTTGATGTGGACAACAGCATTCGCAATATTCTTACGTACGCGTTTCTTGCCTGCAGCAGCAGCCTGCTTCTTCTTAGGTGGAGCCATAGTTTATCCCCTTACTTCTTCTTGCCGGCAACTGTACGACGCGGACCTTTGCGTGTACGGGCATTGGTTTTACTACGCTGACCGCGAACAGGCAGCCCTTTGCGGTGACGAACACCACGATAACAACCAAGGTCGGTTAGACGCTTGATGTTCATGAGTACTTCACGACGCAGATCACCTTCAACGGTATAATCTGAGTCTATCACACCGCGGATTTTTGCGACGTCATCGTCGCTTAAATCTTTCACGCGTAGTTCTGAACTGATACCAGCTTTGGAAAGGATTTCCTTAGAGCTGGTTGCCCCAATACCAAAGATATAAGTCAGAGCGATTTCTACACGCTTCTGAGTCGGAATATTAACACCCGAAATACGAGCCACTTCTTGCCTCCTTAGGCCTTAAGAAAAAGGGCGCGAACCATAGCGATTGCCAGACCCGCGCGCAACTTACTTAACCCTGACGCTGTTTATGTCGTGGGTTTTCACAAATTATGCGAACTACACCTTTACGGCGTATCACACGACATTTCAAACACATTTTCTTGACTGATGCACGGACTTTCACGCCTGGCACCTCCTCAAAATCGTTTAACCGGAAAACCGATTATTTTTCGCGATAGCTAATGCGACCACGAGACAAGTCATATGGAGAGATCTCCACAGTTACCTTGTCGCCAGGAAGAATACGTATGTAATACTTCCTCATTTTACCGGAGATGGTGCACAACAGTTCGTGTCCGTTTTCCAGCTTCACTCTAAACATAGCGTTAGGAAGTTTTTCAACCACTTCCCCTGACATTTCAATAATATCTTCTTTAGCCATGCTGTGTCTTTACCACCTGTTTCAGCGCGGCGTAAACCGTAGCTGTTTCACCGGAAGCATCCAAGCGGCTAAAGCCGACCTTATCCTGATAGTAACCAAGAAGAGGTTCTGTTTGCTCGCGGTACACTTCCAGACGATGCGCGATCACTTCCTCGCGGTCATCTTCCCGTTGATAGAGTTCACCGCCGCAGCGATCACAAAACCCTGATTTTTGGGGCGGCGAATACTGCCTATGAAATCCAAAACCGCAAGCCCTGCAAATCAATCGGCCACAGAGACGATCCAGAAGACTCTGCTCCGGGGCATCCATGGAGATAATATGATCAACAATAAGTGCACGTTTTGACAGCATTTCATCAAGTGCGACTGCCTGAGCAACATTACGCGGGAATCCATCAAGCAGGAAACCACCGTTTTCATCCTCAGCAATACGATCTTCAATCATGGATACAACAACGTTATCCGGAACCAGTTTACCGGCATCCATATATGTCTTTGCTTTCATCCCAGCTTCTGTGCCATTACGCACAGCAGCGCGCAGAATGTCTCCCATAGCAAGATGGGATATACCCTCTTCAGCAGCGAGCTTCTCGCCCTGTGTGCCTTTGCCGACACCAGGTGGTCCAAACAGAATGACGTTCACTATTTACCGGTTCTGAGGCGGGCTTTCTTCATCAGACCCTCATACTGATGGGACATCAGATGAGACTGGATCTGACCCATGGTATCCATGGTAACAACCACGACGATCAACAGAGATGTGCCACCAAAATAAAATGGTACAGACAACTCAGCAATCAACCACTCAGGAATCAGACAAACAATACTGACATAAGCAGCACCGGTTACCGTGATGCGGGTTAAAACATTATCCACATAATCGGCGGTTTTTTGTCCAGGACGAATACCTGGAATGAAACCACCGTTCTTCTTCAGATTATCAGCGGTGTCTTTAGGATTGAATACAATCGCTGTGTAGAAGAAACAGAAAAATACGATCAGACCAGTAAACAGAGCCATGTACAGCCATTGTCCAGGAGAAAGGATAGCAGAGAGGTCACCAAGCCAACCAAGGCCTTCTACGTCCTTGCTGAAAGCTGCAAATGTAGCCGGCAACAGAATCAGTGAAGATGCAAAGATAGGCGGAATTACACCTGCAGTATTCACCTTCAGCGGCAGGAATGAAGCTTTGCCACCATACATGCGATTGCCCACCTGACGCTTGGCATACTGGATCGGTATGCGCCGTTGCGCTCGCTCAAACCAGACGACCAAAGCGGTTACAAGCAATACCATGGCAAACAAGGCCAATACAGTAAACGCAGTGTATTCACCTGTACGAGCCAACTCTAACGTACCACCAATGGCGGACGGCAAACCCGCGGCAATACCTGCGAAGATGATCAGAGAGATACCGTTACCGATACCGCGTTCAGTGATCTGTTCACCGACCCACATCAGGAAGATAGTACCGGTTACCAGCGTAATCACAGTCATAGCACGGAAATCCAGACCCGGATCGATAACGACCGACTGGCCACCTACAGAAAACGACTCCAGACCGATGGAGATACCAATACCCTGGAACGTTGCCAGCAACAGTGTGCCGTAACGGGTGTACTCGGTAATCTTGCGACGACCGGATTCACCCTCTTTCTTGAGTTGTTCCAGCTTTGGCGAAACCACTGTCATCAGCTGCATAATAATCGACGCAGAGATATAAGGCATAATACCAAGAGCAAATATAGTCAGCCGGGAAAGTGCACCACCGGAAAACATGTCAAACATGCCCAGCAGACTACCTTGTGCCTGACTAAAGAACTGTGCCAGTACACCTGCATCAATACCTGGCACTGGGATGTGTGCACCAATACGGTACACAATCAACATAGCCAGGGTAAATAGAATACGTGATTTCAGTTCAGGTATCTTACCGACATTCCCGAAACCACCCATCGATCCTGCTGCAGGATTGGCCATAGTCTTCTTAAACCTCAGCCGATGCCAGGTTCAGTGTGCCGCCTGCTGCAGCCACTTTAGCCACTGCACTTGCAGATGCCGCGGTTACTGAAACAGTGACCTTCTTGCTTAGCTCACCCGTTGCCAGAACTTTGATTGGATCTACTGCATTACGCACCAGACCTGCTTCAAACAAAGCTGCTGCATCAACCGTTACACCATCATCAAAGCGGTTGAGCTGATCCAGGTTGACGATCTGGAAATCATTATCAGTCATAGGCGTGAAGCCGCGTTTAGGTACACGACGTATCAAAGGCATCTGTCCACCTTCAAAACCACGTGCTACTTTACCGCCGGAACGTGATTTCTGACCTTTGTGGCCACGGCCACCAGTCTTACCATTTCCTGTAGCGATACCCTGACCTTTACGTTTGCGATCTTTACGCGAACCATCAGTTGATTTTATATCATTCAGTTTCATCTTATTCTCCGGACTCAATGCGAACGAGGTGACTCACCTTGTTCACCATACCGCGAACAGAAGGAGTATCTTCAAGCTCTACTACCTGATTCATACGACGCAGACCCAGACCAACAAGCGTTGCTTTCTGATCTTTGGCGTAGCCAATGCCGCTTTTAAACTGACGTACACGAATCGTGTCTTTCTTAGCCATTTGAAGCTCCTATTAAGCGGTCTTGCCGCGACGTGCAGCAATCTGCTCAGGGCTTTCAAGCGACTTCAGGCCGTTGAATGTAGCACGAACAGAGTTCAGAGCGTTACGGGAACCCAGTGATTTAGTCAGAATATCCTTGATGCCTACTGCATCCAGTACAGCACGAACTGCCGAGCCCGCGATAACACCGGTACCTTCAGACGCTGGTTTGAGCATAACGCGTGACGCGTCCTGAACACCGATAGTCTTGTAATGGATAGTGCCGTTTTTACGTGGCACGTGAATCAATGTTTTCTTGGCAATTTCAGTTGCTTTGCGTATCGCTTCAGGAACCTCTTTTGCTTTTGCGTGGCCAAAACCAATATGACCGTTGCCGTCACCTATAACCATCAGAGCCGAGAAGCTCATACGACGGCCACCTGATGTGGTTTTCGCGATACGGTTAATGCTGATCAGTTTTTCTGTCAGTTCTAATTCATCTGCGTTGATCATCTATATCTCCTAGAACTTCAGGCCGCCGGCGCGAGCGCCTTCTGCCAGTGCCTGTACACGACCATGGTATGCAAAACAACCACGATCAAAGGCAACCACTTCTATGCCAGCCTTCAGAGCCCGCTCAGCAATCAACTTGCCCACTGCTTCAGCGCCGGTTTTGTTACCACCAGCGTTCACTGACGCATCCAGGCTGGATGCTGTCGCCAGTGTAGTACCACTAGCATCGTCAATGACCTGTGCGTAAACATGACGCGCAGAGCGGAAAATGCTCAGGCGAAGTTTGCCGGATGCTTTAACGCGTGCACGAACTTTACGAGCACGACGGATAGCACCATCTTTTTCAAAACGTTTCAAAGCCATCTCTTAACTCCTACCTAATAGCCCTTAAGCCTTCTTGCCTTCTTTCATCGGCACATACTCACCGACGTAGCGAACACCCTTGCCTTTGTAAGGCTCTGGCGGACGGTAAGCACGAATCTCAGCAGCAACCTGACCAACCTTCTGCTTGTCGATACCGGCTACAGTAATAATGCTCGCATCAACTGCTGCAGTGACACCATCTGGCAGTGCATAAACAACAGGATGTGAGAAACCCAATGACAGATTCAGATTTGAACCCTGTGCCTGGGCACGATAACCAACACCGCGCAACTCAAGCTTCTTCTCGAAACCTTTAGTTACACCCGTAACGTTGTTCGCGATCAGCATACGAGCCAAGCCGAAAAAAGACTTGGTCTTCTTGTGCCCGAGATCTGTACATTGCACAGTCAAAGTATTGCCTTCCTGCTCTGCAGAGACACCTGCAAACAGTGGTGAGCTTAGCTCACCTTTAGCGCCCTTGACGGTGACTGAATTGTCGCTTATGCGAATTTCAACACCGGCAGGGATTGTAATAGGTTCTTTACCAACACGTGACATAACTTACCTCAAAATACCGTACAGAGGACTTCGCCACCGATATGAGCAGCGCGCGCTTTCTTGTCGGTCATAATTCCCTGTGAAGTGCTGACAATTGCAACACCATAACCATTTTTCACACGTGGCAGATCATCAGCGCCTGAATATACACGGCGTCCTGATTTAGAAATGCGCTTAATCTCGCGGATAATTGGCTGAGCATCATCATCATAACGCAGGGTCAGGCGCAGAAAACGATGTCCTTTATGATTATACGCTTTAACTGCAGCGATATAACCTTCTTCTTTCAGCAATTCGCCCAGGCTAAGCAGTGTGTTACTGCCAGGCATTTCGATTTTTTCGATTCCAGCTGTCTGAGCGTTACGAATACGCGTCAACATGTCGGCTATACGGTCCATCATCATAATTATATACCCCTTACCAGCTCGACTTAACCATGCCAGGAATCTCACCGGCAAGCGCATGCTTACGCAGGCAGATACGGCATATACCGAGTTTACGGTAAACAGAGTGCGGACGACCGCACAGCTGACAGCGTGTATAAGCGCGAACTTTAAATTTTGGTTTACGATTGCATTTAACAATCATTCTTGTTGAAGCCATGAGCTAACCCTCTTAAGTGCGGAACGGCATGCTGAATTGTTTCAGCAGAGCACGTCCCTCTTCGTTCGTATTAGCAGTAGTACAGATGGTGATATCCATACCGCGAACTTTATCAACCTTATCGTATTCGATTTCCGGGAAGATAATCTGCTCTTTCAAACCCAGTGTGAAGTTACCACGACCATCAAATGACTTGGGAGAAACACCCTTGAAGTCACGAATACGTGGAAGCGCTACGTTAACCAGACGATCCAGGAATTCCCACATCTGATCTCCACGCAGTGTCACACGGCAACCAACAGGCATGCCATCACGCAGCTTGAAGTTTGCAATCGACTTGCGGGCACGGGTTGTCACTGGCTTCTGACCAGTAATAGCAGTCATGTCAGCCAGGGCACCATCAATCGCCTTGGAATTCTGTGACGCTTCGCCTACACCCATATTCACCACGATCTTGGTGATCGAAGGGATCTGCATAGGGTTGCTGTAAGAAAACTCTTCTTTCAGAGCCGGAGCAACTTTTTCTTTATAAATTTCTTTCAAACGAGCCATTGTCGTAACTCCTAGTTGTCCAGCACTTCGCCACATTTGCGGCAGGTGCGGACTTTGCGGCCGTCTTCAAGCGTTTTTGCGCCCAGACGAACACCAGATTTACATTTCGAGCAGAAGTACTGCACATTGGAGATCGCCATAGGCGCTTCCTTCTCGATAATGCCACCGGCACTGGCCTGGCTCTGACGGGTATGACGCTTGATCATGTTCACCTTAGAAACCAGCACCTGGCCGTCAACAGGCATAATGCGGATTACTTTACCGCGGGAGCCTTTATCGCGACCTGCGGTTATGATGACTTCATCATCTCTACGAATTCGTGATTTCACCACTGTAGTCATTGTTCTATCGCCTCTCTTTCCGCTTACAGCACTTCTGGCGCGAGCGAAACGATTTTCATGTAACCTTTGCCACGCAGTTCACGTGTCACAGGGCCAAAAATACGGGTGCCCATCGGTTCATTCTTTTTATCCAAAAGCACAGCCGCGTTTTCATCGAAGCGGATAGAAGAACCATCAGCACGACGGAACTCCTTCGCAGTACGCACAACAACGGCACGCTGCACTTCACCTTTCTTCACTTTGCCACCCGGCATGGCTTCTTTCACAGCCACAACGATCACATCACCAACACTGGCATAACGACGCTTGGATCCGCCGAGCACCTTAATGCACTTAACGCGCTTGGCACCTGAGTTATCTGCAACCTGCAGTACGGTTTCATTCTGAAT
Source organism: Mariprofundus sp. (assembly GCA_021772835.1). GTDB lineage: Bacteria > Pseudomonadota > Zetaproteobacteria > Mariprofundales > Mariprofundaceae > Mariprofundus. The sequence goes on from JAJFLE010000023.1 coordinate 24,590, forward strand.
CATTGCAAATCTCCCGGATTACAGCTGTTCTGAACGTGTCAGAACAGTTTCCATCACCCAACGCTTGCGGCGAGAGATTGGAGCTGATTCAACGATACGAACAGTATCACCAATGTTGCAGGTGTTTTCAGCATCATGAGCCATGTATTTCTTGTGTGAACGAACAGTCTTGCGGTAACGCGGGTGCAGGAACTTACGCTCTACTTGCACAACGACAGTCTGTTCGCCCTTATTGCTGACAACAGTACCTTCCAGGGTACGTTTGTTTGATTTAACTTCGGACATCTCTAATACCCCTTAGCTGTGCTCAGCCAGAATGGTTTTGATACGCGCGATTTCGCGACGAACAGTGCCCACTCGTGCTGTATTATTCAGCTGCATTGTTGCTTTTTGGAAACGCAGCTTCATGTGTTCAGCAGCCAGCTCATCCATGCGTTCTTTCAGGTCCGCAGGGGACATGGCACGCAAATCTTTTGAATTCTTCTTATCACTCATCGTCCAACTCCACGCACAACAATCTTGGTGCGGATTGGCAGCTTAGCAGCAGCACGTTCCAGTGCACCACGCGCCATTTCCTCATCAATACCGTCCATTTCAAACATGATGCGTCCGGCTTTAACTGCTGCAACCCAGAATTCTGGTGAGCCTTTACCTTTACCCATACGCACTTCAGCAGGCTTCTTGGATACTGGTAGATCCGGAAAAATACGGATCCACACACGGCCCTGACGCTTCACATGGCGGTTAATGGTAATACGCGCAGCTTCAATCTGACGGGCCGTAATACGAGCCGGTTCCATCGCCTTCAGGCCATACTGACCGAAGTTCAAGCTTGCACCACGCGGGCTTTTACCACGAATGCGCGACAGCTCTTTATGATGCTTGCGCCATTTGATC
>JAJFLE010000024.1 GCA_021772835.1 Mariprofundus sp.
AGTGTAGTGGCATAGTTAATTTGGCCATCTAATAGGAGGTGCTATGATGCACTTTGAAGATTTAGATGGAGCAATGATAATGAAGAAAAACAGGCAGCGATTTTCGCCAGAATTTAAGCTTGAAGCAGCGCAACTTGTCGCAGATCAGGGTTACTCTGTTCGCGAAGCGGCAGAAGCGATGAGCGTGGGTAAATCGACAATGGACAAATGGGTTAGGCAACTGAAAAAGGAGCGTGGTGGACAAAGCTTTGAGGGTTTGCCGATGACACCTGACCAACTGAAGATTTGTGATCTTGAGCGTAAAATTAGGCGTATTGAGATGGAGAAAGAAATTCTAAAAAAGGCTACTGCTCTCTTGATGTCCGACTCGATGAACAATTTACGTTAATCAAGCGACTTAAAGAGAGCTATACGCTGGTGATGCTTTGTCAGGCCTTTGGTGTTCATCGCAGTAGTTACAAATATTGGGCTAAAAAACCAAAGGCATTGCCAGCACAACGGCAGAAAGAGTTGAGGGCAGTCAAAGCTATACATGAGCTAAGCAACGGCTCTGCTGGCGCACGAACGGTTTCAGATATTGCCACCAATAACGGCATGCCACTGAGTCGTTATCGTGCAGGTAATTTGATGAAGGCGCTGCGATTGGTGAGTTGTCAGCTACCAAAGCATGCCTATAAGAAAGCTGACCAGGAACATGTAGCCATACCGAACCACCTTGCTCGAAGCTTCACTCCGATGAGACCAAATCAAGCTTGGTGTGGTGATGTGACTTATATTTGGACTGGCAACCGCTGGGCTTACCTAGCAGTTGTGATGGATTTATTTGCAAGAAAACCTGTGGGCTGGGCGATGTCATTTTCACCCAACTCACAATTAACCAGCCAAGCGTTAACCATGGCTTTTGAATCAAGGGGAAGGCCAGAAAAGGTGATGTTTCATTCTGACCAAGGTACGCATTACACCAGTCGCGCTTTTCGCCAGACTTTATGGCGCTATCAGATGAAACAAAGCATGAGTCGCAGAGGGAACTGCTGGGACAATAGTCCGATGGAAAGATTTTTTAGAAGTTTAAAGACTGAATGGGTACCGCAAATAGGCTACCATTCATTTGATGAGGCAAAACGGTCTGTGTGGGATTATATCATTGGTTATTACAGCCAGATAAGACCTCACCGACATAATGATGGGTTGACTCCAAATATTGCTGAACGGCAATTTTGGAAAAACTCTAATAACGTGGCCAAATTTTGTTGACCACTAACACACTTTAGTGAAGAGAATGAATGTAGAATGAGTACACTAGAGCCTGTTTCTTCTGAGGCTGGAGTTCTTCCAGTCGACTACTTCAACCGTAATGGACTAATTGTTCCATATGTTCGGACCCCACCGAGCTTCAAAGTTCTTGATTGCATTGACTGGATCGTTGTTGGCCCAAGCCCCAGAATAGAAAATCGTTTTAACTCTGTTGCGCAGATGGTTAGAGGTTTGGGGCTAAATATAAAAGTACGTCCATCACATATCCCATTTTCGCGTGGTTAAGCCAATTTGAAAACCGTATTGGGTAAAGTAGGGGACAGATTAAAACTTGTTGGTATATATGATGGTATATATTTAATTCGAATTAATAATATTCATTATATTAAATAGTTTAGATTACCTTTTACATTCCCCTTGGGGTACCAACAAAAAAGCACTTATGAGAAATCGTAAGTGCTTTTTTTTCCTTATTGGTGATTTTGTCAAAGAACGCATACATCATCACCAACATGCAATTAGCTAGCATTATAGGGTTTAGGGGGAGGGGGCCTGCTCTACGCCTCCCCGCTGTTGCATCCGAAAAGCAGCGCTTCGCCCATGCTTTCTGCCACCTCTTATTTAGCTTATTAGAGATGAATGGCATGCCATTAGGGTAACAGCCTACGCACTCGCATGAGTTGGTTCTTATTAGACCTACATAAGAACCAACAAATAGCGTATTGGAACGAGCCCAGTACATCTTGCACAAATGGATTGGCTGCAGCTATATGTAATAATGAACGCGGACTTATCTTGCCATTTAAATAATATGCAAATACTATGAACCAACATGAAGAACCAACACCACAATAGACATCTATCTGTTGGTTCTTTTAGGTATTTTGCTCACGCAAAAAGAACCAACAATGGAGTCCTGCATGGCTTTATCTGATTCAGATATTAGTGCAACCAAGGTGCCTCATGGTAGGAACCAGTTTAAGGTCAGCGATGGTGGCGGGCTCTATTTACTGGTGAAGTCATCGGGCCGTTACTGGAAGCTTGCATATCGCTTTGACGGTAAACAAAAGTCGCTGGCATTCGGTGTCTATCCATCGGTGAGTTTGCATCAGGCTCGCGATAAACGGGATGCTGCCAAAGCGCTACTGGCGCAAAATATAGATCCGGGCGAAGTGAAAAAGCAGGAGCGGATGGAGCAGCGGGCTGTTACCATGACTGAGTCCACCGAATCCCTGGACGATGTAGAGCGTAAACCGATCAACAACAGGATGCGACGACCCGAAGTATTGACTCATAGTGAGCAGAACATCATTGAAGAGCGCCGTCTGTGCATTCTTCAGGTTCTAAATGATTCAAACGCATATGCGACCAGTGAAGATGTACTGCTGCAGGAGTTAGATTCACGGGGGTATAAAATCTCTTTTGACAGGTTGCGCACTGATATTGCATGGTTATACGAGCAACAGGTCGTGCAACTAAAGACTGGAGCACTATGGGGCATTTACTTAACACAGACCGGATTAGATTCAGCGCTTGGCAGGATGTGGACACCAGGCGTTAGACGGCCTGTAGATGACGATTAGGCAGCTTACAAAAACAGTGGCTTTGCTGGTGGTTGATCATCCACATGATCGTTGATCATCGAATCAAGTTCTTGTTGATTAATTACACCTTTTTGAATTAACAGCTTGATGACAGATTCAAGTTGGTGGCTGGTTGAATCCAGTTGAGCATTTAGCGGTTCGTCCATTTTTTCAGTTTTTTCATTTGATGGCGCAAATGACTGTCCAATCGCTTGCCAGAATGTCTCATCGACAATGCCTGTGGCCTTCAAAGACATCTGGGATTGAAGCGATTTAACTGCATCCCGTGTTGATGGTCCGAAAACCCCGGGCACGTCAGTGATAGTAAATCCACGCTGTTTGAGTTGTGATTGAAGTGAACTGACTGATTTGCCTCGCATAAATATTTTCAGTTTCTTGCCGGTAACTTTATTATTCATGCTAACTCCAGTTGGTTTTCTCAAGTGTAGTTCTGAACTGCATCCATTCAACATAATCCATTTGATATGTTTAGTGGAGTAGTAGCTTTTGTGATCTTTAGTCCTAGATTGCCCGGTATGGCGTCGTTATACATAACGTCGCATAATGGATATTATGTAAAGTTATAGGGAGTTGATGTGCCGGGTCGGATTAGAGATAAAGATAACTATTACGATAAGTTGTATGCACTCATGAAGGTTTTGCGTGAGGAATGCCCTTGGGATCGTGAGCAAACTCTCCTGTCACTCAGACGTTACACATTAGAAGAAGTCCATGAAGTCATTGAAGCGATTGAACTGGCTGATTCTACGGACGACTGGAAGCCGTTAAAAAATGAGTTGGGAGATCTGCTCATCCAGGTGCTATTCTATTCACGCATTGCAGAAGAAGCCGACCAATTCAATCTCGGTGACGTGATAGACGCTTTAATAGAAAAAATGATCTACAGGCACCCTCACGTTTTTGAGAATGCGAATCCGAGCGACTTAACCGATCAGTGGAATAATCTAAAAGATGCTGAACATTCAGATCGCAACAGTCTGATGGATGGAATCCCTCCTCTTCCAGCCTTGAAATACGCTCAAAAACAGCAACAACGCGCTGCTCGCGTCGGATTTGACTGGACTGAAGCTTCCGATGTATTGGTAAAAATGCGCGAAGAGTTGGAAGAGCTTGAATATGAAGTGCGCAACAAATCAAACATCAGACGTATTGAAGATGAGTTTGGTGACGTATTATTCACCCTAAGCAATTTGGCTCGCAAGTTAAATCTAGATGCAGAGCTTTGCCTGATGCAAACAAATCGTAAATTTGCAGATCGATTCAGAACCATGGAATATATCGCTCAATCCAGAAGTGTATCGCTTGCTGACATGGACCTTGATGCGATGGAATTGTTATATACGGAAGCAAAAAATAAATAATAACAGGTAGTTACCATGTCTGATGACACTGAAAACAACACAGAAAATGCGCAGGAACTGCAAATACAGGTACCGCAAGATGTTCAGCGAGGCAGTTATGCTAACCAACTTGTAGTTACCCATACACCTGAGGATTGTAGTTACCCATACACCTGAGGAATTTATTCTTGATTTCGTTCTGGCCACACCCCCGGCAGGTATAGTGAATTCACGCGTTCTGATTTCACCCAGCCATGCAAAACGCGTTGTCGCAACTTTACAGGATGCGATACTGCGTTATGAAGCCGCATTCGGCACCGTAGAGGTTAAACAAACCATGTTTACGCCTGAGCCCAATCAGAGGCATTAGGATTTGTCCTTTACCTCAGAACAACAGAGGGGATACTTGGCTTATAATGCAATGGACTATTTCCAATAAACTTACGATAGGCAGGGTAATCCTGATCCCGATATTAATGGTAGTCTTCTATCTACCCGGGCCATTAGGGCATTGGATTTCCGCACTGGTGTTCGTGCTTGCTTCGGCCACAGATTGGCTGGATGGATATCTGGCGCGAAAACGTGGTGAAATCACCCCTTTTGGACGCTTCCTAGACCCTGTCGCTGATAAATTACTCGTGGCCACGGCTCTAGTGCTGCTTGTTTCAGGTGACATTGCGCCGACTGTATTGGCTGTCATCATCATTGGTCGCGAAATCACCATAGGGGCCTTACGCGAATGGCTGGCAGAACGTGCCACAGTCGTACATGTCTCTTTAATCGCTAAATGGAAAACAGCACTTCAGATGGTCGCCGTTTCAGCCCTCTTGTTGCATGAAAATGTGATGGGCCTTTCCATGCATGATACTGGATTGATTCTGTTATGGCTGGCTGCTGCCTTAACACTGTGGTCCGGTTATGAATATATTCGGGATGCATGGCCGGAGTTGATGAGCCGAACCAGCTCAGGCTCGCCTACAAACGAGAAGAAAGCAGATCAGTAAGCTCCTGCCGCGTTAAAACAATCGGATTGGTAGCCATACTGCCACCACTTATATTATCGATAATTCGCTCAAAATTCGTTACTTTTACACCATATTCATGCAAAGACGGCATTGCCAGATGTTCAGTCCATTGCTTTAACAACTGCACCAACGCTATTTGTGCATCAATGTCACTCAGTGCATTGTTTTGACTAAACAGGCGCCCTATCACTGCATACTTCGATAAAGCCGGATTATTGGGTTCACGCTCTTTCATGGCGCGGATATTTAGATCTGTTGCTTCATGCAACAGTGTTCCGCACACCTCGCCATGCGGTATAGGAAAAAAAGCCCCCAGCGGTGAAGCAAGCCCATGCACAGAACCAAGGCCAGCATTAGCCAGCGTTAAACCGGATATCGAAGATGCATACAACATTCCTACTCGGGCTTGCAGGTTTTCTCCGTCATCTACTGCGGCGATGAGAGAGTCCCTGAGCATTTCCAGGCCACTGACTGCCAGTGCGTCGGTCATGACATTCGCATTCGTGGACACATAAGACTCTAGCAACTGTGTAAATGCATCCATACCACAAGCGGCCGTGACAGTTTTGGGGCAACTTAATGTCAATTCAGCATCGAGAATAATGTGTTTTGCGACCAGTTTTTCATCCCTGAATGATTTTTTAAAACCATACTGTCCAATCTCAGAAAGCACTGCATTTTTACTGGTTTCACCACCGGTTCCTGCTGTAGTAGGTAAAGCAATAAATGGCGTGGATGGCCCCAGGTATGTTTTCCCGTTCCCCACCCCTTCCAGGTATTCCATCACTGAATCACCCGTCGGCAACAGACCTGCAATCGCCTTGGCTGCATCGACTACGCTTCCTCCACCAAGAGCTACCACACAATCAGGTGAGAAGTTTTTATATTTAGAAACAGCTCCATCCACCAGCTGTGGCGATGGCTCGCCACGAACCTGAATACGATGGATATCAAATTGCTGCTGCAGATCTGCCCACATCTGCTGGCACACTTCAGAACTGTCGAACGATTTCCCGCCTGTAACCAGAAGTACTCTCTGCCCATAGGAGCGAATAATATCGGGTAACTTTAAGCGCATTTCTGATCCGAAATGAATGTGCGGTGTTGAGGCAAAAAAGAAACTGGTCATGCATGCAAATTAACAGAGTAAATCACAAGCGGCCAGAGATACTCTTACGCATCTGGCCATGTGAAAATTTTTTATTGACGCGCTTCGTGCATTCGCTAATGTTCGCCGCGTTCCATAGGTCCCCATCGTCTAGTCGGCCTAGGACACCGCCCTTTCACGGCGGCAACAGGGGTTCGAATCCCCTTGGGGATGCCAACACAAAAGCACCTGCGAGAAATCGCAGGTGCTTTTTTTGTTTATATCAGTGATATTTTCTTGGCTTAACAACATTTTTGTTTTCAGATTGACAGAATGACTAACTTGGTCACCCAAAAGAAATGAAAATCACTTGAACCGGGAAGCAGATAACTGCTTTTTTTCTTTTCGAAACAGCATGCAGGATCGGGTTGTGAAACCTCCGACCAGAGTCATAAGCGTGTCATCAAAACGCATAAAGGGTGGATCTCTAAACATCTCGTGGACACCCTTGAGGAAAGCTGACTGATTTGTAGACGACTTTCTGGTTCATTGGTGAGCCGGACTTGAAAAACAACCCCTACTTTATCGGTAGAGAAAGTTGTTCAGCAGGGCCTCTGTGTGTTTTTATGAGCGGCCACTTCAGCCGGTCAGAGAGTCCTGTGCTGCGATTCACTGTTTGAGTTGCAGCACGTTTTACTGCTTCAGCAGTACCATAGAGTGTGAATTGTTCACGGGCACGGGTAATCGCCGTATAGAGGAGTTCCCGGGTCAACATGACGTGACCCTCCCCTGCTTCCGGCAGCATCAGAATCACCCGCTGAAATTCAGATCCCTGTGATTTGTGCACGGTCATGGCCCAGGCCAGTTCATGCAGCGGTAGTGACTGAGCTGGAATATCCCGCAGCTGGTTATCTGTCTGCCTGAAATAAGCGCGCAGAGCTCCCACGCTGTTGCGCCATAAGAGACCAATATCACCGTTAAACAGGCCCAATTCATAATTGTTTGCTGTCACCATCACCGGCATGCCTTGCGCAAGCGTTCCACCTGCAAGCAGGCCCGAACCGATCAAACGGCTGGCGATAATCTGATTGATGGTCTGTACACCGACTGGCCCGTGGCGCACTGCGCACAATACCCGTTGTGTTTCAAACAGATCCATAGCATCCACGACGTTATCAGCCTGCAAATATGCGCTGTATCCATCCACAAGCTGTTCAAGCACTGTCTCTATGGAAACACTTTGTAACCATGTCAGTCCTTTTGAAGAATCAGAAAGTATTGCTATTGCACTATTACCGTCACCCTTATTGATACTGCGAGCAAGACGAGCGATTCCACTATCAGCCTTGAATCGATAACTGGTACGCAAAAGTGCAATCGCATCGGCGATAACCGGCGCATGTTTATTTGTAGGTAGTTGAGAACGTTTGATACCGGTCAGAGCAGCCAACTCTGCAGCTGTATCAGGCCTGTAACAGATATCATGACCATGACCTGTGATATCTCCAAGCACATTGCCAGCATCAACTGAAGCCAGTTGATCACGGTCACCGAGTAGAATCAGAGACGCTGTTTCAGGCAGAGCTTCCAGCAGTCGTGCCATCATCGGCAGATCCAGCATTGATGCTTCATCAATGACCAGACAATCGAGCATTAATGGATTGTCCTTGTTGTGACGGTAACCGCCCGGACTGAATCCAAGCAGCCTGTGTATCGTTGAAGCATCATCTGGAATTCTGCTGCGTATATATTCATCGGTTTCAATACCGGTTTTGGCATTGCGAATCGATTCCATCATACGTGCTGCAGCTTTGCCAGTAGGAGCGGCCATGCAAATATGCATATCCGGTTGCTGCTCCAGCAGTAACACCAGCACTTTCACCAATGAGGTTGTTTTTCCGGTTCCGGGGCCACCGGAAATCACTGAAAAGCGACGCGTAATACTCAGAGCTGCAGCCACCATCTGCCAGTTGATCCCATCTGATGTCTGCTGCTTGAACAGCCGCTGTAACCCTTTCTGAAGCAGCTCTCTGTTTACAGCTTTTGGTGTTTGCAGGCGTGCTGTAATAGAGCGGGCAACTTCATTCTCATAAGACCAGAAACGGTTCAGATAAAGCCTGTGTCCATCGAGTACCATAGGTGCTAACTCACCCGGAGCTGCTACGCAGGTCGTCTTGAGCAGCAACGCACACCACTTATCCAGAGCTGGCGTTTTTTGCCCCTGCTGATCAGGCCACGATTGACCTGCATGTAACGCGAGATCCAGACAAACATCGCCTTTTGCCTGAATATCGGAAAGCCAATAAGCCGAGCGTGCCACTACGCTGCCCATAGACTCTCCTGCCTGCTCTGCGATAAATCTGGAGAAGAAAAAACCAATAGTATTAATACTTTCTATAGTTTCATTCACCTGATTCATGCTGTTACCTCAGCATTGAAAATCTCATGGTCCAGCATTTCAATCAGCGTTTTATCCGGTCTGTCAAAATAGATGCCGTAGCTACTTCCATGCTCAGGTCTCATACCACGCAAAAAGAGATAATAGGCGCCACCGAAATGTATATCGTAGTCATAATCGATTAAACGCAGTTTCAGATAACGATGCAGGGCCAGTGAATAAATCAGATATTGCAGATCATAACGACGATCAAACACCGCCTGTCGAAGCGGCTCGGGTGCATAGGCATCCAGTGAGAAACCAAGATGGTTACTCTTGTAATCTGCCAGGTAGTAACGAGCATTATACTCAAATACCAGATCGATAACGCCATTGATGTAACCTCGGCAATCATCGATCCTCAGTGGCTGCAGCGCCCTTCCCGCTGCCTTATCAAGCCTGTCATTGAGTAGTCTGATATCTATCCTGCCGACTGAGAAATCAAAGCTAAGTTCACTTAATCGGCTCTGTTCACCAATCTGTTTCAGAGTAAGACCTGTGTCATCGAGATCAGTGGCAAGTATATCTTTTATCCATGCCTGAATCACCGGAGCCTGATCAGGATTCAGCCCGTATCGAATCGCTTCCCGGCCGGTGAAATCCTGCACATGTTCTGACGTATCATGTTGAAAATCCAGCTCATCCAGCAATGCATGCAGGAATAGACCTGTCTGACTGCCCGCCGGAAACAGAAAAACAGGATCATCTGATTCAACCCGCGCACTCTGGCTGAACAGCTGATGCACATCCCGTGTCATACTACTGAAACTGGAAATGCGCCAATCCGTAGCAATACTACCACTGAATTCAGATACCCGGCAGCTGGCGTTCGCATCCGGATCTCTGTCCACGCTGACCTTCTCCGGCATTTCACCACTGAGGTTGCATATTTCAATATTTTCCGAAACTGCAAGTGCGTTCAGATCATGATCAACAAGCAATCCTTTTGCGAACACATCCGGAGTTTGTTGGTTCAGATCCTGAGCTTGCTGCACTTCATGCAGTAACCAGCCCATAGCTGTTTTGCCTGCATTCGCGGCATTGCCCCAGGCCATATATATCTTCGCACAGGCACGTGTTAAAGCGACATAAGCCAAGCGCACATCTTCGGCCAGGCGCTCTTTTTCAGCCTGTAGAAAGTGTCCGGCATCGGCTCCTGCATCCAGACAATGCTGACGCTGTTCTTCATCAAAAAAAGCCAGTAATCCTTTGCCCGATTCTTGCGGCTTACATGACCACATATAAGGCAGGAACACGATCGGGTATTCCAAACCCTTACTGGCATGGATGGTTGCAATGCGTACCAGAGCTCCATCATTTTCCAGTCGTAACTCAGCTTCGGTGCTCGCCTCGTCCACCTGTTGCTCAAGCCAGTGATACAGTGCATCCATGCCTGTAATGGATTGTGAAGCCTGTTGCAAAAGTTCACCCAGATGTAACAGGTTGGTTAAACGCCGGTTTGCGTCGTGGTGGTTGGCTAATCTACTGCCTATATGGAGGCGCCTGAGCATCAGCTGGAACATGGCCATAAACCCTTTCATTGACCATGCATCGTGCAGATGTTGGAAGTGAGCTCCCCACTCCAGCCACAGCGACTCATCATTGAAGCAGGCATGGATTTCCTGATAACGATAATCAAGCAGAGCACTGGTCATGGCCTGACGCAGCAGGCCTGCATCGCGAAAATCGATGACTGCTGCAAGAATCAGTTTCAAACCTGCTGCCTCCTGAGAGTCAAAAACCTGCTCATTACCGGTTGCCACAGCACTTATCCCGCGCTGACGCAAGGCCTCGCGCAGATCAGTGGCTTCAAAATGGTTGCGTACCAGCACGGCAATATCACCCGGTTTTACATCCCTTTCACCCAGCTTCAGCCTCTTGTCTCTGCCTGCCTGTATCAGTCGGGCAATCTCATTGGCCGTATACGCATGCATCAGTGGCATAGCTGTATTTTTCGCTAAGGGTTTGTTTTTTTCGTTCAGCGGAATATGCCAAACCGTAAGCGGCATAACTTCTTCTCCATCCTTACACAGCAGATCATGAGATTTCGGTGCGTGATTCACAGGAGCAAAGGGAATCGCGTCATAAACGAATGGATTCTGACGATGTGAGAAGAGTTGATTTACAGCTTGAATCAGGCGTGGTGTAGAACGCCAGTTTGTATCCAGCGTATAATATTGGCTGGCATCATCCTTGGCACGAATATAGGTGAAGATATCACCACCCCGAAAGCTGTAGATCGCCTGTTTCGGGTCGCCAATCATGATCAGGCCGCCCTGCTCCCTGTGATGATAAATATGTTTGAAAATATCATACTGGATGGCGTCGGTATCCTGAAACTCATCAATCATGGCCACAGGAAAGCGGTTATGAACATGGACTCCCAGCTCCCGGTTATCGGCCAGCGCCTGCTCCAGCAATACAAGCTGATCGTCGAATGATAATTGCCCCGCCTGCTGTTTTGTGTGAGCCACCTGTGCTGCTGCATAGTCATGGGCATCAGAAAGAGCACGTATCCTGAATTGCTGCTTCAGTGATTCAGCACGATCCAGTATCCCATCAACGGTAGTGAAAAATGGGTGCGCCAACCCTACTTCTTCTTTACCTTTTTTCAGAATTGAACGCAGAACCGATGCTCTGAGCGCTGCAAGCTCTACTGGAAACACGAGGGGATTATCAGCATCAAAATATTCATCCAGTGCTGCGAAAAGCGCTGGCAGTTGATCCAGCTTATAAATGTTTTTACGACGAGTCAGGGCTTCAGAATATAGTGTGGCCTCAAGCCTGTCTTTGTCCTGCTTCCACATAGTTGCCAGCTGCAGACATTGCCCTTCCAAACCATGCCAACTTGTAAACAACTGACTCAAACTATCACTGATTTCAGGTAACAGCTTCACACGCGGTTTACGTAAAGGGCGCTGCAACGCCATCAGCTTCTCCACACTACCGAGCGCCAGAGTGAACAGCGACAAGTCCATCCTGTTCTGTGGATAAGCCTGACTACGCCACCAGTCCTTGATTGCCGCACGCCAAATCTGATTGTCGTCGGAAATCATCTCAACATCAAAGGCCTGACGGCTGTTAAAGGCATGTTCGCTCAGCGCTCGCTGGCAGAATCCGTGGATGGTATAAACAGCTGCTTCATCCATGCTGTTCAGTGCAAGTTTCAACTGTCGTCGGGCATGTTCGATTTTATCATGATCCCCCATCAGAGAATCCAACCAACAGCAAAGAAAGTCATCATCAGCACAGGGATTATCCAGATGTTTCAGTGCCTGATGAATACGCAGGCGAATACGACCGCGCAACTCCTCTGTTGCAGCATTGGTGAACGTAACCACCAGAATCTGTCTGACCAGATATCCTTCAAATAACATACGCAGGTAAAGGTTGCCGATCGCATAGGTTTTACCGGTGCCTGCACTGGCCTCAACCAGTTTGAAACCGTGAAGTTCCATGGCCAGTACGACCTCTGCATTGAGAATCTGTAATTTACTCATGACTCTCTCCTTGCTTGCAGTAGCGGCTGATATTGGCTTTCAGCCCATCTGGCGAATGCAGGTTCATCAATCGGGCTGGTCGTCACACTGCGCATCAACAATTGTATGTAGGGATCATCTTTATCCCCGCCAATCCCTTGAAAGCTGTTGCCTGACCACAGACTTGTAAGTTTTGCAGGAGTCGCCTTGTTCACAAAAGCCCAGCTGGTTTTTGGAAACAGTGGCAAAGGTGATTTCAAGCCCTGAAAAAAAGTTTCAACATAAAGCCCTAAAGCATCAAGCGCTTCCTGCTGGGGAAGATGGTTTAACATGACGAGCTCACCCCTGCATATCAGTATACTGGACTCAAGCTCTGCCAGCTTCGCGGTTGCACAGAGGGCAAGGTGCTCCAGCCACAAGGGCATGATGTTTTTACTCCCTAGACTGGAAGCCGTGACATGCAGCAGTCCCTTGCCAGGGTAATACTGCTGAATTTGCCCGCTCAGCAAGACTTCCCCCTGCGAGCTTACAGGGTAAGAGAGCTCGATCATTTGAGGCGACTTTTGCACGCCATGATAGGGTTCAAGTTGTTCCAGCATAGGTATAATGGCCTGATGTTGGCTTGCCATAACCTGATCTGCAAAGCCGCCATGCGGCAGCATAGCTTCAGCCTTGATCTGCTCCAGAGTAGTCTCTTTCTGTTGCAGGGAGTCAGCCAGTAGCCGTGCTTTTAATTGCCAGTTCTCCAGTCCATCAAGCGTAAAGGGCTCATCATCCGACATCTCATCTTGTTCACGAAGATATATACGCAATGTATTGTTAATGAAATACTTTACCGGATGTTTACAGAACTGAATCAAACGCCGGAGTTCAATAGCATCAGTGTTGTTCTGCTCGACTTCCAGACAGTGTTCAGGCCAGCTTGTTTGCGCTTTCTCCTCCCGCGCCCGACCGATGGCATTAGCCAACATGCACCAGTAGGCATCATACGCATGATGTCGATGATAGTTATCCGGAGCGAATGCCTGCATCGGGTGAACGTGGATGATCCGCTCAAGAACCCCTTCTCCATATTGTTGTTCCAGTTGATCAAGCAGCTCACGAATCAGCACCGATGGCTGGCACTCGGAATTATCGCGTACACTGCGACCTGTATAGCTGATATGCAGTGTTTCCCGTACACACAGTAAGGTCTCCAGCATCAGATAACGATCCATTTCACCTTTGCCCGGATCGCCGGGATGCCACTGGTTGACCATCTGATCAAACTCAAGTGGCCGTTCACGGTTTGGAAATGCCGCATCCTGCATGCCGAGAAGGCAGATCACGCGAAATGGGAGACTGCGCATAGGCCGCATACCACAGAAACTGACACCACCGGAAAAATAACGTCCCGGAGTCTCCCGTTCGCTCAGCTCAGAACCCAACCAGTGGCGTACGAGATCCAGACTTAAAGAGCTGTCAAAAGCATATTTAGCAAGGTCAGCCAGAGCATCCCGAATCAATTGCAAGCGACCTGCCTTATCGCTGGCATCAAAGAACAGACTATCCAGCATATCAGCGATCAATGCCTGCCACTGTGCGGCGGATCTCTCAGGCTCTGCCTTCAATAGCTTACGCCAACGATTCAAGGATTCAAACAGAGACCAGAATTCAGCCAGAATTGCAGCATCAGCATTGTCTACAGCATAAGGAGCGATACCCTGCCATAATGGAGAGTCATCACCCATGGCATACCCGGCCATCAACCGCAACTCAGCCTGTTTCCAGCTGTTTTCTATTGTCGAGGGAAGCTTGAATTCCATTTTATGATCGGGGTCGATACCCCAACGCACATGCAACTGCTCCAGTATAAGACGAATTCGGGCAAGCTTGTCGGCATCCAGATGAAAGCGCGCACATATTTCCGGTACATCCAGAAACGACAGGATTTCAGAAATCGAAAAACGACTCTCCGGCAAGTGCAACAATTGCAGGAAGGAACCAATGACAGGATGCTCATCAGCTACTGAAGTATCGGACAAGTTCCATGGAATGAACGGGCGGGATTCATCTTTACCGAAAACGGCTTCGATATAGGGCGCGTAAGAACTGATAGCCGGTATCATCACCAGAATATCTTCAGGTTTCAGCGTAGGATCGGCATCCAGTTGTTTAAGCAGGTTATCATGCAACACCTGAGTTTCGCGCAGAGCGCTGTGGCATACATGAACCTGCAATGATTTATCGCTCTCTATGTCATTATGCTCAGACATCTGAATGTGAAACATATCGCTCTGAAGATTGCCAAGCAGCGTGTCTGGCCACTCTTGATGATAACACTCAAAGGCCAGTGCCTGCAGTGAATCATCGGAAAGAAGTAAATCCTGGAACACCTGCCCCTGACGCCCCCATGAGGCGAGTAGCCCATGCCCCGTATCGAGATAAACAACATCATTCGGGTTTTCCAAACGTTGCCTGGCCATCTCTTTGCCGGATTTCAAATCCGCCCAGTAGCTATTCGTCGGGGTCAGATAAAAGAGATAGACATCGGTATATTGTGCAACTGCCTGTATAACCTGCAACAGTAGCGGTGGAAGACTTGATACGGCAAAGATGCTGATACGTTCAGGTAAATGAGCTGACTTGCCCTCTCTGAGCTGCGTCATAAAAGCATCAATCAGGGCCACACGGTGATGCTTGTTGCCTACCTTCTTTTGCAATGCACGCCACAGGTGTGCCTGCCAATCATCGCCGCCGCCGTGACTCCAGGTGCGTATCGTGTCCGGCCGATAATACTGATAACGATCGAACACATCCGCGATGCGCTCAGACAGCTGCCAGCGCTTGATGCCTCGAAGGTCATTGGCTAAATATTGTTCCAGAGCTTCAAACTGAGGCTTTTCAAGATAGTCCGGTAGCAGGTCAAATATTTTCCATGTCGCCTGATCGCGGGCCAGAGGATCCAGTTTTGGCGTTTTGTCCAGACTCGATGATACCAGATCCCACAGCCATGCAGCGGGTAAAGGAAACTCAGTATTGCAATTGATGCCAGCGCTCTCTGCCAGCTGCAGACCCAGCCAGCGTTTCATTGGCATACTGGGAACCAGGATAACTTCGGGTGTGAAAGGAGAACGCAACGGAGTCGCATTCAGCCAACTGACCAGTTGATCCGTTAAAAGTTCAACTTTGTTAGAGCTGATCAAATGAAAAGCCATGTATCCATTCTCCTCTCTACTAATCGTTGCTGACTCTTGTCGTGGCCCCTTATCTCTGCACAGCAGTATAGGTCGTATTCATTTTATTCCACCACTTTTCTGAATCTGAAAATCATGCCAATAATTGTTAAGCAACAGAGCGTACCGAAAACAGATACGGTGACCATCATCCACTGATCCAGATGAGTATAATATGCGGTAAACATTGCTGATGCGGTAGCAAATACCATCCACTGCAACATTGATAGCCCATCAACATTGCGCGTTTTGAACGTCACGCGAAGCTGGTCCACAAATCCAGCAGTAAATGCTAACGCTGCGATTGAGGCCAACAGCTGCCAATAATCCAAATTCATTCGTATTCCTCGTGTCTACTCTCAGGTGCTTCCATGGCGTGAAACCTAATATAGGCCGCGCAGCGGGATCACCACTGCTTGTTCCTGCTTTTTGTCACGCTTTTGCCTTTGCCTGTTGATCATCTCACAGAAGTGAAATGGCATGACTGCATGCAAGCAAAGGTGGGTCACATGGACGCGTGTTTTTCAGAGCTATGCCTGTCCAGCATAATTGCGCCAGTGTATCAAACAGGCAAGAAAAAAGCCTGCAAACACTAGGCTTACAGGCTCT
>JAJFLE010000025.1 GCA_021772835.1 Mariprofundus sp.
ACAGCCTCAAATCGACTGCGAGGGATAACCTTTAGAAGTTGGTAAAATACCGTGTTAGTGTGCTTCATGGCCTGAGTTCTCCGTTCGGTAAATTTGCTGTCTGATTAACTACAAATATACCATAAACGTTGGGAATTCAGGCCTCCTTTCTTACTGCAAAATCCTTAACCGGACAGCAGTGGTTGGAAATATATCTTTTAGCACCAACGATGAAGAGTTGCGCGAAATTTTCTCCGAATTTGGCACGGTCACGAGTGCAACAGTGGTTACCGATAGTGCCAATCGCAGCCGCGGTTTTGCATTTGTCGAGATGCCTGATAACAGCGAAGGAAAAGTAGCTATCAGATCACTTAATGGCG
Organism: Mariprofundus sp.; assembly: GCA_021772835.1. GTDB lineage: Bacteria > Pseudomonadota > Zetaproteobacteria > Mariprofundales > Mariprofundaceae > Mariprofundus. The sequence goes on from JAJFLE010000025.1 coordinate 360, forward strand.
CTGAAGTTGCTGGCCGCAAGCTGCGCGTGAACGAGATCAAACCTGAAGAAAGGTGATCCGTTAAGCTAGTCCCTCACCTCACTATCCATTCAAACAACGCAACAACTCTAATATGAGCCCGTCATCTCACGACATAACGTACACAAGCTTAGCGTGGAAGCCTGAACCACATTTCCACAGGAGATCGCACTTATGAAAGTGAAATTTTTTATCACCGGTGGAACGATTTGTAAGCGCTATAATGAGATCAGCGGCGCGCTTGAGTTCCGTGATTCGTTTATTCCGGGCATGCTGGAGCGGGGCCGGTGCAAACTGGACTACAGCACCGAGCAGCTGATGCTCAAGGATAGCCTGGAGATCAATGATGAGGATAGGAAGACCATTCTCGCCAGTTGTAGCGCTTGTGAAGAGTCAAAGATCATCATCTCCCATGGCACCGATACGATGGTTGATACCGCACGGGTGTTGGGGCAGAAGCTGGAGAACAAAACGGTAGTGCTGTTCGGGGCGATGACCCCCTACTCGATCAGCAACTCCGATGCGATTTTCAATCTCGGCTGTGCGGTCACCGCTGTGCAGCTATTGGGTGCCGGTGTCTTTGTAGTGATGAACGGGCACATCTTCCGCTGGGATGATGTCAGCAAGAACCGCGGAGAGGGAGTTTTTCAGCGGGCTGATCTTTGAGGCAGGGGAATAACTCACGCCTGGCCCCGTCATTACCAAGTTATGCCATGAGAATCTGGTTTCATGCCTAAAACCGATGCGCCTACAACGATGACCTTTCAGTCACCAAAAGAGCTGAGTAAATGGCTGCAAGCGAACCATGCCACCGAAAGCGAACTTTGGATCAAGATGTTCAAAAAGGGATCTGGGATTCCGAGCGTAAACTGGAACGAAGTCGTGATTGAGTCGCTGTGCTGGGGGTGGATTGACGGTGTCAAGAAGTCGCTCGATGACCAAGCCTTCATTCAACGGATTACGCCGAGAACGGCTAAAAGCAAGTGGTCGAAGCGAAATACGGAACATGTCGATCGCCTGATGATTCAGGGGCGGATGAAGGAGCCGGGGCTTGTGCATGTTCGTGCGGCGAAAGCGGATGGTCGTTGGGAAAATGCCTATACCGTTAGTGAGATGAAGGTTCCAGAAGACTTTCTAGCAGCTCTGGAGAGCATGCCGCAGGCGAAAGCGTTCTATGTGACGCTAAGCAAATCCAATCGCTACGTCATTGCTTATGGGTTGGAATCTGCAAAGAAACCTGAAACCAGACAGCGCAGATTCAAAACATTCATGGATAAGCTAATCCGCAAAGAGAAGCCTTAAAAAAAGTACTGCATTTATCGTATAGCCAAACAGATTCAAGCGTTTAACGACAGGAAATTTCTGCCTGGTTTCATTGACCTTATTCTTATCTCAAGCCACAGTAACCTTCAATAGTCATTGTTTGTACATTATGCAATGTCATGGAACACAGGGCGCATATAGGAGGGTAATATATGGACAACCCAATACACGTATTGCCAAGTTATGGGTAAAAGATGGAAAAGCAATGAGCACTAAAAACAAAAAAGTAGCAATTGAAAATATAAATGTACCTGGAAAGTCTACAAACGTAGATGCAATTAAATACGAGGCGATGAAAATAGCATTCCTAGCAATTTTACCAAAATCAGCTCCGGGGCTTACCCAGAAGGAGATTCAGGAAAAAGTAAAAGGTCGTTTGCCGGAAGATGTTTTTCCTGGGGCCGCAACCTCGTCTTGGTGGGCTAAGACAGTGCAGCTCGATCTCGAAGCAAAAGGGGTGGTAGAAAGGGAATTGTGTAAGCCGCTACGTTGGCACAAATCATGACTCATGAGCATGGGTACCAGGCTTCGGCACTGCCTGCTCCCCAAAGTTATGACTTTATCGGCAAATATGATCAGACTCGATTGGCTTTTTGAACTGTAATATACAGTTTATAAAAAACTTACTATGTTAGACTGGCCGAATGATGGTGATCATAGTTCATGTGAATATGGAGAAGCCCTGTGCCTGAAACACACAAAAAAGATTATATAGCTGGTTTTACAGTAGATGATATTACTGAAGATTTTTATGCCCTATATCTAACATCTAAAAAGTATAAAAGAGATACGTCTATCCAGCTTAAAGTAAATGCTCAGTTAGGTAACTGGATCATTGGACAGGTTGATTATCAAACGGGTGATATGGATATTACAACTAACCACAAATATCCTGAAGAAGCTAAGATGATTGACCACTTTAAAGAGGGCATAGCTCTCTTCTTAGAGAGAATTAAAGAATAAAAAAAATCTACTGATCAATGTTTATATAACAGGCAAACAACGGCTTTAACTGTTACGGGCACGATCCTATTTACTCACTTGGGGATGACATTCATGAACAATGAGATCAATTACGAGAACAACCCCTTACACGGCCTTGGTACGAAAAGCTTGTTGACTGAAATAGTGGATCAGTATGGTTTTGAGATACTTTTTGCCTATTTGAATATCAATTGTTTTAAGACCAATGCAAGTATTGATTCCAGTGTTAAATTCTTAAAGAAAACGGATTGGGCGCGTGAAAAAGTTGAAGCGTTCTATCTGTATGAGTACAAAAACTTACCTGGAGCATCATATGATGAGTCCACATTACCTCCAAGGGAGCGGATTATTCCAGCAGACCAGGTGCCGGGTGATCCTAAAATACTGAGCTTAGAAGGTGCTGAGCGCTTACGTGAAGAGCGTGCGAATAAGTCAGCTGAGTACTTGCGTGAAAAGCGTGCAAACAGGTCACCAGCACGAGAGCAGAGGGGTGAGAAGCCCGCCAAAAAGAAGATTGACCCATGGGCCAGATAGAGGGACCCATCCCCATGACAAGCCTGCCCATCCATGATGTTCTGCCAGAGATCAAAAAGAAATTAATCACCCACAATCGACTTGTACTGCAAGCCCCTCCGGGCGCCGGAAAAACCACCGCCGTACCCATCGCCTTGCTCGACCAGAGCTGGTTGGGTGATAAACAGATCATCATGCTCGAACCTCGCCGACTTGCTGCACGCAATGCGGCGGCACGCATGGCATTTTTGCTCGGTGAAAAAGTCGGTGAAAGCGTGGGTTACCAGATTCGTCAGGACAACTGCTTTAGCGATAAAACAAAAATACTGGTAGTCACCGAAGGTATTTTAACGCGCAAACTGCAGGCTGACCCGGAACTTCAAAACACTGCGCTGGTTATTTTTGATGAATTTCACGAACGCAGTCTGCATGCTGATCTGTCACTGGCACTGTGTCTGCAGAGCCAGGATGTGTTACGCGAAGATCTGAAAATCCTGGTAATGTCGGCAACACTCAATTCAGATGCTGTGGCTACCCTACTCGATAACGCACCTATCATTCAGAGCGAAGGTCGCAGCTTTCCAGTCGAGAACAGATATCTCGATAACGTTTTGCGTCAGCACAACATCAATCCCCAGCAGCAACTGATGATCAATCTGAGCAACACGGTCAAAACATTCATCCATGAACACGAAGGCAACTGCCTTGTATTTCTACCCGGTGTGAAAGAGATCAACCAGCTCTCCCGACAGCTCAAACAGATCCTTGATCACGATTCGACCACGAACATTATCATTGCACCGCTACATGGCAGCTTAAACAAGATGCAACAGGATTTGGCTATCGCAACACCCGCAGACGGAGCCATGCGTAAAATTGTCCTGGCCACCAATATCGCAGAAACCAGTATCACCATTGAAGGTATTAGCTGTGTGATTGATTCAGGGCTGGAACGCTTGCTCGATTACAGCCCTGCCTCGGGCATGAACCGACTCAATACCCGTTCCATTTCACAAGACTCAGCCGTGCAACGCAGTGGCCGCGCAGGAAGATTATCCGCCGGTGTTTGTTATCGCATGTGGACAGCAGCGCAGCAATCTCGTCTGCTCAAACATGCAGCGCCTGAAATTTTGCACAGCGACCTCTCATCGCTGGTGCTGGAGCTGGCCAACTGGGGCGTAACTCAGGCTGATGAGATGCAGTGGATGGATACACCTCCTCACAGTGCCACTGAGCAGGCAAAAACACTGCTGCAACAACTCGGCGCTATAGATGGACGAGGCAACATCACAAGCCATGGCCGCGACATGTTGAGACTGGGCACACATCCACGCTTAGCGCATATGATGCTGGCGGCAGTTAAACTGGATCAGGCTTACCACGCCTGTTTGATCGCCAGCCTGCTCACCGAGAAAGATATATTCCAGGCCGCTCGTTCAGATAAAAAAAACTCCGCTAAAAGTGCCGATATTCATGACAGGCTTAATATTCTTAACCATGCAGGATCAAACCATTCCGGCACCGATCACCAGCAAATCAAACGCATCATACAAAGCGCCGATGATTTTTTTAAGCGCGTGAGACAATCCAGTAAAGCGAAACTAAACAAAGAGAGACCGGACAATCACTATAGCGGCGTGCTGCTGGCCTACGCCTACCCCGACAGAATTGCCAAGCAACGTAATGCCAACCAGGCACGTTATCTGCTCAGTAACGGCAAAGGCGCGGTTATTCCGCCCTTTTTGCAGCACCATCTGCATGAATATCTTGTGGTCGCCAACCTTGATGCCAAACAGGGTGAAGCCTGTATCTATCTGGCGGCCGATATCAGCGCAGAACAATTGCAGGAACATTTTAGCGAGCATATTCAGCACGAAGAACGTGTAGAATGGAACGAGGGCGCACAACGTGTCGAGATCAAACAGACCAGCAGTGTTGGAAAAATAGTGCTGCATGAATCCATCGTTAATCACAGCGAAAACAGAGAGGCAGTGCAGCAATGTCTGATGCAGGCAATCCGAGATATGGGACTGGCATGCCTGAACTGGAGTGCTAAGGCACAGAGTCTGAAACAACGTGTGCAATGTATTAACCACCATCTTCATAACAATCCGGCTGTTAAAAAACAGTTTGCTGATTTGCCTCTTCCAGATTTTTCAAAACAGGCGCTGTGCGACAGGCTCGATGCATGGTTGCAACCTCACTTAAGCAATGAAAACAGCCTCAAGCAGTGCTGCAAGCTGGATCTGTATAACCTGCTGTTAAATCAGCTCAGCTGGCAACAACAGCAACTGATCAAGCAATTGGCGCCAGCGAAAATCAGCGTACCCAGCGGTTCATCTGTGTTTATTGATTACAGCGATCCCGCACAACCCCTGCTTGCCGTCAGGCTCCAGGAAGTGTTTGGTTTGTACGACACGCCAACTCTGTTAAACGGACAGTGCAAATTGACGATGCAGCTGTTATCACCCGCACGCAAACCCATGCAGGTAACACAGGATCTGAACAGCTTCTGGAACACCACGTATCACGATGTAAAAAAAGAGCTGCGCGGAAAATACAAACGCCACTACTGGCCGGATGATCCATTCACCGCACAGGCAACCAGCAAAACCAAAAAACAGATGAATCGTAACTAGTATCAGGAAGAATCGTCGTAACCATTCAGTTCAGAACCATTTACCACAGGGGACGCAGAGTAACGCAGAGGAAAATCTGTTTACTTATTCAGCATGATTTAAAATAGCCGTAATTGAAATCTGAGTGGCTGGAAATATCCGTGGTTCCAATTCTTATACTGAACAGTTACGATTAATTAGTGCTTTGAGCAACGACATCGCCAAGTTGGATATACGTCTCAACGCCTGCCTTGGTGTTCTTTAACATATCTTCGGAGGGAGCCCACCTTCCTTTTTCGCCACATAATACAACCGTGCTTCCACCAAAGAGAAAGTAACCTTTTTCATCGCCCTTTTTAAAAGATTTGGATTCATCAAAGGATTGCACGATTTTACCCACACAGGTGGCTCCAACTTCAATATAGGCCAACTTGCCAAAGTGTTCGGTTTCCAGGATCGAAACACGTCTTTCATTTTTGATGAAAATATCCTGTCTATATTTCAGGGCCAATGGATTAACGGAATGCAAATCGCCGGGAACAGTGAAAGCCTTAAGGGTTTTGCCATCATCAGGATAGTGGTAGCGATGATAATCCACAGGGCATAATCTTGCGATCATCAGCGGCCCACCGATAAAGTCTTCGGCTAATTCAGCATCACCGATAAGGTCAACAGCGCGTAACATCGATCCTTTAACGGGGATAGTGAGATCATCGCTCATGCTTTCATGAGCAAAGTATCGCGCTTCAGCAAAAGCACCCATTTCATGATCGTTCGGGGTAAACGTTCTTTGTCCTTCCTGAAACTCTCGAATAAAGAACTCATTAAATGACTTATAAGATGTTTCAACAGGATTCTCTTTGAAAGATCCCTTTTTATATTGATCAATTGGAATGTTGAAGTTTTTGAGAAAGGGCGCGACTTTTTGTGCCGACTTTAAACTATCTTGTGATTTTCCGTACAGTTGACTGAGCATTTTACTTGCAATGATAGGCCCCAGGAGCCGTCCTATCGGGGTGCCGTATGCAAACTTTACCATGGCATCGCCATAGACTTTTTCAATGTCCATTTTGTTTTGATGACGGTTAAATACTTGAATTTCAAAGCCTTGACTCATTGTAGGGAATCCCTTGTCTTTTTATACTTAAGTGATGATATCATGTGAATCAAAGTGAGCAAAGAATGATGCCGGGGTCAGGCATGGGCTCACAAACGCCACGACTGACCAGCCATTGAGGGCACAGAGGAAGAAAATAACTTGCAGAGGAATTGAATTCTCATGTGGGTAAATGTTTCAATACGGAACCATTATCAACACAGGTTTATTCATCGCTCCCAACGAAATCTTCATCATCTTACCTTGTGACTTTGCCTTCCTCTGCGGTAAAAATCTTTTGGCTGTTATAAGGTGCTGAACAGTTACGAATTATTCCTTAACTGCGATAGCTGCCATTTTCATCGTGCTTTCAAATGATTCTGCACCCGCAATAAACAGACCATTATGGCAGAACATGGCGTCTTCAATTCCTGTCACGTCTTGAAGCTCTTGACCGGATAAACCAGCCCATGCTTTAGGCAGCGATTTTCTGTCTTCGAATGAACCTAATTCTGCAGGTACGGTTTGAATTCTCCATTCGCCCGTCTGCGATGGGTAAACCACATACAGAGCCTCTTCAGAGAGGGTGTGAACCGTTCTTTTCCACGGGGTATATTTTTCTAACACGATCACTCTTGGATCTTCCGCATTTTCAATCGCTTTCGCCACAATCGCTTTTGCATTAACGCCACCGCTAGCCGAGGCAATAAATCGAGTCAAAACACGCGATGCAAACTCAACCGCTTCATCAAAACAATCGTCACAGTGACTATCTTCTTGCCAGGTAGGGTTAAACATTGAGATGGTATTGCTCAGACTAATGCCTTTAGCAACACCTTCGACATGACCACAATCGATGGCATCAATTGTTGATACCAGACCCGCATCCACAGCATTGGCAACGTCCTGGTTACCCTGACATATCTCTAAGCCATATTTCTGCCAAATCAGACCAAACGAGGAGAATGGAATTCCATTTTCTCGCTCACCGGCACCACCACGTTGATGATGATCAAAGCGGTTAGTATCCGGGTTATACTCACCACCTACATCAATCACAATGTCTGCCTTGGCGATCAGCTCTGAATCACGTGTGCGAATAAGCTTAAAAGAAGGGCATATAATTTTAAATGCAGCGACACTAAAAACATCATCTGCATGAAAATTACCGTTGTGCGTTGCTATCGTTTTATCATTCATTTGTTTTATTCCATGTTGAGAGAGGGATGAGGGTTCCGCTAATTAAACTGTAACGTTTTGGACACATTTAATAAGTAAAAAAATATATGGCGGACTTTATACGAAGGTAACAAACATAGCATATTTTTAGTAACTAGCATTTATTCAGCTCAGTATAATCAATCGAGTCAGTCCTTGATTCACACTGAATTGGCCTATTTTATCCCATATTTATGGGACAGACAGATTAAATCGCAGACGTAGAATTCAAGCGACCATAACGAAGATGGCATACTCTCCCGTGACGGGCAGGTACGCTATTTGCAAGAAGGAGCTAATAGATGAGTAATCATGGTATTCAATCGCCCCGCGGTCTGGACGTTCACAACTGCGGCGGAAACTACAAAGCCGGTCGTTTCGGCAAGTTATTCCCCGATCTTCCCCGCCTGATATCCAACCCGAACGATCTTATTAAAGTCGGAGAGAAGAACGGGCCCATGGATGAGACTGCACATGGAAGCTTAGGTTCAACCGGCACGCCACTGGGATATGTCTTCCTCGGTCAGTTCATTGATCACGACATCACCTTGGATGTCACCTCAAGCCTCGACAAGGTTAATGACCCTTGCGCCACGAAGAATTTCCGCACACCGGCGCTGGATCTCGACTGCATCTATGGTGCGGGTCCTGATGCAAGCCGCCATCTCTACTACCATGCCCCTCCGAGTCCAAGCCCGACGCAAAAAGCGATTAATGGCAAACATCTGCTGACCAATAAGGATGATCTGGTTCGTGCACTTAGCGATTCGCCTTCAAACCCTAATCGAGCAGCCTTAGTCGGAGACTTTCGCAATGACGAAAACCGTGTCTTGTCACAACTCCAGCTCACCATGCATTACTTCCATAATGCCGTTGTAGATCATCTCATCAGTAATGGCGTGCCGGATGATAAGGTGTTTGAGGAGGCTCAGAGAATTACCCGCTGGCATTACCAATGGGTGATCGTGCATGATTTCCTGCCGCGCATGGTCGGCCAGAAACTCGTGGACGACATCATGTGCAATGGTCGTAAAATCTTCCACTGTAAGGATGGTCACCCCTTTATCCCAATCGAGTTCGCCGTCGCCGCCTACCGTTTCGGCCACACCATGGTAACGATGAAGGTCGACTACAACAGCAACATTCAGGGGGCGGAACTCTTCGGCCCCGAACTTGGCAATGGCTTTTCCGTCAACAAAGCAAAAGAAATCGAATGGAAACACTTTTTCGATTCCGGGGCGCAGAAAGCCGGTGCAGTTGATATCCGCCTGCCACAGGATCTCCTCGACCTACCCTTCCTGCAAGGTGCCCCCGTCCATGAGCGTTCACTGGCGACTCGCAACCTGCTGCGCGGCCAGTCGTTCGGACTTCCCTCCGGTCAGAACGTCCATGCTGCGATCTCCGAGGCGTGCGGCCAGGCCCTACCACAGCCCTCACTGTCAGGCTTGCCAAATGCTCTTGTCGCATGCACACCGCTATGGCTCTACATTCTCGCCGAGGGAGATATTTCCGGCGGTAAACAACTTGGGCCAGTTGGCGGGCGCATTATTGCAGAAGTGTTGATCGGTATTCTGGAATGCGACAAGACATCATACCTCGGAAGCAACCGTGCCTGGATACCGGATGAGCTTATTGCCACAAATTGGGAGATGAAAACCTTGCTCAAGTTCGCCGGTTACGGCGTCTAGAGTCTACAGGACACTAATGCGCCAGGTTGTATATGCTGGCTTGAGCAATTGTCGATTGAACGTGCTATTTCATTGCCCATAAACAAAAAAACACCCCGCTATTAGGCGGGGTGTTTAAAAGAAACGTTGTTACCTTACTTAGGGTAAACGTTAGAAGCCTGTGGGCCTTTTGCCCCATCTTCAACATCATATTCAACGCTCTGACCTTCAGCTAGTGATTTGAAGCCGTCACCCTGAATTGAAGAGAAGTGTACGAACACATCATCGCCGCCATCATCCTGAGAGATAAAGCCGAAACCTTTAGTATCATTGAACCACTTAACAGTACCTGTTGCCATTTTTAACATCCTTAATTCATTTAATTTGTGCATAACATGTATTTATAAGTGTTAAAATTAAGATCAATCAAGGATCTACTAAATCAGCCTAAAAACACAATAAACAATATTTTTGCGAAACACATGCTATAGGGTTGAAAACGTCAGGCCAGAAAAAAGATTTCCAAATCTCTAAATGAGTATGAAAGCGAGGTCTACCATTGGATTTTGCATGATAATTGCATTGTTATATGTCACACGAATTCCATTCATTACCTATGGAACCAACAATGAGTTAGACCAGCCACCGTTTTTACGATCCCAATCAAAGACCCTATTTACTGCAAAATCTCCGTCTTTTACTGAATAAAATGAAATGCGGTTGATTGTTGAAAACTTATATCCGACGAAACTTGCAGGCCTAACTTCATACTCTACTGTATTTAAGCCATCTCTTTTACTTCGAAGAGTTTCTAAAGAAGTTACTGTCTCTCCAGATGTTGCACCAAAAACAACATAATGTTTCCTGAAACCCTCGTCATGTTTTGGCCAATCTTGATCTAATTCCTCATCACTCAGCTCTGATATTTCACCCTCTATGCTTATTGATCTCACGGAGCTTTGGAATGAATAGGTTAAAGACGCACTTGTTGAAAAAGTGATATCCTGTATTTTTCTAGATGAAGGTGAAGTAAAAAACTTGGGGACGTTTTGCTTATCAAGCATAGTGCCAACTACTCTTGATCGAGGCTTACCATTTTTAGATATGGTGCTTAAAACGGCACCTTGAGGAAAGATATTCCCTAGCTCCCTTTCTTCTTCCAACCACTTATTTATTAAATTTAAGGGAGACTCCAACTCATTCATTCCTCGTTTGATTGTAATTTGACCGCATATAACCTCCGCAATAATCGGTTGTCAATCAACGCCCCTGCTTTCGCAGAGGGCTATGATATGGTGAAGTCTCGTAAGAGTTACTTAAGCTGATCGAGATTACGAACCGCACCTTTATCGGCTGATGTGGTCAGCGCGGCATAAGCAAGCAGAGCTTTGGACACGACACGCTCACGACCTGCCGGTTTCCAGGCATCTTTGCCTTTGGCTTCCATGGTAACACGGCGGCTTGCCAGTTCATCATCGGAAATGACCAGATGAACCGAACGATTTGGGATATCGATCTCTATGGTATCGCCCTCTTCCACCAGGCCGATTGCCCCACCTTCAGCAGCTTCCGGTGAAGCATGACCGATAGAGAGACCGGAGGTGCCGCCGGAGAAGCGACCATCGGTGAGTAGCGCACAGGCCTTGCCCATACCTTTGGATTTCAGGTAGGAGGTCGGATAGAGCATTTCCTGCATGCCAGGGCCACCTTTCGGGCCTTCATAACGAATGATGACAATATCACCTGCAACAATCTTGTCATTGAGGATGGCAGTCACTGAATCATCCTGTGATTCGAACACACGGGCACGTCCGGTGAACTTCCAGATCGATTCATCCACACCGGCGGTTTTCACAATGCAACCGTTCTCAGCGATATTTCCGTAGAGCACAGCAATGCCACCCTCTTTGGAATAGGCATTTTCGAGACTGCGGATGCAGCCAGCTTCACGATCGGTATCCAGCGTTTTCCAGCGCTCGGATTGCGAGAAGGCCGTTTGCGTCGGAATGCCGCCCGGTGCTGCGCGATACATTTCGCGCGCAGCTGTATTGGCTTCATTCATCACATCGTTGGCATCAAGGCCTGCACCGAGCGTTGCTGCATGCACGGTTGGTACGTCCCGGTGGATCAGCCCTGCCCTGTCCAATTCAGCAAGGATAGCGATCACACCACCGGCGCGATGTACATCTTCCATATGATAGTGCTGCACGGCCGGAGCCACCTTGCAGAGGTTGGGAACGCGGCGGCTCATGCGATCAATATCGGCCATGGTAAAATCAACACCGGCTTCCTGTGCGATGGCCAGCAGATGCAATACGGTATTGGTTGAACCACCCATAGCGATATCGAGCGCCATGGCATTCTCGAACGCCTCAAAGGTGGCAACCGAGCGTGGCAAAACGGAGGCATCATCCTTTTCATACCAGTTGCGTGCGTTCTCAACAATCAGGCGACCGGCTTTGAGGAACAGTTCGCGACGATCCGCGTGTGTGGCCAGCAATGAACCATTCCCGGGCAGCGCCAGACCCAGCGCTTCAGCCAGACAGTTCATGGAGTTTGCCGTAAACATGCCGGAACATGATCCACAGGTCGGACAGGCTGAACGTTCAACGGCTGCCACATCTTCATCAGACTCATTCGGATCAGCTGCCATGACCATGGCATCGACCAGATCGAGATGTACTTCACGGTTTTTCAGGGTGATTTTACCGGCTTCCATCGGGCCACCGGAAACGAATACGGCAGGGATGTTCAGGCGCAGAGCAGCCATCAGCATGCCCGGTGTGATTTTGTCGCAGTTGGAGATGCAAACCATGGCATCGGCCGTATGGGCGTTGCACATATACTCCACCGAATCGGCAATCAGATCACGGGACGGCAGGCTATAGAGCATACCACCATGACCCATGGCGATACCGTCATCGATGGCGATGGTGTTGAATTCTTTCGCTACGCCACCTGCTGCTTCGATTTCACGAGCAACGAGCTGACCCATATCTTTGAGATGCACATGGCCCGGCACGAACTGGGTAAAGGAGTTGACTACGGCGATAATCGGTTTTTCAAAATCGCCGTCTTTCATGCCGGTGGCGCGCCAGAGCGCGCGAGCGCCAGCCATGTTGCGGCCGGAAGTGGATGTGCGGGAACGATATACAGGCATAAAAACTCTCCAATAAGGTCTTGGGCGAAGCGTACCGACACTCACGCCCCGATGCACGTGCAGACGAAAAGCACATTCTTGCCACGCAGAGTACGCAGAGGAAAAAACAGACTATGGGATTGAACCCCGTCGCAGGATAACGGACCTGTGTTTTCATACATCGGACATCACAAGCCTGCACCACAGGGCACACAAAGCAACGCAGAGTAAGGCAAAAAAAGCTGAGGGGGCTTCTACAAGCTGGCATTGATAGCGCGCAGTGGATCCATCACAATATCAGACACGCTTATATTTTAATCCTGCGAAACTCTGCGTACTCAGCGGTGAAAAAAGGTTGTAAAAAAAGCTATGTATTTGACAAGGGCGAAGCGGCACCGGAAGCTTTCGCTTATGAATGCACAGGCGCTGCTTACGCAGCTTTACGACACACCCGAAACCGATATCCTCGAACAGATCAATACACTGAAAGCCGAATTGGGCGATCAGGTGTTGATCCTCGGCCACCACTATCAGCGCGAGGAGGTCTTTGCCTTCGCTGATGTCACCGGCGATTCGCTGAAGCTGTCGCAACAGGCTGCTGCGACCGATGCACCCCATATCATTTTCTGCGGTGTGCATTTCATGGCTGAAACGGCCGACATTCTCACCGCCGATCATCAGGTGGTGCTGCTGCCGGATCTTGCCGCAGGCTGTTCCATGGCCGATATGGCCGATGATGAGCAGGTTGTACGCTGCTGGAATGAGCTTGCCACAATCATCAACCCGGATGAATGTGTTACACCGGTCACCTATATCAACTCGACTGCCGCATTGAAATCGTTCTGCGGCGAACATGGCGGCATAGTCTGCACCTCCGGCAATGCACAAAAGACCCTCGAATGGTCCTGGTCCAACCGTGAAAAGATACTCTTCTTCCCTGATCAGCATCTGGGTGAAAATACGGCTGTTGCCATGGGCGTGCCCGATTCAGACATGATTATCTGGGATCCGTTCCTGCCCATGGGCGGCAATACCGCCGAAGCCATTGAGCAAGCCAAGCTTATTTTGTGGAAAGGCTTTTGCTCGGTGCACCAGCTATTCAAGCCTGAACATGCTGAGACCATGCGCCGCAATCACACCGGTATTGAAGTACTGGCCCATCCGGAATGCTCACGTAACGTGTGCGAAATTTCCGATTTCGTCGGTTCCACCGAAATGATCATCAAACATGTGTCGGAAGCTGAACCAGGACAGTCGTTTGCCATTGCCACGGAGCTGAATCTGGTCAACCGTCTGCGCATTCAGTTTCCGGATAAACCCATCTGGTTCCTCTCGCCAATGGTTTGCATGTGCTCTACCATGTTCCGTACTGACCCCCAGCATCTGTGTGCGGCTTTGATATCGATTCGCGACGGACACATCTCGAACCGGATTCAGGTTCCACATGAACAAAAGCGCTGGGCAAAACTGGCTTTGGAAAGGATGTTAAATATTGCGTAAGCTATCTCTTCTACTATCACTGCTTTCACTGCTGATGGCACTGCCTGCCATATCCGGGGCACAAAACATCGATACTGTTCAGAAAGAGATTGATGCATTCAAAAACAGTGGCGAGCACATCTATGCGCCCCAAACCATGTCCCGGGTTGAGCAATACCTTGGGGCCGCGAGGCTGGCTGCTGAACAGAACAACGCAGAAGACAGTCAGACTGCGCTGAACACTGCCAAAGAAAAATTGACAGAAGCCAAACAAACGGCAAACGATTTTTACTCACAAAATCGGGATCTGTTCAGATTGCGCAAAGATGCGCAGCAAAGTGTTGGTTTGATTGCTTCATCACGGCAAAACAGTAAAAATGATGATTACTTTTCTTCACAACAGTTGCTCGATAAAGCCAACGAATCCTTCAATCTTGCCATCCTGACCCGCGAGCGAGGGGATCTGAATAACACGCAGCAACATCTCAACAAAGCCAACAAATTCTATACGAAGGCGCTCAAGGCATCGCTTCCGCGTCTGTCTGAACTCGCAGCCTCCGCAATCGGTGCCGCTGGCTCCAACGCTGCCAAACGATATGCGCCTGTCACCTACCAGACTGCCAAAGACAAACTGGCTGAAATTCGCGCTTATGTTGATGGCATCAGTGATATGCCGCCACAACGTCCCGGAGAAGCACTGGAGCTTGGACTTGAAGCCAAATACCTGACCAACAACATCAAGGAATGGCGTAAAAACGCCGGCAGTCATGAAGAACTGGTTTTGAAGTCAAAAGACTTTAACCTGCGCATGGCCACCGTTCTGGGCATCAAAACCGGCAGCAGTGCCCTGCTTTCCGATATTTCCAACAGAGACCTGCTGCATGCAGTTGAACAACTAAAACAGGAACTCGCTGCTGAGCGCACGGCGCACCAACTGCAACTCGAAGCGATGAAAATTGAGCATGAGGAAGAGCTTCAATCCCGACTGTTGGCCCAGACCGATGTGCTCAAAGAATCACAGCGCAGTCAACTCTCCGATATGAAAGAAGCCTTTCGTGCCAAGTTGGAGCGTGAAACCTATGAGAAAAAACGTCAGGAAAAACTACAAGCGCTATTCAAAAAGAATGAAGCCGACATCCTGATCAATCTTGACGGATCCCTGCTGGTGCGTCTGTCCAGCCTGCAGTTCGCTTCATCAAAAAGTAAAATTGATACCCAATATTATGATATGCTGAGCAGTCTAAAAAATGCTCTGGACCTTTATGCCGAACGTAAAGTCCGCATTGAAGGGCATACCGACGATCAGGGTGACGTCAAACCCAACCAGGTGCTTTCGCTCAAACGCGCCGAAGCTGTACGCGAGTTCCTTATCGCAGCTGGTATTGATGGGGCTCGACTGAAAGCACTTGGTTACGGTGAAGTCCGCCCTATCGCCAGCAATGGTTTCCCGCAGGGACGCGCCATGAACCGCCGTATCGATATCGTTATCGACGCGGCCAAATAAGCGCAAGAGAAACACACGTTGAATTCGGAAATTACCGACCCGTCAGGACTGGAGGGGCTGGCCGAGAACGTCCATGACCATGCCCGCAAACTGATCGCTGATTTCGCCCATGATTCGCCTTACAGGCGAGCGATTATTGTCGAGGCGTTACGTTTGGTTTCGGATGATTACAACAATGCAGATGTGAAAATGCTTGCCAAAACGATGGGTGAACTGCGCAAGGGTCTTGATGTATTCAAACCTTATCAGGCGCTGCGCAAGGTCAGCATATTCGGGTCGGCCCGTACAAAACCCGATCACCCCCGCTACCTTCAAGCCAAGCAGTGCGCCGCACTGCTCAAGGATACCGGTTTCATGATCATTACAGGCGGTGGCGGTGGCATGATGCAGGCGGCCAATGAAGGTGCAGGTGAGCAGAACTCCTTTGCCATCAACATCAACCTTCCGATGGAGCAACTGCCCAACTCGACCATGATCGGCTCGCCGCGCCACTTTTACTGCCAGTATTTTTTCACACGCAAGCTTTTTTTCCTCAAGGAGAGTGATGCAGTGGTGCTCACTCCCGGCGGCTTCGGTACGCTTGATGAAGCATTTGAAACGCTGACACTGCTGCAGACTGGCCGTAATCCGCCGGTGCCTGTGGTACTGTTGGAGGCGCCTGGCGACGATTACTGGGGCCCTTTTATGCACTCGTGGATGCGCAGACTGGTCAGAGACGGGTTGATTGATGCCGATGATCACAATCTGCTCTTTCATACCGACAGCATTGAGGCGGCAACAACCCATATTTGCGACTACTACCTCAACTATCACAGTTTCCGCTATGTCGGAAAATCCGTGCTGCTGCGCATCCTCAATCCGCTCTCAGCTGATGCACTGGACCGGTTGAACGCCGAGTTCAGCGACGTGCTCAGTGAAGGTAGCATTGAGCAGGTATTCCACTGGCCTAAATCCGACGATCACTGTTTTGATCACCTGCCACGCCTGCGCCTGCACCTGGATCGCTATCGAATGAACGTGCTGCCCGAGTTTATTCGTCGCATGAACGGGCTCTACCAGTCCGACCACAACGACGACTAACGTTTAGAAGCAGCGTGCAATTGGTCACATTTACCCTGACGAATTTATTGTAACTTCGACACATGTATATCAGTCGTATAGATTATACAGTCCTTTTCCCTGCTTGATCCTCTTAAACGCATAGTGGATCTCTCAGGAGGATTAAGAAGAGAAACATAGTTCAGGAGATCTTATGTATAAAAATATAGTCGCAGCTTTGTTAGTACTGATGATGGGCTCGCTTATGTCAGGGTGTTATTTCGATCCACTTCATGACAGCGGTTACCGCAATGGCCATCATGACAACAGTGATCATGAGCGTGATCGCAAACATGGGAAGAAACACAAAGACCACGACTAAATCAGGGTCAAGCCTGGCCGTGTGTGATGAAGGTCAACGAACCCTCATCACACACAGTGCGAGCGTGCATCAATCCCTGTGCAGGGACTTTGCATCGACATCGGCCAGCTGCTCGCGAAGTTGAGACAGCGCCTTCTGGGTTTGCTCCAGCTCATTCATCAGGCAGTCGCGCGTTGGCGGCTGACGCAGCTCCCTCAACCTTTCGGCTTTGGCCTCTTCAAGATTGTTCAGCACCACGGCAATAAACAGATTGATAATCACAAACGTACCCATGATGACGAAGCTGACAAAGTAGATCCAGCTCAGCGGATGCATCTCCATGGCCGTGTACATGATGTCGGTCCAGTCCTCCAGCGTGACAATGCGGAACAGTGTTAACAGCGCAATGCCGATATTGTCCCAGTGCTGCGGATCATGGGCATGGAACAGCTGTTGCCCGGCCACGGCATAGATATAAAAGATCACACCCATCAGCAGCATGATATTGCCCATACTCGGAATCGACTTCATCAGTGTGGCCACAATCAGGCGCAGCTCGGGAATGGCGGAAATCAGGCGCAGTACCCGCAACAAACGCGCCATTCGTGCCAGCATGGCAAGATCGCCTGTACTGGGAACCAGTGCCAATACAATGATGGTGAAATCAAAAACGTTCCAGCCATCTTTGAAATAGTCACCCATCCTGGGTGATAACGCATAGATTTTCAGTGCCGCTTCTGCAATAAAAACAAATAGCACCAGATGATTACCCCATCTGATCCAGTCGCCGTAGCTGAGCATAAGGTCATCAGATGTTTCCATACCGATCAGCACTGCACTGAACAGAATGATGGCAACAATAAAATATTCGAAAATGCGGTGCTGCACGATTTGACGAACCATGGGTTTCATGTGATCTCTCCTGAAAAATTCAGGCGCATTTTGATCAGGATCAGCAAGATGGCAATACCGACCCTATCTCTCTGGCATTCCCATGCATCAGTGGCAGGATGGCGATCATACAATGTTTAAGTGAGGGTTACAGATGAGTTACGATGTGTTCGGTGTGGGCAATGCTATTATGGATATGCAGGTACAATGTGATGATGCATTTCTGGAGGCCATGGGTATTGAAAAAGGCATCATGACGCTGGTGGATGAAATGCGCCAGCAGCAGATTCTTGATGCGCTGGCTGAGCATGATGTGCACTACTGCTCCGGCGGTTCGGCTGCCAACACCATTGTCGGCGTAGCCGATATGGGCGGCACAGCGGCTTATGCATGCAAGACCGGTACTGACGGCTTTGGCAATCAGTATCTGCAGGAGATGCGTGATCTCGGCATTACCATCGAAGTTCCGCAGATGGAAGGACAGACCGGCACTTGCGTCGTATTGATCACACCCGATGCCCAGCGCACCATGTTGACTAATCTCGGTATCTCCTCGGCCCTTGATAAAAACGACATCATCGACACTGAAATCGCCAAAGCCAAATATGTGTATGTTGAAGGTTACCTGTTTGCGGGCGAATCAACCAAAGCCGCAGCGCTGCAAGCCATTGAATTGGCCAAAAAGAATGGTGTGAAAGTTGCACTGACCGTATCCGATCCATTCCTCATCGATATCTGTCGTGACCAGTTCCAGGAGCTGATCGAAGGACCTGTGGACCTGCTCTTTTGCAATGAAATCGAAGCAGCTGCCCTGACGGGCATGGATGACCCAATCGACTGCGCACATGAAATTCACAAACATTGTGAAAATGTAGCTCTGACACTGGGTAAAAAAGGCTCCATCATTATGCATCAGGGCGAAGCATTCCCCGTTGAAGGCTTCGAAGCCGACGCCATTGATACAACCGGTGCCGGGGATATGTATGCTGCCGGTGTTCTTTACGGCATCACCAACGGCCTATCCTGGCAAAAGGCGGGCCACCTGGGTTCTCATGCTGCCGCTCTCGTGGTAGCCCAACTGGGCGCCAGACTGCCTGGCGCTTTTAGCAAAGAGACTATCGGACAGCTGCTGAAGTGATGCAGGTCATCGCTTAAGCCTAACTACCGAAGAGCATAGACATGCCTGATATCACAGGCATGTCTATAAACAGAGGTATATGAGTGGCGACAGCCAGGAGGATCATCATGAAAAGAATGTTTATTGTAATGTTTGTCGCACTGATTGCGTTATCTTTTTCCGGTTGTTCGGAACCCGGTAGCAAAGGCTGGTGTGACAGCATGAAAGAAAAGCCAAAAGCCGAGTGGTCAGCCAATGATGCAAAGGCATTCACGCAACATTGTGTGCTGGGCAACTACGTAGAGTAACCCGGCGCCAAACCGAATCAGCCCCTGCCAGCAATGGCGGGGTTTTTTTGGCACATTTTCTGCACAACTGACTCGGATCGGCCAAGCTCGGACGGCCATGGTTATGAGATAATTTTGTACGACGGCCCCGGAACTCAAACGGCGCAATCCGACCCGTGAATGCCGAGCTCAGCGAAACATGCGAACGAAGCGAGTATTTATCCGGTGCAGCTACTTGTTATATGCTTTGAATTCCACATGATTTTCAAAAAAGTCATTTAATTCAGAAATTGACCGAATGACATATAACGATTTGTTGCTCGATATTTCTTCTAATCTTTTCATAAAATCATCATTCCAAAACGTTGGGCAGAGCTTTAACGTTCTGTAACTTTGCAACGTTCCTTTTAAAATTGAACTACCATCAGGCCAACCTTCGGGCTTAACAAGCAACCCTTTGAGAAGTCGCTTTGTCACCAACCAATAACTGTCAATATAAGGTAACTCTATATAGATCAATGTATCAGCCACATCCAGCCGCCTATTAAATGACTCCATTGGTCCAAAACCATCAATAATCCAACTATCAGAAGTTAGTATATCTCCATGCTCCTTATCGTACGTTTTTCGGTCTGCCACATCGCCATTTTTATTGTATTCAATTAAATCCAATGGATGCAATTGTATACCTGTAGCTGATGCCAGGTTTTTACTTAAAGTGGACTTACCACTTCCAGGTTTACCGAAAACTGCTATTTTTTTCATACTACCTCCATTATCTGAGACTAATCCCATGAGGCATAAATAGAAAACCCGCCTCTTGGGCGGGTTTGACAAATTATAGACGCATCAAAAACCCACCATTGCTATGGAATGATGGTAATAATCAGGCGAGAAGAATGTGCAACGTTCAATTTCATACGCCATAACTTATTGGCCGGACAAGTTGCTGTCAATTCCGCTTAGAGAAGCCTGTGCCATGTTACAATCATCTAGCACATTGAGATTAAGAAGGCGATGCACCTCGTGGCTAAATGTGGCGATGTCGATTGGTTTGTTTGCTATTGTTGTCAACCTGTCACCATGGCTGTCTCCACCTGTCGATTCATCATCATACCCGGTGATGATGATTACAGGCAGATCAGGCCTGGTCTGCCGCATTTTTTCGACTGCCGTAAAGCCATCCATAACAGGCATAACCACATCAGTAACGAGCAAAGACACCTGATCTACTTTATCCAGAAATATGCAAACGCCCTCTTCGCCATGTTCAGCAGTCAATACATCGTAACCCAAACTGAGCAGAACCTGGCTAATCGTTGTTCGCACAACATCATCATCATCGACAACTAAGATGGTTTCTTTTCTGCTTGCGTGCACGATCTCCTGTTTGTTCTCACTCGTATCTGCAAGATTATTTGTAAGCGGCAGATATATTTCAACCTTGGTTCCGGCTCCTACAGTGCTGACAACATGAATGCTCCCACCATGTGATTCTATCACACCCTTAGCCATTGAGAGCCCCAGACCAGTGCCCTTACCGGTCTCTTTTGTTGTGAAGAATGGCTCAAAAATGCGTTTAAGAACAGATTCATCAATGCCGCAACCAGTATCCTCAACAAGCAAACATGCCATATCTGCATTGCCTGCATGACACGCATCATCGAACAGGTATTCTTCACATGCTGCCCTTTTAACGGATACAAATAGTTTTCTGGGCCGGGATGTGGTTAAAGAATCACGAGCATTATTTATCAAGTTGATAATGACCTGTTGAATCTCCACAGGGTCGCAATAAACAGTTAATGTCTCATTGGTAAGCTCAGTAATAAATTCAATATCCTCTCGAATACCCAGCTGAGCAGTTTCTGCGGCATCTTTAAGCAATGGCACAATGGAAATACTTTTCTTTTGCGGATTATTCTGATGAGAGAAACTTAGCAGCTGATGAATAATTGAGGCTGCATCGTTCCCTATGGCATTAATTTTTTGTAAGTATTGAATGTTTTTAGGCTCATTGGATATTTTCATTGCCAGATAAACATTCCCTATAATTCCGGTCAACATGTTGTTGAGGTTGTGTGCAATCCCGCCCGCCAAAGTGCCAACAGCCTCCATTTTCTGGGACTGTTGGATCAGCATATCCTCTTGCCGTTGTTTCGTAATATCGGAAATAACTCCAATATAGTGTTTTACATTTCCGCCAGCATCATGAATAGATTTAAACTGCTGCTTCTCACGGAACAACTCACCATTTTTGCGATTGCTCCACTTTTCGCTTTCCCACTCCCCCTTTTCGGACAATGAAGACCACATCCTTTCAAAATAGATTTCACTATGCTTATTTGATTGCAGCATGAAGTAGTTTTTATGGATCAGGTCATCGGTGAAGTAACCCGTGATAAACGTAAATGCTTTACTGATATAGCTGATGCTTCCTGTCGCATCCATGATAATCACGGCATTGCTTGCGCCGTCGAGAGCTTCCGAAAGCGATTTCAGTTTGTTTTGGTAGTCTTTTGAGAGCTCTACGATGGGTTTTACTATCCAAAAATAGACTGGAGCAGCACTCAGGATAATTAGCAAGATTGAGTCTGCTATCGCCTGAGCTTCCTGAGAAAGGTAATTCTCAACCTCGGTGATAGCGAATAATGTCATCACTGCATATTCCGAACTGGCAATCGCGACAATGAGTATAAGCACGTAACGAGTGTATTGCAGGGCACTCTGAACTTTCTGTGTCCGGTATTTATTCATCACCGCACAACTTTATCACGTTGTTTTTTTGATTTATGTGAGCTACGTGACATTTAATTCTTTCATCGCAGAGCAATTAAACCGCAAGGTAGAGCTCCATCTCCACATAATGATTACAGAACCACTGGGCGAGTGGTCGAAATGACAGGCACGAAGTCCCACAACGAATAGAGCGGGTACAAATACATTTTTTATATCACCTCTACTCTGACAATTCGCTAGATCTACATGCCATATTCAATCGTTAATCGCCACCATATTGTTAGACACCCAAGAGCGTGACAAAAAGGCTGAACGCCGTTTGGCCCTGAAAGGCACTCTGACTGCTTCAGAGCACCCTTAAATCTCTGTTCCTACAGATTGTGAATGATACCATGGGGAGATTATCTGTATGTCCCCCAAATGGGGGACATAGCCGATGAAAAGCATGAGCCACTCTTTTGGCTGCTGAAAAACGTTCAGTGCACCCAGACCGGCGATGTCAAAAAGTGCAATTCTCGTCCATGTTATACAAACGTGATATTTACGCGACAACAGTGTTATTCCCCTCTCTTAGCCTAACGACTCAAAATAAACAGCGTACTGGAAACGGCCCTTGGCATAGCGACTCCAGCAGCTGCATAGGTAAAAGGTAAATGGTAATGTATAAAAAATATCAACTCCAACTAACAAAAAAACTATCCATTCTGGGCATAGCACTTCTCATACCGCTATCGCTTCTGGCTGCGAGCGTCTCAACAGAAACATCCAAAACAGTCATGCAACAACCAGCCACGACTGAGAGAGCAATCTTTGCCGGCGGTTGTTTTTGGTGCATGGAAAAGCCATTTGAGCAGCTTGATGGCGTAATTTCAGTCACCTCCGGTTACACAAACGGACAATCCCGGAATCCAACATATAAAAATTATGAAGCAGGTGGTCACCTGGAGGCTGTCGAAATCGTCTACAACCCGGCGAAGATCAGCTATGCGCAACTGCTGGAGGTATTCTGGCGACAGATCAATCCGACAGATGCTGGCGGTCAGTTTGTAGACCGCGGTTACGCTTATACATCCGCTGTATTTTATCTCAGTGAGCAACAGCGCACATTGGCTGAAACATCCAAAAAATCACTGGCTGAAAGCAAGCAGTTTAAAATGCCTGTCGTTACCCCGATTCTACCAGCCAGATCCTTTTATGCGGCCGAGGCATATCATCAGGATTATTATAAAAAGAATCCTGTTCGCTACTGGTATTACCGTAACGGCTCGGGCCGGGATCAGTTTCTCGATAAAGTCTGGGGCGAAGAACGCAATAATAATCACACCGTGCAGAGTCTGAAGAATCGACTGACACCGCTGCAATTCGAGGTTACGCAGGAAAATGGTACCGAGCCACCATTTAACAATGCGTACTGGGACAACAAAGCCGAGGGCATCTATGTCGATATCGTATCGGGCGAAGCGCTGTTCAGCTCAGCGGACAAATTCAAGTCCGGAACCGGCTGGCCGAGTTTCATACGCCCGCTGGTTGCCGATAATATTGTTGAGCATGAGGACCGCGGCCTCTTTTCCATCCGCACCGAGGTGCGCAGCAGACAGGGCAACTCTCATCTGGGTCATGTCTTTAATGACGGTCCCCAGCCGACAGGCCTGCGCTACTGCATCAACTCTGCAGCCCTGCGCTTCATCCCTGCCGCCGAGCTGGAAAAAGAAGGGTACGGGCAGTTTCTCTCCAAAGTCCGGACACAGCATCAGGGCCTCTGATCATGCAAACCGGCAACCGCGCATGGATACCGGCATGCCTGCTAATACTACTCAGCCCCTTGCTGTTGGCTGCCGGGGGCTCACAACCCCTGGCGCCGGAGATTCGTGCTGAAAAGTGGCTGAACAGCGAACCGCTGGATAAAGGGATGCTTCGAGGCAAGGTGGTTCTGGTTGAGTTCTGGACCTTAGGTTGCTGGAACTGCAAGAATGTCGAACCGTACATCAAACGGTGGCACAGTAATTATCATGATGAAGGTCTGGTCGTCATTGGCGTGCATAGACCTGAATTCGCTTATGAGCGGGATCAGGGCAACCTGTCCCGTTATCTGAATGAACATGAAATCACGTATCCGGTCGCCGTGGATAACGACTCATCCATATGGCACGCTTTTAACAACTGGGCCTGGCCGACCATTTACCTTATCGGGAAAAGGGGGCATATCCGCTACAAACGTGTCGGTGAAGGTGGCTATCAGACCACCGAAAATACCATTCGGACGTTGCTGAACGAATGAGCAACAAATCCTGAGAATCAGGCATCATGTGATGAACAAACGCACAAAAAAAACGCCGGGCTAGATCACCCGGCGTTTTTGCATGCGATTTAACGATTCGATCAGTGAGGGTGTAAGAAATTTTGTGTAAACGGCTTTGGTTTACTGCCTTGGCATCCTGTCGTCGAATTGAATGCTAAAGCGGTTTAGTGCTGCTTTCCAATCTCTGATAGGCATCGTCCACTTTTTGCTGATGTTTTTCAAC
>JAJFLE010000026.1 GCA_021772835.1 Mariprofundus sp.
GTTGAAAAACATCAGCAAAAAGTGGACGATGCCTATCAGAGATTGGAAAGCAGCACTAAACCGCTTTAGCATTCAATTCGACGACAGGATGCCAAGGCAGTAAACCAAAGCCGTTTACACAAAATTTCTTACACCCTCCACTACACATAAATCCAAGATAATAATATTATATATAAGTATTATTTAATGGGTTCGATTCCCTCTCTGCCCACCACATGAAAAGGAGTTGCGAGCAATCGCAGCTCCTTTTTCATTTCACACGCAAGCATTGGACAGTCACCGCTTCAATTCCTACAGTCTCGCGCATGCCAACTATTCAACTTTTATATCAGGCCGCGTTCAATATCCCGGCAACACGCATCCTGGTGGTCAATGCGCATGCAGATCCGCTGCTGGCCAGGTTGAAGGTAGCAGTTGAAAAGCTTGATCTCTGGCAACATTTCAAACCGGAGTTTGATGCCATTAAAAACATGGGGCTAACTGTCTCTCCCGAACTACCTGCTCCTGACTATTCGTATGATCTGATACTGCTTCTGCCCGCCAAGAACAAACTACAAACACTGAGCTGGATGGCCCTTGCCATGCAAAGGCTTAACAATCATGGCAAGCTACTGATTGCCTGTGCCAATGATCACGGTGCCAAGAGTTACGAATCAGCACTGCAAAAGTTGGCCGGAAATATCAGCTCCAATTCTAAATCCAAATGCCGACTCTTTTCGGCCAGAAAAACAGACACATTGAACAATGGTTTGTTAACAGAGTGGATCGATGCCGGACAGTCACGAGAAATCGAATCGTCAGGGTTAAGCTCACAGGCAGGGCTATTCAGCTGGGATCGTGCTGACACGGGCTCCCTACTCCTGCTTGAACAGCTTCCCAAGCTATCGGGAATCGGCATGGATCTGTGCAGCGGTTATGGACTGCTGAGCAATCGCATTCTTGCTGACTCGCCAGACGTGCAGACTATGCATATGGTTGAAGCAGATTTCCTCGCTATAGAATGCGCCAGGACCAACACAGCTGCATGGCAGGAGAAAGTTCAACTGCATTGGGCTGATGCCACAAACAATGAGCTACCAACACAACTTGACTGGATCGTTTGCAACCCACCATTTCACAGCGGTCAAACCAGGAATGTCGATCTTGGACAGGCGATAGCCAGGTGTGCTTGCAAGAGCCTGAAAAAAGGTGGCACACTCTTTCTGGTGGCCAATCGCCAGCTTCCCTATGAGCATGTGTTGCAGTCTGAGCTACATCACTGCCAGACCCTGATACAAGCCAATGGCTTCAAAGTGATCAAAGGAATTCGATAATGATGAAACCAGAACGACTGGATAAGCTGCTTTCAAATCTCGGCTACGGCATAAGAAAGGATGTGGCGCACTGGATTCGACGCGGCTGGGTCACCATAGATGGGGAACGAGCTACCTCACCTGCCCAAAAAGTGGTGGCCGACCAGGTCAGGCTGGAGGGTAAGGAGCTCGATCATGCTCACGGGCTGACCATTATCTATCACAAACCGTTGGGAGCAGTCTGTTCACGCAAAGAGGATGGCCTGCTGATCTATGAAGATTTCCCCGAGCGCTGGATTGGCCGTAAACCACCGCTCTCCAGCGTTGGGCGACTGGACAAGGAGACATCGGGCCTGCTGATCATCACCGATGACGGACAACTTAACCATCAACTGACCAGCCCGAAAAAACATATCTCCAAAACCTATGCTGTCACACTGGATAAGCCGTTGAGCGGTCATGAAAAGGCGTTGTTTGCCAGCGGCAAGCTGATGCTGGAGACCGATGACAGGCCATGCCTGCCTGCAGAATTAAACGAAATCAATGAAACAGAGGTAACACTGGTGCTGCATGAAGGGCGTTACCATCAGGTGCGCAGAATGTTTGCAGCGGTGGAAAACCATGTGAAGACATTAACCCGAACACATATCGGATCTTTGTCATTGTCAGAGACCGGGCTGAAACCCGGCTCGTATCAAACAACTACACCCCATGAATTGATGCAGTTGGTTACTCGCAGTCATAAGCCCTGACCGGCTCGAATCCAGATCAGTGGTTGTAAGAGATGCGGCTCAGATATGCCTTTTCATCGTAAACGTGATTGTGACGGATGGTTTGGGAAGCAGACAGACTACATGGCTGATGCTGAGTGGTCTTGCTAAAATCGGAAGCCGCTCCCTGCGTGACTACAGGTTCAGTCTGAGAAGTTGCACAACCGGATAACAAGAGCAACGATGAAACTAAAATTACAACATACTTCATAAACAGCCTCCTGACTTCGGCATTTCCCTGCATATTTCATCAGGTTGATTTGACCTTAACATGAGGAAACAAAAGAAACTGTGATGCCTGTCATGATCGCACACATCTCATATTGGTATCTGATACAGTAGCTTGTGGATCAAATGTTTTTTGATCCCCTGTTAGTGTCTGCCGAGTCAAACACCCTAAACCGGGTTTGAGCGGCGGATCCGTGACCGGGTTTGAGCGGCGGATCCGTGACCGGTTTTGGTTGGATATACAGATGAGGTACCCCGGAGGGCTGACTGGTTTCGGAGCGCTCTTCTTTCATGCTTGGGCACAACAGGGGGGTGTCCTGAATTTTGTGTAAACGGTTAAATTGACGGATAGTTCCGTCTTACTCAAAGGAGAGAGTATGACCGTTTCAAAATTACCAGCAGACCTAATTGATGGTCTGTTAGCTGACTACAAGAAGCCCGAGGAT
>JAJFLE010000027.1 GCA_021772835.1 Mariprofundus sp.
ATCCTCGGGCTTCTTGTAGTCAGCTAACAGACCATCAATTAGGTCTGCTGGTAATTTTGAAACGGTCATACTCTCTCCTTTGAGTAAGACGGAACTATCCGTCAATTTAACCGTTTACACAAAATTCAGGACACCCCCAAATATGAACCGTTACTTTCATGATTACAGCGAATGGGATGAGTCTGCTATTCGTGGGCGTGGAGAAGAACTCTTCGCGACCGCTCGTAGTATCTGGCCCTATCCTATTAAAGGGGACGCTGCTCTTTTTGCCTCTCCTGACTGAAAATTCCGAATGGAAATCATCTGCTATAATCCTTTCAAGGGGAGGTCATATGACTGAATATTTAAAAGGTGAACGAGTTAAAAATCCTGATTATCCACAGTGGGGTATGGGGCAGGTTCTATCAGACAGTTCAGGAGGACGAGTAAGGTAAAAAAGGGACAGTATAGAATGGCACTAACTTAAGGATTTTCAAGCGTACAAAGCAGACGCCAACGCATGGTAAAAATGCGATAATATTGTATGAATACATCGCCTTATATCACCGGACTTCACCTACCCAGATCATGCCGTAAAGCTCGCTCATCTCAGGAAGTGCTTGCTGATAAATTGGAGCAATTGAAGCTGAAGTCTTTTAGTCAGCTTGGTGACTGTTTTGGCAGCTTTATACCCGATCAATTTCTTCGCCCCGCAAGATCGGGGCCCATGAGTCGGCAAAGACTTTTTAGCAAGAAGAACACGTTCTGGGCATTTTTCTCTCAAGTTCTGGATTCGGATGGAGGGTGTAAAGAGGCAGTTCGCAAACTGCAGGCCTCTGTCGCCATGAAGTTGAAATCAGTACCTTCTTCTTCAACAGCATCTTATTGCAAAGCACGTAAAAAGCTTGAGCTACCAATGCTAGAATCCATTTATCAACATCTCTCCAATCATCTCAAAACAGGAGCCAGCACTGATTACTTAAATGGTCGGCGTATTATCGTTGTAGATGGAACAGGTGTCAGTATGCCCGATACCGAAGAGAACCAGAAAAAGTGGCCTCAGTTAAAAAGTCAGAAGCCAGGGTGTGGTTTCCCACAGGCGTTCATTTGTGCCTGCTTTAATCTGAACAATGGAGCTTTGCTTAGCCATGAAATGGGTGACAAGAAAAGTCATGAGTTGCCCATGCTTCGCGAACAATGGAGCACCTTTAAGGAAGGTGATATTTTCTTGGGAGATAAGGGGTTTTGCAGTTATTTTGACCAGTCAAATTTGAAAGATAGAGGTGTAGATTCGATCATAACACTAGCCAGAAGAACTCCAGTATCTGAAGCGGAAGCTGTCAAAGTTCTGGGGCAAAATGATTTGTTAATTCATTGGATAAAACCAAAAAGAAATAAGAGATCCAGTTATTCGCAGGAAGGCTGGGAAGCACTGCCTGAAACGTTACCGCTTAGGCAAATTAAGGTGATTGTTCGTCAACCGGGATTCAGAACAAAGTCCTTTTACATCATCACAACTTTACTGGATGCAAAAGCATATCCGGCAAGTGAACTCGAAGAAGTTTACTTCCAGCGCTGGGATGTTGAACTGTTTTTCCGTGACATCAAAACCACTATGGACATGGATGTTTTGCGCTGCAAAACGCCTGACATGGTTCGCAAAGAAATCCGGATGCACTTGATTGTCTACAAGTGTATTCGTGCTCTTATCGCTGAGGCAGTAAAGAGTACAGCGACCAAGACACGTCGAATAAGCTTTAAAGGCAGCATACAAGCACTGCGGAAATGGGAACCATATTTGAATCAAACCAAGATCAGCAGGCAGGAACAAAACCGTTTAATCTTACTTCTATATACATCAATTGCAGGAAATATCGTTGTAGAGCGACCAGGCCGAAGTGAGCCAAGAGCCGTGAAACGACGACCAAAAA
The DNA here is from genome assembly GCA_021772835.1 of Mariprofundus sp. Lineage (GTDB taxonomy): Bacteria > Pseudomonadota > Zetaproteobacteria > Mariprofundales > Mariprofundaceae > Mariprofundus. Next base: position 1,911 of record JAJFLE010000027.1, read on the forward strand.
ACCATCAACTGTTAAACAAACCCAGACATGAAATGAATCCGATTCCGCATCGAAGTAAATATCAAGCTGAAAACCCTTAAGTTAGTGCCATTCGGGACAGTATACGAATTAGATCATTTTCGGGCGTTCGAATTGCTCAGGTAGCGCCATATAAAAAAGGACTTAGCAGAAATGTCAGGTCCTTTTTTTTGTTCGTCGTATTTGCTTGTGGGCGATGCCTTATCGGTCAGCGGAATATCAGTTCGGATGTAACTACCAGCAGGAGAATAAATATCAGACCAGCAATAAGCTGAAAACGTCTTAACCAGAGTTCTTTCATTTGATACCCCCTAAAAGCGAATTATGAATATCTCCATTATAGTTCAAACTTTGAGAAATGAGTAAATATCACCATGTTGTGCTTTACCGGTGTGATGCCTTTGGCTAGTAAATAGCTGTGGGGGGCTTAAAATGAATAAGTCAGACAGTTGGGGTGTTCTTATTGCGCTCGTGGCAATGATAGGCATCGCTGGAGCTGCAACAGCATTTATCTAACTCTCAGCTTTCAGTTCAACCTGGATGGCACAGTTTTATATTAAAGGGGTCTGACATTCTGTCGGGCCATTTTTCTTATCGAGTGACCTTACTCACAGCACTGTTTCACCTTTTTTTGTAAACTTGGATCTGTTCGTGGAGAGAGTGTATTCAAAGGAGGAAGCTATGACTGTTGTATCTCATGAAGACCTACAAAACATTGAGTGCCAGGAAGTGCAGGGCTGGGAGCAAATTGTGTCTGATTATCAGATTCCGATTGCTTTGCTTGCATTGGCGGCACTGTTCTTTTTCCGCTAATCTGGACCTGTGAGAAACGAATCATTCAATTCTCGGTAATATCTGCTTATAATGTACTATCTGTTGTTCCAAGGGGGAAGGTATGAGAGTTGTATTGATGATGTTTGTTGCAGGCGGCCTGGCATTGACCGGTTGTAATAATTATGAAGAAAAAGAATATCCTATAGTACCTGTAGTAGAGATGCCTGTGGAAGCTGAACCTGCTGCTACAAGTATGGTAGATGAAGCAGCACAGGCAGTTGAAGCAACAGCTGAACCTGCAATGGATATGGCGACAGATGCGGCAGCAGAAGTCACTCCAGCGACAACAGCTGCGGTTGAAAAGGCCATGCCTGCAGCTCCAGCAGTTAAACCAGCCCCAGTCCAACCTGTGGCACCTGCAACTCCAGCGGTTAAGCCTAAGCCTGTCACGCCAGTGGTTACAGCAACGCCAGTTCAACCCGCGACGCCTGTAGTCGCAGCCTCACCTCTGGGTGATGCCGTTGCTGGTGCTGCCAAGGCTGGCAAGTGCAAGTCGTGTCATACATTTGATGCCGGTGGTAATCACAAGGTTG
>JAJFLE010000028.1 GCA_021772835.1 Mariprofundus sp.
ATCCTCGGGCTTCTTGTAGTCAGCTAACAGACCATCAATTAGGTCTGCTGGTAATTTTGAAACGGTCATACTCTCTCCTTTGAGTAAGACGGAACTATCCGTCAATTTAACCGTTTACACAAAATTCAGGACACCCCCAAAAGCAGCAGTCTCGACACCATTAAATGCAGCAAGAAGAAAAGCGTCGATATTGTTTACGAGCCGCTTCCTCGCGGGGCAATTCGCATGTTGGCCGGGGGCGGAAATATTTTCAATATCAGCTCGGAGACTGTTCGCAACATAGGCATGAAAAAAGATGGCAAGTGGCATAAAAAACCATCAAAAAATACAGATTCAAAGAAAACATCCGAAATCAAGAGATTGATAAGTTCGATATGCGGCGTTGATGCTAATGCATCCATCAATGATAAGGTGATGGGTTACTTTATTCGAAGCATTCGAAACATGAGCGATAAAACCGTGGCTCAATGCCATAAGCTAACTAAAAACAAAAAAACATTGCCAGCATATTGCAGAACGGCTGGTGGCATAAAAGGTTGAGAACTTAACAAAGGAGAATGGCATGAAAACAGTAAATGTGAAAAAAGGACTGCGATTTGTAGGCGTAGTGCTGGCGATGATGGGTATAAGTTCTGTGGCGCAGGCTAAGCCATATGCTTATTATTGTGTACTTTATGCGGAGGATCCTCCCTACAGTGATTCACTCCACCGCAGTATCGCCACATATATTTCCATGACAGGAAAGGATTCAAATGATGCTTATAATACCTGTACGTTTACTTGTGGTATTGAATGGAGTGATTACTTGGGAGCGAACTATAAAAAATCCTATAAGCTTGGCACAAACGCATCGAATAAGAGAACGCTTGGTGATGCAAAAAAAGCCTATAATAAAGTTAAAAATCGAGCGAAAAAACGAGAGAATTACACATTTTACCATGCCTCAGATTTCAGTTGTTCGGGTGATTAAATGTGCGGGTTGCTTTGAAGTTATTGGATGGAGGATCAACGATGAGTAATAAATTCTGTTATGCATGTTTGTTATTATTGGGTCTGATGGTTGCACTGCCTCAAATGTCTTTCGCGTTTGGGAAAGCAGGCTCCACCATGTCATTCAATATCAATGGAGAACACTTCAACTGTATTCCCCTTGAAAAGGATTATCCCGTTGAACCGTGGCGGTTTACAGGAGTATCCGCCTCAATCGATAAGAGTGGGCATAAAATAGGCATAGCTTGCAGCATTTACAACAATGGGAAAAGAGGCCCCGACTTAAAAATCACCATGCCTGACACACCCGGCGAATATGTAGTTGCAGCAGATGCCAAGCAGAAATGGGAATTGAACTCCTATCATAAAACAAAAATTTATTTGTCTTCACCACCTGAATCAATCAATCGTCCTGGTGATGATGCCTATAACGGTTTTATATCCACATCGAATCAGAGAAGCGATATTGCATCAGGTGATAGCCGAGGGAAATTTAGCGTTAAATACCATTTTGAGGGTGATAAAGTGGTAGGGACATTCTCATCAACATTACATGTGTTTGATCAGCAATATAATAAAAAAAAGAAATATGGATCCCCACCAAAATATCTTCAGCGAGATGGGGTGAAAATCACCAATGGCAGATTTTCTGTTCATTTGAGCTTATAAATGCTTCTGTGCAAATTCTGATCTCAGAGTTTTCCCGGCATGCGACCCGAAAATTAGATCATAAAGCGGTTCAAAGCTGCTTTCCAGTTATGGACAGACATGAACCATTTTTGGATGCTGAATCAACCGCAAGGTAAACCACCTTCATAGAACGCTCAGGGTCATCCAATAATACAGAAACGTGCGCTTATATTTGTTATTCCGCGTTGCATGGGTAGGTTGCCGCGCATTAACGAGTCGGTGATTAGAGAAATCACCCGTTCAACGGAGATAAACATGCAGATCACTAATCATAAAGTTGTTTCATTTCAATATACCCTGAGCAACGATGCAGGCGACGTTCTTGACTCATCCGTAGGCGGGGATGCGCTGCTTTACCTGCATGGTGAAGAGAACATCGTTCCAGGGCTTGAGCTTGCACTCGAAGGCAAGAGCGTTGGCGACAAGCTAAAAGTTTCACTTGAAGCTGCTGATGCCTATGGCGAAATCGACCCTGCAATGATTGAAATCGTATCACGCGACCTGTTCGACGGTATCGACAATATTGAAGTAGGCATGGAATTCGAGACCGACTCGGATGATGGAAATGACGTTCAGTTTGTGCGCATTACCGAGATTGATGGTGATAACATTACTGTGGATGGCAATCACCCACTGGCTGGTCAGAGCCTGAATTTCGATGTTGAGATTGAAGCTGTTCGTGATGCAACCGAAGAAGAGCTGGAGCACGGCCATGTACATGGTGATGGTGGCTGCTGCGGTGACGAAGAGTGCGGCGAAGAAGGCTGCTGCTAATCGCTCACGCACATTGTTATATCTAATAAGGCCGCCCATGCTGGCGGCCTTATTTTATTTGCACATCCTCTTCCTGAAGAACAACCTGCAACAAGGCGATTGAACTGCAAACAGACTGCTCAAACATCGGGTTCTGTGCATCATTGGCTCAATCACGACAGTGAAGTATTATCCAGTTTCCTGCGAATCGCCTGACTCAATTCAGCAATCGAGATGGGTTTGCTGATTATATCGGCACTGATAATGCTCAGCTCTTTGTCCAGCGATTGTTCCTTATCGTAACCGGTGGAAAAGAGCACCTGTATGTCCGGGCGTATCCTGCGCATGTTCTGACATGCAGCAACACCACCCATCATCGGCATCACAACATCAAGAACAACCAGATCAATATCGTCCGGTGCTCTCTTGAACAGGTCCACAGCTTCCTGACCATTGGTAGCTGTCAATACCTTGTAGCCCAGGCTGCTCAGCACATCAGAGGTTATCGCCAGAACCTGCATCTCATCGTCGACCAGCAGGATGCACTCGCCCTTACCCTCATGCACCTGCGTTGCCTGCACAGACTCGGCAACAGATGGCGCTTCCAGCAATGGCAGATAGAGGTGGAAGCTTGTGCCTTTGCCTTGCTTACTGTCGACTTCCACTAAGCCATGGTGGCTTTTGACCGCGCCGTACACCATGGCCAAGCCCAGACCGGTTCCTTTGCCCTGCTCCTTGGTGGTAAAAAAAGGCTCAAACAGATGCCCAATCTTCCCGGCGGGCACACCACAGCCATTATCGCTGACACAAATATGTGCGAAACGGCGGGCACTGGTCTGCCAGGAGCGCTGCCGCACAAATGTTTCATCGGCTGTGAACGGCTCCAGATTAATGCTGATCAACGGACTTTCGACGCCTTCAAGTGCATCGCGCCCGTTGTTGATCAGATTCATCAGTATCTGGTGAATCTGGGTGCTGTCGCCGTAGACATTCAGCTCATCGTCGCAGATATGCAATTCGACCCTGATGTTTTCGGGCACACTGACCGACAGTAATTTCATGCTCTCCTTGAGATAGCTGGTTAACGGAATAGTTTGCATTTCCACCGTACTCTTGCGGGAAAAGGCAAGCAACTGACCGATCATTGCCGCTGCCCGAAAAGCCAGTGCCTCTGCATCATCCAGCATATGCAGCGCCTCAGGTACAGCATGCGCTTCCCCTTTGGCCAAATAGATATTGCCTGTGATGCCAGCCAGTACATTATTAAAATCATGGGCGATGCCGCCCACCAGTGTGCCAATCGCCTCCATCTTCTGAGCCTGCTGGAATCTCGCTTCTGCTTCCTCGATTTGCGTCAGATCAGACTGGATGCTGACAAAGTGGGTGAATAGCTCGGGACTCTCCGACTGGTCATGAATCGGGGAGATGGTCAGAAAGGCCGGATAAACACTGTCATCCTTGCGCTTGTCGATCACCTTTCCCTGCCAGGGACGGCCAGCCAGGATCGTCTGCCACATCTCCCGGTGAAAATCGGCATCTTGATGACCACTGTCGAAGATGTTCGGTTTTTTTCCTGTCACTTCATCAGCCAGATAGCCGGTCAGTCTGGTGAATGAAGGGTTGACGTACTCGATATTGCCTTGCTTGTCGGTAATCAGCATTGCTTCGCCCGACTGCTCGACGCAGCAGGAGAGTTTACGCAGCTCATTTTCATGCCGCTTCTGCTGGCTGATATCGCGTGCGATAGCCTGCAGGACTGGTTTACCATCGAGCTCCATCGCTGTCAGCCATATATCAGCCGGAAACACCGTGCCATCCATTCTCCTGTGCTGCCACTCAAAACGATCACTGCCCTGCAAGAAGGCTTTTTTAATATGCTCATCGGCAAGCTGTTGCGAATCCATGCCGCCAGCTTGTATTGGCGGGGACAATGCCGCCGGACGCTGACCCATAAGTGCATCGCGCGTGGCACAACCGAACATCTTCAGTGCAGCCCGGTTGCAATCGATAAAGACATTTTCATCGAGCAACATAATGCCATCGCTGGATGCATCAAACAGCGCCCGATATTTGGCCTCCGATTGTTTCAGGGCACGGCGCTCGCGCTCCAATTCCCAAACCTTCTCATCAAGCTTGCGACTGATCGCTCGTTCATGCATCAGTTCCAGCTCTTCCGTCTGCTTTTGCGGCATAACCGGTACGTTAACAGTGCGCTTCTCGCACGCATCAAGCACTTCACCCACATTGGCCACGAACTCACGGCTGTCCATGGGCTTAATCAAAAAGCGTGACGCTCCGGCCGCCATGGCCAGTTCGCGATCCGCTTCGTCCACATAGGTCGCTGTATAAAAGATGAACGGGATATGGCTCAACTTTGCATCCGTTTTAATCGCCCGGCACAGATCAAAGCCATCCATTTCCGGCATCAGTATATCCGAGATGATGATATCAGGCGCATCGTGTCTGGCCATGGTCATCGCCTCCCGACCATTGGCTGCGCATGTCACCATATATCCGTCAGCTTCGAGGCTGGCCTGCAGAATCATGCGCGTATCTTCATAGTCTTCCGCGATCAGCACCTTCATGCTGAGTCCCCGATTACCGCGCGAATTTGCTCAACCACCAAACGAACATCAATAGGTTTTTCAATATAGCCGTTGCAACCTGAAGCCAGCAACGCTTCCCTATCACCGAGCATGGCATAGGAGGTCATGGCAATAATCGGAATCGTCCCATTTGCCCCGGAAACACGAATACGGCGAGCAACCTCCATGCCGTCAATATCCGGCAACTGGATATCGAGAAGGATAAAATCTGGCAGGTGTTCGATCGCCATGGCTACGCCCTCCACACCGCGCGTCGCTTTCAGAAATCGGTAACCGGCCTTTTCCATAATAAAGGAGATCAGCTCCATATTGTCTTCATTGTCTTCAATGATCAGTACTGTTTTACTCATTCCCTGTCTCCTGAAACCTGTTGCAAGCGGCACGGTAATCGCAAGCTAAAACAACTGCCAACACCGGCTTCACTCTCCACAGATATCGAGCCGTTTAGCAGTTCTGTCATCAGTTTCCTGGTCAGATAGAGTCCCAGTCCTGTGCCACCCGCCTTGACCATCAGATCGGAATCAAAGCGCACGAACGGCTGAAACAACTTTGTTTTATCATCCCCGGAGATGCCGATACCGCTGTCCTTGACCGCAATGATAATCTCATCACCCAGCTGTTGCGCCGACACATGAATATCTCCGCTTTTGGAATATTTTAGTGCGTTGCTGATCAGATTGAGCAGGCATTGCATGAGCCGCTGTCGATCCGTGTGCATCAAAATACCATGTGCCAATGGCTGCAGAACCAGGTTGAGTCCTTTTCTGCGTGCTTCAATCAGGTTATTCTCTACCGCTTCGTCCAGCAGATCAGCCAGCTCGAAATCACGCGGCAGCGCTACAACCTTGCCCGCCTCCACCTTGGAGAGGTCAATAATATCAGAAATCAGCAGCAGCAGGTGTTTACCTGCACCATGCACGCGCTGTAACTGATCGCGTTGCAGATCATTGATCTCACCGGAGAGCCCCTGTAAAATAAGATCGGTAAAGCCAAGTATAGAGTTCATCGGTGTGCGCAGTTCATGCGACATGGAGGCGATAAACATGCTCTTTAGTCGATCCAGATCCTGCAGATGTTGATTGGCTTCAGCCAACGCATATGTACGGGATTCAACCAGATCCTCAAGGTGTCCACGGTATTGCTGTAGTTCCAGCGCTATCTTCCTGCGCTCGGTGATATCTTCGGCGAACCCGGCCTGACGAATTATCTCGCCCATCTGATCGCGAATTGAAAAGCCACGGTCATGAATCCAGCGAACTTCGCCTTCCGGTCGCACGATGCGATATTCAATATTGTAATGCTCAGCCGGTACTCCGGCAGCCAGTTTGCCGAAAGCAGCTCGTAGTGCTGGCCGGTCTTCAGCATGCACCGTATCCATGAAGGCGTCCGGGTTCTGGCGTAGCATTTCAAGCCTATGCCCCCAGATGGTCTCGAATTTCGGACTGACATAAAGCTGTTGGCCACCTTCCGCCGAACGCATCCAGAATACGGCATCCACATTTTCCGCAAGTTGCCGGAATCGAGCTTCACTTTCCTTGAGTATTGTTTCTGTCTCTTTGCGCATCGTGATGTCCTGCACGGTGCCAAGAGCGGCTAACGGTGTGCCGTCTTCGGCGAATATCGATTCGCGTTGTTCATGCACCCATTTGATGCGGCCATCCGGGAAAAGCAACCGGTGCTCAATACTGCAGGACTGCTGTGTCTCCAGTGATTTTTTATAGGCGAGGTGCACACTCTTGCGATCATCCGGATGGATAGTTTCAATAAAAACTTCATAGGAAGCATCAAACTTGTCCTGATCCATTTCAAAGATACGGCATACCTCATCAGAGCATTCCAGGCGACCTGTCATTATATCCAGTTCCCATGAGCCGACCTGTGCCAGCTTCTGCGCCTCATTCAATCTTGCTTCGCTATTCCTGAGCGCGCTCTCCGCCCGCCTGCGCTCGGTGATATTCAGCAGGCTTCCGATCATGGCTGGTTTACCCCGATAATTGGCGACAGCGCCATGGATTTCCAGATCTACGATTTCGCCCTGTTTAGTATATCCCTGGCAGCTGTATATAGAGCTGGCACCTTCTCCGCCCAGCCGCTTACGTATTTCTTCCGCCATGATCGGGCGGCTATCAGCTGTCAGCATGTCAAGCGGGCCCATTTTCCCGATGACCTCATCGGCCTTGTAACCGGAGGCATCCAGAAATGCCTGATTCACGTATTGAAAGCGGCTATCCTGCACGAGATAGACAGGAATCGCTGCGGAATCGCTCAGAATACGATAGCGCTCCTCACTCTCAGCCAGAGCCTGGCGCAGTTGATCACCTTCCGTTATCTGCTCCTGTAACAATCTGTTGGCCTGTTCCAGTTGCTCCAGTTTTTGCTCCAGCTTATGTACCAACCGGATATTGTGTTCGCGTTCATAAACAGTTTCGCTGAGCCGTGTGTATCCATCTGCATAGTGCAGCGCCTTCTCCCGGGCTTCGCCGAGTACTTCAGCTATTTCTCTGAGGAACGCTTTATGCTCGGCAGGCTTGATGATGAAGCGTGCCGCACCCAAGCTCAGCCCGAAGGCACGGTCATCATCGGTGGTATAGGTTGCGGTGTAGAAGATGAAAGGGATATGGGACAGATCCTCATCCTGCTGGCACTGGCGACACAGGTCATAGCCGTCCATCACCGGCATCAGGATATCACTGATGATCAGATGCATGGGTTCACTGCGCAGGATTTCCATGGCCTGCTTGCCGTTATCGGCAACGTAAACTTGATATCCCGCCCGGCTAAGCATTTTTTGCAATACGGCTAGATTGGCCTGAATATCGTCCACAATCAGGAGATGAGACTGTGCTTCGGCCTCGTGTGTACTGTTCACGCCCGTGTCCCCAATATTTCGTCGATGACTTCATGCACCTCATTGACCCGGATCGGTTTAGTCAGATAACGGGTGAAACCAGCTGCTATTCCGCGCTTGATGTCCTTATCCATGGCGTTGGCACTTAGCGCGACGACCGGAATATCCTTCGTCAGATCATTCTGCTGCAGATTACGCAACGCCTCAAAACCATCCATACCGGGCAGATTGATGTCCATGATAATCAAATCCGGTTGTTTGCTCTCGGCCAGTTCCAAACCCAGCTCGGCATTGTGTGCCGTGATCAGTTCAAGATGAGATATGCGCCCGATGATGTGCTTCATCAAACTCATATTGGCCGGGTTATCTTCGACATAAAGCAGTGTTTTGACAGCTCTCTCCACCGCTGGCGTGCATTCGACCGCCAGCGTATTTATGCTGTCGAGCGATGCCTGATGATGCGGGTCCTCTCCATCCAGCGGCAATTCCAGCCAGAAGGTGCACCCCATTCCGATCACGCTGTCGTAGCCGATATGGCCATCCATCAACTCTACCAGCTGTTTGGCAATAGTCAGGCCGATGCCTGTTCCTTCAACAGCGCTTCCTTCTGCTCCCAGCCGGTTAAACGGAACGAATACCTGCTGCATTTTCTCATCTGCTATACCCGGTCCGCTGTCACGCACCGAAATACGCAACATGTCGGCCTCACCCGCTTGGCACTCCAGCCATATCTCGCCGTCCTTGCTATTATATTTTACCGCATTGGAGAGCAGATTGAGCAGCACCTGCTTGAAACGTGTGTAATCGGCCCGCACGGCAGGCAGATCACGCCCGCTCGTCAGATCATGGATGCGGATACCGCGCTTATCCGCCATGCTGCCGATCATCTCCAGGCATGAATCGAAAAGTATGCGGGGGTGCACAGCTTCGATGGACATCGTTACCCTGCCGGCTTCGATCCGGGCCATGTCCAGCACCTCATTGATCAGTTGCAGCAGGTGATTGCCGCTTTTAAGGATGTGACGGACGCACTCCGCCTGCTCTTCGCTCAGCGGTTCCTCCGGATTATCCTCCAGTAGCTGGGCAAATCCGAGAATGGCGTTCATAGGCGTACGTAATTCATGACTCATACTGGAGAGAAATTCAGATTTGGCCGCATTCGCTTTTTCCGCTGTTTTCTTGGCCTGCTTCAATGCCGCTTCCGACTGTTTGCGTTCACTGATATCCATGGCCATACCCAGGAAGCCGATAATCACTCCTGCCGCATTGCGCAGTGCCGTAGCAGAAAGAATCACCGGAAAACGGGTGCCATCTTTGCGGATATAGGTCCACTCGTATTCATTGGGCATGTTTTGTCGCGATTTTGCGACAAAGACTTCAAATCCGGGCGCTATTTCCTCACCCAACTCGACTGAGAGTTCCTGGGCACGCGCAACAACTTCGCTTGGCTCATGAATGATCGCCGGTGTCTGCAAGCCAACCATTTCCACTGCCGTGTAGCCGAGCATGCGTTCTGCTGCCGGATTGAAGGATGTGATGATGCCGTCTGGCTGTGTACTGATGATGGCGTAAGCAGCGTTATCCAAAATTGCGCACTGCTTTTCCAGTAATTTCTGAAGTTGCTCTTCGGCGAGTTTGCGCTCCGTGATATCACGGACAATGCCGACAAAACCGGAGGATCCGTCCAGCGATACTTCAGTAACAGCCAAATCCATAGGAAAGATGGAGCCATCCTTGCGTCGCCCCTCGACCTCGCGCCCGATGCCGATTATTTTCTTTTCACCGGTATCATGAAAGTGCTGCAAATAACCGTCATGCTCGCTGTGATATGGCTCAGGCATTAGCATCTTCACATTCCGGCCGATTACCTCGTCCGGTGCATAACCAAAAATACGTACGGCGGCGGGATTAAAACTTTGCATCAAACCGTGTTTATCAATCGTGATCAAACCGTCGACCAGGCTATTAACAATGCTGCTCAGGTGGGTGGTTTTTACGGCAACCTCATGCTCCAGCTGCCCGGTGGCGTGCTGCTGGTTTTCGGCGAAGGCATTGAGCGTTTGATACAGCAATTTGAACTCATCGCGAACTGCATGCTCCGGCAGCCGTGTTGAAAGATCGCCATCTACCATTTTCCCTGCCGCGGTAGCCAATTGGACAACCGGAGCGACAATATAATGACTGACCAGCCAGGTGATGAGCAGCAACGAGATCAGGATAATAACCAGAATGGATAGCAGTAGTGGATTAAAACCGGCGCGCACCCCGGCAAATACCACATCGTCGGGAATGACGGCGATCAATGTAAAACTGCGATGATCAAAGCGCAGCTTGTGAAACGCCTCCACTTTGCCTGCCTGAGCATAATAGGCGACATGTTTCTTCTCAAACGGTACCAGTTCGGCCAAAAGTGGAAATTCATCCCTGACGGTGAAATCGAAGCCCAGATCAAAACCAAAAGCCTTCGTCATATCAGGATGGTGCAAGAAATAGCCATCCTTATTGATCACATAATGGTGGATGCCGTATTTACCGTTATCAAGCCCTGCAAACAGCTGTTTCCCGAGCAGATTGATCACCAGCATGCCGCGACGATTACCGCTACCGTCAAACACAGGTGTGGCCATGCGCAGCACAGGCGTATGCGGCTGTTGAATCTGCCCCTGCTCCCGGTTCAGATCCATATTGGAGAAATAGACTTCGCCATTGGCGATCTTCATGGTCTCTTTGAAATAGCCGCGCTCGGCCTTGTTTTGCAGCCCGGCTGTCTGCATGGCAAGAACTTGCCCGTTGGCAGCGTCCACGCGAACCAACTCATTGCCCTTATCGTCCAGGTAGTGCAGCTGATGGATTTGAGGAAGCTGGGTCATAAAGGACACAAAAATGGTCTGCAGGCGCTGCTCCCATAGCGTTAACTTATCGCCAGAGAGCGGATCTGTACCGCCACCGTCCCTGCTGCGGATAATTGCCTGCACCGGAGGCGTATCCCGGATCACCATCAGCGCATGCCGACTCTCACGGACTGCTGCCTCAATCTGGCTGCCCAGGATAGCAATCTCACCGAGTGCGCGCTGCATTGCCACCTTCTCGGCCAGTTGCAGGCTTTGCCAGTAAGCCATCCCGCCCGTAGCCACAAGCGCCAGCAGAAGCAGTCCGCCAAGCCCGAGTATGGCCTTGCCTTTGAGGCCGAAAGCGAAATATTTTCTACCGTCACCCGCGTTCTTTGCTGCTCGCATATCATCCTCCTGCATGCCACCTGCACCCAACATAAGAGGGAAGATTAGCTCGCTAGGAACAGATACTTATCTCCGTCCTTTAACTATTTGAAAGTATCTATGCCCGTACACGATGAATCCAACTGACCACCCCTGATGATTTAATAGAGTTTATCAAAGTTATCGGGTTTGGGAAGGGCAACAGTTTCATTCGCAGTCATTTTATCCGAAATAGCCGTTTCTCTATCATATGCGGTAGCAAAGATAACTTCTCCGTCAGGGCGAATCGCCTTGATGTACGAAGCAGATCTCTTACCATTGAAGTCCACCAGCACCCGATTCATTCAGTATATTCCACACCCTGACTCACCCGTGCCAAAAAAGTGCATAAGCGGGATAATTTTTCTGAAGTTCCAGTTATAAAATCGCTGTCCGATTGAGCTGAAAACCTTCGGCATCGGGTAAGCCGCCAGTCAAATTTTCAGTGATGCTTTTATACGGGATGTGCAATTTTGGAACGCCTGAAAATAGCCGTTTCCGTTGATACGCCTATTTTCAGGTGTTAAGAATTACAACCGGGAACGGTTAAAAAACTTCATTTTTATTTGAAAATTCGTTGGAAGAACCCTTGCATCCGCTGCCAGGAATCTTCGTCGGCGGCTTTGTTATACGCCACAGGCATGCCGAAGCGTTCGGCAAAACTGTCCGCTTCGGGATTGGTAAAGCTGTGTTTGGTGCCCGGATAACTTTTCAGCGTGTAAACCGCACCGGCTGCTTTCATCTCCTGCTCGAAAGCCTGTACCTGTTCCAGCGGAACAAAAGGATCGGCGGCACCGGTAAACACCATGATCTCGGCCTTCACCTGCCCCGCTTTCACCGGCTCCGTGGTGCCAAGGGAGCCGTGGAACACCACAACACCATCCAGATCGGCACCGGCGCGGGCCATGTTTAGAGAGATGCCGCCACCCATGCAGTAACCGATGGCTGCCGTTTTCGTTTTATCAACGGTGGGTTGAGCCAGCAGAATATTCAATCCGGCCTGAAACCGTTTTTTCAACATCGCAGCATCACCTGTAGCCGCCATCATAAATGCTTTGCATCATCAGGGTGATCGGCCACTTTGCCTGTGCCATACATATCCAGCGCAAAGGCCGTGTAGCCGAGTTCCGCCAGCATCTCTGCCCGTTTGCGCGCATAAGCATTGTGGCCCCACCATTCATGCAGCACGAGTATACCGGGGCGTTTGCCGGTCACTGCATCATCAAATGCCATATATCCGGTAAATTCAGTGCCATCGACCTGATAGACAATCGTCTTTCCCTGCACCTGGGCGTGCGCAGTCAGACTGATCAGAGAAAGAAATGCGGCCAGTAATAATTTATACATATAATACTCCTGTTTCATGGTATCTGTTTACAGTTCATTGGCTGACGCTGGCTGACGATCGCCAGCCACGGTTGTTGCTCTCGCGGCAGACCCTCAGGGCGGTAGTAGTGATGCATGATTTTAAAACCGGCTTGTTTCAGGAAAGCTTCAGTGGGCCCCAGTTCCATATAATGACCATAACGCGGTCCGTTCCACCCCTCGCTGTTTCCCCTTGGGTTGGAGGAAAACAGAATGCCGTCGGGTCGCAAGGCACGATGAAGTTGTCTTAAAACTCCGGGCAGCTCCAGGCTGGGGACATGAAACAGAGAGGCATTGGCAAAAATGCCGTCAAAGCTTCCCTCCTTCAGCTGAAGACTGAGAAACTGCTGATGCAGCACAGGGCAGCCGCTATGCTGAGACGCCATTCGGCAAAATGTTTTACTACCATCCAAACCTGTTGGCCTGTGACCCAGATCTTTAAACGTACGCAGATCACGCCCCGGCCCGCAACCGAGATCCAGTATATCCAGCGCGCCACCTTGTGGCAGCGCCTGCAGAAAGGCCTCTATATTCTGGCTGACATCATGCTCGCGCGTCCCCTGCCAGAATGATTCTGCACTGCCCTCATAATGATCGAGCGTACCCCTTTCAATGTTATCAACATCCATGCCTGAACTATCTACAGCCATCACAAAACTTCAACAATCCGATCCCCCTACTTTTCAATGCTATAGCAGACCCATAAACGATGCGTATCACCCGGGGCCAGTTGCACCACATCTTCTGCAGCATTCGCACTTTCGACACAGACCATGCCGAGATAACCGTCATCGGAACCGAAATCACCCATGTTCAGGCATTTCTCAATCCACGGATTCCAGACTATTGTTGAATGGCTGCTGCGTTTTTTAATACGGATATTACGTCGCATACCAGGGTCTTCGATCACCACATCCTGCCCCTGATCGAAATAGATGCGATCTACCTCTGAGACAAAGCTGATATCTCCCTGCTGAGTCCTGCGAGTGGTTGGGCCGACCTTGTCCAGATAGTCGCAGCCGTTTAACCCGCGAATGTTAATCTTGCTCACATCACTGACACAAAAATATGTATGCAGCGCATCACCAACGGTGATTGTCTCTTCGCCATGATTTTCCGTAATCAATTCCATTTCCAAAGCCGTACCGACCACCATGTGCATTTCAACAGGCGCTTCATAAGGCCACTGCGCTTTGTTGATCTCAGCAATGCGGAAGTGGATGGCCGTAGAGCCATCATCCAGAGCAGCCGTGTGGATCACATCCCATGCAACTGTTCGGGCAAAACCGTGACCGGAAAAAGAAGCTTCGGTGGCATGAGCACCGAACCAGGGCCAGCAGATAGGCACCCCTCCACGGATGGACTTGCCCTGAGCCAACGTGGCTACGGGCGACATCCAGATCACCGGCTGTTTACCTTTAGGGTTCCAGCTCATCAGATGTGCGCCCTGCATGGCGATACTGGCTGTACAGAGCCTGTTATCGACATCGATAACGATGAAACCATCTCCGGCATCGCGAAAAGCCAACTGCCCGTGTATGCCAAAATCATCATTCAGTGTGAAACCCTTTGCGTTCATAAAACCTCCCGCATAAACAATCACATAGTGAGGCTTCCCTTACTTTTCGGCAAGATGAATATTATTGCCCTGCTCTGGCTGACTTAATCTTCCAGCATTTTATTTTTTCACCTGCGGCGTGCAGGGTTGCATATATTCAGGGCAGCACTATGGGGTGGTTAAATGAACGACACCGAGGTTATTCAGCAGCTGGAGCAGTCAGGCCAGTATCGGATCATTGAAAGGCTGGATCCTCCTGAGCTCTATCATCAGGGACAGCCGAGCACAGCCCGCATCGGCGTGGTGATCGATGTCGAAGCAACCGGGCTGGATACAGCCCGTGATAAAATCATCGAACTGGGATTTATAGTCTTTGAATACGATGCGGGAACCGGGCTGATTTACCGTATCCTGCACAGCTATGGCGGTTTTGAAGATCCCGGCGCGCCTTTACAGGATATCATCAAGCAGATCACCGGCATCAGTGATGAGATGGTGGCAGGCCAGACACTCGATGATGATGCGATCAATCCGTGGCTGGAAAAAGCTGACCTGATTATTGCCCATAATGCAGCCTATGACCGCCAGATGCTTGAGCGGAGATTGCCGGTTGCAGGCAAGGCGAACTGGGCTTGTACCTTCAATGATATCAACTGGCAGAATGAAGGCATAAGCAGCCTCAAACTCGATTACATTGCTTATAAAATGGGTTATTTCTTCGACGGACACCGGGCTGTGAACGATGCGCAAGCCACGCTTCATCTGCTCAGCAAAAAGCTGCCCGAGTCCGGCACACCGGGCATGAGCGCCCTATTGGCTCATGCACGTGAAAAGAGCCGTCGCTATTTTGCCATAGCTGCCCCTTTTGACAAAAAGGATGATCTGAAAGCACGCGGATACCGCTGGATGGCCGATTTTGTCTATATTGACCGTGGCAATCAGAAAAAAGGTGTGTGGAGTAAATCGGTTGCTGAAGCTGAGATTGCAAGCGAGGCGCAGTGGCTGACTGAATCGGTTTATAGCGGCAAAACAGCATCATTCACGTTCAAGGATGTGACGGCCAAGGATCGCTATTCGCTCAGAGAGTTTTTGGCAGAATAATGCTGAAAATCTCAACCAACGTCAGCATTCCCGATGCTGAGATTGAGATGTCTGCCATCCGTGCTCAGGGTGCGGGCGGACAGAACGTCAACAAGGTTTCAAGTGCAGTGCACCTGCGCTTTGATATCCGGGCCTCATCGCTGCCTGAAACCTATAAAGAGAGGCTGCTACAACTAAGCGATAGTCGCATCAGCTCCGATGGTATTATCATTATCAAAGCCCAGCAGTACAGAAGCCAGGAGCAAAACAAAAGCAATGCTCTGGGGCGCTTACAGGAGCTGATCAAAGCTGCCATTGTGGTACAGAAAAAAAGAAGGCCGACTCGAAAGACACACAACTCGGTCAAACGGCGATTGGATAGCAAAAGCAATCGTGGCCAGTTGAAATCACTCAGAAAAAAGGTAATCGACTGAGTAAAGCCACCTTCATGATGGATTTTGTTTTAAACCTCTATCTCTCCCTGCAGGTATTTCATCGCCCTGCCAGCTATCTCCACCCGCTCACCTTTAAGTTCGCAGATCACTTCACCACCACGGCTGGAGGCTTGTTTGGCATACAGCTTGGAATGCCCCAGCCTGCCTGACCAATAAGGAGCCAGCTGTGTGAAGGAGGAGCCTGTTACCGGATCCTCATTGATGCCCTGTTTGGGTGCAAAAAAGCGGCATACAAAATCATAAGACTCCGATGGTGCGGTGATGATCACCCCTCTGCCATCGAGCTCAGCGAGCAGTTCAAGGTTCGGATCAGCAGACAACACATCCTCCTCCAACTCAAAAACCACAACATAGTCTTCCGCTTTCAGGCATTCGACGGGTTCTATACCAAAGGCGTGCAGAATTTGAATGGGAGTCTCGCAAATAACAGGTGGCTGGGCCGGAAAATCCAGCACCAGCAGTTCACCCGCTCTCGACACATTCAATAAGCCGGACCTCGACTCAAACTCAATGTGATCCGACTCATATCCGAGACAATGAAACAACACATGCGCTGCTGCCAGTGTCGCATGCCCGCACAAATCGACTTCTGTTGTCGGGGTAAACCAGCGTATATGAAAACCTGTCTGCGTTGGCACAAAAAAGGCTGTTTCAGAAAGATTGTTTTCTTCTGCAATCAATTGCATCAAAGCGTCCGGCAACCAGCTTTCCAATGGGCAAACTGCAGCAGGGTTACCCTCAAAAGGTTTTTCAGCGAATGCATCAATTTGATAAATGGGTATCTTCATCGCATCTCCTGTTATGTGTCACAAGGTATTATAGCAGTGCCCTGTGTGCCGGGCCGCCCTTGTGTTCATCCTTCCAGAGCCATTCACCCACCACTGTAACCTGCAGCACTTCGGGCAGTGCAGCCAGCAGCTCAAGCAGATCTTCCTTTTGGCCAGGAGTCGTCCACAACTGCAGTTTTTTGTGTTCAGGGTCAAAACAACGTGTGACCGCCAGACCATCTTCGCCCTCAAGCAACGATTGAAAGCGGGAAGAGTATTTTGGCGGCAATTCGATCTCTATGATCAGCGTCTCTTCACTTGTCACGCATGCCCTGCTTTTCGATCTTGATCCACTGCTGCACATTGGCCTGATGCTCGGCAAGCGTGGCGGCAAACTTGTGCCCACCCGTACCATCGGCAACAAAATAGAGATAATCCACATCAGCGGGGCTGGCCGCGGCCTTCAGCGATGCCGCACCGGGATTACCGATCGGCGTAGGCGGCAGACCACGACGTGTGTAGGTATTCCATAATGTATCGGTGGTGAGATCCTTTCTGTGAATATTGCCAGAGAAGCTGCCAGTGGTTCGCCAGATGCCGTAAATCACTGTCGGGTCCATCTGTAGTGGCATACCCTTCTTTAGCCGGTTGCGAATGGCTGCAGCCACCAGTGGCCGTTCCATATCCAACATGGTCTCTTTCTCGATGATAGAGGCCATGATACGAAGGCGATCCTGCTGACTGACATCCGAACTCAGCTCTGCGAGTACCTTCTTTTGCGCATTGATCATGGCCTGAATCAGGCTTTTCGGTTCAACCGGTTTGGTGTACTGATAGGTTTCCGGTAACAGACGCCCTTCCACCTCACCCGGCAACAGTGTTTTCAATGCAGCCTGCCACTGCGGCAGTTTCACATCTGTTTTGTCGGCCAGAATGGTAAGCATTTCATCGGTTCTCAAACCTTCAGGCAACGTCACACTGAATGTCATCACGTCACCGGACTCAAGCCGATTGATGATAGCATGGATACTGGCTGGCTGATCAAAACGATACAGCCCGCTGTGCAACCGGGCCCCGACACCTTTCAAACGCACAGCAAGACGAAAAGCCAGTGCTGATGAAATCACCCCCTCTGCATGCAACAGACGTCCTATTTTGATCGTCGATGCCCCCTTAGGTACAGAGATCTCTACCGGCTTAACCAGCTCTATTACAGTCGATGTCTGCCAAAACAACCAGCCAACCGGCACCATCAGTATCAACAAACCAAGCATAAAAAATTTCATAATTTTTTTCATAAAAGTGGCACACCCTCTTGTTGTTGCAACACATCCAATAACGGCTGGAATGACATATGATGAATATCCATAGCATCCAATCTTTCAATATCAGCGATATAAGCAACCGGCTGGATAAACAGACCACTGTTGCACACGGCTGCGGCTTCGCAATCTTCCAGCCATGATACCGGGCATGGCTGCTCAATAACCAGTGAATTTCGAATCAGGCAATCCCGCACTCTGCCCGGCAATACGCCAGTGTCTGCCAAAGGAGTAGACCAGTGACCGTCACGGTAGATCAGAATGTTCGCAGTTGCCGTAGCTATAAGCGCATCATCTTGCTCAAACAATACATGGATATCAGCAGATCCTCGCAGCGCACGCAGTGTTTCAGCATAGTCGGATACAAATTTGGCGCACTTTGCTTTTAACGGAAACGGCCATGACTGCAGTCTCAGAAAAGCAGGTGCCTTACTTTTTGTGTAAGGCAAACACTGTATATACACAGCTGGCTCCTCAGCCTTTGCAGCCAGCCCCCAAGGCGCTTCACCACCGGAGATGGTCAAGCGTACCAGCACATCAGGACCAGCTCTGGCAGCTTCACGCAGACAGGCAAAGAGCACCTCCTCATCCTGAGCTTGCGGTAACAGCAATCCGTACTCGGCAAGTCCGCGGGCCAAACGGTGCCAGTGACCGGGCCAGTCGAAAACCCGTCCGTTTATTACCCGAAATGTCTCGAAACAGGCCTCACCATACGCAAGTCCGCGCTCCAAACGATCTACAACTTCTATCTTCAAACTCGAATCCTTCTTCCCTGTGCCGCAACCATGTGGTTTTAACAGGCTCCGGTTCATGGTAGCAAGCCGCCCATGAGCGATTTATACCTTGAGGCCATCGAACAAGCACGCGTCTATGACGTGGCGATTGAAACTCCATTGGAACTGGCACCGAAACTTTCTTCACGTCTGCACAATGAAGTGCTGTTTAAACGCGAGGATTTGCAGCCGGTATTCTCCTTCAAATTACGTGGTGCCTATAACAAAATCGCTCAACTCACCGAAGAGGAGCGCTCTCGCGGCGTCATCTGCGCCTCTGCCGGCAATCATGCACAAGGTGTGGCGCTTTCCAGCCACAAGCTTGGCATCAATGCCACCATTGTTATGCCGAACACCACACCCGACATCAAAGTCAAAGCCGTCAAACGGCTCGGCGGTCATGTTGTACTGTTTGGTGACAGCTATTCCGACGCCAATGCTCATGCGATGGAGTTATGCGAACAAAACGGCAACGTATTCGTCCACCCCTATGATGACCCGTTGGTGATTGCCGGTCAGGGCACGATTGCCGAAGAGATGATGCGCCAGAATCCGGGTGATCTGGATGCCGTGTTTGTACCGATCGGTGGCGGCGGTCTGATTGCAGGCATGGCCGTGTATCTGAAGGCCAATTCTCCGAAGACAAAAATTATAGGTGTAGAACCGGTAGATTCAGCCGCCATGTATGAATCCATCAAGGCCGGTTATCGCGTTACCCTGGATCAGGTCGGTATTTTCGCAGATGGTGTAGCCGTAAAAAAGGTCGGTGAACTCACGTTTAATATGGTTCAGCAGTATGTTGATGAAATCATACTGGTGGATACCGATGAAATCTGTGCTGCTATTAAAGATATTTATGAAGATAATCGCTCGATTGTTGAACCAGCCGGAGCGCTGGGCGTTGCCGGACTGAAAAAATATGTAAAACAAACCGGCGCCAGAGGACAGTTACTGGCTGCCATCAACAGTGGCGCGAACATGAATTTTGATCGCATGCGTCATGTGGCTGAACGCACCGAGATGGGTGAAGGAAAAGAAGCACTGTTTGCCGTCACTATCCCAGAGCGTCCGGGTTCATTCCTTGAATTCTGTCGTATTATCGGTGATCGCAATATCACCGAGTTCAACTACCGTATGTCCTCGCGCAACCAGGCGCATGTGTTTGCCGGTATCAGCATCGCCGATGACAACGAGGCTGCAGCACTTGAAAAGGCCATGAAAGATGCCGAACTGCCAACGCTGAACCTGCACGATAACGAGTTAGCTAAACTGCACATCCGCCACATGGTCGGTGGTCACTGTCCGCTGGCAGAAAACGAACAGCTTTACCGATTCGAATTCCCGGAACGCCCCGGTGCCCTGCTGGAATTTCTTGGCCAGGCCGGTGGTCGATGGAATATCTCCCTGTTCCATTATCGCAACCACGCCGCAGCCTTCGGACGTGTACTGGCAGGCGTCGAAGTGCCGGTCAATGACCGTCAGGAGTTCGAAGATTACCTCAATGCACTGAGTTACCCCTTTGTTAATGAATCAGATAACCCAGCCTACTCTATATTTTTGAAATAAAAGAATTAAAATGCCTGCATAAAAATTAAACAGGGCCGCATTACAGCTCCAGCAGGTACACCCACTTGCCGCCATGTTTGATTTTTAAACGTCGTTTTGCAGGCAGGCCCAATGCGTGCTCACAGCCCTGATCCGGTACAATAACAGCCATACGCCAACCGCCGAACTTCTCTGCAAACAGCTGCCCTATAGCCTTGTACAGGGTACGCACATCACCCTTAACCCGGTCGCCATAAGGCGGGTTGCAGATGATCAAACCGGCCCTGGTCACACCGTCAGGAACGACAAGCTGACGCACATCGAGTTGGGCAAATACAATGGATTCAGACACGCCCGCATGTTGTGCATTTTGCTTAGCCTGATCCAGCAGGCCCGCTGCCAGATCCGTCGCAAAGATTTGCGGCTTCACATCAGAGCTCATGGACTCAGCTTTTTCCAGCGCACGCTGCCAGCGCTTTTGCTTAAGTGCAGGCCAGTGAATAAACGGGAAGTCACGTTTCAGATTTGCTGCCCGCTTATCGGCCACAAGTGCTGCTTCAATGGCAAAGGTGCCTGATCCGCACATGGGTGTGAGCAGTGGTTCATCTGCTTTCCAGTCCATCCAGCGCAATATGCTGGCCGCAATGGTTTCACGCAGTGGTGCAAGACCGGAATACTGACGGTATCCACGCCTATCCAGACGTTCACCGGATGTATCCAGGCTGATGGTGCAGATATTGTCATCAATACGCAGCATCACCTGCTGAACCAATTTGCCTGCTTTATGATCCTGCATAGCTTCTGAAGCTGCGATACCATCGATCACAGCCTGCTCGGCACGGCCAGAGTGCAACAGCTTGGAGTGATGGCAGCTGGCTTTTACTTCAACCCTGACGCCGTCAGCGACATACTGCTGCCAACTGATCTTTCTGACTTTATTATACAGTTCAGGGAATGTCAGTGCCTTAAATACTGCCAGACGAATAACAAAACGCGTGGCACAGCGTGAGCGCAGGTTGATGCGAAACAGTGTATCCATCGTAGCCTCAAAGCTGACGCCGCCCTGCTCCTGTTTCACATCATGAGCAGAGAGTTCATTGAGTTCATCAACAACAAGACCTTCAAGGCCGGGTACAACAATTGCAAAACAAGAGATTTTTTCCATGCCCGCACCATATCAGTCGGAGCCCGCTTGATATAGTGAGCTTTGCTAGAGAGCTCAGTTTTGTTAGTCTCAGCGACTCTTAATACGACACATGCATACCGGCAGAACAATAACCCCTCTTCACGGATGAAGAGTGACCCCAAGGAAGCGAACTCATGTCTTTTGACCTTCAACCACTAATGATTTCAGGTAAAGAAGTTTTACCACTGATCGAAGGCGGCAAAGGTGTTGCCGTTTCTACCGGAGAAAGTTCGGGAGCATGGGCAGCAACAGGCGGCGTTGGTACGTTTTCGGCTGTAAACGCCGACGAAGTTGACGAACACGGTCAGGTCATTCGCACCGTGTATCACGGCAGGAGTCGTAAAGAGCGCTTTGAAGAGTTGGTAGCTCAGGGCATTGCCGGTGGTATCAAACAGGCCAACATCGCGCACGAAATTTCAGATGGCAATGGCCGTCTGCACATGAATGTACTGTGGGAAATGGGTGGTGCTGAACGTGTACTTGAAGGCGTCATGGAAGGTGCCAAAGGCATGATCCACGGCATTACCTGTGGTGCAGGCATGCCGTTCAAACTTGCGGCACTGGCTGCCAAGCATAATGTGCACTATTACCCTATCATCTCATCAGCACGCGCATTTCGCGCACTGTGGCTGCGCTCCTACCGCAAATCACCTGATCTGCTTGGTGGCGTCGTTTATGAAGATCCGTGGCTGGCTGGTGGTCACAATGGCCTGTCCAACTCCGAGAGCCCTGATAAACCGGAAGATCCGTATCCCCGCGTAGCTGCGCTGCGTAAAACCATGAACGAGTTCGGCCTGACTCAGGTGCCGATTGTCATGGCTGGTGGTGTATGGTTCCTGCGCGAATGGGCCAACTGGCTGAACAATCCGGAGATAGGCCCGATCACCTTCCAGTTTGGCACACGCCCGCTGTTAACGCAGGAAAGCCCGATTTCCGAGGCCTGGAAACGGCGTCTGATGACACTTAAAGAGGGTGACATCAGCCTTAACCGCTTCTCCCCTACCGGTTTCTACAGCTCTGCTGTTTATAACTCTTTCCTGCATGAAATGTATGAGCGCTCGGATCGTGAAATGGCTTTTGTGGATCACCCAGCCGGTGATCACTCTGAAGTATTTACCTTCGGCGTGCGAAATAAAGAAGTCTACCTGACCAAACATGATCTGAAGCGCGCCAGGAACTATATTGCTGAAGGTTTCATCAAAGCTTTACCAACACCGGACTCAACACTTATATTTGTCGATGCCGAAAGAGCTAAAATCATTCGTCAGGATCAACTCGATTGCATGGGCTGCCTGTCCATGTGCAAATTCAGCAACTGGGCTGCGAATGATGCGGGCACGACCGGCCATAAGGCTGATCCGCGCAGTTTCTGCATCCAGAAAACCCTGCAGCAGATCGGTCACGGCGACAATCCGGATAACAACCTGATGTTTGCCGGCCATGCAGCCTACCGCTTCGGCTCCGACCCGTTTTACGCCAATGGCTTCATTCCAACGGTCAAACAGCTGGTCGACCGCATCTGTACGGGTGACTGATACGTTATCCGGACAGCACTGAAGCAGTTGCAAGCTGCGTAAGCAATAAAAATCCAGACGCCGGGCTCAGGAGTCTCGACGTTCCTGAAGCACATATGTTGATTGAATGGGATGCCGGTAAGGCCCGTACTGATCACTGCAGCAGGCAAGGGCTTTCACACCGCCCTGTTCCATGACAATCGCATCTGCCGCAACATGATACTTGCGCCAGTCAAAGAGAACAAACGGTCACACTATCGGATCAGTCGCATTGTGAAAAAAGGCCCGAACTACAGCCTGTGTGCCTGTGTACGGGCGAAAGTTACCGGCAGGTTCGAAACTTGATTACCAGCCTTCATCCTCATATACATCTTCCGGTTCTGCGCGCACAATCGCTTTAGCCAACACCTCATCAATTTCCTGACTGACATAGACCTCACCCGCCAGAATACTGATACAGCGCAACTCTTTGCCATTTGGCAATATTTTCTGCCCCAGCTCTTTCTGTTTGAAACCGTGGCCCAATGAAAGCATCGTACCGTATTGCGCTGTAAGGCATGTGCCATCACCGAGTTTGGCCAACTGAGCCGCAAGTGCTATCGGTGCGCCGACAACAGTGAATTCTTTTCTGCGTCCGACGCCCAGATGACCTACAGCGACCTCACCGATAGCCATTCCAACACGGAATGACAGGGTACCACCATCGGGTCTGCTCACAGCTATTCTCTCGCTGGCCTGAATAATGGCCAGCCCTGCTTTCACAGCCTGATTTTCGTGGCATTTAAGCTCAAATGGATGATTAAATACTGCCACCATCTTATCACCGACTATTTGATCCACATGACCCCCGAACGCATGGATGATCTGCTGGAACAACGCAAAGCTACGATTGAGCACAGGAATAATGTCTTCGCTTTTGCTCTGCTCCGCATAGGCATTAAAACCTATCATATCAATCACCAGTACACTGACTTCACGCGTGATATGATCCCTGCGATGCGTATTCCTCTCGTATTCATCCGCCACCAGTTGCGGGCGCTGATAACCCCCATACAGGTCATACAGTTTTTCCCTGTGCTCAAGGCTGGAAACCATGAGATTAAACTGGTTAAAGGCTTTGCCAAATTCATTACTGGAACGTATCGGTAAATGCACAGAAAAATCACCACTGGCAACCCGCTTCGAACCCTGTGCAAGCATTCTTAACTGATTCACTGTTCTGCCACTCATGGCATACACCAGTAGCGCTGCCAGCAGTGCTACAACAGCCGCAGTAGTGATCAGGTTCATCTTGATCTGAAGGTCATTTTCCCTCCAGGATTTACCCGGAAAATACATCGCGATAGAACCCAGCTCAGTCGTATTATATTTGACACCCATGGCATACCATTTGTTCTGGCCATCCACTGCCGCAACGTTGTCCGGCAATTTTGATAACGCTTCAATCTCATCAGGTATCACACTATCGCCATACGTTTCGCTATGGCCACTTGCCCAGCGCAGATAAACGGCAGTTCCGGGTACTTCATGCATGAACATTTTAATCAGCGTATCCACTTCAGCAGTGGAGCCAGCAACCATGGGCATTTTCAGTTCATCAGATAACAGGGTGATTAATAGTTCGGCCTGCTCCTGTTCGCTATTGACCCACGCCCGTTTTTCAATTTCGGCTATACTTGCCATCATGGTTACAGCAACAACGGCAACCAGAAAAATCGTAAATAAGCTCCAGAGCATACGCAGTGACATGTTCACTCCCCAATGTGTGTCCGAAAGCCGAACAGATAGATATCCTGTTTACCTAGCATATAGCCTGCCAATCCAGAATCACCCGCTCATCACGTACCTGTCAGAATTCACGGCAATAACTTTAACCACAGCTCACCGACCATGACCGCCTGAGATTGGCCGCAAATTTGCTTAATTCACGGTCATACAGTGACCACTCACCATTTATCAGGAGATCAGCATGGATCTATCGACTATTGCAGGCATCTTGGCAGGACTTGGACTGATCGTTTTATCGATTTTTCTTTCTGCTGTAGAACCCGGTGTTTATATCAACCTACCGGGTCTTCTTGTCGTTATTGGTGGCACCCTTGCCGCGACACTCGTCAGTTTCCCGACACAGGAGTTGGCCAAGGTGTGGGGAGTGTTGGGTAAAGTATTTCGCAACAGGCAATATTCAGTGCGTGACGACATCTCCGAAATTGCCCACGCCGCACGCCTGCGTCGCCATGGCGACATGGCTCGTATTGAGGATCAGTTGCAGCGTATTGCCAATCCGTTTCTGAAAACTGCCATTCAGCTGGTCATTGATAACACACCGGCCGATGAGATCGTCAATATTCTGCAGTGGCGCATCAAACGCCTGCGTGAACAGGAACGTGCTGAAGCGCAGATTTTTCACACCATGGCCGTCTATGCACCAGCCTTCGGCATGTTCGGCACGCTCATCGGCATGGTGAACATGCTCTACGGTATCAACGGCCCTGACCTGCTCAATGTAGGGCATAATATGGCTGTTGCCCTGATGACAACCCTGTATGGACTGGTGCTTTCCAATCTGATTTTCAAACCGATTGCTATCAAAGTCGAGCGCCGCACCGAAAACCGTGCCATGATTATGCGCATGATTGTTGAAGGCACGATTATGCTCGCTGGCAATCGCAGTCCTGTATTTATTCGCGAAACACTGAAATCATTCTCAGCCCAGCATGATGATGAACTCAGAAATGAAAGCAGCTCCTTCAATGATGAGCTGCGCGCATCTGAAAAAACATCATCGAAGAAAAGCCGCAAGTTGGATGAAGACTTCTGATGAAGACCCCCGACGAAAAAACAGGCGGTTTTACCCCCCACTCCAGTATGGAGGCTGTTCGCAGCCACATCCTCAGTGACCCTGATAGCGGCATGTATGAAGAAGATTATTCGAATGACGTCACCCATGACGGCTGGATGGTGGCTTATCTGGACCTTATGACATTGCTGCTGGCGCTATTTATTATTATGGGAGCGGTCAGCCATGCCAAGGCTGGCATGAAGATGCAGTCCCCTTCGTCACCGCAGAAAACTGCTACACAGGGGACGCCTGTATCGGACAATGCAACAATCAAACGCCAGGGCCAGCGACAGGGTATGGAAGACAGTGTTCAACGCATATTGGGTAGCAATTCACTCGGCGGTGTCATGGATTACAAAATGTCACCGGGTCAAATTCGTCTGCAGATGCATGCCAGCATGCTGTTTGATGCAGCGGGCACCGGTTTAAGTGACAAAGCCATGCATACGCTGAAAAACATTGCTCTGGTTCTGCATAACTATCGCGGCAAAGTTGAGGTGGCAGGTCACACGGACAATATTCCGCTCAGCAGAGGCCGATACAATTCCAACTGGGAACTTTCCAGTGCACGTGCATCAGCCGTGGTAGAGGCATTAATTAGCCTCGGCATTCCGCCTGAACGTCTGCATGCCACCGGTTTTGCCGACACCATGCCATTGGCATCCAACGCTACGCCTGAAGGGCGCTCAAAAAATCGTCGTGTGGAATTCGTTGTAGAGATGGGGCCGGAGTTCCTATTCGAGCGTTAGCTCACAGCTACAATGGTACAATCGAATGGAAAGCTTCAGGCAGGTTGTCCAGGGATGAATAAACGTGTGGTGCAAAACGTATACCACCGGCACGGTTAGCACAGATAATACCTGCCGCCATCAACCTGCGATACAAAGCTGCGTGCCCTTCCCGGTCCAACCCCTTATGGCAAAAAGTAACGATCCCGGCATATCGACCGGATTGATCGGGTGAAATCAGCTCAAGTTGTGCTTCGGAATCAACCCAGTCGATCAGCACTTTTGCATTGGCAAGCACAGCCTGCTCCACCCGATCCATGCCGACCTCTTCAAACAGAGAGAGGCTGGCATTGAGGGCATAGATACCGAGCATGTTCGGGCTACCGGGCTCAAAGCGACGGGCAGATCCGGCCGGTGTCCAGTCAAGCGCATCGAAATCACCCACCCGCTCCACCATATGCCAGCCGAATTGTGAGAGTTTCAACTGATCACGTGCTTCGGCTCTGGAATAAAACAGAGAAATCCCTTCCGGCCCAAGCATCCATTTATGAGCATCCGCCACCACGAAATCGGCATGACAAGCTTGTGCATCAAACTGCAAAGCACCCAGGCTCTGGATGGCATCGACACAGAACAACATATTGTGATTCTGGCAGAACTGCCCCAGTCGATTCAGGTCCATACAAAGGCCAGTGCCATACTGAACCGAACTGACCGTCAGCAACCGCGTTCGTTCATCGCACAAGGTCAGCATTGCGGTTTCCGGATCATCGCCGGAAATATCGGCCAACCGCAGCTCCACACCCTTATCTTTCAGGGATTCCCAGACAATGCGATTGGAGGGAAACTCCTGATTACTGGAAACGATATTGTCGCCCGATTTCCAGTCGATGCCGTAGGCAATCAGCGAAAGCGCTTCGGAAGTGTTTTTGCACAGCGCGATATCGTCCGTCGATTCAGCATTGACCAGGCGCTTAAGCCGCCCACGCAATTCTCGCTCTGTTTTCATCCATTCAGGATAACCGGCCGCGCCGCGAAACATGTTTTCATCGGCAAAAGCTCTGACCGCATCTCGCGTACGCCTGGGCCAGACACCAACGGCGGCGTGGTTCAGATAGAGCAAATCATCATCAAGTGGAAACTCTTCAATCAGGATATTCATTAGCCTACTCCACCGCTGTTGCTGGCCTTCTGCAAGTAACTACATCTCTCTGTTTGGCTGGGTGATATATAATCGCGATACATTTCATTTTTTATCTGATCGGATTTTCCCATATTTACGGGGCAGACAGGTTGAAATCGTAGTCATATGATGTGGACAAGCAAACAATAATGATAGTGTTGTTGTAACAAATAAAGGAAGTGGAAATTGGTAATGCTCAGCAAACCAATCGAGTGTGACACCATCAATCTTCGTTTCTGGAAAAAATACTGATATATTAGCAACAACTAGAAACTGGAAAAGTGTTAACGGCAACAACATAGCGCCAGCCCCAATCCGAGGAGAATCGCAATATGACCATTGAGTCCAGACCACCACTTCCGCCTTTCAATGCCGAAACAGCTGTTAAGAAAGTTCGACTTGCAGAGGATGCCTGGAATTCGCGTGACCCTGACCGTGTGTCTTTAGCCTACACATTGGACAGTCAGTGGCGTAATCGGGGCGAATTTCTATCCGGGCGTAAGCAGATTGTTTCTTTCTTGCAACGCAAGTGGAGCAAAGAGTTTGATTATCGACTAATCAAGGAGTTGTGGGTTTCCGACGGCAATAGAATTGCGGTGCGGTTCGCTTATGAGTGGCATGATGAAACCGGGGCTTGGTTCCGGGCTTATGGGAACGAAAACTGGGAGTTCGCCGATTCAGGGTTAATGAGGCTGCGCATTGCAAGCATTAATGATCTGCCAATAAAGGAATCTGAAAGAAAATACCATTGGCCGCTCGGTCGTCGCCCAGATGATCATCCGGGGTTGTCGGAACTAGGCCTATAAATTCAACGTGAATAACAATGCTGCTCGTCGACAGGTGATCTCGCTTCGCTCCACACCTGCGGGTGAACAGTACGTTATGTGTAAAAGGAGCCTGGTTTATATGGATAAATTTATAAACTCTGAAGTTGCAAAAGTGTTCAGGAGTTACCCTGATCCCATGCGCCAAAAATTACTGTATCTGCGTCAACTGATTCTGGATACTGTATCAGAAATGGAAGGCGCGGTTCAATTAGAAGAGACACTAAAATGGGGTGAGCCAAGCTACCTCACTAAGAATGGAAGTACTGTCCGGTTGGGTTGGAAAAAATCTAAGCCAAATCACTATGCCATGTATTTTCATTGCACAACCCGACTGGTTGAAACATTCAAGGAACTTTACCGGGATTGTTTAACATTTGAGGGAAACAGAGCGATTGTGTTTCATGAAAACAGTAAAATACCCGAGGATGAGTTGAAGCATTGCATCAAATTGTCCCTTACTTATCATGATCGAAAACATCTTCAATTGTTGGGTGCATGAAAACAACTGATAATAGATAATCTGTGAGGGACTTTCGTTTCGCTACACCCCCTCACAAAGAGTTGTCAGGCAGTGCCCAAACGGCACCTGACCGTGGGAAGACATTATGGCTACATTTAATCGAAGCATAGTGGAACCCGTGGCAACTTAAGACACCGACCGGAAAGTCGGAGTACACGATGCATGTCGAGAAGGCCTCGGGGTCAGGTCTTGCTTCGCGCTTTTTTCGGTTATGAGCTTTGGGGCTTGGTTTGGTTTTACGTATTTCGGCCTTCTACCCATTGCATATATTGGAAGTTTTAATCACTCTGTATCATGTTACTAACGGATATGGAGGGGTTTAAAATGCACGAATCAAGACCTGACCCCCGCTTGCATGAACGAAGGTCCGGGAGCTATTCCAACGATCAAGCAGCTCGCCGACACAGGCTCTTGGTACGCTGGTGAACTCATTGAGCACATCAAAACATATGGGGGCGTTAATCCTAATGCATAAGACGCCGAACCCATCATTCCACCGGACCTGCGCGAAAAGCCGCGCAGGCCGGTGAATTCAAACGTTAGGGGCAAGCCGTGACCCATCCGCTGGTCGTTCCGCTTCATGTTTCTGGCCGCTCGAAATCGCACGCACTCATGTACTTTCGCATGTGTGCCCGTTCACTCGCTACCTACAAGCATCGGGCGAACCAACTGAATGGGCTAGACCGCCTCGACCCTAAGTATGACCACATGTATTCCGTCGTCGAAGAGGCCGCAGTAGAGCCTGTCGTCTACGCCGGGATGTGCCTCGAAGCCACACTCTATGACTTGGCCGTGTGTTTGTTCGGGGAGGAATTTATTGAACACACCGACAAACTAGATCCACTCGCAAAATTCTTTGTGCTTGCGCAGTTTGTCGACAAACAACCGCCGAATAAAGCCAGTGTCACATATCAAACGATCCAAACCGTCGTTACTGCTAGGAACCGACTGGTGCACTCCAAGTCGCAGCCGGGCATAGATGGATTCAACATTGGGAAGGTCATGGGTCGAGCCCAAAAGCTGCATGAACAGCATATGTTGGGGATTACTTCATCTTTCCGCTCGCTCGTTCTATTGTCGCTGTACTTTGACGGAAACATCTTCGAAGAACTTCGGATCATCCCATCGTTCAAGAAGCAGGAGTATTGGGTTGATATCGTCCCAAAGGAACTCCATGAAGACGTCAAGTGGTGTATCACCGCCTCTCGCAAAGAGCAGCAGCAGGGGGAGAAGAAGTGATCAGCCCTCTAACCCACCATTTCACCGAACCTGTGCAAAAAGCCGCGCAGGCTGGTGAATTCAGACGTTAAAGTACACATTCAAATCCATTTTATTTTGGGGAATGACATGTCAGCAAAGACGGTTAATGAAGAGGCAGCTCAAACAGTATCCCCTCGCCATTGGATCAGATTAGTTGCGGGTATTTCTCCTGATCCCGCTGATTTTATTCATATGCGGCGGGGATCTCGGCTGGTGGCAGGCGTGGCTATTTTCCATACTGATCCTGGCCGCTGCTATTGGTGGGCGCATGTGGGCGGAACAACGACATCCAGGATTAACAGCCGAAAGACAAAATATTGAAAATATCCAAAACGCAAAAGCCTGGGACAAAGCGCTTGCTCCACTGATGGCGGAGAGTATCGGGTTTCCTATGGTCATAGTCGCAGGGCTGAACCACCGCTATAACTAGTCCTCCGAATTTCCGCTATGGCTCATCGTGATTGGCTTCGTTTTGATCTCGCTCGGGTACGCTTTCGCTGCATGGGTATTGGCAGAAAATCGCTTTTTCTCCAGCGTGGTACGCATTCAGACAGATCGAGGGCATGTGGTGTGTGACAGTGGCCCGTACCGGCTTGTGCGGCATCCGGGTTATGCCGGAAATATTTTTGCACTGTTCGCTATTGTTCTTGCTCTGAGCTCGGTATGGGCACTAATTCCTGCGGCGGTAGCATCAATCATCGCGGTGATTATAACCGTACTTGAAGACCAGACTTTACAGGAAGAGTTACCGGGCTATCGAGACTATGCACGACGCGTGCGCTATCGGTTGATTCCCGGGATATACTGAGAGACCCGAGTGGTGGGTGTCCCGGATCAGAGATTGAGGTCCAACCGAGAGCGTTGCGCGCCGCCTGACAAAGGCGTTCAAGTGGATCCAATGCCGCGTCGTTTGCGCTCCTTGCATTGGTCCACTTACCGCCAACATTAGCAGAGCCTGTAAATTAATCCCTAAAATTAGTGAATGACAACGGACGATCGGTATCCATGCCTTTAACCAGCGCCATCACCGCCTGCAGATCATCACGTTTCTTGCCAGTCACACGCACCTGATCACCCTGAATAGAGGATTGCACCTTCATCTTCTCGTCCTTGATCTTTTTAACAATCTTTTTGGCAAGTTCAGTGCTGACACCTTGTTTGATGGTAATCTCCTGACGCTTGCAGCCGCCACTGGCGTCCTGCGGCTCGCCGTACTCCAGACATTTCGGATCAAGGTTGCGACGTACCAGTTTGGCGCGCAACAGTTCGGTAACAGTATTCATTTTATTGATGTCGTCACCAACAACCGTAATCGAAGTGTCTCCCAACTCTATACTGGCCTTGGACCCCTTAAAGTCGAAGCGGGTAGTGATCTCCTTGATCACCTGATTCACCGCATTGGTCATCTCCTGCATATCTGTTTCACTGACAACATCAAAACTGGGCATAGTCCCTCCAAAAGTCTTTAGCTCGTCCTGAATAGTTCAGAACTACCAGGCAGCCCACGGATGGGCTGCCAAAAAAAATGCACGATAGTGCATGGTTTTGTAAGCAACAGAAAAATCACTTTTTTGCTGCTACGTTCTGAAAAACACATGCATGTAATTTTCAGATTATCCTTTAAACATCGAAATGTTGCCTTCGCAAGCTTTGACAAGCAATGCGCCACACTTAGGTTTACCCAATCAGGAGAGTATCTTTGCCAAAGAACTTCAATCACGATTTTTCCGACAGTGCTGCTAACAGAAACGGAAATGCTCGTAAGAGAGCTAAGAAACGCAGTCGCCTGAATTTCCCGGCTTTGCCAAAACTGTCACTGCCCAGGTTACCTCGACCGGGCCTGTTTCCTGTTTTCGGTGCCCTGATCGGATTTGCATGCATCATGCTGTTCATCAGCACCGGCAGTGACGATGTCAGTGCCCGCAGTCAGCCGCATGAAGAGTGGATCACGCCTGAACTTAGCCTGGCTGCCGATGGCTCGTCGCAAACAACTCAGACAACCCTGCAGTCGGGAGACAATGCCATTTCGGCTTTGATGCGTCTTGGTTTCGACAGAAAAACCAGTCATAACATCATCTCTGCGGCCAACTCCAGCTACAAATTGAGAAATATTCGTGCGGGCAAAAGCTTCAAACGCGTCAACAGCCGACATGGCATTGACCTGTTTTACAACATCGATGCCGGGCAACGTCTGCACCTGAGCCTTCCATCTGGTGAAAAAACCTGGCAATCGAAACTGGTAAAGCGGCAGGTTTTCACACGCCAACACATGTCCTCGGGCAGCATCGAAGACAGCCTGTTCAGCTCTGCTGCAAGGGCAGGCATGGATCAGCGCACGACGATGAATCTCGTGGATATCTTTGCCTGGGATATCGACTTTGCCAGGGATATGCGTAGAGGCGACAGCTTTCAGGTCATTTATGAAGAACGTTTCGATGATGATGGCAGGACGCTGGAAAGCAGCATTCTCGCTGCCAAGTTTGTCAATCAGGGCCAAGAGTTCATGGCTGTGCGTTATGAACAGTCCAATGGCAAAGTTGATTATTTCGACCCGGATGGCAAAAGTATGCGCAAAGCTTACCTGAAAGCGCCTGTGAAATTTTCCCGCATCTCCTCACGTTTCAAGTTGAAACGTAAACATCCGGTACTCGGTTACACCCGCGCGCACCGTGGTGTGGATTATGCATCGCCTAGCGGCACACCAGTTCATGCCATTGGCGATGCCCATGTTAGCTTTGTAGGCTGGAAAGGCGGTTATGGCCGCATCGTGCAGCTTCGCCACAACAACCGTAACCATACCACCTTCTATGCCCACCTGCGCAGTTATGGCAAAGGCATCAAGAAAGGGGCCCGCATTCGTCAGGGTCAGGTCATCGGTTATGTTGGCATGTCAGGTCTTGCTACGGGACCACATCTGCATTTTGAATTCCGCTCTCGCGGCCGTGCAGTAAACCCGCTGACGGTTAAACATCCACCAGCCAAACCCATTGAAAAAGCTGAAAAACAGCGTTTTTTACAACAGACCGCCCCGCTTCTGGGTGATTTGAAGCAACCTCCAATCCAATATGCCTGGGGCTGATATATGAATCGAAAAGCATGGCTGGAAAAAGCTGGCGAAGTCCTGAATATTGAAATTGATGCATTGAAAGATCAGCGCGATGCGTTAAGTGAAGACTTTGCCGATGCCATTGAAACCATACTCGCTGTGAAAGGGCGCCTGGTTGTCGTTGGCATGGGTAAATCCGGCATCATTGCCAAAAAGATCGCTGCCACCTTTGCCTCCACCGGCACTCCGGCATTTTTTGTGCATGCAGCCGAAGCACAGCATGGTGACCTGGGTATGATTACCGGCTCTGATGCCGTGCTTGCCCTCTCCCACAGTGGCGAAACCGCAGAGGTCTGTGGACTGCTGCCCGAGATCAAACGACGCGGCGCCAAAGTGATCGCTATTACCGGAAATAAAACATCTACACTGGCCCAGTTTGCCGATACTGTATTACACATCCCGGTCACCAAAGAAGCCTGCCCACTCAATCTTGCCCCGACAGCTTCGACAACGGCAACACTGGCACTCGGTGATGCACTTGCAGTGGTCATCCTGAACCATCGCGGATTCAAGGAAGAAGATTTCGCCCGCGTGCATCCGGCCGGTAGTCTTGGTCGCAAACTGTTACGTGTGGCCGATGTCATGCATAAGGGCAAAGACCTGCCTCTGGTTGATCATCTGGCGAGCCTGCGCGATGCCATTATGGAGATGAGCTCACATCGCCTTGGTATTACCGGTGTTACTGATGAACACGGAAACCTTATTGGCTGTTTAAGCGATGGAGATTTGCGACGTATCCTTGAGTCAGGACACATGGATCTCGATGCACCTGTTCAGACACTCATGCATCGTGATCCAATGAACATCAGTGCCGGAAAACTTGCCAGCGAAGCCTTGCTGATCATGGAAGAGCAAAAAATCATGGTGCTGTTCGTATTTGATGAAGGGCAACAGCTGCTCGGCGTTGTGCACATGCATGACATTCTCCAGGGAGGTCTGGGATGAGTCAGAAAACCGGGTTTGACTTCCCTTTTGATAAAGCGCGTCACATCAAGATGCTTATTCTCGATGTCGATGGTGTGATGACCGACGGTTCTATTATCATGGATAAAAACGGTGATGAGTTAAAGGCATTCAATGTACGTGATGGCCATGGCATCAAACTGCTGCAGCGCATGGGCATCAAGATTGCGATTATTACCGGCCGCACCTCACCCGTTGTCGAAGCAAGAGCAAATGATCTTGGTATCGATTTCGTCACACAGAAAAGCCTGAATAAAGATGAAGCGCTGGCTGCCCTGGAAGTGAAATCTGGCATCACTGCAGAACACTGCGCCATGATGGGTGATGACATTATTGACCTGCCGCCCATGTACCGCTGTGGATTATCTCTGGCACCGGCAGATGCATGTCTGGCCGTACTGAACCATGTCGACTGGGTTTCCGGTCATCCGGGCGGCCGCGGTGCTATCCGGCAGGCTGCTGAAGCTATCATTCTTGCACAGGGTAGCTGGAACGACGTTATGGGGCGTTATCGGGTCACACCTGCTGACAGCGGCTGGAGCACATAACTCACACAATGCGCAACTCTTTCTGGCCATGGCTGAAATGGGCAAGCCTTTTGATTTCTGTTGGCAGCATTGTTGCCGCTATCGCAATGATGTGGTTGCAAGCTCCCCAAGAGATGGCTGTTGAAAGCGAGCATACTGAAAAACCACAAACCAGGGTTGAAAGCCCGGTCATCGTCGAGCGCAAAGATGGTGAAATCATTTGGCAGCTAAAAGCCAATGAGGCTAAGCAGCAGCTGGATGGACAGTTAAAACTGATCTTCCCTACCCTGATCCTGTTTACCCAATCTGGAGATAAGGTCACCATTAACGGCCAGCAAGCATGGTTTAACCCTATCAGTCGCGATGTTCGCTTCCAGGATCAGGTTACGGTCTTGCATGAAACATGGCTGCTGACCAGCGAACTGATTATTTATACCAGTGCAACAGATGTGCTGC
Organism: Mariprofundus sp.; assembly: GCA_021772835.1. GTDB lineage: Bacteria > Pseudomonadota > Zetaproteobacteria > Mariprofundales > Mariprofundaceae > Mariprofundus. Next base: position 35,119 of record JAJFLE010000028.1, read on the forward strand.
ATGTGCCTGAAAAATTCAGCATTAAAGGTAAAACAGTGTCCGCCAGGGGTAAAAATATGCGCTTGTATCGAGGTCGTGAAGAGATCACCGTAGATGATGGTATCTGGATACAGGATTCAAGCAGCCCTGAGTGGCAAGGAGCGACACAGTGATTAAAATCATGGTAATATTGTTACTGGCGCTTGCCTCCAGCTCAGCCTGGGCCGAATCCGGAGCCGTCGAAATAGAGTCGGGGAAAATGATTTTTTTCCACAAAACCAGTCAGGCAGAATTCAACCAGAATGTAGTGCTCAAACGTGATGATTTTCAGCTCCGGTGCGATAAACTCATTGCCTATTACAAGAACAACAAACTCGATCATGCCGAGGCATTCGGCCACATCAAGATCAAACAAGGCACGGTCACGGGTACTTCGAACAAAGCAGTATTGAATCAGACTGAGGGAAAACTCACCTTAATTGGCAATGCAATCATGCAACAGCAAGGCAGTCGGGTTCAGGGGGAAACCATCACCCACTACATCAACCAGGAAAAAACTATTGTACAACCAAAAGCAGGAGGTCGAACCCGCATGGTGATTGAGTCAGACAGTAGTGAACCTGGCCTTGGAACAGTCGGAGATAAAAAATGAGCAGTGTCCATCACCTGTCTGCCAGAGGTTTGTGCAAAGCCTACCGCAGCAACCAGGTCGTCTCCGGTGTTGAACTGGATGTCTTTTCCGGTGAGTGCATTGGTCTTCTCGGTCCCAACGGGGCCGGTAAAACCACCAGTTTTTATATGGTTTGTGGATTGATTCAATCGGATGGCGGCACTGTTTCACTCAATGAAAATGACATTACAGCTCTACCCATGCACCTGCGTGCACGCGCAGGCATTGGTTATCTTCCTCAGGAAGCCAGTATCTTTCGCAAACTTACCGTACGGGAAAACCTGCTGGCCATATTTGAAACATTGGAGATACCGGAGATTCAGATTGAGGAAGAGCTTGAAGCACTGCTCATTGATCTCGGCATTGAGGGTGTGCAACACCAGAAAGCTTATACCTTGTCAGGAGGCCAGCGCAGACGTACAGAAATTGCCCGCGCGCTGGTAACCAAGCCGCGATTTCTACTGCTTGATGAACCGTTTGCCGGTGTGGACCCCATCGCCGTGGAAGATATCCAGAGCATCATTGCAGAGCTGAAAAGCAAGGGTATAGGCATTCTTATCACCGACCACAATGTGCGCGACACACTGTCCATCTGTGACCGGGCATATTTGATGAGCGCCGGTAACATTATTGTACAGGGTACGGCAGATGAAATTATCGCTCATCCTGAAGCCCGCCGTCTCTATCTCGGAGAAAGCTTTTCGATGTAAGCTGTTCTGCATGGCTGATTGTGATGGCATATACAGAAATCACATCAATAAAGCTGAAAACTTGCAGACCGGCAGGCTGTTCAGCATGATTATGACCGTATTGTAAGGCAGGAGTAGATGAAACCAGTGTTGCACATCGATAGCGAAAACAGATCTATCATTACTGCCATGACAGGCGCATCCGGAGCTGCCTATGGCTTAAGGCTGATTCAGCGTCTGGCCGAGGCAGGCGTTGAGCAACACCTGTTGCTCTCCAAAGCCGCAAGAGTTGTACTCAAACAGGAAGCAGATATTGACCTGCCTGAACAGACTGAGCTGGCAACATCCGTACTGGCACAACATCTGAATGTATCAAGCCAGCATTTACACAACTATGCACTGGAAGACTGGTTTTCACCCACTGCATCCGGCTCTGCGGGCATCAAACAGATGGTCATTATCCCCTGTTCGATGGGTACCATGGCGCGTATTGCAGGTGGCATGTCAGATAACCTGATTGAGCGCGCTGCCGATGTGATTCTGAAAGAAAAACGACAGTTGATTATTGTTCCTCGCGAAACGCCTTTATCATCGATTCATCTGGAAAACATGCTTAAGCTCTCGCATATGGGCACCCATATTATTCCTGCTATGCCGGGCTTTTATCATAAACCGGAAACCATAGATGAGATTATTGATTTCATTGTAAACCGTGTACTCGACCATTTGAACCTGTGCAATCCGGAGGCGAAAAAATGGGGTGTATGAAGTACATTCGTTCATCATTTATTATCATGCTGCTACCGCTTATGCTTTCCGGCTGTTTTGCGCTAACGGCAGTTTCAGCAATCCCGGGTGCGCTTTTTGAAGCTGTAGGTTTCCAGTTTGTCGGTAAAGAAAAAAGTTTCCCTGCCAGCATGAAAAAGACCTTGGCTGCCATCCATCATTCATTAAAAACCATGGAACTGGATATCGATGTGCTGGAAATCCAGGAGGATGGTGGTTACGGCATTGGCTTTGGCAATCAGCGTCTGGACGGTGAAATCACTCTAAGGAGACAGACACTTCAGCTTACCACTGTTTACGTCAAAGTTCGCAGCTCAACGCGTGAAGAGTCTGTTGAAAATGCGATCACTGAAATGATCGAAATTTCACTGAAAAAACTGCCAAAACATGCGAGCTTCAGCAGTAAAAAATATAACAATCTAAGAGCCAAGGCTAGCGTTAACTCCAAACGTGTAGGCTGGTTCAAACCCGGCGCCAGCCTGGAAGTAAGTAAAATTGGCTCTCAAGGTTGGTTAATGATTAAATTACCCTCAGGTAATACGGCCTACCTGAAAGGTGATATCGTCAATGAAGACGATATGAACAAACGCAAGTCGATATTAAGTAAAGCGGAGAAATAAGATGAGTAACAACAATCAGCAGGCACTGGACGATATTGCAGAAAAAATTGCTGGCGGGCTTCGTTTACTTGGCGGCTTGAAACAGGGTGCAGAAACACAGGTCAAAAGCATCGTTGAAGGTGCGCTTGATCAATTTGATGTGGTAACTCATGAGCGCATGCAGGTTCAGGAGGCCATGCTTGGTAAAGCTCGTCAGGAGCTAGCCTCTCTGGAAGGCCGTGTCACCGAACTGGAAGCGAAACTCAAGCAACTTAACCACTAAAACCGTATTTACCCGAAACGCACGAAGACAAACGTCCTTTACTTCGTAACTTTCGTGGTCATTTTTTTGCAGGCAGGATGAAAACCCTGCCGTTTCCATCTACAATCAGAATATGCTTGCCCGTCTTTCCAGCGCCTCGCTGCGAGGCCTTGATGCCGAATCTGTCGATGTAGAGGTCGACCTTTCGCGAGGTATCCCATGTTGGTCTCTGGTTGGTCTCCCCGAAGGAGCAGTACGTGAGGCCCGTGACAGAGTTCGTTCCGCCGTAATGAATTCCGGATTTGAGTTTCCTCTGCGCCGGATCACCGTCAACCTCTCCCCTGCCGATATCCGTAAAGACGGCTCCTATTTCGACCTCCCAATTGCCATAGGATTGCTCATGGCATCAGGGCAGTTGCAGGCCAACTCATCACTGAATCTGTCCAATGCAGAACATGCATCTGAAACCGATAAACAGCTTCCTTTCATGATTGGCGAACTGGCACTGGATGGCCGCATTAATCCTGTGAATGGTGTACTGCCACTGGTTCTTTTTGCCCGTACGCAGGGGTTTCATTCAGTCATTCTGCCCAAGGACAATATCAGCGAAGTCAGCGCCATTGATGACATGCGGTTTTACCCTGCTGCCAACCTGCTCAGCGTTGCAGAGCATTTGATAGGCCGCACAATCATTCAACAAGCAAGCTTTGAAGTTGATGCTGAACTACCCGGCGAGAATATACCGGACATGTCCGATGTTCGTGGCCAGCAACAAGCACGCAGGGCATTGGAAATCGCAGCGGCTGGCGGTCACCACCTGCTACTCAACGGCAGCCCCGGCGTCGGCAAAAGCATGCTGGCCAAACGCCTGCCGGGGATATTACCACTGCTGACTACGGAACAGGCGCTGGAAGTAACCCGTATCTACAGTGTTTCCGGTGACCATACACGCCCGGCCATGAGCAGACAGCCCCCGATCAGAACCCCACATCATACTGCTTCCGATGTTGCTATTATCGGAGGCGGCAGCAATCCAAGGCCGGGAGAAATATCCAAGGCCGATTTCGGCATTCTCTTTCTCGACGAGTTACCCGACAAGCATAAGTTTAACTTGTAGACACAGTGGCGTAAGTTTGTATTATATGGACATTGGAAATGTTTAAGGAATATCAAAATGTCTATAAAAACCAAACCTAATGCTCAAATTGTAGTGATCCCAGACTTCAGGCTTTTTGAACTTGGCTTTATTGAAAACATTGATGTAATAGACTACACCTTTTTAGATACCAACGACTTCCAGATCATTAACTTCCCAGTCATTCTTCAGTCAGATGGCACCCCTTGGGACATTGCTAACCTTTACATCCTCAAGAAGATTGAAACTGAATATATTGGTAGGATCAATATGAAGACCTACAGGGGTATAACAGATGACCTTCTCGACTACCTGCGATTCATGGAGGACAACAAACTTCATTACCTTTCTCTTCCCCAACATGAACGTTTGCGAGTTACATATAGATACCGTGCATTTTTGAATTCATTATTTCGAAAAGGCAAAATCAAAGCGTCAACCGCCAAACAGAGAATGAATCGAGTGGTTAATTTCTATAGATCTATCATTGAATGGAAGTTGGTTGATTCCAAAGAACTTGTGAACCAGCCCTTTGAAGATATTGAGGGAACTATTCTAACACTGGATAATAAAGGTTTTGGTAGAAAATTACGTACTCAGTCCCATAATCTGGCCATTAAAGCGGCCAAAAAAAACCATAACCCAGAATACATACTTGATGGTGGCGAACTACGTCCGCTGACGTTGGAAGAACAAACCAAAATTCTTATAGCTCTTCGCAATTCAAGAAATCGTGAGATGCAATTGATTTTCTATTTTGCACTCTTCACTGGTGCTCGCATTCAGACCTGCTGTACATTGCGCATTAAAGACCTTGATAGAGAGTTGGATTCGGAGGGCTACCTTCGACTTAGAATTGGCTCGGGAACTGAAATTGACAGCAAAGCTGATAAACCCATAACTTTAAAGGTCCCTGGATGGTTAGTCAGTGACCTTAAGATTTACGCAGACAGCCCCAAAGCAATGCGCCATAGAAAGAGAAGTTACTATGGTGACACAAAAGAGAACTACCTATTTCTAACTAATCGTGGTCAGCCATATTACACTAGCAAACTAGAGATGGATGACTGGCAGCATAGCATGAGTAATAGCAAAGCGGTTGAGGGGAATAAATCTATTTCTTTTAGAGTTCATGATGGTGCTACGGTTCGAGTGTTTCTGAAAGGCCTTATTACCAAAATCCAAACGGAGAATCCTGACTTTACAAGTTTTAGATTTCATGACCTGCGTGCCACCTTTGGAATGAACTTGCTTGAAACCTTATTGGCCAACCTTGGCGAAAATCAAAACTCACAAGCAGCGCTGATCGAAGTTAAAGAACGTATGGGGCACTCAAGTATCGAAACCACAGCTCTATATTTAGATTACCATGGCCACAACAATGAGCGAATCGCAGTCCAAGATGCATTTGAAAAAGAAGTTCTTCAATATGTTGTCAGCGATTCTTCTGAGCTAAATCAGCACATCGATCAATGAATACAACTATCAACAATCAATATGTCCTTCGAAACACTACCATAATTGAATGGGAAAATTCAGACATTGCAATCATAAAACCAGAGCAGTTGGTCATTGAGTTAACAGAAGGATTCACTAAAGGTCGGATTATAGACATTGGAGCACTATGCTATGCGCGAAGAGGTGTTCAAAAGACTCATGAGAAAAGTCGTAGAATTGATCCCAATAGCCTCCGACAAGACCGTTGCAGTACAATAAAAAAAATCGGTGAATTCCTTCTTAGTCAAAATTCACCAACTACTGCTGACACATACTTTCGTGGAATCTTACCTTTCTTCAATTGGATGGATTCAAAAAAAGAAAATGTTGATTTTTCAGATGAAAATCAAATGGTTGAGTTATACGGGGATTATACAGCTCAGTTATTGGAAAAAATGCGCCCATCTAGCATCAAAGGGAGGTCGCTTGAGCAAAGCAGTGCATCTGTTCTTCAAAAGGGGGCTGTTGATGTTGTTACTTTATCGACAAGCCTCCATCCACTAACTGTTTATGGTTCGGCAGTAAGATTTAAGCAAAGAACCAAGAACCCTCCACCTACTCTGCCTCCCGATCCCGAGGATCACAAACAGGCTGTAAGATTAAATTTGGCAATCTTTTATGCGATCAGCGATTATTTAATGGACGACAAAATCCTTCCAATAGTCATCAAAGAGAATCCATTTGATCCAGTCATCTTTTATTCGCGCATGGCTCCAAGAAGTAAAGTCATTTTACTGGCTCAAGAAGAGACTTTTCTGGATTGGGAGAGCGTTAGCTATAAAGCTGAAAAGCTTGGTATAAAACTTACCCCCAAAGATTATAAAGCCCATCATTTTCATAAAACGAAAATCAGGAAAAGAAAAGGTCTTAACCAGATAAATCTATATCTGGCCAACCTGGCTATTTGCGCCTTTTCTTATGCATTTTTTGGAGTAACAGGAACTAACATGCAAGTTTTATTTGAACTAAATTTAAATAAAGCAACTACCACCTCGAATAGAGGAATGCGTTTTTCTGGCTTCAAAGGGCGTGGTGCTGGAGGGAAAGATGTTTATCCAGAGTTTGGGGTCAGGTTCCTACCCCATTTCAAACACTACCTAGCCTTTAGGGAATGGTTCCTCAAAAAATATAGTGTTCAAAGTAAGCTTCCATTTTTTTCGATAGACACAAACCTTTCACAAGATAAATCCGGGATCGTCAGCCCACTAAGCCAGAGAAGACTATCAGCGTATAAAGATGTATTTTGTTCATGGTTCCCTAATGCTAAATGGGTTACAGCAACTGCTCTTCGGAAAGGTTTGTCCAACTATTACCTGACAGAAACAAAAGACCCTGTTATCCCCGCAGAGAAGCTTGGCCATTCGCCTGCGACCACCCTGAAATATTATTCTAAAGCAACCTTTAAACAGGCAAGCCAAGAGCTTACCGCTTTTTTCTCAGCTGTTCGAGACAGAGTAAATAGAGAAACACGTAAGCATGATGGAGTAATACCGACCCGAATTTTAAACAATGGGAGTTTAGGTACTCCAGCAGCTCATTGTGATGCTTCAGGGGCTGAACCTTCTTTGGCAGAAGGGTTTACTGAAAAAGCACCTCAACCACGTTGTGGACAACCTGAAAGCTGTCTGTTCTGCGAGCATTTTGTCGTTCATACAGACGATGAAGATGTTCGCAAACTTCTCTCATTAAAAGATGTGCTAATGAAGATTAAGCCCAAAGCCAAAAACTTCGAGCACTTTGAGCAGATTTTTGTGCCTGTATTATATCGTATTGATGAAGTACTGGATCAAATGCAGAAACAGAAACCAGCGATGAAATCGTTGATTCAACGCATCAAGGAGGAAGTTGCCAATGGTCAACTTGACCACTTCTGGGGCAACCACTTTGATTTCTTAGTTGAAGCGGGGTATATCTCATGAAATTAGTGGCACAGCTTGGGCTTCTACTTCCTGACTCAGTAATGCCGGATTCGTTGGATCTCGAATCCAACAGTTCACTTTATCCGGATAACGACTTTGTCATAAGCCGAAATAATGATGGAACGGACCTTTCTCGGTTTGGCGACGATATTTTGGATCTCACACCTTATTCGACAACAGGCCCTGCGGTATTCAACTCTGTCTCATGGAGCAATGACAATGACCGGTCATCGATATCTACAAAAAACATCTCCCGAGAGCTAAGGTGTATCAATTTCGCATTGATGTACTTCTCACCAGAGGTGATGTCTGTAGGCACATTACGCATTTATTGGGCAAACTTACGTCGCCTAGCAGTACTTGCCCAAAGAACAGGCTGCACACCCAGTAATATTGACCAGAGTACTGCTTTTAGTCAGGCCTTAAAGGAAGCGATGTCATGTTCATCCCTTTCTGTTCTTACGGGCGTACACCGACTTTGCACAAAACTCATTATCATTCAAAATAGATTCCCTGCATTTAACTTTACACTATCTACTGAGCAACTGGCGATAGTAACTTATTTCATGCGTATATCAGAACGTAAAACCGACCAAACACCAGTCATTCCAACACGTATATACTCAGAGCTAATAGTAGATTTAAACTCTCTTATAGATTATTTCTTAGAGCACTCAGATGCACTTAATGAGTTCTACAGAAAACGCCATCAAGATGATCTCCGTTATGGGCTTAATAAAGGAGGAATCGGAAAGCTAGGGCTCTCTATAGTCGGCGCCGTATTCTTTAGACAAGCAGTCAACGAATTAGGACTAAAGGAATATTTCGAGAAAAATAAGATCAGAGACAACAGGAATATTCAGTCACATCTTTCGAGAATACAACTCGCATGCAAATGGCTCATACATATTTTCTCTGGAATGCGAGATACTGAGTGTAGGCTCTTGGCTTTAGATTCATTCACAAAAGTTACAATTCAAGAAGAATCTATTCATGTCATTCTGGGCTACACTTCAAAACTTACAGGGGATGGTTATCGGCCTACATTTTGGCTGACTTCACTTGAAGCTGAGAAGGCCTTCAAAGCCGCACAAGAAATCGCTCAGATCACATTTATTCAAATGGGCATTGTAGATGAAACGGATCTGAATTTACCTTTATTCCCATCTCAGAATCTCCATCTGGCAGGAGAAGCTGTTCATTATGACGTACCAATTGCAAAACTTGCTTCTGACCTTTCGGCCACACTCTTGAAACGCTTAGACATACGAATCAAAGAGAGCGACATCGCTGAGCTTGAACGTTTTGATGGCTTTCGAGATTGGCGGTCTGAGGAAAAGTTCCAAGTCGGTAATTTGTGGCCATTCACTACACATCAGGCACGTCGTTCATTGACCGTGTATGCAGCACGCTCTGGCATGGTTTCGATTTCATCGCTGTCGTTACAGTTGAAACACATCACGCTAGCGATGACCAGCTACTACGCGAACAACTCAGCTTTTGCAGAAAACTTTGTCATTGATGAAGATCAGAAATCACTTATTCAGGAGTTCGAGAATGAGCAACATATCGCTGAATTCCTCAAATACGAAGAAAACGTAATTAACAGCACGTCTCGTCTTTTTGGAGGAGAAGGCACTCGAATTCAGGCAGCTAAGGACAAGGGTGAGTTGCCTGAGTTTCTTTGTGACCGTACTGAAACAAAGCGCAGGTTCGAAAATGGTGAGATGACCTATAAGGAAACCCTTTTCGGTGGCTGCACTAACACAGAGAACTGCGATAAGATTGCCTTTACAGCCATTACGTCGTGTCTTAATTGCGCACATGCGGTATTCGATGAGGGGAGCGCTGAAAAGCTAGAGCTGGCTGCAGACAACTTAGTAGCCCAGAAGGTTCTCTATGAGTCGGAAAGCCCTTTCTACAAACAAATAGAGCTTGAAGAAGTAACTATCAACAAGATGCTAGCGCGCATTAAACAGGGAATTTAGGAGGATAAGATGAGTGCCATTGACGATTACCGTGCAGCACTGGAGCGTTTAAAAGCGGGCAAACCGACAATCGTTCCAAAAGGATCTGATATCAACAAGGATACCGTAGCACTTGAGGCTGGGCGTAAGCGCGGAGCAATCAAAAAATCGCGGGAAGAGTTTGAAGGCCTGATCATCGAAATAGAAAAAGCATCAGCTCATAGTCCTGTGTCAACACAGGAGGCAAAGATCAATAGGCTCAAAGCTCGTTTAGATGCCATCAAGCAAGAACTTAAGGCCGCAAAAAAGGAGCGTAACGTTGCGTTGAACAAGCTGGTAGCCACCGTGCATCAAAACTTCCAGCTACAGCAAAAGATCAAACAGTTGGGAGGAGACAAGATCTCTGTCAGTGAAACGATTAAGTTGGGTCGAGAGCGTTAAACTGTAACTCTGGAGGGTGTAAGAAATTTTGTGTAAACGGCTTTGGTTTACTGCCTTGGCATCCTGTCGTCGAATTGAATGCTAAAGCGGTTTAGTGCTGCTTTCCAATCTCTGATAGGCATCGTCCACTTTTTGCTGATGTTTTTCAAC
>JAJFLE010000029.1 GCA_021772835.1 Mariprofundus sp.
CCTGTGCCTTATGCCTTGAATGACAATCATTGCAACATCACATTTTTGAACCGCGCATTCACTGACACGTTCGGCTATGACATCCATGATATCCCTACTCTGGATGCATGGTGGCCCAAAGCATACCCCGACAAGGATTACCGCCAATGGGTCATCGACACCTGGCAATCGCATATGGAGACATCGCGTCGGGATGGAACTCCCTTTGAATCAATAGAGCTGCATGTCCGCTGTAAAGATGGTACTTCGAGAACAGCGATTATCGGTGCCGGTACGCTTGATGCAGATTCTGATGGCGGTGGCCATCTGGTTACACTGTTTGATATCACCGAACGTAAACAGAACGAAGCACTGCTAGAGGCCAGTCAAAAAAGATTCAGCACGCTGTTTGAATCTTCAAACGACAGCCTTTTTATTCACAATATGAAAGCAGATTTTATAGATGTGAATCAAACTGCCTGTGAGCGATTAGGATACAATAAACAGGAACTGCTAAACATGAAGGTCAGCGATCTGGACAGCCCGGAGTTTGCCGCAAGTCTCCCCGAACGGGTTCAACAGATGGCAGAACATGGTAAGGCTGTATTTGAATCGGCCCATCTTAGAAAAGACGGCTCGATTATGCCTGTTGAAATCAGTGCCCGGGTTATCGAGCTCGACGGAGTAACTGTTGCTTTCAACACCGTTCGAGATATCAGCGAACGGAAAATGTTTGAAGAGCAACTGCGTCAGTCACAAAAAATGGAAGCTATAGGCACACTGGTTGGCGGCATTGCCCACGATTTCAATAACATGCTGGCCGCCATTCAGGGCAACGTCTATCTGGCGCGCATGCAGATGCAAGAGCTTCCGGTAGCATCAGATAAGCTGACCAACATCGAAAAACTGGGAAATCGAGCTGCCGAGATGGTGCAGCAGCTACTCACATTTGCCCGCAAGGATAGCGTGGCGATGCGTATATTTAACCTCAACGCATTCATGGATGAGGGTTTCAGGCTGGCTAAAACACTCATTCCAGAAAACATCGACCATCAGACCGGCATCTGCTCGAAACAGTTACATATCAGAGGTGATGCTACCCAACTTCAACAGGTTCTGATGAATCTGCTATCTAATGCCGTTGATGCTGTGGACAATGTTTCATCTCCTAGCATTCGATGCAGCCTCACTGCTTTTGAAGCTAATCAGGCATTCAAACAGAGTCACCCGGAACTTAAAGGTTCGCATTTTGCCTGTATTAGCGTCAAAGATAATGGCCATGGCATTGCGAATGAACGACTGGATAAAATTTTTGAACCATTTTTTACCACAAAGGAGGTCGGTAAAGGCACTGGTTTGGGGCTGGCCATGCTTTACGGCGCCGTTCAGACGCATGATGGCGCCATTGCGGTTGAAAGTGAGTTAAACAAAGGTACAGCATTTCACATTTACCTTCCCATACGTGCTAAAAAAAATGAACATGTGGCAGGCAGCCAAGCTGCTCAGGTCATGGCCGGTCAAGGCAGAACGATCCTTCTTGTAGACGATGAAACGAGCGTTCGCAGTGCAGTCGCCGAGGCGCTAACCAGCATGGGGTACAGTGTTTTTGAAGCCGGTGATGGCGAGCAGGCACTTGAAATGTTTAAAAACAATCAGGATCAGATCGAACTGGTCATCTCCGATGTTGTCATGCCCAAGCTTGGAGGAAAAGACTTACTCAAGGCACTTCGCCAAGTTAATCAACAGCTACCGGTCATTCTGGTTACCGGATATGACAAAGAGCAAGTGCTTGATCAGGGCGTTCAAACAAAACAGTGCCTGGTGATCAACAAACCATTCGATTTCTATAAATTATCGCAAGCTATTCGAAAACTGATCGGGGAGTGAGGCATGTTCTACTGCGTTGGCCAGCCATCAAAATAGGCATCACCCGAGAGTGCAAAAAGGAAAACGCGGCTCATGGCAAACACGGCTGAAATGCTCAGGCTGGCAATTACATTGACCAGCAGCTTGGCTGCCAGCGTTTCAGCCTTGAGCAGATAACGCGGCATCAGCACAAAACTGCCCAGCAACCCTGCCCCGATAACCTGTATGATCCAGAAAAACACCCAGACACCGCTGCGTTCGTACAGCGCATCAATGGAGCCGAAAAAGATATAAGCCATACCTACGACGGTCAGCCACGGCACAAACAGGAACAGAACTTCAAACAGATGGATATTATTGAAATGCCGGCCTTTGCTATGAACCATAGAGGCAAACACGACCAGCATCGCTACATAGATCAGCAACGATTGGAAAAGCGGGCTCAACGGCTCTCCTGTCTATTCATATCCAACCTCTCTGGCTCAGCATGAATTCAAGTGACTCCAGCAGCATATTCACATTTTACGGAAGAAGCAAAAACAGCAGGGCAAATATAACTATCATGATGATAGCCAATACCGTTATACCACTGAATAAGGCCAGAAAGGAATCCCGTAACCGACACCACAATGATGCTTCAAGCCTTTCCAGTACAACAACAGATCCACAATGGCATGACTGGTCCGAGATAAGGATCCATGCAATGACATGGGTCAGCAGGTCGACTCTATCCCTGATAGCCTTTCGCTTGCAGGTAAACCTTGGAGCATACGACGCGGTAAACAGCGACTCCGCATTTCGGCGGGTCGAAACAGATGATTTGTAAATCAAACCTGCTGCTCATGGTAACGGCAAAGCGAGCTATTCTCGTTTACAGATAGGACGGTAATCGGGTTCTTCAACTGCATGGGTGATTGAGTCTATAAAATCGGGGGTGTCCTGAATTTTGTGTAAACGGTTAAATTGACGGATAGTTCCGTCTTACTCAAAGGAGAGAGTATGACCGTTTCAAAATTACCAGCAGACCTAATTGATGGTCTGTTAGCTGACTACAAGAAGCCCGAGG
>JAJFLE010000030.1 GCA_021772835.1 Mariprofundus sp.
CACATTACCAAGCTGGCTGGCCATGGCGGCCACTGCCCGGCCATCCCCACCGGCTATCCCATCAATCAGGCCGATGCAAACCTGGCGATCCGTACGCAAGTCACTGCGATCAATCTGCATGCCTTTAAGCAACTGATTAAAGACATCATGGGCGTTGTGTTCGGAAAAATCAGCTAGCGACTGAACCACGCGGTGTGTCCATCGGATTTTATCCGATGCAATAGCGAGCAGCACTACTGACCCATTCTGATAACTGCAGGACGTCCATTCACCTGCCGTGGTACAGCCTATACTCAATGCATCAGGAAAATGTTTGACGAGTTCACTTGCAATTTCGTTGGAGTTCTGTGCCGTTGAGTGAAATGCAAGCACGATGTCAGGTGAAAAAACAGACTTGCCCGGCCAATCATGAATGGCCTCGGCTACCGCTTTTTTCGACTTCGATAAGCTGGAACTCCCTTCAAATACCTGCATCGGTCCCCCTCAGCTTTTGAAACACGAATATCTCTACCTTATCGTCCAGAATAGATAAAAGTGGAGAAACTAACAACTGTCAAAATCCATACTATTCACGCAAAACACAATTGGCACCTGGCTTGCTCTAATGACGGTTATGGGACCTGATGAAGTTATACAAATCGGCACTGAAGCCATCAAAATGGTACTGATGATTTCATTGCCCATGCTGGTTGTGGCACTCGTTGTCGGTATTGCTATCTCGCTGTTTCAGGCCGTGACCCAGATTCAGGAAATGACCCTGACCTTCGTACCTAAAATCATTGCCGTATTCATAGCCATGATTGTGGCAGCCCCCTGGATGACTGAGAAGATGGTCTCCTTCACCCGCGATCTGTTCTCAACCATTCCATCCTTAACCCAGTAACAGGTATCCGTGGAATTCCCCTGGCCTGATATTCAGCAAATCACAGTAGCTTTACTGGTTTTCCTGCGCATTAGCGCGATGTTATTATTGCTACCGGTGCTCGGCCATCAGCTGGTTCCTGCTCAGGTGAAAGTCGGTCTTATTGTGTTACTCACGCTACTCATTTACCCGCTTGTTCAGGACAAGGTTACCCTGATTCCACTTGAGCCGGTTGCGTTTGCCGCCATAGCCATTCAGGAAATACTGATTGCCGGAGCTCTGGCTCTGTTTGCCCAGCTTACCTTTACCGCCGCTCAGTTTGCCGGTCAGATTATGAGTTTCCAGATGGGCATGACAGTCGCCAACGTTTTCGACCCAATCACGCGCAGCCAGCAATCAGTCATCTCCCAATTATCCCTGACCCTGGCCATGTTGTTATGGGTTTCAGCCGGTGCCCACCACATTTTCATCCATGCCATGATTGACTCATTCACCCTCTTCCCGATTGACCAGCCCTGGCATTTCCCGGGTCTGCTGGCATTAACTGACGCTGCAGCCAATATGTTTGTGCTATCTTTGAAAATCGCAGCTCCCATCATGTTATTACTGTTTTTAGTCTATGTTGCCCTTGGCCTTGTTTCACGAGCAGTACCACAGATCCAGGTCTTCTTTGTCAGTTTTCCGCTCACCGTTGGCCTTGGGCTGCTCACCTTCGGACTTGGCATGCCCTCATTTGTTTACCTGATGTACGATGCTTTTACAGCCTTGTCAGTACAGGTGCCGCTGTTCCTGCGCCATCTGAGCGGGGTTTGATCATATGCTGATCAGCCTATGTTTGCTCAACAGAGTTCTGAGTCATGTCTGACGAACAGGACAAAAGCCAGCAAACCGAAGAGGCATCGGACAAACGTCTAGAAGATGGGCGCAAGAAAGGTCAGGTGCCGAGCAGCAAAGAGCCTTCGACCGCCATTACATTCATGGTTCTGAGTCTGATCGTGGTTACAGGTCTGGGGACCTGGATCGGCGGAACGCTGATGAGTATGCTGAAATTCCATCTCTCCGGAAAATCAAAACTGGACGCTACGGGTGAAGGTATGCAAGCAATGTTGATCAGTGCCGGTGCCGACATTGCCATGGTACTTCTACCCATTGCCATCCCTATAGTTTTGCTCGGTGTTTTTGTCACTTTTATGGTTAGCGGCCCGGTATTCACCTTTGAAACGCTCAAACCCAAGCTGGAAAAAATCAGCCCCATGAAAGGTTTCAAACGACTGTTTTCCACCAAATCGTTGGCAGAATTTATCAAATCCATACTTAAAATGATCGTCATCGGTGTTGCCTGCTCCACCGTGGTTATCAGTCTTTTTGACGAGATTCTCTACTCCGCCCTGCGTGATCCCCGCGACATCGCAGCGCTGGCAGTCAATGGCGGAGTCAAAGTCATCACGCTCGCCGCTATCATTTTCGCCTTTATTGCCCTGGCCGATGTGATTTACCAGCGCTGGGAGCATGCGAAGTCGATGCGCATGTCAAAGAAAGAACAGCGCGATGAGCACAAAGAATCGGAAGGTGACCCTCAGCTGAAGGCAAAAATTCGTCAGATTCAGATGCAGCAGGCACATAACCGCATGATGTCCGATGTGCCGGATGCAGATGTCGTCATCACCAACCCGACCCACATCTCAATAGCCCTGTCTTATAAACCGGACTCGTTGAGCGCACCGCGCGTACTGGCTATGGGCAAGGGGCATATTGCCGCAAAAATTCGAGAAATTGCCCAGGAAAACAACATCCCCATGCGTGAAAACAAACCTTTGGCAAGATCCTTGTTTAAGCAGGTCAAGGTCGGCGATGAAATACCAGAGGAGCTGTTCGAAGCCGTTGCCATTATTTTGGCTGAAATATTCAGGTTAAAGCAGCGATAATGGTATGCAGCAGAACATCCGGCCCCACAAAACCCGGGCAGATCATGTGTCAAAATATTGATCTGCAGGCAACGAAACAATCGATTTCCGGCACACGATGTGACCAGAAAATATGTTAAGGACACAAGGGAGTAAATAAAACATGCAGAGAGCAGCCGCGATGACAATGCAGCGCATAGGCAGACAACCTGACGTCCTGCTTGCGATCGGCGTGCTCGGCATTCTGATGGTCATGATCGTGCCGCTGCCTACCTGGCTCATGGATGTGCTGCTGGCTACCAATATCACCATAGGCATCCTGATTTTACTGACCTCTATCTATGTTCTCAAACCCCTTGAATTTTCAGTTTTTCCGTCACTATTGCTGCTTACCACCCTGTTCAGGTTATCGTTAAACGTTGCGACTACACGTTTAATTCTACTGCATGGGCAGGAAGGTCCGGCGGCTGCCGGTAATGTTATTCAAGGCTTCGGCGAGTTCGTCGTCGGCGGCAATACCGTCGTCGGCCTGATCGTTTTCATCATTCTCGTACTGATCAACTTTGTCGTGATTACCAAGGGTTCCACTCGCATCGCTGAAGTTGCAGCCCGCTTCACTCTCGATGCCATGCCGGGCAAACAGATGGCCATTGATGCTGACATGAACGCCGGTCTGATTGACGAAGCCGAAGCACGCAAGCGGCGTGAAAACGTTGCTCGTGAAGCTGAATTTTACGGCGCTATGGACGGTGCATCCAAGTTTGTGCGTGGTGATGCGGTTGCCGGCCTGATTATCACGGTGATCAACCTGATAGCAGGGCTCATCATCGGCGTTATGCAGCACGGTATGTCGGCATCCGATGCTATGGCTGTATTCAGTCTTTTGACGGTAGGTGATGGCCTGGTGTCACAAATCCCTGCTCTGGTAATCTCCATTGCAGCAGGCATCATCATTACCCGCGCCAGCAGCAACATCTCTCTACCTCTTGAATTGAAGGAACAATTCACCAAACATCCCAAGGTGCATTTTGTTGCATCGGGCTCACTGGTTCTAATGAGCCTGATACCGGGCCTGCCATTCATTCCGTTTATGGTTCTGGCGTTGGGGCTGGCCGCCAGCGGTTATTACCTGCACCTTGGACAGCAGCAAGGTAGCCTGACAACTGAAGCTGAGGATGTAACACCGCAACAGCCTGAGATTTCGCAGGAAGAGGCTCTCGACGAGCTGCTGGTTGAAGATCCGGTGCGTCTGGAGATCGGCTACGGCCTGATTGATATGGTCGAAAACAGTCGTGAAGGTAATCTGCTGGATCGCATGAAAAAAGTACGTCGCCAGATCACCCAGGAAATCGGTTTTGTACTGCCGCCGGTACATATCAAAGACAACCTTCAACTCGGTGTCTCCGATTATCAGATTCTCATTCGCGGTGCCGTTGTCGGAAAAGGCGAGATTCGCCCGCGCAACCTGTTGGCACTGGAGAGCCAGATGACAGGCCCTGCTATTGAAGGCATCCCCACACAGGAACCGGCGTTTGGCTTGCCTGCCCTGTGGATTTCTGAAGATAAACGCCAGCAGGCAGAACTATCCGGATACACCGTGGTCGAACCTACCACTGTCATTATCACCCACTTGACCGAGCTGCTGCGTTCACAAGCATCCGAGATGCTTGATCGCACACAAGTGCACGAATTACTGGAAAAATTCTCCCGGCGACACCCGAAAGTGGTGGATGAAATCATTCCCGCTCAGGTCTCCGTTGGCATGTTGCAGAATGTGTTGCAGCGTCTGCTCTCTGAATGGGTGCCCATCCGCGACCTGATGTTGATTCTGGAAGCCCTTTCTGACCATGCCGGTCAAAACCTTAGCCTGGATGATCTTGTCGAGCGTGTGCGAGGCAGACTTGGTCGCACCATTACGCAGCGTTATCTGAACCAGCAAGGAGAACTCTCCGTGTTCATGCTTGACGGTGAACTGGAACAGCGCATGACTGAACGCGTGATCCAGCAACCCGGCTGGGGGCTACCGCTGGAGATGGCTGAATGGCAACGTTTCATAGCCAGACTGAACGAAATCACCTCGCAATATGATGTCGATATGCCGGTCCTGCTGACCACACCGCAATTGCGTGGCCCGCTATCCCAGGCGCTGCGTAAAATCATGAACCGTATTGTTGTACTCTCGATTAACGAAATGCCGTCACAAACCAATGTGCAATCTCTGGCACGTGTGAGCCTGTACGATGCGCATTAAAGTATTTACTGCCTCCCATCTGCATGAGGCTCTCGCCAAGGTACGCCAGGACATGGGCCCGGAAGCTCTGATTCTGGATCGCCAGCAAATCAAGGATGCAGGTGGTATCGGTGTGTGGCATGTACATGCCGCTCTGGACAACAACAGTGTAGAGGTCGAACCGAAGAGCCTGAAAGGCTCCCGAACCAAACCCGCCCCGCACACAAAAGATGAAGCCACTGCAGCGGCATCGACCCATGCCACAATCGAACGCCTAGAGCGCATTGTCGTAGGTTTGAGTAACAAAGAATCAGCCAGCCTGCGCAGTGCTCTCAAGTCAAACAGTGAAGCAGAGGCTTTTGATCATCTGATGCGCCTCGGTATCTCTGCCACCTACGCCTTTGACATGGCCGGTGATTTCTCCAATCGTAAACCGATGGGGAATAAGACACTGCAGTGGAGCAGACGCATCAATCCTGATCAGGGCCGCCACACTGTCATGTTCACAGGTCCATCCGGCAGCGGTAAAACCACACTGATTGCAAAGCTCGCAGCTCACTACAGCCTGAAAGGTATACGTGTCGCCGTGGTATCCACCGACACCGAGCGCATGGGTGGCCTTGATGCATTGAAAGCTTACACCAGCACACTGGGCATTCCATTTTTCCCGCTGAAGAAAGCTTCGGAAGCAGAAAACATCCTCGCAGAGACACAAACGGCACAACTCCTGCTAATAGACACTGAAGGCTGGAGTCCACGCCGCGATGCATGCCTGAAACGTCAGATGGTTTTATGGAATGCGATGGACTGCACACGAAAAATTATGGTGATTCCGGCCAATATGGATGAGGAGGATGCAATGCAACAGTTGAGCCATCATAAGGTATCCGACATGACCGATATCGCATTTTCCAAACTGGATGAAACACAGAAACCCGGGAAAATTGTCAACTGGTCAATTTCGGCAAGATTACCTATGAGTTACTGCAGCTTCGGCCCGGAAGTACCTGAACAGATGGGATGGTTGACCGCACAGACGCTCACCACCCTGCTCGGCAAACATAGCAGGGAAAGTACCACATGAGCGATACCACGCCACGCGTAATCTCCATCAGCAGCGGCAAAGGCGGCGTCGGAAAGACGTTTGTATCCGTACATCTTGCGGCTCAGGCCGCAAGATCCGGCAAGAAAGTACTGCTTATTGATGCCGATCTGGGACTGGCCAATGTCGATGTTATGCTGGGCTTAAATACCGGCGGCTCTATTCGTAACCTGCTGGCCGATGAAGCTGTTCTTGAGGATCTGATCATCCATTGTGACCGTGGTTTTGACGTTCTGCCAGGCGGTAGTGGCATTTATGAACTGACCAACCTCAATGTTAGTGAACAACAAACCATACTCGATACGCTGCGTGAAGCGGGTAAGGATTATGATCTGATTCTGATCGATACTGCCGCAGGCATTGGCGACAACGTTCTCTATTTTGCCTCGGCGGCAGAAACAGCAGTTGTCGTACTCACCCCCGACCCGACCTCACTGACCGATGCCTACGCGTTGATTAAAGTGATGTCGCAACGACGTGGTGTGCAGCGCTTTATGGTCATCATCAATCAAACTGATGAAATTGATGGCCAGATTACTTTTAAACGTCTGCTCTCCGTAGCCGATCGCTATCTTGATGTTTATCTTGATTATATAGGCCATATTCCGCAGCACCCGTCTGTACGTCAGGCCATTCAACAGCAGCGCCTTCTTACCGATTCCGATAGCGCTGTCGGCCCGCATCTGAACAAGTTATTCGATACCCTGCTGGCCCGTCCCCGCGATCACTCGCGCGCCGGAGGCCTGCAGTTTTTCTGGGAACATTCATTGGCATCCACACTCGATGAAATCCCGCTCGATTCTGTACAAGCGCAGACAGCCTCATCATGAAACCGACACATGCCGCGACATCAGGTGCGCTAGCAGGATTATTGCTCGGCTCCGCCATTTGCCTGATCCAGAACATCTCGGTTGAAGATTCTCTGTTTCGTGTCTCTATTTTAGCCTTTTCAGGTGCCTGGATGGGCATACTGCTGGCCTGGCTGAATCAAATACTGCCAAGTCAATCAAATCATCAGAATGATCCGAAAAACAACGGTCATCACTCCGATTCGGGTCTATGAGTGCCATGCCACAATATGCATCTTCTCCGGCCCCTACTCCGGATGAACTATTAGAGGAGTACCTGCCTCTGGTTCGCTACCATGCGGATCAGCTGATGCGGCGCACACCCGACTCGATAGAGCTGAACGACCTGATCAATGCCGGAGTGCTTGGACTGCTTGATGGAGCCCAACGCTTTGATCATTCACGTGACGTACAATTTAAAACCTTTGTCTCCTATCGTGTGCGCGGTGCCATGATTGATTACCTGCGTGCATTCGACTGGATGCCGCGCGGCCTGCGTGATCATGCCAAGGAGATGCAGAGCGCTTTTAGCGAACTGGAACAGATTTATGGCCGCCCTGCCAACGAGGAAGAGATTGCCAAACATCTGGGCATCAGCATTGATGAATATCGTCTGCGGCTGAATAATGTGCGCAGCATGTCAGTCGTGCATTTCGATGATCTGCCTATTGCAGGCAATCAGGATGAAGATCTGAGTATTCTGGAAACACTGGAAGGCGATCCCAACCTTGGCCCGGAACACCAGAATACAATGATGGAGTTTGTCGCATCGCTTGCCGATGCCATCAGCCGCCTGCCTGCACGCGAGAATGTGCTGATTACACTCTACTACTATGAAGAACTGACCATGAAAGAGATTGCCCTGATTCTGGGATTAACCGAGTCACGCGTATCCCAACTGCACTCGCAAATGGTACTGCGCATGCGTTCACTCATGGGTCTGGATTAATCATGGAAGGTGCGACCTCTTTTCTCGACCAATGGCTAAGCCTGATCATCGATGTCATACTGATTATCGGCGTCTTTTTCCTCTGGCTGACCTGGTACCGCAACGGACGCCGTCAGCAACATCTCGAACAACTGTTGGCCAATACCGCCCTGCAGCTCGATGAAGCCACCCAACACCTGAATCAGGCCACGCAAATGATCAGCCAGGTGCAGCAGCAGGAAGAGCAGCGTCTGGAAAAGAAAGTGGAACCCGAACAACCGAAACCGCGCTCCGTTGAAACACCACGCCATGAAGAGCCTGTAATCAGGCAGGAAGCACCAACAAGAAGTGTGCCTCCCGAAAATAGCAGCCAGGCCACGATGATCCTGCGCATGAAACGCGAAGGTGAAACCCCTGAAGCCATTGCCGAACGCCTGGATATCCCGTTAGCTCAGGTCAAACTGGTGCTGAAGATGTATGCCCCTTCCAGCAAGTCTGCGGCTTAACCCCCTACCCTAACAACACACACAAAATCGCAAAAATTAACCATGTCCAATGCCCGAAACCGGCCCAGACTGTGTAAAAAGACGAAGTATTTCAGGCTGGTGGGAGCTCAACCCTAAATAAGCATGGTATCACAAACGTGTGGCAAAACAGGGTTCACTTCTGGTCATGGTTGGCCGATAAACCCTATAATTCACCACTTTTAAAAAAGGCTTTTAGTTTTCACACAGCCTAGGCCACGTCCTGCCTGTTATGATCTGCGCATAACGGCTATGAGTGGCCATTCAACTTTCAAGACCTGACCCCAAAGCAGGACCCCAAAGCAGAAATTAGACTTTCATGAGTTGGGCGTTCCGGGACCATCAATAGCAGTTTGCCAAGCACCTCTTATTTCGCGAAGTTATGTTCACAGACTTGAAAAGCCTCTACTCCCACTTGAATAAACGATATAACAGTGCTATATAGATACCAGCACCGCATATATGCAGCACATGAGTGATCAGGAGGTGTATGATGACACTGCTAAGAAAAACCCCATGGAACGAGCTGGAAAGTGTACAACGTCAGCTGAATAATATTTTTGATGACAGTGGCGCAGCTGCAGGCAACTGGTTGCCTGCCGTGGACATCCGCGAAACCAAGGATGCACTGGTCGTAGAAACCGAATTGCCCGGCATCGAAAAAAAGGATGTCAAAGTCGATGTCAAAGATAACGTGCTGACCATTTCTGGCGAGCGCCAATATGCGAAGGACGTCAGTGAAGAGCACGCCCACCGCATCGAACGCTCATATGGGAGCTTTACGCGCAGCTTTTCGCTGCCACCCAATGTGGATACGGTGAATGTGGATGCCACCATGAAAAATGGTATACTGGAGATCAGAATTCCAAAAGCAGAAAGCGCCAAACCGAAATCCATCACAATCAAGTAAGCACTACCGGCAATGCCGGAAAACCCAAAACAGGGCCGCATAACGCGGCCCTGTTTTGCTTCAAGCACACGACCCTGCAGGTGCCAGGTCTGCTCCGCTAAAAGTCAAACCAGGAGATATTTAGAACGTCTTGTTTTGGCCTGATTCTAGGATTCACTACTTCTTAAATATGCCTTCTGCGTTTGATTCTGAAACATTGATACGGAGGAAAAAATGTCCTTGGAAAAGCGGAAAAAAGTTCCCATGCATCAACCGGAAATATTTTCATACCTCCTTAAATCACTGCAAACAAACAACTAATTGAAACTCCTCCGCTGGCCGCGATCTTGCAATAGATAGGCAGGCAAGATTAATAAGGCAGGAGATAACTATGCAACTAGGTTTCTTTATTTCGGGTGGCGCAGGTCAGATGATGCAAAATCGTCTGGATAGCATCAGTAACAACCTGGCCAATGCGAGCACCGTAGGTTACATGGAG
Organism: Mariprofundus sp.; assembly: GCA_021772835.1. Taxonomy (GTDB): domain Bacteria; phylum Pseudomonadota; class Zetaproteobacteria; order Mariprofundales; family Mariprofundaceae; genus Mariprofundus. Next base: position 9,787 of record JAJFLE010000030.1, read on the forward strand.
GATCGCACAGCGTTCTCATCCATGTTTTCCAGCAAGATGGCGCGTGATGGTGTTCCAGATAACACTTCCGCAGCACACCTTTCCATGAATAAACAGTATACCAGCATCGAACCCGGCTCCATTCGTAATACCGGCGGCCAGTTCGATTTTGCCATTCACGGCACAGCATTTTTCCGTGTTCAGATGCAGGACGGTACAGAAGCATTAACCCGCGCCGGCAATTTCCGGATTGATGCTGATGGCAACCTGAAAACTCAGGGTGGCCAGGCTGTGTTGGATAACAATGGGGCTGCCATTCAGCTGCCTCGTGGTGAAGTCAGCGCCACGGGAAATGGCACCATCTTCGTCAATGGTGAACCGATCACTGAACTCGGCCTCTCCATGCTTACCGATCCGCGTCAGATTCAGAAGGCCGAAGGTGTTCTGATTCACACGCCGAAGGAGAATATCGTTCCGGCTGACGACTCCATTTCCGTACATCACCATTCGCTTGAAGAGTCGAATGTTAATTCAATTCTGACCATGACAGCGATGATCGCCACCACGCGTGAATACGAATCAATGATGAAAACTTTAGAAAACTACAACCAACAGGCCTCTCTGCTCAATGACAGAGTCGGCATGGTTCAGGCTTAAGGAGTAGAATTATGATGCGCTCATTATGGACTGCCGCAACAGGTATGGCAGCACAAAGTCTTAACGTGGATGTCATATCCAATAATATTTCCAACGTAAATACGACAGGTTTTAAACGTGGTCGTGCCAACTTTCAGGACCTGATGTACCAGCAGATAAAATCGCCGGGTGCAGAAGCAAGCTCTGCCGGCACACAGCTGCCAACAGGCATCC